>NZ_CP129013.1:1348750-2023125 GCF_020524035.2 Bacillus carboniphilus | reverse complement strand
GAAGTGAAAACACCATTACAAGCCATTTATGTTCATGGGAATCCGAATACGAATCTATTCAATCACGTGATTGTCGTAGCTGATGACCATAGTTCTGTTACGTTTGTAGAATCCTATATTTCTACCACTAAAGTTGAAAATGCGATTTTTAATATTGTATCAGAAGTACATGCAGAAACGAATGCAAAAGTAACGTTTGGAACAGTTGACAATTTAGCTGAGAATGTAACCACTTATGTAAATCGTCGTGGTGTTGCTCGTAAAGATGGTCGTATTGAATGGGCACTTGGGTTAATGAATGACGGAGATACAATTTCTGAAAATGTAACCAATCTAATGGGCGATGGTTCATATGGTGATACGAAGATGGTCGTAGTCGGCCGAGGGAAACAAAAGCAAAACTTCACCACGAAAATTGTTCACTTTGGTAAAAACTCAGAAGGATATATATTAAAGCATGGCGTAATGAAAGAGAGTTCTTCTTCAATATTTAACGGTATTGGAAAAATAGAACACGGAGCTTCTAAATCAAATGCGGAACAAGAGTCTAGAGTTTTAATGTTGAGTGAAAAGGCTCGTGGAGATGCAAATCCTATCCTCTTGATTGATGAAGATGATGTTACAGCAGGTCATGCAGCTTCTGTTGGGCGAGTAGATCCAATTCAATTATTCTATTTAATGAGTCGTGGAATATCGCAAGTAGAAGCGGAGCGACTTGTTATTCATGGTTTCCTAGCTCCTGTTGTTAATAATCTTCCGATAGAAGAAGTGAAGAAGCAGTTAACAGAGGTTATTGAAAGGAAAGTTAAATAATGGATATCCAGCATATTCGTGATCAATTTCCGATTCTTGATCAAGAAGTGAATGGAAAACCACTCGTTTATCTAGACAGCGCAGCAACATCGCAAAAGCCACTCTCTGTCATCCATGAGTTATCCCATTATTATAATCACTATAACTCTAATGTGCACAGAGGGGTTCATACGCTAGGGACAAAGGCAACGGATCGATATGAAGGTGCTCGTGAACGTGTGAGAAAATTCATTAATGCTAATAGCACAGAAGAAGTTATTTTTACTCGTGGAACGACGACGGCATTAAATTCAATTGCTTCTAGCTATGG
Organism: Bacillus carboniphilus; assembly: GCF_020524035.2. Classification (NCBI taxonomy): domain Bacteria; kingdom Bacillati; phylum Bacillota; class Bacilli; order Caryophanales; family Bacillaceae; genus Bacillus; species Bacillus carboniphilus. The sequence continues at coordinate 2,022,002 of NZ_CP129013.1, read as the reverse complement.
TGGGGCAAATGTTGAAGAAGGTGATGAAATTGTCATCACCTATATGGAACACCATTCGAATATTATTCCATGGCAGCAACTGGCGAAGAAGAAAAACGCAGAGTTAAAGTATTTACCTCTTCAAGAAGATGGATCGATTTCTTTAAAAGATGTAGAAGAGACCATTACCGAAAAAACAAAAATCGTTTCCATTATGTATGTATCAAACGTACTAGGAACGATCAATCCTATTAAAGATATTGCAAAAATTGCTCACAAAAAAGGAGCAAAGATCGTTATTGACGCCGCTCAGGCAGCTCCACATATGAAAATAGATGTTCAAGACTTAGATGTAGACTTTTTAACCTTTTCTGCTCATAAAATGTGTGGTCCAACTGGGATTGGCGTAATGTATGGGAAAAAGCAACTTCTAGAAAATATGGAACCAGCCGAATTCGGTGGTGAAATGATTGATTTTGTAGGGTTGTATGAATCGACATGGAAAGAACTCCCGTGGAAATTTGAAGCGGGAACACCGATCATTGCAGGAGCCATTGGTTTAGCTGCTGCGATTGATTTCTTAGAAGACATAGGACTTGATAACATTGCTGAATATGAACACCATCTAGCGCAATATGCTATAGAGAAAATGTCTTCTCTTGATGGATTAACGATTTACGGCCCCCAAAATCGAGCAGGACTTGTTACTTTTAATATTGATGAAGTGCATCCACACGATGTGGCTACTGTATTAGATGCTGAAGGAATCGCTGTTAGAGCCGGACACCATTGCGCACAGCCATTAATGAAATGGTTAAATGTTTCATCTACTGCTAGAGCTAGCTTTTATTTATACAATACAGAAGCTGACATCGATAAGCTAGTAGAAGGGCTAGTGAAAACAAAGGAGTATTTTAGTAATGTCATTTAATAACCTTGACACGTTGTATCGCCAAGTGATCATGGATCATTATAAAAGACCACGTAATAAAGGGATTATTGATGAAGGTATTACCGTAGATATGAATAATCCGACTTGCGGAGACCGAATTCGTCTAACGATGAAAACAGAGGGAGATAAGGTTGTTGATGCAAAATTTGAAGGAGAAGGCTGTTCAATCTCAATGTCTTCTGCTTCAATGATGACAGAAGCGATTAAAGGACAAACAATCGAAAATGCATTAAAGCTTTCGAATATCTTTTCTGATTTGATGCAAGGTAAAGAATATGATGAAGAAGAACTTGATTTAGGAGATATTGAGGCTTTGCAAGGAGTGGCAAAGTTTCCTGCCAGAATTAAGTGTGCGACTCTATCCTGGAAAGCGATGGAGAAGGCTTTTAAGGAAGACTAAAACAAGTAAGGAGTGATAGGGATAATGGCTAAACAAATGCCGGAAATTGGTGATTATAAGTATGGGTTCCATGATCGTGATGTTTCGATTTTCCGTTCAGAGCGTGGATTAACAAAGGAAATTGTTGAAGAAATATCTAAAATGAAAGAAGAACCACAATGGATGCTAGACTTCCGTTTAAAATCTCTTGAGCATTTTTATAATATGCCGATGCCACAATGGGGTGGCGATTTAGCTGCACTTAACTTCGATGAAATCACCTATTATGTCAAACCTTCGGAGAAGTCAGAAAAATCATGGGATGAAGTTCCTGAAGAGATAAAACAAACGTTTGATAAGTTAGGAATTCCTGAAGCTGAACAAAAATATTTAGCAGGTGTTTCTGCTCAATATGAATCCGAAGTTGTCTATCATAATATGCAAGAAGATTTAGAATCACAAGGAATTATTTTTAAGGATACCGATAGTGCCTTACGTGAAGATGAAGAAATCTTCAAAGAGCATTGGGCGACTGTCATTCCTCCTACAGATAATAAGTTTGCGGCTTTAAACTCTGCTGTTTGGTCTGGTGGATCATTCATTTATGTTCCAAAAGGAGTAAAGGTTGAAACGCCATTACAAGCTTATTTCCGTATTAATTCAGAGAATATGGGACAGTTTGAGCGTACCCTTATCATCGTTGACGAAGGAGCTCACGTTCACTACGTTGAAGGTTGTACGGCTCCTGTTTATACGACAAACTCATTGCACAGCGCGGTAGTAGAAATTATCGTCAAAAAAGATGCCTATTGCCGTTATACAACGATCCAAAACTGGGCAAACAACGTCTTTAACCTTGTAACGAAGCGTGCAGTTTGCGAACAAAATGGAACGATGGAATGGATTGACGGAAATATTGGATCTAAACTAACGATGAAATATCCGGCTGTCATTTTAAAAGGTGAAGGTGCACGTGGAATGACCCTTTCGATTGCTTTAGCAGGTAAAGGTCAGCACCAAGATGCAGGAGCAAAAATGATTCATTTAGCTCCGAATACTTCGTCTACGATTGTTTCAAAATCCATTTCCAAACAAGGCGGAAAAGTAACATACCGTGGAATCGTTCACTTCGGCCGCCGCGCAGAAGGAGCAAGATCAAACATTGAGTGTGATACACTCATTATGGATAACGAATCAACGTCAGATACAATTCCTTACAATGAAATCTTTAACGATAACATTTCGTTAGAGCACGAGGCGAAAGTTTCAAAAGTATCCGAAGAACAACTTTTCTACTTGATGAGTAGAGGAATTTCAGAGGAAGAAGCAACAGAAATGATTGTAATGGGCTTCATCGAGCCATTTACAAAAGAGCTTCCAATGGAATATGCGGTAGAAATGAACCGTCTTATTAAATTCGAAATGGAAGGTAGTATTGGATAAGGTGCTTTAAACATTGATATATCAATGTTTTGTTAACACCATTTCTCAATGAAAACTAAAACGTGCCGATTTTGTGCCGATTCAGATTTAATTATGAGTGTAGGAGGCGAACTTTTTAAGTTCGTCTTCTTCTATTTTTCCGGTAATATCCAGGTAAGTGTCCGCAGTGGTTTTGATGGTTTTGTGTCCTAATCTTTTGGAAACAAACTTAATGCTTGCTCCTGATTCAAGAAGTAAAACTGCATGTGTATGTCTAAATCCATGGGTACCTTTATAATCGATTTCAGCTTTTTTGCAATAATCTCGAATGGAGTCTCGAACAGTTGAAGGTGTTAGGTAGTTCCCTAAATAGTTTTGAAAAATGATACCGTCGCTATTTTTGTAGAAGTGATCTGTCCCTAATATCATTTCGTTTTGCTTGAGTTTAAATTTTTTGAGTTCATGTAAAAGTTCATCATTTAGTCCTATTGTTCTATATGAGGATGAGTTCTTGAGTGTGGTGATTTTCACATTATTATGGTCATCCCTACTTGTTTGCCGTTCTACAGTCAGTTTGTTCCCATTAATGTCACTCCACCTTAAAGCTAAGGCTTCACTAATTCTCACTCCAGTTTGACTTAGAAAATACATCAACATATAGTAAATCTGATAGCCTGAATATCTTTGGTGTTTGTATTCTTTCATATAGTTTAACAATGCGTTTAGTTCGTCAAGAATATAGTACTTTGTTTCTGTGTTAATTCCAACAGAGTCTTTAACTGGGACTCTTAAACGATCACAAGGTTTTTTTTCTAATACCTCTAATTCATGTACGGCATAGTGGAAAATGCTCTTTAATACCGATAAATGTCTCAATCTAGTACCAAATGAATACTTTTCATTTCCAACTTCATCAACCATGTTCGTATATTCTTGCGTCCACTTTTTTATGTCTGCTCTCCTGATTAACATAATTCTATGAGATCCGAACCGAGGTAAGATATGAACTCTTACAGTCATTTCTAGTTGTACGAACGTAGAATCTTTTACGTTTGATTTTTTGTGTTTGAATAACCATTCGTTTGCCACATCTTCAAACAGCATATTTCTGTCATTTAAAGTTTGTCCGTAATAAATTCTTTCTTCTACTTTTGAAGATTCAATCTCGGCTTCTTTTTTCGTTCTAAACGTACCAATACTAAACTCTCTTCCTTCTTTTGATACTCTCGCTTGCCATTTTCCGCTTTTTGATTTTCTGAATGTAGCCAATTGAATCATCTCAAACTCAATATAAGGCTGTCCACTCACATTCACCAACTTCTAAACACTTGCAGAAGGGGTTTGTTTACTATAAACTCAAAGTAATGATTGAATGGGTTGTCCTCAAACTTGGCGGTGGAGGGACAGCCTATTTTTATTTATCATAACTTTACCAATTCTATTTTACAAATTAAATTTCTTTGTCCAAATTATGTTATAATTCTTCTTGAACAATAGATCGGCTTTGAGGGTGGTAGTTCATTCCCCTATCGAAAGGGGGTGGACGTATGACAGTATTTGAAACATTGATGGCTATGATCGCTTTTGGATCGCTCATTGTGGCAATATTGTCTTTTAACCATAAAAAATAACCACCCTCAAGCATCCAAACTTTAAGTGGTGGTTATTTTTCTGAACATAATTCAGAACTATCGCCCTTAGAGCGTCTATTGTATATCGACCGTGGGTGTTTGCGCACCCGCGGTCTTTTTTATTCTATGCTTGTCCTGAGTTCATTATAACTGATTTGCAAAATAAAACCAAGTGGTTACAAATTGAAACGCCTTACTGTATAATAAGATTAGCAAAATGTAATGGACGCCTTGATGGGCGTTATTTGTATTGATTCATTAACGTTGCATAAAACTTCACAATAAAAATCAAGCAGCCTTCGATTGGAAAACACTTCTAATAACTGAATTTTCCGTCTTTTTAAAATTAAAAAAGAGAGAACCTCTGTATCAAGCAGCCTTTATCCATATTTTTAAAGAATTATACTTTTATTATGAAAAGTGTACAAAAAGAGGTTCGCCTGTTGGTTTGTCTAAAAAGTCCACCTCCCCTCTAAGTACTTGCTGCTCGAGCATCCTGTATTCTACTTCCCAATTTTGCTTCCTTCGCCCTTTGGAGGTTCGGGTCTTTTCTTTGAACAACGCTTTAACAAATATATGAAACGGCTGATATAACAAGGTTTCCAGTCTTCTCTTAAAGGTTAGTAGGGAACCATCATCATTTAAGGACAGCTTCAGTAATACCTCTAGGCTATACGTAATAAGAGCGATCCAAATTTGATTATAAACCGCGTTTGGACTCTTTCCATAAAAAGAGGTGATGTTAAGATGCTGCTTCATCCATTTAAAAAAGGTTTCGATCTTCCAACGATATCGATATAGATCACCAATTTCTTTTGCGGTTAAGTCAAAACAACTTGTAATGAGAATAACTTCATTACCTTCACGATCCTTTGTTTTGATTAAACGAACCGTGTGCATCATCTTTGTCCCTGTTTGTTCACCCCCAAGATACACTTCAGCGTCTTGAAAAATGAGATTTTCGGGATCCGGGACTTGTTCATTTAAATACTCGATTTTGGCGTTCTTCTTTAACCTTGTAATAAATCGAATGTCTTTAAAACAATAGTGATCAAGCTGTTTATAATCCATATACCCACGATCAAAAAGATAAAGGCAATCAGGGTCTAATTCCACTAACGAATCCATCTTAGAAAGATCAGAATGGTTCGCAGGAGATAACACGACCTCATCTGGAATGGTCATTTCTTTTGTCACAACGACTTTAAGATGCAGCTTAATACCGGCTTTTGTTTTTCGAAACGTGGCCCATGGATACTGAGATAAAGACATGGTCATCGTAGAAGAATCGATCACATGTAAACGACTGATCTCTCGAATAATAGGCTTGTTTTTTAATCGATAGTGAATTTTCATCAAAAGGGTGGCGAAAAACCTTTTCAAAAACAGAAGAAGGAATGGCTTTAAGCCTTCTGGATAATTGAGAAGTACTAATGGAATCAAGTTTGATCATTTCCTGCAGTTGTTTCTCATCTTCTAAATAAAGAGAAACATGGGTTAAACTTTCAATCTCTCGAATATGAGCAACAATGGAAATCTGAAATAAACAGTAGGTCGTCAGTTTCTTTATGTACTTATCTAAATTGTGAACGTTGGTTATTTTTTTAAACGTATCTTCATCTAAAAATTCTAGTAGTTTATTTAAAGTAGGATGTGTGCTACAATTATCCATGCTTGTTTCCTTTATAGTTTGGATTTGGACATGTGCTACTTGTTCTCCAAATTATAAAGGATCTTTTTATACCTAAAAAGACTTGTATTTTCCATAATTTCAATAATATTCAAGTTTTTTCTTTCAATAAAGGTATTGACATTTTGAAAAATAGTTAATTCAAAGCTAATGATTATTAATGATAATGGAACACAACAAATACTAAATCAATCTCATAGTTACCATGAATGGGATAGAATTTACAAAGCAGTTGGAACTAAAGAGCTTCTTCGCTGTTTAAGATGGTGCAATAGTGACGATACTGGATTCTAAAACAATAGAATACAGGTGATCAAGATGTTAATAGAAGTGAAGGGTATAGAAGAGGTCTTTCATATTTCGGAGCCATGGTATATAGAAAGTTGTATATTTAGCAATGAACATCAACAATTAGATGTCTATGTAGATATTCGTAAAGGTGCACGGTTTTCCTGTGCGAATTGTGGAGCAGAAAGCCAATCCGTATATGACATAGCTGACTACAACCGAACGTGGAGGCATTTAAATTTCCTCGAATATCCCTGTTATATCCATGCAGAATTACCTAGGACGGATTGTCAGAACTGCCAAAAGGTTCATCGTGTGAAAATCCCTTGGGCGATTAAGAGTCGATCCAATTTCACGATCCTTTTCGACGCATGGATTATGACCCTGGCAAAAGATATGCCTATGAGTGCGATCAGCCGTTTAGTTGGTGAACACGATACCCAGTTGTGGAGAATTCTTCACTATTATGTGGACAACGCGATTGAGTCTCAAGACTTATCAGAAGTGACGATGATTAGTACAGATGAAACCTCTTCAAAGAGAGGGCATAACTATATCACGATTTTTATGGATCCCCAAAAAAAGAATGTCATCCACGTCACAAAGGGAAAGGACTCTAGTACATGGGAAGAGTGTAAGAAACATTTAGAATCTCGCGGAGGACAGGCAGAGAAAATAACAGAAGTATGTATGGATATGTCCCCTGCTTTTATTAAGGGAGCGAAAGAAAACTTCCCCAAAGCATCCATCACATTTGATAAGTTTCATGTCGTCAAAGCCGTAAATGAAGCAGTAGACGATGTGCGTCGTAAGGAACAAAAAACGTGTAAAGACTTAAAAAACACACGATATGTCTGGTTAAAAAATGAGAAAAACTTAACAAGCTCTCAAAGAGAAACCCTTGATCGTTTAAAAGATTGTAACTTAGATACAGCGAAAGCCTATCGTATGCGAATAAGCTTTCAAGAAATCTTTCAATACCCTCGTGAAATTGCCCCTATGGTATTAAACGACTGGATTGAGTGGGGACTTCGTTGCAGACTGAAGCCCATGGTAGATGTTTCAAAGACCATTAAAGACCACTATGACGGAATTATCAGGTGGTTCTCATCCAAGCTAAACAATGGCTTATTAGAAGGAATTAATAGTGTCTTTCAGGCTGCCAAAAGAAAAGCACGAGGCTATCGTTCGCATAAAAATATGGTGGCCATGGTCTTTTTACTCCATGGAAAACTGGACTTCAAATTAAATAAATAAAAAAGAACAAGTAACAGTTTGGAGCCATACCTCGCTTCACAACTGAACTCATTCCCTTGTCCAGTAAATAGTGTAACCAGGGATCCGTTTTTTAACCCTGTAACAGGTGGAAAATACTGAGCGAGCAATTGAACTTATTCTCTTGTCCGCTTTTAAGTCTTTTAGAAAAGAAGTTTTTTATTTTCTAAATAATCATTCTAAATGGCGAAGAGCCACTAAAGATTTATTATTACTATATATCTCTCAAAACCAGGCAATGATATTACCAAGACGATTTTTCAAATTAGAAGAAGAAATTAATTTATTTAAGGGTATTGTGAAACGGAATATGCCATCTGATAAAGTTAAGTTTAAATAAGAGCATCCAGCAGGGTGCTTTTTTGTGCGAGCCACCTACTAGGTCGAATTGTACAAAACAATTTTTGAACGTGGATGTGTGGTGGCTCTTAATATTATTATTTTTAAAAAAACTAAATATTATGTATTTGAAACTTTATCTCCTTTATGTCGTATAATTTAATATGAAATTCTTTTGCAATTATTTTATTTAAACAGGAGAGATGCTAAATGTCAGAGAAAAATTGGGTAGCAACGTTATTATTATGTTTCTTCTTAGGTGTCCTAGGTGTACACCGTTTCTATGTCGGAAAGATCGGTACAGGAATTCTAATGCTTATTACAGGTGGTGGATTTGGGATATGGGTATTGATTGATTTTATTATGATCATTGTTGGTAGTTTCAAAGATAAAGAAGGTAATCCGATAAAAGCATCCTAATTAGGATGTTTTTTCTCTTTTAGAATTTATTCTGTAACTTTTCCCAAGAAGTTTTGTCTAAACAAGTAGAACAAGACAAATTATCTGAGAAGAATGGAGAAGCATAAATGGGAATATCAGATGTATTTCATCCACTTATTTTGGAGTTATTAATAATACCCATATCTATTTTACTGGGTGTCATAACGGCATTGTATTCAAAGAAGATATTTATAGGTCTTGGCATGTATTTTTTTATATTTATAGTATTTGACATTTGGTTTAATGGATATTTTTATGAATCAGGAATCTACGGTTATAACTTTTTTGATAGCTGTTATTTTTATGTTTTTTTCGCAGGTATAACAGGGGTTATTTCTTGGAGCATAATGAAGGGTACAAACTTAAGATGAATATAGGAATGAAACCCTCTCTCTTTTATGTCGTATAATGGATGAGAAAGGAGTTTTTGTTTTGGAGAAGATTAAACATATCATTTTTGTAATTATTTTTATTGGTATTCTTGGCATCATTAAAAAATTTCTCCCTGTTCTATTTAATATATTCTGGTTAGGTAGTTGGATTGTTATTGTTATATTTGGCGTATTTCGCTTGAAAAGAATCTTTACAACATTAAGAGCGAACGAATTAAATAAAAAAACGATACGAGAAGATATTTTCATGGTTTTATTAGCTATAGTTGCAACTTATTCGGTGTGGTCAGCTATAACCAACTGAACCTACCTAAAATATTATCAATAGGGTACACGAATTCGACAAATGCATCACATAACAATGAAAGGAAAATTGTCCTTTTAGTCCGAGAGGAGGCAACTCAATGGGATTAAACTTTTTAAACAAAGCCTTTAACACGTTTACCATCGCTCGAGACAACGGGAAAAGTGGACCGATCACAGATGTCAGCTTGCAGGAGCGAAAGGCGAGGTTGACGATGATAGAAGTTTATTCATCAACAACAGTCCCTGCTGGGGGAAGTGAAATCATAGAAATTAAGCCTACAGACGGAACAATCGCTAAAGTGGAATCGATTTTCATTTACGTAGATTTTCCCTTAGGTGGAAGCGGAACACACGAAATCGTTTTAGCGAGCGGGAAAAATGAATACCACCACAAAATTACGAATGTCAAGTCAAGCAACACGTTGAGAATTATTAGTAATAGAGTTGATATAGGAAGCGAAGTGAATAGTAGGACAATTTTAGAGTTACAGAATCATTTTTTAAACACAGAATTCGATAAAAATATACCTATTATGCTGAAGTATATAAATCAAACAAACGTAGATAAATCAAAGAGTAGATATATTTCCATTAAAATCCGAGAGGAGGCGGTCACATGGTAAAACATGTCGTAGACACATTCACCGTCGAGGAATTGGACGAAAACGGAAACTTAATCAACGTGCAATATCAAGTCGTGGAAGTGAAAGAAAACGCGACGATCTCGCAGAAAGTATTAGATTAGAAGGAGCCGAATAGGCTTTTTTATTTTGCATTTTAGGAGATGAAAAGATGGAGCAAAGAGTAAGACAACTAGAATCCGATGTTACAGATTTAAAGACTCGTGTTGCAGTCGCAGAATCGAACATCACTGATATAAAGACAGACTTAGCAAGTATAAAAAACAACACCACATGGCTCCTACGAATCGTAATAGGAGCTATTGTTTTGAGTCTATTAGGTTTGCTCATGGGAGGAGGTGAGATCCTTGCCAAAACGTTTTAAAAACTATGGTTTATGGGTCAGTGTGGCAGCTCTTGGAGGTCTTTTTGTAAATGATCTTGGACTACTTGCTCCAGACAAATATCAAGCTTATGTAGATGCAATCCTAGCTGTTTTAGTAGCTGGGGGTATTATCAACAACCCAAGCTTAGGAAAAGGATACAAGGATCAATAGAGTCACACTGTGGCTCTTTTTTTCATATTAAAAATAATAAGAGTGATAGATTATGAGTAAATATATTATCGACGTACACATCACCAAGTACCAAGTAAGATCAATTATGCCAAGCTTGCTAGCCAAGTATCCTTAGCGATTATCCGCACTCAATACGGATCACTAACCATTGACAGACACTATAAACAACACCATGACGAGTTTAAAAAACGTGGGGTTCCAACGGCTGCTTATGCATGGGTACGCGGAGTGAATGTAAATGACATGGAGGTTGAAGCTACAGACTTCTATAGCCGTACAAAATCTTTAAATTCTACCTTCTGGTGGTTAGATGTCGAAGAGGAATCTATGAAAGATATGAGAGCCGGTGTATCAGCGTATGTTAAAAAGCTTCGTAGTTTAGGAGCGAAAAAAGTAGGTATCTACGTATGTCATCACTGGTACAAAAGATTAAATCTAGATGAAGTTGACGCGGTTTGGATTCCTCACTATGGAAGGAATGATGGAACACCTAACAGCAAACCATCTTTCCCTTGTGATCTTCACGAGTACACCGATAAAGGCCGTTTAGATGGATACGCAAGTAATTTTGATCTAAACCGTATCTTGAGCAATTAAAAGCTAGAGTTTTTCACGGGCGAGACTAAAAAGACTGTTAAATCTAAACCAAAAGCAAAGGCAAAACCTAAATCAGATGGCTATATGCATGTGGTCAAAAAAGGAGATACATTAAGTCAAATCACTGATAAATATTATCTAAGCGTTAAATATATCGCTAGTCTCAACAACATCAAAAATCCTAATCTAATCTATCCAGGGCAACGATTAAAGCTAAAAGGGTAAGCTAAAGAGTATCACAAGGTTAGATCCGGTGACACGATGAGCGAGATCGCAAAAAAATATGAAACTAACTTGTCCAAGCTTAAAAAGCTCAACCCACAAATTAAAGAGGTGAACTTTATCTATCCAGGGCAAAGACTAAGAGTGAAATAATCTGACCATACTGCTAAGATCTCCTTTAATGTATGACAAAACCCACTCAAGCGAGTGGGTTGATAGCTCAACTTAATCTGGATACGTAATAATACGTTCGATTTTATCAATAGATACGAAATAAACAGCCTGGGGATTGTTTAAATCTTTTCCAGCAACTACTCCATTTTCCACTTTTTTAACAACGAGATTTTGAATATCCCCACTGTTAAGAAGTAAAGCTACTGCTCTGTTTATCTGACATTTTAGAATTTCAGCTAGCCCATCACAAGGGTGGTACATATTAATTAATCAACTCCTTCCCATAAAAAATCACATTATACTATATAAATATGAAAAACATATCTTCGTGATTGGGTATATTATCTAATTTTTAATAAATTTTTCAATTTTTTTATATCATAAAAGGAAGGTTTACACCTCCCACGCGTCTACTTGCTCCTTTATGGAGTTTTTTATTTAAAGAGCCATAACCCTCCCAATATAACCGCGCCCACAGCCACAAAGTTACAGACGTCCTCAGCCGTAAACAGGCGATCCTTGACTAGATAACTCCCGTAACCATCTTTAACCCTGACAATCTTTATATCTCTATCCCAATTTAATTCGGATTCCTCCTTGATTGATGATTCTGTGCTCATGAATCTCCCCAGAACGTCCCTCAGTCTGTCGTCCACGTAGTTCCGTCTTTTGCTTTTGGGCGAGTCTGTCACCTGACCGTCTAGGATCTCCGCTAACTTTTTCAACCTCATTTGTTCTTCGATCGATAACATTGCTGACGTCCCCCTTCTCATTTATCTCTGGTGCACTCTTATACCGCCATAAATCGGTATCACCTATATTCCACGATGGAGAGGGGAGAGGGACGTCTATTCTTTTATATTGTTGGATCACGTTTAAAAAAATCCCTTGAGTGTGCAGCGGTGAAAAGAGCTAATCTGATAATTTGGTTACGATCTAATGTTGGCGCTTTAAAAAGTTTATCCACATACTTTTTATATCTTTTATCGTATCTGACGGTCGGACGATAACTCATGACGCTTTTTCCTTTACGATATTTTCTGAACATTTTATATCGTTAAGTATCTCTCCTAATAGTTGACGTCCCTCTTCTGTGAGGTAGACGTCCTCGCACTCGATCAATAACAACGCTAATTCTTCATTCATGTTGATTCCCTCCTTTAGTTGTAGACGCCTTGTTTTGACGTCTTGTTAAAGGATATTAACTATCGCTTGTCCATTATGTAACTTTTTTTTCTAAAGTTTAAAAAACGTACATAATGGCTAGAATGGAGATAAAAAACATAAAGGAGAGTGAGAAGTTGTTTGGATTGGGGAAGAGTAGAACAAAGTTCGGACGTTGGTTAGATAAACAGGAGGACATTAACCAATTGAAGTTAGAAAAAGCGTCCCAGTTAGGACGCCCCACAATATCAAAACTTTGTAATGATAAAGATTACAAACCTAAATACTCAACCATTGTTAAAATTAATAAAGGGTTGAACAAGTTAGGGAAAGATATTGATGTTGAAAAATTCTTATAAGAAAAAACTTATCTAAAAACCGATATATATAATGAGAAGTAATGTGATTTTTAGTTTGTGCCGACTTCGTGCCGATTTTGTGCCGGTTCATTTCAATGTAAAATGATTTGATTTGATATCCAAGTAATTAAAAACCTTTATTTATCAGTATTTTACGACCGTTTTAATTTAGTTTGAAAACCTCCATTAATTAAATTTGAAATGGAAGGTAGTATTGGATAGCCTTGATATATAAAGGGTGGAGTGTTGGGGTTGAACAAAACACCCACATTTCACCCACAAATTAAATATTTTCTGTATACCGCTGGTACAAATCCAAGGCTCCGCCTTTTGGATGCATGTATTAGCGGTAATTTTATGTATATTTATTGAATTTTTTTTCTATATCAATAAAATATATATATGTAGATGTTAAAATTTATTTAGTACACGAAAGGAGTTTTTATTATGCAAAATACTATGGTAACAACAGAAGAATCAATAAAAAAGTGGTTTGATAGCTATATTGAGACCTTTCTTGATCAGATTAGAAACCGACCAGAAGATATTTCTCAACTCCTAAACTTCTTTAATGTAACATTCTCTTTTACAAAGGACTCAAATTACATCGCAACCCATTCTCACGAAGAAGCACATGCGTTGTTAAAAGCACAACTGGATAATTTTAATAATCACAATCATAAAGATACATTTGAAAGCAACAGAGTTGTAACGGTATTTAATCCAAGAGCAGCTCTAATTAATGTAACTTGGACTCGAATTAACAGTAATGACGAAGTATATGAAAAAGAGCCGACATCTTATTGGGTTCAAAATATTGAAGGTCAATGGAAGATTAGTTCAATCGCTATTCACAATGCATAATGACTAAAGCGAAGGTTAGAAAGACATATAAGTCCCTTTTGGGGCTTTTTTTTGATACCTCCATTTCAAATTTAGAAATATATTTTGTAAAAGTGTATGTAAACGATTCAATGGCTGTAATTATATTAATCTTTTCTGAAAATAATGTATATGAAAGTAGTGAAATGGATATCAAAGGAGGAATAGACTCACTAAATTCCCTTTCATTGAAAATGAATAATAGAAGCATATGAAACAAAAAGTATAGAAAAATAGGTTCATCAAAAAGGTAAAGGAGTTGAGGAAATGGAGTTCGATTGGATATGGAAAACCGTGCTCATTGTTTTCGCTGGTACCATGTTGTTAAGAATTGCTGGAAGAAAATCAATTTCGCAAATGACATTATCCCAAACAGTTATTATGATTGCAATTGGTCCTTTATTAATAAGACCCGTTTCTGGAAAGGATTTATGGATAACCATTTTAATAGGGTTTGTTCTGGTACTCACATTAATTATAATTGAATATCTTCAGTTGAAGTTTGATTGGTTTGAAAAGATGCTATCGGGGAAATCAAAGATTCTGATTGAAAATGGAAAAATAATTGAAACTAATTTTAAACATGTACGAATGACAGTAGATGAATTAGAAATGAATTTAAGAAACAAGGGAGTTAGTGAAATAACGGATGTCAAATGGGCAACATTAGAACCTAACGGAACAATCGGGGTTGAATTAACGCTAGAGGCTAAACCCATAACAATGAAAGAATTTCATCAGCTTTTAGAACAATTACAAGAAATAAAAAATATTTTTCAAGAGACTAAATCTTATTCAATGGTAGAAGAAAATCATTCAAACAACCTTTTCACAAAAAAAATTGAAACGAATAAACCACCTGAACATCATCGATAGAGATTTTTTGAAGAAAACTTTATGAAGGAGATAGGATGAGGTTTTCTCTATAGGGTATATTTATAATATTTCAAACGACTATAAGCCACCTTTGTTTTCGAAGATGGCTTTATTATAGATATTTTAATTAGTTTTAGGATGTACGATCAGTATCTTTTTCAGATTCCTCTTTAAGTCGTTCTACCACTTCAGAGTAACATTCAGGACAATATTCTTTTTGTGAAGATTGAGAATCAGTATTGGGAAGTGATGATAATTCAAACGATTGAAATGTTCTTCCACAATAGTAACATGTTCCGTAATTCATCTGTAGCCCCCGTTCAATATTTTTTATTATCTTTAAATTATATCATTAAATGAACCTAAACACTTACATGAAGTATTAATTCATATAAGTTAGAATAACATGATCGTTATGTAGTGGGTTCTATATTAGCTCCTTCTTTGGAAAAATATAACAATATTCATTATAGAGGTTGTTCAAAAAGTCCTACGATGGCCTAGCATCATCGTTAGCTCGCGCGTCGTGGCTGTACTTAGATGATGGACTTACAAAGGGTTTCGGCTTTTCTATCCAGCGTCCCAGCGTCCATTTTCCCCTATTTTTTGAACACGCACTTATATCATTTACACATAGTATATTAATTTTGTTCCTATATTATCATTCATATAACCTAACTTTTTTTAAAAAGTTAGGTACAGTGCTCAAGCAAACATAGTAACGGAACATATACTAATTAAAAAGAAAGGGGGAAATCAGTTGGACCCTAGTTTATCATCCCCTTGGATGACACAATCTGAAAAGATTATCCATACGGTGGGAGACGATCCTCTTGTTCGTATTAGACCACTACAAGAAATTACAAGTAATCTGTTCATTTTAAGGATAATCGTGAATGGTGAAAAAAAAGCTCAAGCTTTAGATTCTTTAATTACGAAGGAGTATTGTTTTAGTGGAGTTCGGTTACAAGTAATTGTCGAAGAAGAATTCACAAGAAAAAGGGCTGATCAATTATGTGTAAAGACAGCTTTAGGAATAGCTGAATTATTAGTAGTAGCTCTTGAAACAAATCACCTTTTCAAAACGGTTCTTTTATCAGAACGCTTTGGTGAGGTTGCTGTATTTCCAATAATATCTAGTCAAATCATTCAGTTTTTTAATGATGATCAGTCTGATTATTATGAGAACTTTAATGGTGTAGCTGCTAATATATTTAAAGATGTCATGGTTGATATATTGAATGGTATGAATATTAATTACTCAACTGAAAGAATCTGAAATGGGAAAACAAAAGAAAATAATGCTACAATAGTTTTAAGTCAGGGGGATAATTCTACGCTGACTTATTTGTTTTTTAAGGTGTTTCGGAAAAAGTGATAGGGGGATTTACGGTGATCTTAATCGGTTTAACAGGATGGGGAGATCATGATACCTTGTATACTGAACCTAGTAAAAATAAATTAGAACAGTACGCCGCTCATTTTCCAGTAGTAGAAGTTGATTCAAGCTTTTATGCGATTCAACCTGTTAAAAATGCTGAAAAATGGGTTAAGCAAACACCAGATTCTTTTCGATTTGTTGTTAAAGCATTCCAAGGAATGACGCTTCATAAAAAAGATATGGAGCCCTTTCAAAACATTGAAATGATGTTTGAAGCGTTCCTTGAATCTATTAAACCTTATTTAGAGGCAAAAAAGTTAGAGGTAGTTCTTTTTCAATTTCCACCATGGTTTGATTGTACGAGAAGGAACGTAAATTATTTAAGGAAATGTAAAGAGTTGATGAAAAATACTCCTGTTGCACTTGAATTTCGTCACCGTTCTTGGTTTACTGAGTTGATGGAGCATCAAACCATTTCTTTTATGAAAAAAGAAGGTTGGATTCATAGTATTTGCGATGAACCCCAAATTGGACAAGGCTGTGTCCCCACTATATTGGAACCTACCAATGAGAAAACGACTCTTGTTCGATTACATGGTAGGAATACGCATGGGTGGCTAAAACCGAAAGAAGGCAACTGGAGAGAGGTTCGTTATTTATATAGGTATAATCATAATGAATTACAAGAATGGAAAGAAAAAATAGAGAAAATAAAAAGCAAGAGTAAAAACCTCACCATTTTGTTTAATAACAATTCTGGCGGAGATGCAGCAGATAATGCAAAACAATTGAAAGATTTACTTGGACTCGATTTTGAGGGGTTAGCACCTAAACAGCTTCACTTGTTTGAATGATTGTAACTTTTTATATATATTGAACACGTATTAAGTATAGAAAGAGGAAGACAAATATGGATTGGATCGTAATATTAATTTTCTTAGGTTTTGTGGCAGGGGTATTAGGAAGTTTAATTGGGCTTGGAGGGGGAGTAATTATCGTTCCCTCCTTATTATTTTTAGGAGCCTTCCACAGTAAATTTAGCGGGTTAACGCCTCAGATGGCGGTGGGAACATCTCTTGTTATTATCATTGGTACAGCTTTGTCCTCAACGTTAGCTTATATGAAATATAAAAAAATTGACTATAAGAGTGGGTTGTTATTTTTTTTAGGAAGTGGACCTGGAGGAATTGTTGGAGCTTTTATTAATAAATATTTAAACGCGGAGTCTTTCTCTCTATGGTTTGGTTTATTTATGATTTTTTTATCCATTGTTTTAATGGTGAAAAACTACATAAAGCCGCTTAATCTTAATATTGGAACAAAAAAAATAAGAACGTATATAGATGATACCGGTGAGGAGCAGACCTATTCAATTGAACCTATTATTGCTGTGAGTATTGCTTTTATTGTCGGATTGCTTTCTGGTCTTTTTGGAATAGGTGGAGGATCTTTAATGGTTCCTGCAATGATTTTATTATTTGCTTTTCCTCCACATATAGCGGTGGGAACATCGATGTTTATGATTCTTTTGTCGGCAATTTTAAGCTCCAGTACGCATATTTATTTAGGACATGTGAATTGGCTATTTACCATGGCACTTTTGCCTGGTGCTTGGTTTGGTAGCAAGCTAGGTGCTTGGTTAAATCAACGAATGAAAAGTGAAACGGTTGTCAGAGTACTGCGGATGGTTCTCATTATTATAGGAATACGCCTTATTTTTTAATTGAAAGGAGGAGGGGAAGTGAAAGAGAAGCTACACATCTTTCATATCAACGATCTACATAGTCATTTTGAAAATTGGTCTAAAATCATCAGTTTTATTGATTTTAAAAGAAATCACTATTTAGAAAAGGGTCGAAGTGTTCTTGTTTTTGACGGAGGGGACCATGTTGATCGATTTCATCCTCTTTCAGAAGCAACAGACGGAAAAGGTAATATTGCACTTTTAAATGATCTCCATATTGATGGTCATGTCATCGGAAATAATGAGGGTATTACTCTCTCACATGAAGCATTAGACAATTTATACAATGAGGCTAAATTTCCTGTTCTTGTCGATAATCTCTTTTATCCAGATGGTTCCTCTCCTAGTTGGACCAATTCTTTTAAGGTTTTCACGTTAGAAAACGGTGTGAAAGTAGGGGTTTTTGGTTTAACAACATATTATCCACTCTTTTACGAAGCATTAAAATGGAAAATTGAAGACCCTTATTCCCGAATAGAAGAAGTGTTAAATAAACTTGAATCTCTCTGTGATATGATCGTGTTTTTATCTCATTTAGGAATTTCTGATGATGAATGGTTAGCAGAGAAATACCCACAAATTGATGTGATAATTGGAGCGCATACTCATCATGTTTTGCAAAGTGGCAAAAGGGTTAATGGCGTTTTATTAACAGGTGCCGGTAAGTTTGGACAATATGTTGGGGAAATCGAAATTACGTTGGATTTACAAATAAACAAAATTGTTGAAAAGCATGCACAATTATATTCAATGGACAAGTGGGAGCATGAAAATGAGCGGTCTAATAAGCAAATTGATCGACTGATAGAACAAAGTGAACAGGTTTTAAATCAACCAATTACCTTTCTAGAAGAGGAACTTTCTTTAGATTGGTTTAAACCGTCACCATTTACTACACTTTTAGCAAAGTCTATTAAAGATTGGTGTAATGGAGAAATAAGTATGGTCAATGCAGGAATAATTCTTGAACCTCTTCCGAAAGGGGAAATTACAAAAAAGGATATTCATAGACTATGCCCTCATCCTATTAATCCTTGTAATGTTTGGATTAAAGGTAACCAGCTAAAAGAAGTAATCTTACAAGCTTCTTCAAAACGAATGGAAAATTTTGTGTTAAAAGGGTTAGGTTTTAGAGGGAAAGTAATGGGACAGATGATTTATGATGGTCTTACATTTGAAGCCGAAGAATTAGAAGATGGAGAGCGCCATGTCAAGGAAATATGGGTGGATGGTATACCGTTAGACCACGATCGAACGTATAAAGTTTCCACTGTTGATATGTTTACTTTAGGTCCTTTATATCCTGAATTAAGCCATGGAACAAAAAAACAATATTTTATGCCTGAGCTACTTCGTGATTTAATTGAATGGGAGTTAAAAAAGTAGAATAAGTCTTTCAAGAGATTGCTAAGCAAAACCTCTCACATAACGTCTATCTCCTTCATAAAGTGAATTAGGGAGGGGAATGTAATGGTTAATATGTCACCAATTATTATCGATGGTTACCAATTTACTGCGATTACAGTAAAGCTACCGAAAACAAACTTTATGGCTGTTACAAATGACAATGGATATATTATGTGTGGGGCACTAGATGTTGCTCTTTTAAATAATAAGTTAAAGGATAGAGGTATTATTGCTGGAAGAGCTGTAGGTGTTCGAACAATTGAACAATTATTAGAAGCTCCTTTAGAATCGATCACATTTGAAGCGGAAAACAGAGGAATTATAGTTGGAATGAAAGGTAGAGAAGCGTTATTAAAGATGATTTAATCTTTTCATTAGATTTATGATATACAACCCTCCTTTTCAGCATAAATATGCTGTAGAGGAGGGATTTCGTTTGATCAAATATCGAAGAAGGCGCTCACCTAGAGGTCCCTTACCATTTCGATACGTTTTTTTGCTTTCCTTTGTTTTTTTTATATTTTCAACAGCAGCTGGACTGTGGGTCATTAATAAAGGGATTGAACCGACGTTGAAAAGCATTGCTGTAACAGAGACAAGAAGAATTGCTAAGATCGTCATTAATAATGCGATCAATAAACAGATTAATGAAGAGGTTGATGTAGAGGAGCTTATAGTAGTAGAAACAGATGAAAGTGGAAAGTTAATGACGGTTGATTTTAATGCTCAAACCATTACGCGGTTTCAAGCAATGATTACTCAAAAAGTGTTAAAAAATTTGAGAGAAGCAGAAAAAGGGAATATGGATGTATTGGAAATTCCTGATATCGAAATTCAAAAAGAAGGACAGTCACAAGAAGAAGGGATTATTTATCATATTCCATTAGGACAGGCGACAAACAATGCATTATTAGGTAACTTAGGTCCAAAAGTTCCAGTTCGTTTTTATGTAATTGGTGATGCAATCTCAGATGTAAATAAGACAGTCACACCATATGGCATTAATAATGCGCTAATTGAAATTGATGTAGAAGTGGAAGTCAATGTTCAAGTGGTCATCCCTTTTGCAACAGAAAGAATTACTGTTTCTGATTCGATTCCCATTGCGATAAGATCCATTCAAGGAGAAGTGCCAGATTTTTATAACGGAAACGGAGAAGCGAACCCATCCATAGAAGTTCCGACTAGCCCTTGATATTTGCATAAAAATTTGTTACGATGCATAAAAGTAAAACTGAATACTTGCCTTATCTATTAGATGAGGTAGAGGCGCGAAAAAGATCAGTAAATAATGCGAGGGTGACGCCATTGACCATTATTAAAAGGTTTTTTCGCCGAAGTGATAAAGGATGTTAAACCTTTGTTGCTGGTATTGCTTTGAATAAGAGTAATACTGTCATTATAGGTGTATCTATAATGGAGGGCTACTGATCAAACGAGGATAACATACTCACAAATGAGTAATGATAGTTATTGTCTGTCATTACTCATTTTTTATACTTACTCACCTATTACCCTCTTACATTGTGAGCCCTCCAAAATACAAATTTAGGAGGCTATGCATTTATGGTTGAAACTTTTTGGTCTATTATTCCCCCACTTATTGCAATCATCATGATTTTATTAACGAAGCGAGTGTTGCTATCATTAGGAGTCGGTATTATTTTTTCTGCATTAATTGTTAATGAATTTTCGGTTTTGTCGACACTCTCATCGATTTGGTATGCATTTTCCAATATTTTCGGAACTGTTTCTGATGGAAATTTTGAATTAAATACGTGGAATGTTTATATTCTTATATTCTTGTTTTTATTAGGGATAATTACAGCATTGATTTCTGTGGCAGGTGGAAGTCGAGCTTTCGCTGAATGGGCCCAAAAAAGGGTAAAGACGAGAGCGGGTGCTCAAATCACAGCAGCAATTTTTGGTGTTTTAATCTTTATTGACGATTACTTTAATGCTCTTGCAGTCGGTCAAGTTAGTCGTCCGATTACGGATAGTCAGAAAGTCTCTCGCGCAAAGCTAGCCTATATCATTGATTCGACTTCTGCACCCGTATGTGTTGTCTCTCCTATTTCTAGCTGGGGAGCGTATATTATCGGATTAATTGCTCCAATTCTAGTAGGATACGGTATAACGGAATATAGCGCTTTTTCTGCCTTTTTAATGATGGGAACAATGAATTTTTATGTCATTGTTGCCTTGTTGCTTGTCTTTGCTGTTGCTATTTTTAATCTTAATTTTGGGGCTATGCGAACACATGAGAATCGTGCGATCAAGGAAGGAAAATTAACCGATCCAGCAAGACCACCACTTGGTGAGGTGAAAGAAGATTTATCAGTGAGTAAAAAAGGATCCATAGGAAATTTGATATGGCCAATCGTAGCTTTAGTTATCGGAACAGTTGGCTCGATGATATGGACGGGATACCAAGAATCTGGGAGCAATAATATATTAGATATTTTCGAAGCAACATTAGTTACTGATTCATTACTTTATGGTGGTATTTTTAGTTTAGTTGTGACGTTAGTTTTATACTTCGCTAAAGGAATAGAGAAAAATTTCCTTCCTAAAGCATTTGTCGAAGGAATCAAATCTATGTTACCAGCCATTTCAATTTTAATTTTAGCTTGGATGATCGTTGATTTAATTGGTCAACTAGGAACGGGTGCTTATTTAGCAGAACTTGTTAAACAAGCAAATTTATCCGCTTCCTATCTTCCTTTCATAATATTTATCCTTGCAGGAGGTATGGCTTTTGCAACAGGGACTTCTTGGGGGGACGTTTGGGATTATGCTACCAATCGCTGGACAGCTTGCTAATGGTACAGATATTTCCTTAATTATACCGATGATGTCTGCCGTATTAGCAGGGTCTGTATTAGGGGATCATTGTTCACCAATTTCCGATACAACCATCCTTTCTTCCACAGGTGCTGGGAGTCATCACATTGACCATGTAACGACACAGCTTCCTTATGCTTTACTAGCGGGGGCAATTGCTGCAATCGGCTATTTAGTATTAGGATTAACTGGAGATCTATTTGTTGGTACTATAGTCGCTCTAGTTGTTACTTTGGTTTTAACGGTCATAGCAGTCCTATTTTTGAAAAGTAAAACTAAAGATATAAATATGGAAGTGCAAGCATAGTAGCTAAATAAGTAAAAATATTGTATAGGTACATTCCAGAGCTCTCTCATTTTTTGGGAGAGCTTTATTGATATACACTGCGTGTTCGAAATGCTATATTAGTAAAGATAAAATTGAGAATATACTGAAAGCTAAATGAATTAAGCCTATTATTTAGTAAAAAAAATTTCTTTGACATAGGAATAATGTCCAATTATACTATGTATAGATTAAGAGAATAATCTGAATTTATTCAATATTATTAAGGTTCTTACTATAATGGACCGAAAAATTTGAGGAGGGAAATGTATGGATCAACGTCCACAATGGGGAACAAGAGCAGGTTTTATTCTAGCTGCGGTAGGCTCAGCAGTTGGTCTTGGGAACATTTGGAGATTTCCGGCGACAGCTTATGAAAATGGAGGAGGAGCTTTTTTCCTACCTTATCTATTTGCACTCTTAACTGCGGGTATTCCACTTTTAGTATTAGAATTTATTATCGGTCATAAATATCGTGGATCACTCCAGCCTCTTTTGAAAAAATCGGTAGAGGTAAAGAGTGGATTGGATGGTGGCAAGTTGCTATTTCTTTTGTTATTTCTACTTACTACGCCGTCATCATTGCTTGGGCAATGTCTTATGCAGTATTTTCATTTGATTTAGGATGGGGAGAAGATACGGGAACGTTTTTATTTTCTGATTATTTAAAATTAACAGAAGCTTCTCCTGGTGAATTTGGTAGTTTAGTTCCCGGAGTGCTCATTCCGTTAGTAATTGTTTGGTTTGTGACATTAGGTGTTCTATTTAGAGGAATCAAAAAAGGGATAGAGATCGCCAATAAGATTTTTATTCCAACCTTATTAATAATGTTTTTAATCATCGTTGTTCGTGCGCTAACATTAGACGGAGCGATGACAGGCTTAGATGCGTTCTTTAAACCAGATTGGGGAAGTTTGACTGATGAGACGGTTTGGGTTGCAGCATATGGTCAAATATTCTTTAGTTTGTCGATCGCCTTCGCCATTATGATCACTTACTCTAGTTACTTACCGAAAAAATCGGATATTACCAACAATGCATTTATTACAGGATTTAGTAACTCTGGAGTAGAGCTTTTAGCAGGTATTGGTGTATTCGCTGCTCTAGGGTTTATGGCGAGCGCACAAGGGTTATCTGTAGATGAAGTAGTAGATGGTGGAGTCGGATTAGCTTTCGTCGTCTTCCCACAGATAATAAATGAAATGCCGATCTTTAATGAACTATTTGGATTTTTATTCTTCGCTTGTTTAGTCTTAGCGGGACTCTCGTCACTCATTTCGATTGTGGAAACATTTGTAGCAGGTGTTCAAGAGAAATTTAAAGTTTCCCGTACCTTTTCGGTCTTTGTAGGAGGGGGATTTGCTGCAATTATTTCTATTCTCTTTGCTACTCAAGGTGGACTTTATTTCTTAGATGTTGCGGATTATTTCATCAATAACTTTGGTATTGCCTTTGCTGGTCTGATTGAGGTAATCGCTATTGCTTGGATTGCAAGAGAATTGAAAAATTTCCAAGGCTATGCGAATGAAGTTTCAGATATTAAGTTAGGTGCTTGGTGGAGAATTTGTTTAGGTATTATTACACCTATAGTGTTAGGTTACATGTTTATAAAAAATCTATATTCAAACATTACCGAACCTTATGGAGGAGGCGACTATTCAACAGAGTTTTTAATCTATTCGGGTTGGTCTGTTGCGATCGGTGCCATCTTAATCGGAGTTTTATTTACTTTAAAGAAAAAGAAACAAGATAATTCCTCATCATTAAATAAGGGGGTTTAAACAAATGAGTGGTGGAGCAATTACGATGATGGTTGTCGGTATGGTTATTATTTGGGGAGGTTTAATTGCTAGTATTGCTAATGCAGTAGTAAAGTCGAAAAGTAACTAAGTAGTATGCTTTAAAAAGCTAGCGGAGAGTGAAAAATTCCCGCTAGCTTTTTTCAATGAATAGATATTATAAAGTGGTACTTTAGATTGGTTTGTTTATTTTCTATACCTAGCTTTAGCTTGCGGAAGCACCTGCATAGCAGGAGGTGTGGTATAAAACCACCTACTTTTAGGAGCATATCTTTTAGTCGTCTTTATCCGATAAAACTCGTAGGCGGTTCAGTCCGCCTACGAGAAACTTCCGTACTTTAGTGCGGAGTCGTTTATTTTCTCTTTCTCGTTCTTGTCTTTCCCAAAGCCTTAAGTGAGGATATGGATCATAAGACCACTCTGTTTTTCCGTTTTCTTTGTAGAGTCCATAGTGTAAATGTGGAGGGAATTTTCCAGCTGTTCCAGGTGGTCCATAACCTGTGCTACCAACGGAACCAATCAATTGTCCAGGTTCTACAATTTGTCCTTTATGAAGCCTTTGCAAATCCATTTAAGTGTGCAAAATAGTGATAATTATTTTGGATGTCTCGAATTCCTATTCTCCAGCCTCCGAAACGATTCCAACCTTTCATTTCAACGACTCCATAAGCTGTTGCCCTTACAGGAACCCCATGATTTGCAAAAATATCTGTTCCTTCGTGAATTCTTCGTCCACCCCATCCTCTTGCATCTCCCCAAGTACTTCGATAACTATAATTTGCATGTAAAGGGAGAGGGAAAGCATGCTGATCAAGTTTTAACGTATTATATTTTTTGAAAATATTAGAATGACCAATAATGATTCCTACTGCTCTATCCCGATGATAATAATTCCATAAACCTATCTTTATGTTTTCTAGCTCTGTTCCAAAGGAGCTAAGGTAGGAAGCAAAACTGAAGAGAAGATCTTCATCATTATCGAGTTCTGCTTTCCCGTCTCCATCTCCATCTTTTCCTAATCCATTAAAGAGTACAATCGTTCGTTCATCATGATCGTTTAAAGAAGGATTTAAATAACCCGACCATTTTTCGGGAGGAATGTATATACCAATAACACCTTTTGCTTTCGGTATATCTTTTCTGACAGATCGGACATTTCGCTCATACTGATCAACCCCAGCTAATATATACCAAGGGATAAATGTAATCGATTCGTATTTTTTATAAAGCTCCATACGCTTTTCAAGAACTGGGTCTTTTTCTTCAGCCTTTCCAATAAAAGGATAAAGACATAAAAAAATAAGTAGTAGGGCTGTTATCCTTCTTTTTAACATTATAATAACTCCTTTTAAGAAATAATGGGGATATTTAATTAAACTCGTTCTTTAAATGCCTTTTCTTATTTTGGATCAAGGTGTACTATTCATTAGTAGAAAAAATTAGTAAATGTTAAAACCGTTGTTCTTGTCCGAACCTTTTTATTATGTTAAAGTTCTAGTAGTGTTGAAATAGAACCTCTACTAAGCATTTGAGAGTGAAAATAGATTACAAACTTAAATCTTACATAATGGAGATGATAAGTATATGGCTAAAAAAGAAGAATATTTACGTAAACCCGAGTGGTTAAAGATAAAACTTAATACAAACGAAAATTACACTGGCTTAAAAAAATTAATGCGTGGGCAAAGTTTAAATACAGTGTGTGAAGAGGCCAAGTGTCCTAATATTCATGAATGTTGGGCTGTTCGTCGTACGGCAACATTTATGATCTTGGGAGCGGTATGTACTCGAGCATGCCGTTTTTGTGCCGTGAAAACAGGATTACCTAACGAATTGGACACACAAGAACCAGAACGTGTAGCTGATTCAGTCGTTACGATGAATTTAAAGCATGTGGTCGTTACAGCGGTTGCCCGAGATGACTTGAAAGATGGTGGAGCTGGTATCTTTGCTGAAACGGTTCGTGCAATTAGAAGTAAAAATCCATTTACGACTATTGAAGTTCTTCCTTCTGATATGGGTGGAGTATATGAAAATTTAAAGACGTTAATGGATACTCGTCCAGATATTTTAAACCATAATATTGAGACGGTTCGTTCTTTAACTCCAAGAGTTCGTGCTCGAGCTACATATGAGCGTTCCTTAGAATTTTTAAGAAGAGCGAAAGAAATGCAACCTGATATTCCAACAAAATCAAGTATTATGATCGGTTTAGGAGAAACAAAAGAAGAGATTATTGAAGCAATGGATGATCTTCGAGCAAATCATGTTGATATTATCACCATTGGTCAATACCTACAACCTTCTAAAAAGCATATGAAAGTTAAAAAATACTATCATCCAGAAGAATTTGAAGAGTTAAAACAAATTGCCTTATCAAAAGGATTCAGCCATTGTGAAGCTGGACCATTAGTACGATCTTCTTATCATGCGGATGAACAAGTGAATTCAGCTGCTAAACAGCGTCAAGTTAACGCATAGCTTCTTATAAAAAATGCTGAGAGATAAAACCTCTCAGCATTTTTCACATTTCTTCGTCATTAGCTAATTTCCCTTGTGGGGAGAGAAGCATTTTGTTAATTAAATTCTCTAACTTTCCTTTTGTGTTATTCATATCAGATGTTACATTGCTATAAGTTTGAAGATCATCCATTAATGAAGGATCATCGGAAACAAAGATTTCATAGTAGCTTGGAACAACAGACATGGCAGTTTTTCTTACTTGATCAGCCACTTCAAAACGATCACCTTCTGAAGCTTCATACACAATTAATACTTTAGCATCTGTTACTAAAGTAGCCGCATCTTCCACATTAGGAAGTTGTACAGAAAGACTACTAATAACGTCGGCAATTTGCTCTCTGTTAATATTAGGTGTTTTATTTTGGTTTGTTGAATCTTTTTTTTGGTGTCTAACAAAGCCATATGAATTGCTAGTGGTATTTTCTTCGTTGTAATGTTGTGGGCTCTTTACTTTTGTAATGTTGCTTTCATTATAAAAGGATTCTTCTTCATTTTGGCACCCCATTAGACTTATCATCAGGAAAAGGAGTAGTAACTTCTTCATTTTTGTTCACCTCCATATTTTGCGTGTTCAAAAAAACCATCTAAGTTTTTAAAAATCACCTTCTCAGATTGATGCCTTTTTGTACGCCCCTATATTCTATATCATGCTCCTTTCATAAAATAACTTGTTAGCAATTGATGGAGAAATGAAGTAAGATGAAAGCAAAGATAATTTTTGAGTGAGGGGAATCGCTAATGATTTGTGTGCAAAATCAAAAATATGAGTTAATTGAAGACTTTAAAAACGGTTTTGCTGAGGATGAGTTTCTTGATCGTTATAGCGAAATATTAAACAAATATGATTATATAGTAGGAGATTGGGGATACAACCAATTAAGGTTAAGAGGCTTTTTTGAAGATGAGAACCCTAAAGCTTCGTTTGATAATAAAATTAGTACGTTAGATGAATACGTTTATGAATATTGTAATTTTGGATGTGCATTTTTTGTATTGAAGAAGGTGAGCGAATAAGCAGCCCACCTTTTTCAAAGTACAGATGATGTTCATCAGTTTGTTGTCGTCGTTAAACGGACTCTTCCGCTTTTCTTAAGAGTAATAAAGTGTAAAAAAAAATTGTCCTTATTTGGATGATGCTTTCACCGTTGTCTAGCTCCATCGCCCAACGACTCGTAAGTTTTTCGACGCACAGGAAGTGCTAGCATCATCGTTGTCCACAGGACGTGGACGTCTTTAGATGATGTTCCATTTGTCTATGATAAGTCAACGGAGACGCCTCCAGGAGGGAGGTGGATCTACGTTTGCCACAGGACGTGGCGGTAGTTAGTAGATCCTCTACTTTCTTTTCTGGCTTTTCGTGTTTCCTTTATCTCATGCGGAGTCCTCAAGCCCCTTCGTCGTTAAACGGGCGCTTCCTCTTTTCTTCATTACTCTTCTGTTCTTTTAGGATCGTCATGTGTAGGGTGAGCAGGGTAATCGTGTCGAGGAAGATCCTGATGTAAATTTTTAAATTCATAATTAAAGGCACTATAATACCGCTGTCCCTTTCTCCAAGGAGTACTTTTATTATAAACGGGCTCGTCTTTCCCTCTAGGAGAACCATATGGACCTTCTGGTAAATATTCAGGAGTTAAGTAATTTTTCATTGCTTCTACATTAGAGAAATCTGAGTACTTTTTTTTATCGTCCATGTTATCCCTCCAAAAGTGTAAGTGGCTGATTTAGTTACATGTATTAGTTTTTGAGGGATTGTGTTGGATTATTCATATTGTTTCTTGGAGAAAAAGTGTTAATTCCTCTGCTTCATCATCAGACAATGAAAAACTAGATTGAATAAATCCTTCTTCTTCTAAGTCGTCATGTCCGACAATGGCAAAGCAATTATCTTGTATGTTGAGCACGATGACTTTCCCATAGTATCGGTCTGAATAAATGAGCGCTAAATCAAATCGCTGTGATTCTCCCATAAAGCTGATGAACCGAGTTTTAGTTTCAACTGTATCATCATATAAATAAAAGCGTTCCGTCATAAAAATTCCCCCTTCTATAGTCTAGAAAATTGTATCATGATCTCAAATGACTGAAAAGTTGAAGAGGAGTCTATGATAAACTATAAAGGGAATTCAACATGAATGGGAGGGAACAATCAAATGTATTTTGTTGACCGAGAAAAAATCGAAGAACAATTATTCTTCATAGAAAAAAATATAGTAATAATTGAAAACCAATCAAATTGGAAGACAAGTATAGAAGCGCTAGCTCTCGAACGTGCGGCTCACTTATTAATTGAAGCTATTCTTGACGTAGGTAATGGAATGATTGATGGTTTTATTATGAGAGATCCAGGAAGTTATGAAGATATAGTGGACATTTTAGTTGATGAAAACGTCATTCCTCATGAATTCGAAGATGCTATTAAACAGGTGATCTCTCTTCGTAAAGTACTTGTTCAAAACTATTTAGAAATTGACCATCGTTATATTGAAAGCACGATTATGGAGTATATAAAAGATATAAAACAATTTCCAAATTGGGTAAGGCGTTATTTGAATGAAGAATTGGGTCCAGTTTCTGCCTTTAGACATTAATAGAACGAACCGATATAATAAAATTTGAAAGGGTGTGCATAAAATGAACCTATTTTTAAACCGTTATATTGTGCATATCTGTACATAATAAATAAGGAAAACGCTTTTAGATAAAGCGTTTTTTTCTATTGTAAAGGAGCAAGAATATGAAGCAATATAAAGGGTACTTAATAGACTTAGACGGAACTATGTATCGCGGGACAGAAAAGATAGAAGAAGCTGGAGATTTTGTGAGGCAACTTAATAAAAAGAATATTCCTTATTTATTTGTCACAAATAATTCTTCAAGAACGCCTGAGCAGGTGGCAGAAAAATTAAACAAATTTGATATTCCTACATCTGAAGACCAAGTGTTTACAACAAGTATGGCAACGTCTAATTTTATTTCAGAAAAGAAAAAACAATCCTCAGTTTATGTTATTGGGGAAGAGGGAATTAGACAAGCATTGCTAGACAATGGCCATACAATAAGAGATGAAAATGTTGACTATGTAGTAGTTGGAATTGATCGAGGAATTGATTACGAAAAATTAGCAAAGGGATGTATTGCCATTAGAGATGGAGCTACGTTCATATCAACAAATGGTGATATTGCTATCCCAACTGAAAGGGGTCTTCTCCCAGGTAACGGATCATTAACATCTGTGTTAACGGTTTCAACAACTGTTGATCCTATTTTTATTGGTAAGCCTGAGATTATTATTATGGAACAAGCATTAAAAGTATTAGGAACAGCAAAAGAGGAAACGTTAATGGTCGGTGATAATTATGATACTGATATAATGGCGGGCATGAATACCGGACTCGATACTCTATTAGTCCATACAGGGGTAACGACAGCAGATCACTTGAGTAAAAAGGAGCAACAACCAACCTACACAATTAATTCATTGGAAGAGTGGATAAAGTATATTTAATTAAAAAACCAAGTGTGTCTTTTAATCACACTTGGTTTTTTATACGTCGCTAACCGTGTGCTTCCGCTTTTCCCTAGCACCTAGATAAGTGACGGCTAAAGGAAGTGGGCGGATCTAAGTTGACTGTACTTAGTAGATCTTCTGAAATCGTTACGGAGAACAAAAGATAAAGAACATCTTTCTTTTTCTCCGTGCCTTATGCTTGTCGTGGCTGAGCAAGGTGCTTCCTCTTTTCTTCTTGTCTAGCTACAGCGCCTAGCCACTCGAGGTCATAAGTTACGGAGAACAAAAGATAAAGAACATCTTTCTTTTCTCCGCGCCTTATGCTTGTCGTGGCTGAGCAAGGCGCTTTCACTTTTCTTCTTACTCTACGTTTTCATTGCGGTGTGCAAGTCTACTAGATGCAACAGCTGCGATAGCACCAACAATATCATCTAAAAATGTATGGCAATTACCTGAAGATTTATCATTAAGCTTCTCTAAAATTCCAGGTTTTTGTTTATCAATATAACCGTAATTGGTGAAACCGATTGAACCATATAAATTAACGATGGAAAAGGCTAAAATTTCATCTACCCCATATAATCCTTCATCTGTATCGATAATGGATTGTAGAGGCTCCATTAATTTTCCTTCCTCTGCCAGAAGGTCGAGTTGTACTCCCGTTAAGATGGCATTATGGACTTCTCGTTTAGATAAAACTCTCTCTACATTTTCAAGGCATTCATCCATCTCTAATTCTTCATGATATTTGTGTTGCAGATAATAGACAAGCTCCGCTATATCTGTTGCTTCCACTCCTCGTTTCTTTAATAAATCTCGAGCTGATTTTCCAACTTTATCTAAATTTCTTTGTTCAGTCATTACGAATCATCCTAACTTTATTCAGTGTGAGTTTCTATAAGAGAGCATTAACAGTATATTCATTTCAAAGATAAAGAGTGTTTTCTATGTTTTAAGTGTTCAACAAATGGATTGTAATCATTCATTATTAGGGGATGTGCATATAATGTTGAAAAAGCATCCTACAGTTAACATAATCGTATCAGAATAATGCTTATCAGTAAAATTTAACACTTTTGTAAATGTGGTTTATATAAATACACGAAACAACGTAAAGAGGTGAGACAATGAAAAAAGTCATTCAAGAACATTATGGAATGAGAGTTCATGAATTTTTCTCCATATCTAAATATCAAGCATTTAGAAATGAACGGAATCTTTATCTGGTTGTCCCATTAAATATGAATGATCAAGAATTAACGGAATTATATTATTTAAGTCAATATTTATATGATCATGGAGATCAACGTGTGACAGTTTTTGCTCTTACCCGAAATGGTCAATTTGGCTTTAGGTATGAAGAAGAGAACTTTGCGTTATTGAAAGCCTCTCTTTTTGACAGTCGAGAAAGAGAAACTGACCCAATAGGAAAGGAATTGGCATTATTTCATCAAGCTGGACGTCAATTTCCGTATCATCTTCAGCACATTTCTCGTATTGGTCAATGGAAAAGTTTATGGGAAATAAGGCTGGAACAATTAGAATCTTTTTGGAAATCGAAACTTCATGCGAAACCAATTAAAAGTTTTGATCAGCTATTCGTTGAAACTTTTCCGTATTATATTGGGCTTTGCGAAAATGCCATTCAATATTTAGTGGATACTGAACTAGATGAACAACCTCAGCAAGTTGATTCAGGAACTGTTTGTTATCAGCGGTTCACTGACAAAACTTGGTCCAATGAAATACCTTATAAAATATCCACCGAATGGCTTTTCGATCATGCGAGTCGAGATTTGGCTGAGTATACAAGACAATGTTTTTTTAAAAACAGAATAAATGAATGTGTTGAATTTTTATCTTCCTATGAAGGAGTACAAAAACTTAGTCCATTTTCTTGGAGGTTATATTATAGCAGGTTGCTTTTTCCTGTTCATTATTTTGAATGTGTGGAAAGTTATTATCTTTCCTCGGAAGAAAAGCGTATCCACTACGAAAACAAACTAGAACATATCGTTACGAAACCAACACAATATGAAACGTTTTTATCGTCCATGATGAAACAAATTCCTCTTCGTAATCATCAAGTGCAAATTCCTAAACTCGAATGGTTAAATGATGGTAATCCATAAAAATTACAAAATTAATAAAAATCCCCCTTGTTTTTTTTCTTTACTCATTTATAATGACTATTAAATATCTGTCTTTTTATAATAAACAAATGTTCATATAAAATGTACAATAGGGGGATAAGAGGTTGAAATCAATATCTGTTGGATTATTAGGGTTAGGGACTGTTGGTAGTGGTGTGGTAAAAATTATAAAAAATCATCAAGATAAATTGGCTCATGAATTAGGTTGCTCGATTAATATAAAAAAGGTTTTAGTGAAGGATGAATCAAAACAGCGTGATGTTTCTATCGATAATAGTAAAATTACGACACGGGCAAACGAGTTGATTGATGATCCTGAGATTGACGTTATTATTGAAGTAATGGGAGGCATTGAGCAAACGAAAAACTATTTAATGCAGGCCCTGCATAATAAGAAACACGTGGTAACCGCAAATAAAGATTTAATCGCTGTATATGGATCGGAACTTTTAGCTACAGCTAGGGAAAATGAGTGTGATTTATTTTATGAAGCTTCTGTAGCTGGAGGGATACCCATTATTAGAAGTTTAGTGGATGGATTAGTATCTGATCGTATTACAAAAATGATGGGAATCGTAAACGGAACGACGAATTTTATTTTAACAAAGATGAGTAAATTTGGTTCTCCATATTCACAAGTATTGAAACAAGCACAGGATCTCGGATTTGCAGAAACGGACCCGTCATCTGATGTGGAAGGTATTGATGCTGCAAGGAAAATGGCAATTTTAGCACGACTTGGTTTTTCTATGAACGTTGATTTGCAAGACGTTAGGGTCAAGGGAATTAGTCATATTACCGAGGATGATATTTATTACAGTCAAAAACTAGGTTATGAGATGAAGTTGATTGGTGTTGCAAAAAGGGACCAAGAAAGTATTGAAGTAAGTGTGGAACCGACTCTATTGTCTCAAGACCATCCGCTAGCGAATGTTCAGGATGAGTATAATGCCGTTTATGTTTATGGTGAAGCGGTGGGAGAGACGATGTTTTATGGTCCTGGTGCTGGAAGTCTTCCGACAGCAACAGCTATTGTATCTGATTTAGTGGCCATTTTAAAAAATCTCCACTTAGGTGTCAATGGTAAGAGTTCCGTTGTACCCCAGCATGAGAAACAGTTGAAAAACAGAGGAGATATATTTGCTCAATATTTTTTACGAATTCATGTAAAAGATCAAGTTGGTGCATTTGCTCATATAACGGAGCTGTTTTCAAAAAGAGGGGTTAGTTTTGAAAAAATACTTCAGTTACCACTAGAAGGACATGATGTTGCTGAAATTGTGATCATTACACACCCTTGTTCACTAAAAGATTTTGAAGAAATTTTAGAGATATTAAAATTCTATCCAGTTGTGGATGAAGTTAAGAGCACGTATCGCGTAGAAGGGTTGTGAGTTTATGGATTGGAATGGATTGATTGATCGATATAAAGACAAGTTACCTGTTACGAAAGAAACTCCTAGGTTAACCTTACATGAAGGGAATACTCCATTAATTTATTTAGAGAAGTTGTCGAATGACTTATCAATTAATCTTTATGTAAAGGTAGAAGGAGTCAATCCTACAGGGTCTTTTAAAGATCGAGGCATGGTATTAGCTGTTGCAAAAGCAAAGGAATCAGGTAGCAATACAGTTATATGTGCCTCGACGGGAAATACGTCTGCCTCAGCTGCTGCTTATGCAGCAAGAGCAAATATGAATTGTGTCATTCTTATTCCAAAAGGGAAAATTGCGTATGGAAAGCTTGCTCAAGCGATGATGTACGGGGCAGAAATCATTGAAATTGATGGGAATTTTGATCAAGCTCTTCAGCTTGTAAGAGAATTGAGCGAAGAGTTGCCTGTTACAGTTGTCAATTCAATTAATCCTTATCGTATTGAAGGACAAAAAACGGCTGCCTTTGAAGTTTGCGAACAGCTAGAGAAGGCCCCCGATTTTTTAACGATACCTGTGGGCAATGCAGGGAATATCAAAGCTTATTGGAAAGGATTTAAAGAGTATAGTGGGAAGTTTGGTTTACCAAAAATTCATGGGTTTCAAGCATCTGGTTCGGCTGCCATTGTAAAAAAATAAAGTCATTGAAAATCCTGAAACGATTGCCACTGCCATTCGTATAGGAAATCCAGCTAGTTGGACCTTTGCTCTTGAAGCAAGTCAACAATCAAGCGGAAAAATCGATGAAGTATCAGACGAAGAGATCATTGCTGCTTATCAACTATTAGCGAAAGAAGAGGGCATCTTTGCAGAACCAAGTTCATGTGCCTCAATCGCTGGTGTAATCAAGGATGTTACCTCGAGTGTTATACCAAAGGGAAGTGTAGTTGTCTCCGTTTTAACAGGGAATGGCTTGAAAGATCCTAACTTTGCAGTTGAGGTTGCTGAGTTTCGTCCGAAACAGGTAACCGCAAATAAAGAAAAGGTGTTAGAAGCATTAAAGGGGCTAGTTCAAATATGATGGAAATTATCGTTGCAGGAAGCACGGCTAATTTAGGACCAGGGTTTGATTCATTGGGATTAGCGGTGAATCGTTTTTTAAAATTAAGAGTGAGAAGATCAAATGAATGGAGCTTCATACCTTTAAGCGATCAGGTAAAGAGTATTCCTAGAGGTAAAGATAATCTCATATTTCAAGCAGCACACTATGTCGCAGGTGTTTATGACTTTGATTTACCTAGTTGCCAAGTTGAAGTAAGCAGTAACATTCCATTTACAAGAGGCTTAGGAAGTAGTGCAGCGGCGATTGTAGCAGGAATTGAATTGGCCAATCAACTAGGTAATATATCTTTAACAAATAACGAAAAACTACAGCTTGCAACCAGTCTAGAAAAACATCCCGATAATGTGGGTGCCTCCATCTACGGAGGACTAGTCATCGGTTTTTTTGATGGAGCGGAAACGAGAGTGATTCATCAAAAAGAGATCGAGGTAGGAATGATCGCTGTTATCCCTCCCTATGAACTATCTACAAAAGACGCTCGCCTTGCTTTACCAGAAAAAATGATTCATAAAGATGCAGTAAAGAGTAGTGCCGCAAGCAACCTTCTAGTTGCAGCTCTCATGCAAAACGATTGGCAGCTAGCTGGTGAGATGATGGCTCAAGATTTATTTCATCAACCGTATCGTTCTTCTTTAATAAAAGAACATGCTAAGGTTCAAAAAATAGTTAAGGAACATCAATTTTATGGAGCTACCATCAGTGGTGCAGGTCCTTGTATGATAGTATTTTTGCAAAAAGATCGTGTGGAGGAAGGATTGCGAATTCTGAAAATGGAACTCTCGGATTCT
Source organism: Bacillus carboniphilus (assembly GCF_020524035.2). Classification (NCBI taxonomy): domain Bacteria; kingdom Bacillati; phylum Bacillota; class Bacilli; order Caryophanales; family Bacillaceae; genus Bacillus; species Bacillus carboniphilus. The sequence continues at coordinate 1,986,467 of NZ_CP129013.1, read as the reverse complement.
CATATTGAAGAGCTGAAAGTTGTAGTGGAGGGTGTTTCTGTTAGACAACAACAAATATAGCATTAAAAGAGGGTATATCCATCTGATATACCCTTAAAATATGTGTTCAAAAAAAAGGGCGCTGAAAAGAAAGATCGTAGCCCTTTGTAAGTCCATCATCTCAGTTTAGGACAGGTGGTGGATTTTTTTATTAAAATCAAAAAACTTGTTCTACTTCTACAACGCCAGGAACTTCTTCAAGTAATGCACGCTCAATACCTGCTTTTAACGTAATCGTTGAACTTGGGCAGCTTCCACATGCACCTAAAAGACGTAATTTTACAATACCATCCTCTACATCAACAAGCTCACAATCTCCACCATCACGTAGCAAGAATGGACGTAATTTATCAAGCACTTCTTGAACTTGCTCTTTCATTGAAACTTCTGTAGACATCTATATTACTCCCTTCATATTGATCTTGAATATCAAGTATATGAACCAATTGCTAATTTTCATATGCGTATTCTTTCATCATGTATTGTATCATATTTACATGTTATTCAGGAAGAAGAATGCACTTGTTCATATATTGCTTCATAGGACTTTATTTATAAAAACATCAAATAGAGGTTGTTCAAAAAGTCATAAAAAATTGCTGTCGAATAACTTTGTTGGTTTGCTTTTTCGCTCCTCATGTACAGAGTACGTACATCAAAGCTACACCGCCTCGTTCTTCTCGGCTCTTTTTCTCCTACTTTTTGAACACGCACAAATAGTTGTTTTTTAGATAAACTGTACCATATAATTGATGGCAAGTATATAAGGAAAAAAGGGAGAGACATGAGATGGCCAACATAGAAATTTGTGTTTACGGAGCAGATGTCGTCTGTGCAAGCTGCGTGAACTTACCATCAGCTAAAGATACTTTTGAATGGCTTCAGTCCGCCTTAACGAGAAGGTTCCCAAATGAATCAATAAACATAAGGTATATTGATATTAATGTGCCACAAAGTGAGGAACAGAAACAAATAATGTGTGAAAAAATACTCAATGATGAGCATTTTTATCCTTTAGTGACAGTTGAAGATGAAGTGGTCGATGAAGGAAACCCTAGCTTGAAAAAAATTATCACCAGTTTAGAAAGTTACGGTTATCAGCAGGGATAGAATAATAGGGTAAAAACATATGAAAAATAGTCTGGCAAAGGGTCAAGGAGAATAAAATCATCATGAAAATAGTAAAGTATGGTTTTATTCTTCTGTGTCTTTCTTAAAAAGTGAAATGATTCCCACGACTATCCCTCCGAATGCGAATGCTTCAAGTAAGGATTTATAAGAAGTGAAAATGAATTCTCCAGTGTAATAAAATAATAGTGATACCAATATATATTTTGCAAATGTAATGATTTTTGTCTCGTTTACTTTTAATAGATAGAGAGGAGTTTCAACTAAGGCAAATAGGAATAATATTAATAGCACTCCAAATAAAATATGTAATAAAAACATCATAAACTCCTTATGATATTGTTTTTAACGTAATTGCCGAGAAGTCGCCCACTTCTAAATGACATGCTCAAATTGCGGTCAAATCAAGGGAGAATTGACGCTTTCTGGCCGAGTGTTCCATTGTCATTGTGGATTCTCGTCCGATCGTGATTGGAATGCCTCTATCAATATCAAAAACGAAGGTATTCGAAAGCTTACATAAAGGAAACAAGAACTCTTGGTTCACGAGGGATCGCCTAGTCCATTAGAGACCATTAGGTTTCTGTACCTAGGAAGCATCCACCTCTAAGCGCTAGCGTAGGTGGTATGTAGTTCACCGTAAGGCCCCTTTAATACCGTTTATAAGTAAGTATGTCAATACATTCCCCATTAAGCTGCCACCAAGAATAGCTAAATCAAAACTTGATATAAGAAAACTGACAAAAGACCATGTCAATAATGTAGTAATAAGCAATAAAAGCAACTGGTTGAAACTCAATTTTATCACCTATTTTCTGTATATATTTATCTTCAACGCCTTATTCAACTTCAGTTGTATCTCTGGTATTTAAATTCTCATTCTACCATAGTAATTATTTACCATGAAGGGAGGTCCTAAATACTAATCTTGAATTTTAACCACATATAAAATTTCATTTTAGCGTTGTGATATGTGATTGAAATCTATCAAGGTGTTGTATCAATTTCCATTGACCTAATAGGAGTATAGTGTACAATGAAAATTCTGAGAAGAATAGTTATAATTAATTTGCGACTGAGCCCTTTTTGACGTATTTTTTTAGGAGGACTTTTATTTTGTTAATATTGATTATCATTTTGACATGTATACTGGGTGGTATTCTTTTTGCAATGGGACCTATTGGTTGAGGTTTAGCATTCGGTATAGTAGTAGGTTGTATATTTAGAGGTTTATATTTACTTCACTTAGTTGACAAGAAGCTCTCGAAAATGGTTCCTGAATCAATTAAACAAGAAGATCCTTTGAAGGATAGGATAACATATGAAAGATATTTAAAAGAGAGAGAAAACAGAAATCAAAGTTAAGACAATCGTTTTTGTGAGGTGTATAAATGTTAATTACTATTTTATTGACTATCATTTCATTTCTTATACTCTATATCGTTATCCAAAAAGCTGTTCAAACAGGGATTGACGCATCTGAAACGAGTGAAATGGTAAAAGAGTTGTTAGAAATTGAAAAGCAAAAACATAGAGACGAGTAAGTCTCTTTTGGGGCTTATTTTTTTGTTTATTTGTTGTAACTACTTATATTGACTAAGATACTAAGATGCAATTTAATTTGCTAGATGTATGGAGTTGAACCTTATGAAAAAATTACTGATGATTTTGACTATACCTATCTTTTTAACAGGGTGTGCGGGACTTGGGGATTACCAAGCAGATTTAGGTGAAAACTATCAAATATTCAGATCAAGTGCAGATAATGTAAAGATTACATACAATAACGATACTGAAAACAATTCTTCATATCAAAATGTAATTCCCGAGAAAGTTATTGCAGTTAATTATAACGAGAACTGTATTATTGCAAAACAAGTTGGTATGAAAAGAAATGAAGAGAACCCTAATTCTGAATATGAAGTTCCAGATGAAACTGATCAGAATCATTGGATTGTGGAAAAGAGTACAACCGCAGCCATAGGTCCATTAAATGAAGAAGAATACAATTTGAAACTAGACGAACTGAATCTAGATTTAGAATTAAAATCTGTTGAATCATTCAGATGAGTCATTTATTTGTTCATTAGTTTTATTTAAGATGATAAGAGATAAAATGATTTTTAAATAATATGGAGTTGACCAAATTTGAAGAAAATGTTCACCATAATTTCTGTTTCTATCCCTATCTTTTTAATCAGTTTAGGAGTATGTATGCTAATTTACGAAACTTCATTTCCAACAAATGGTGAAATAGGGTTGTATGGGATAGGTTTTATCATTATAGGAGTTTTTCTTGTCGTACCGATTATATTTATATTGTATTGGCTAATCATTTTATTTTTTTATTTATCAGGTCTCATTACGAAAAAAATAATCGTAAGAGTGATACTGACAATTTTTGCGCTTTTGCTCAGTTTTTATAGTTTTGATGAATTTATGTCGTACCAAGATGTTAAGACATACGAAAGGAAATGGGGAGTTGATTTACCTAATCCTAAAGAAGTTGAAATTCTTGAAGATACAACTGACAATATATTTGGAGAAGGTATGGTAATTAGCAAGTTTACTTATTCAAAAGAGAAACATTTAAGTTATTTAAATTCTTTATCGTCTTCATGGATTAGTAAAGAAGATTTTTTACAACAATATAATGGAATTGATGAATGGGAAATTACTAAAGAAAATAGCAATCAAACTAGATATCTTTATTTAATTCAAAATGAAGATATACTCGATCGAAATTGGATTGTTTTTAAATATGACAATGGCATTCTAGTGATATATGAAATGAGAATGTAAGTCCCTTTTGGGGCTTATTTTTTGTTCTTTTATTGTAACTACTCATATTAATCATGGTGTTAAGATACAGTTTATTTTCTATACCTAGCTTTAGCTTGCGGATGCACCTGCGTAGCAGGAGGTGTGGTATAAAACCATCTACTTTTAGTAGCATTTCTTTTAGTCGGCTTTAGCCGATAAAACCCGTAGGCGGTTCAGTCCGCCTACGAGAAACCCCCGTACTTTAGTGCGGAGTCGTTTAGTTTACAATATGTATGGAGTTGAACTTTGTGAATAGGTGCATCATCTTCTTATTTATGTAGGAGCAATGGTGATAAAGGACATTATCAATGTATGGTGTACTAGTGTCTATTCAGTGAGGAAATTCTGTTTTAAAAGAGGTTGTTCAAAAAGTCATAAAAAATTGCTGTCGAATAACTTTGTTGGTTTGCTTTTCCGCTCCTCATGTACAGAGTACGTACACTGCGAGTGCTCAAAGCTACACCGCCTTGTTCTTCTCGGCTCTTTTTCCCCTACTTTTTGAACACGCACTAAAAGAAACTATTTATAAGTTCCCTCATTGTATGAATCCCTTGATAAAATTAAAGAAAGAAACGGTATTAATGTGTAGGAGTGTCGAAATAACATCTGGTGTTAATGTCAAAAAAGAATTAAGGGTTTGATATCAAAAGAGAAAAATAATATTGAATAAGATCTTCATGATTTTGAGTTATGGTTTTTATAGAGAAAACACTATTGATTTTAAGCATTTATCTATAAAACAATCACATCAAAAGCCCAAAGTGATTTATCAAGGATTTATGTGTTTCTTCATACACTCGGACATATTTGATCTAATACATTGATTATGGACTTTCTACGTCTGAAATAGTTTATCCCTCGTTATTTTTAATCATTTAAGAGTCTATAAAATTAGTTGAGGTCTCTTTTGTATGAATTGTTAATTCTAAGAAACTATTTAATAAAACTAACCGTCTAATTAAAGAAAATATTGTAATATATTTGTAACTTATTTCTTGTAACGTATTGGTAATATATTTGTAATGTACTTGTAATATAAAAATTAGGGGGAATTAAAAATGAAAAAAATATTAACAACTGTTTTAGCAACTTCTCTTCTATTAAGTATTACTCCTAGGATAGAAGCTAGTGAACAACCTCATATAGATGAGGAAGAACCAAATAATACATTTGAAACTGCTATTGTAGCAAACCATTCTACTAATTATGTGGGGAAGATTGACAACCTTAGCGAAGATATTGATATGTATAAATTCTCTATTCCAAATGATCGTAATTTAGATATAGGGATTAGCGTTAATAATGAAGAGCATAACAGAATAGATCCAGAGACTAAGAAAATAAAATTTGAGTTATTTGATGAAAATGGAACCCTTATAGCTAAAGGGGTGCCTGATGAACGTGAACCTATTGATCTTTCTATAGAGACATTATTAAAAAAGGGCGATTATTTTATCAAAGTGTCATCTGATCTAACAAGCAGTGATGAGTCGATAAATTATATTTTTGACTACTATTCGTATATTCCACACTCACGTATAAGTGGTGAAGACCGTTATGAAACATCTGTTGAAATATCTAAAGAGTGGCCAAAGGAAGAAACCAAGTATGCAGTGTTAACAACAGGAGAAGAGTATCCAGATGCTTTAGCGGCGACTCCTTTGGCGAAGAAATACAATGCTCCTTTATTATTATCGAAAGAAGGAGAAATTCCAGATGTTGTTGTTAAGGAGTTGAAAAGGTTAGGTGTAAAAAAGGTAGATATTATTGGTGGAGAAAAAGCGCTATCAAGCAATATAGAGAAACAATTAAGAGATTTAGATATTAATTTCAATAGAATTGCAGGTAAGAACAGGTATGAAACAGCTATTAAAGTTGCAGAAGAAGTGGATCCCGATCCATCTGAGATTGTAGTTGCAACAGGAGAAGAGTTTGCAGACGCGTTGTCCATAGCACCTATAGCAGCTAGTCAAGGAATGCCTGTTATTCTAACAGAATCAGATAGGGTTGTAGAAGAAGTTGGTCTTTATATCAGTCAAAAAAATATTGATAAGTCATATATTATCGGCGGAGAAAAAGCTATAAATAGATCAGTTGCTGGTCATTTTCCAAATCGTGAAAGAATATTTGGAAAAGACAGATATGAAACGAATAAACAGATTATTAATACTTTCATCGAAGGTATAGACCCATCTATTATTCATGTTGCCACAGGAAATAACTTTCCTGATGCTTTATCAGGTTCGGCTTTTGCAGCTCAAAATAATCATGCGATATTACTAACAAGTGATTATGTACCGACAAACGACACGATATCCGTAGTGTATTCAAATTATGATAACATTAAGCAACTAAATATATTAGGCGGAGAACAAGCAGTAGATAAATATGTTATCTATCATCTAAAATATCCATGGAATTTCTGATAATAGTATAAGTTTATAAATATAGTTAAAAGAAAAGAGCTTCCAGAAGTGACATCTAAAAACTTGACACTGTTATTTCATTAGTCAACTTGAGTAAAATGAGTTCGGTAATTTAACCGGACTCATTTTTAATTTTATGCTTGATTTGTTTTGTTGTAGTAATCGATCTGTTTTTTTGGGCAGTAGTGAAATATGCTTCAGAATTATCTGTATCACCACATTCAGTATAGAGCTTTTTAATTCTATTTCAAAGTGCTCTACATTCTCAAATTCTCTAATGTAAAGGAATTCAAATCTCATTATTACATAGAAGTTTTAGATAATAGAGTTTGTCAAAACAGTTTCTTTTAAGAGAAACTGTTTTGACTATTCTTTTTGATTGAAGTACATCAATATATTTCTTCATTTGATAATGTCACCCTTGACCATGCGAATTGTCAGAATAAAGTTACTCACAGAATAACTTGTTTGTTAGGCATGTTGTCCACTTTTCATTTGGGTTATCGGCTGTAAATTGATGGTCTAAAGTATTTGATGCAATTTTACTGACTTTTTTAAAATGCTTCTTCCTCATTATATTAAAATTAATTCACCCTCTTCAGAATTGTTATATGATCCGAACCTAAAGATTTAGCAATTTCACTTGAACTCTTATTTCCATTTAAGTAATGGTAAACTGCTTGTAATTTATTTTTTGAAAAATTTAGTGGAAGAAAAATGCTCCTTCAACTGTTGTGTGGTGTTTAACAATTGCGGTGCGGTTTAAAACCCACTCAAATTTTGTTTTTTTTCGATTTACTCTCATGAGAACAAAAATAAAAACCCTGCTACATCAGGGTTTTTAGTGTATTTTGGTCTATCCGTTATGATACTTATACATCCACAACACACCGGACTTTAATAGGCGAGGGACTCGCCCCATTAATGGTTGTTCGCCTACTAAGCCAAAGCCGTGTTTCTTTCCTAATGAACCAAGGATCCCTTTTAATTTGAATTTTGGCAACTCATTTGGAAGAGGTTCATTATTCCACTTTTTCATTAATATTGTGACAATTTGCTCAGCCTGTGCCTCTGCAAGTTGAGCACTAGGTGCATGTGGTAAACTTGCACAATCTCCCAGCACATAAACGTGCTCGTCTTCTGGTAAATGGTGATACTTTGTTAATACCACTCTTCCTTGCTCATCTATTTCAACAGGAAGTGTTCGGACGATTTCATTTGGCTGAATACCCGCAGTCCAGACGATAACGTCAGCATGGATAGGGTTATCATGGTTATAGACGAGATTTGGTTCAATTTTCGTAATATTAGAGTTGCTAACGATGTTTACTTGATGGTCATCAAACCAGCGTTGTACATAGGAACTCAATTTCTTTGGAAAAGCGGATAAGATTCGTGATCCACGATCAAATAAATCAATGTTTAGATCAGCTCTACTTTCACGTAACTCACTTGCAAGTTCGACTCCACTTAAACCTGCACCAATAATGCAAACCTTTGCACCGGCTGGTAAACAATTAAGTTGCTGGTATGTTTCACGAGACTTTTCAATTGATTGTATGCTACATGTATATTCTTTAGCTCCCGGAACCCCGTGATATTTATCTTCACATCCAAGGCCGATAATAAGGTCATCATAATGAACATTTGATTGCCCCTCTACATGGACTTGTTTATTCGATAAATCGATTCCCTTAACGTTTCCATATACAGACTCAACTTGTTCATGCTCTGGAAAAGGAACTCGAATGGTTGTATCAGAAACTGTTCCAGCTGCTAACGCATAATACTCAGTCTTTAAGCAATGATATGGGTTTCGATCTATTAACGTAATCGATCTATTATCGGGTAATTGATTTGGAAGTAATTTTGATAAAACTTTCATTCCCCCATAGCCGCCACCGACAATGACTAAATTCTTCATCTGTTAAATTTCCCCTTTTCCCCCCAAGTTTGAAATAACAAAGATGCTACTACTATAAATAACAATGAATAAAGTAAATAAGATATAATATCTTATGAATTGCTATTAAAATGTGTCGTGAAGCTATTTAAAAGCCATTAAAAGTATAACGAATTTGATTTGAAATCACAATAGAACGGGTGAAATTACATTCAAATTAATAAGTAGTATAACATGGAAAGTAATAAATCAACATAATTGACTAGCTCAATTATACAATGTACGATTAGATACAGTTAAAGAGGTGAAATTAAGATGAAGCCGATTATTGAATTTTGCATTAGTAACTTGGCAAACGGTTCACAAAAGGCTTTAGAAGTTTTGGAAAAAGATCCGAATTTAGATATTGTCGAATATGGGTGTTTAGGTTACTGCGGAAAATGTATGGAGAGCCCGTTTGCACTAGTAAATGGAGAATTCGTTTCTGGCACAACTTCTGAAGAACTAGTTGATAATATATATATTTATTTAGAAGAAAATCCCATGTTTTAATAATCTCAAATTTTAACGTTTAATGAGAAGATCATTAAACGTTTTTTCTTTTTATTAAAAATCATTAAATTGATTTTGAAATAGATGAATAATAAAGAGATCATGATGTAAAAATAACGTAGTGTTAAGGGAAAGTCTTTAATGACTAATTACATAAGGGTCGTTAGTTACAACGAACTATTGGTTCCCATTAACTAGAAAACAAGGTAATTGTCTAAAATAATTAAATTTTTAATGAAAAACTATGGACAGATGTCTAACTTCTTGATATTTTAGAGTAGCAATGATATTAAAAAAACTTCTTAAGAGGTGAAATCATGGATATATTATGGGGTATGTTAGGTATTGTATCTCTTTTTGTAATCGCTTTTATTTTATCTGAAAACAAAAAGAAAATTAACCCAAGAACGATTTTAGGTGGTTTAGCTATCCAAATTACCTTCGCATTTATCGTATTAAAATGGGAAGCTGGAAAGAATGCATTTCAATATTTAGTTGAAATAATTTCTAATGTAATCGGATATGCGAATGAAGGAACAAGCTTCTTGTTCGGGAACTTAGTTAATCCTTCTATTGAAGCTATTGGTTTCGTATTTGCTTTTAACGTTTTAACAATCATTATTTTCTTCTCTTCTTTAATTTCAGTTCTTTATTACTTAGGAATTATGCAATGGATTATCAAATTACTAGGTGGAGCACTATCAAAGTTATTAGGAACAAGTAAAGCAGAATCATTATCTGCAGCAGCTAACATTTTCGTAGGACAAACGGAAGCGCCGTTAGTTGTAAGGCCTTACATTAAAGATATGACAAAGTCTGAGCTTTTCGCAGTTATGACTGGTGGTCTAGCATCTGTTGCTGGTTCTGTATTATTTGGTTATGCTGCATTAGGTGTACCTTTAGAATATTTATTAGCAGCAAGTTTTATGGCAGCTCCTTCAGGATTAATTATGGCGAAAATGCTTATTCCTGAAACAGAAGAATCTGCAACGAAAGACGATATTAAAATGGAAGCAGACGAAGATGCAGCTAACGTAATCGATGCAGCAGCTAAAGGGGCTTCTACAGGTTTGAACTTACTCTTAACGTTGGTGCAATGTTACTTGCATTTATCGCACTTATCGCTTTATTAAACGGAATCATCGGAGGAATTGGTGGATGGTTTGGTTTTGAGAACTTAACTATAGAGTTAATTTTAGGTTACGTATTCTCTCCATTAGCATTTGTCATTGGTGTTCCTTGGGATGAAGCTGTAAAAGCAGGTAGCTTCATTGGTCAAAAGTTAGTATTAAATGAGTTTGTTGCTTATTCTAACTTTGCACCACAAATTGCCGAGCTTTCTGATAAAACAGCAGCTATTATCAGTTTCGCACTTTGTGGATTCGCAAACCTTTCTTCTGTTGCGATTTTACTTGGAGGTTTGGGTGGATTAGCCCCTAACCGCCGTCAAGATATCGCTCGTTTAGGAGTTCGTGCAATTATCGCAGGTACTTTAGCAAACCTTTTAAGTGCGGCAATTGCAGGTATGTTTATCTTCTAATAAATATATAAATAAAAATCCACTTTCATAATGAAAGTGGATTTTTTTGCTCATTTTCGTTTTTCCCTTTCTTACTTCATGAGTCGCTTAATAATAGCTAGGCTGTTTTTAGCATTTGGGTAGCGAAAAGGAAGGTCCATCTTATTCGTTTGTTTTAGGATGCTTTTATGATGTGAAAACGTATGAAAACTATCTTCTCCATGATAGCTCCCAATTCCACTTTCTCCAACTCCACCAAAAGGTAAATAAGGAGAGGCTAAGTGCATGATTGTATCGTTAATACATCCCCCGCCATATGAAATGTTCTCTACTACTTGATCTTCAATTGTTGAGTCTTTTGTAAATAAATAAAGTGCAAGTGGTTTAGGGTATTGACTAGTCGTGTCTATCACTTCTTGTATATTTTGATAGGTTAGGATTGGTAAAATAGGGCCGAAAATCTCTTCCTGCATCACAGGTACTTCCAAGCTTTCTGGTTCCATTAAAGTAGGTTCAATCTTTAATATTGCTTCATTTGTGCGACCTCCAAAGAGGATATGGCCATCATTTAAATAGCTCTCAACGCGCTTGAAATGTTTTGAATTTACGATTCTTCCGTATTTCTCATCCTCTAATGGTTGATCTCCATAAAACTTTTTAACAATAGAAGTATATTCATTAATAAAACTTTCCTTAATGTCTTCATGCACAAAAAGGTAGTCGGGCGCAACACATGTTTGTCCTGCATTCGTTAGTTTTCCAAAAGCGATACGTTTAGCAGCTAAAGCAATATCTGCATCTTTATGAACAATACAAGGGCTTTTGCCTCCTAGCTCCAACGTAACCGGAATTAATTGTTTTCCCGCCGCTTCCATCACGATCTTTCCGACCGGAACGCTTCCTGTAAAAAAGATATAGTCAAACGGTTGCTTTAGTAATTGCTGGTTCGTTTCAATTCCACCTTCAATGACATACATATATCCTGGGTGAAAATTTTCATTTATCATTCTTGCTATAATAGAAGAAACATTAGGGGTTAATTCTGAAGGTTTAATAATGGCTGTATTCCCAGCGGCTATGGCTCCAATTAAAGGTGCAATGGCTAATTGAAATGGATAATTCCATGGTGAGATGATTAGGCTAACTCCATATGGCTCAGAAACTTGGTAGCTCTTTGAGCCGATATGTGTGCGAGCTGTTTTTACTTTTTTAGGTTTCGTCCATTGGTGAATGTGTTTTAAAGCAAAACGAATTTCTTCAAATAGAATGCCTATCTCAGTTAAATAAGCTTCAGTTTCTGACTTGTTTAAATCCTTTTTTAAAGCATTTAAAATCTCTTTTTCATTTGCTTTGATTAGTTCTTTTAGTGTTTGTAATTGGTTGACCCGTTCTTCAATTGAGCGAGTATGACCTGCTCGAAAGTAATCTTTTTGTCTTTTTACATGCTCGTCAATAAGTGTTTCAATACTTTGTGTTTCTAATGCTGTTTCCATCTTGCTCACCTCCAAGAAAAAGTTTCTACCTTAATAGTATGACTGAATAGGATAACCGTCAAAGAATTCGCTTAAAGAGGTTGTTTAAAAAGTCCTAAAAAAATGTCGGTTGAATAACTTTGTTGGTTTGCTTTTCCGCTCCTCAGGCGCACACGATGTGCTAGCGCAGGCGTTAACTCGCGCGACGTGGTTGTTCTTAGCCTGTGATCCTTTATGTGTACGTACACTGTGAGTGCTTCGACGCCCAGGACGGGCTAGCGCAGGCGTTGCCACAGGAGGTGGCTGAACTTAGCCTGCGTTCCTTAAGCAGACCGCCTCGTTCTTGTCTAGCTTCGGCCCTTACATCCTCGAGGTCATAAGTCAAACATCTAGTGAAGGTAAAGAACACCTTCACCTTATGTTCTCCTTATGCTGGTCGGATGTGAGCAAAGGGCTTCAGCTTTTCTATTCAGCGTCCTTTTTCCCCTACTTTTTAAACACGCACTTAAAATCATAAAAAAAAAGACCGAATCAATTCTACTAATATTCTTAAGAGTAGAATTATATGATTCAGTCCAACAAATATTTAAATAAACGGGGGATGTTAATATTGTGTTCTATTTCATTACGTTTTATACTTTAAAAAAACTTTTTTGGAGGCATTATGAAAACGATACAATTTACGAAAATGCATGGGCTCGGAAATAATTATATTTATATTGATTTGTTTAAACAATCATTACAAGGAAGAGATTTGTCGCTACTTGCTCAACAATTGTCTTGTGTGAAAACAGGAATTGGTGCAGATGGGATGATTTTAATAGCCCCATCCCAAGTAGCACCTGTAAAGATGAGAATATTTAATAAGGACGGATCTGAAGGGAAAAACTGTGGAAATGGACTTAGATGTGTTGCAAAATATGTGTATGAGCATAAAATAGTGACAGATAACGAATTTCTAATTGAAACCTTATCTGGTTGTGTTGTTGCAAAAGTTGAAGAAAAAGAGGGAACGGTAATATCTGTTACGATCAATATGGGAAAACCGATCTTTGAGAATAAAAAAATTCCCTTTAACTCATCATTAGAAAGAACGATTAGAAAAACAATTTCGTTTAATGATCAAGACTATGATGTGACAATATTATCTATGGGAAATCCTCATATTATTTTTTATGTTGATGATATTCTTCAAGCACCTGTGACGACTTTAGGGCCAATTGTTGAAAAGGATGAACGATTCCCAGAAGGAGTCAACGTTGAGTTTGTAGAAGTGGTAAATGAAGGAGAAATATCGTTTCGTGTTTGGGAAAGAGGTTCAGGGGTGACAGAGGCTTGTGGTACCGGTGCATGTGCAGCTGTGGTCTCATCCGTATTAAATCAGTTTACGAATAAAAATAAAGAAACAGTTGTTCATCTAGATGGAGGGGACTTATTCATTACATGGAGAAATGATGGTGACGTGTGGATGAAGGGACCAGCAGTGACGGTTTGTGAAGGTGTATTTTATATAAACCAAGAGGATTCAGATGTTTGAGGTGCAAAGAAGAGCACGTTATAATAAAAGAGACTGATATGAATTCAAGATTAAGATTGATTATATCCTTTCAAAAGGAGGTTGAATAAAATGGAAGAAATAGTTGAAATTACGGAGGCTGCTGCTTTTCAAATAAAAGATATGATGAAAGAGCACGAAGAAGAGAACCCTTATTTACGTGTAAGTGTTAATGGTGGGGGATGTAGTGGTCTTTCATACGGTATGAATTTTGAGATTGAAAAAAGCGAAGAGGACGATGAATTGAAGCAGCATGGTTTATCGATCCTAGTTAAAAAAGCAGATCAACCTATTTTAAAAGGCACAACAATTGATTATAAACAATCGTTAATGGGGGGCGGTTTTACAATCGATAACCCTAATGCGATTGCTTCTTGTGGTTGCGGTTCTTCCTTTAGAACGAAGACCAATGCAGGAACACCTGAAGAATGTTAAGGATAGAAATGTATCATGCATTTTCCTTAATTGTCCTCATATAAATGAATGAGGTGATTTCGGTGGAAAATGTAAATGTTCAGGAAATAAAGACAGATAACATTTATAGTAATGAACATGAAGGTGCAGAAGTATTGGCTAGTGTTGTGGACTTAAATGAAAAGTTTGAAGAAACATTCAAGCCTGTTTATCAAAATTTTTTCTTAAATGAATATAAACACATTATCCAAGCGGATGTTGGTTTAGATGTTAAATATCGTAGCTTAACCGTCTTAATCAATTTTCATCGTCAAGTAGATAAGAATGTCTATGAAACGATCTTTGGCAATTAAAAACTCCAAGTTTGACTTGGAGTTTTTAATTGGTATTTTCGGGCGCTTGGGCTTTTCTTACAGAGTAAGAAAGTATATAAATAGGTCCTTATTTGGATGGTGCTTTTATTTTTGTCTAGCTCCAGCGCCCAGCGACTGGTAGCGCTTTCGACGCACAGGAAGTGCTAGCATCAACGTTGCCCACAGGAAGTGGGCGTCTTTAGTTGATGTTCCAATGTCTCTATGATAAGTCAACGGAGACCCCTCCAGGAGGGAGGTGGATCTACGTTGCCACAGGACGTGGCTGAACTTAGTAGATCCTCCGCTTTCGGGCTATTCGTGTTTCCTTTATCTCATACGGCGATGCACAGGAAGTGCTAGCGTCAACGTTAGTTCGCGCGACGTGACTGTACTTAGTTGACGTACCTTTTCACCTGCGTCGCTAGACGGGCGCTTGCGCCTTTCTTATTTATCAAACATGCTTGTGCTGTGCATTGGTTGTACGCGTGCTTTAGGGTCAATGTATGCTTTTGCATTATTAACAGCTGTCGGCGCTTCACCAAAGCCACTAGCAATTAATTTTACTTTCCCCTTCGTACGTACAAATATCCCCAGCAGCATAAATACCTTCTATATTTGTTTCCATTTTTGAGTTTACAATAATATTATTCTTTTGAATATCTAAACCCCAATTTTTAATTGGACCTAAAGAAGAAATAAATCCAAAGTTGACGATTAAGTCATCTATTTCTAAGACTTCTTTTCGATCTCCTTTTACTTCTTCCAAGACTATTTGTTCAATATGATCTTCACCATTGATCTCTGTTGGAACAAAAGGTGTGAGGATGTCTACTTTGGAGTTCTTTAAATTTTCAACACTATGTTCATGCGCTCTGAATTTATCTCTTCTATGAATCAAGGTTACTTTTTCAGCAATTGGTTCAAGCATTAAGGCCCAGTCTACAGCTGAATCTCCACCACCACATATCGCTACTCTACGGCCTTTAAATCGATCAAGGTTATCAACAAAATAGTGTAAATTTTTATTTTCATATAAGTCAGCATTATCTAACTCTAATTTTCTTGGTTTAAATGCACCGTTTCCAGCCGTAATAATAATGGTTTTTGAATAATGAGTTTCTGCATTTGTAGTAATTTTAAAAGCTCCATCTGCTTGGCGTTCAACATCTTCGACAGCTTGGTCTAATACAATGGTTGGATCAAACTTCTCCATTTGTTCTTTTAAATTGTCCACAAGCTCTTGAGCTCTGACTTTTGGAAAACCTGCTACATCATAAATATATTTTTCAGGGTATAAGGTTGAGAGTTGTCCCCCTAATTGTGGAAGGCTTTCGATGATCTTGACAGAGGCTTGTCTCATTCCTCCATAGAATGCTGTAAACAATCCAACTGGACCTCCGCCGATAATGGTTATGTCATATACTTGAGTGTCTTCTTTCACCATAATTCTCCTTTCTCCTTTTAGAAAATGAAAAAGGACGAGCTACTTGCCTGTCTTTTTTGAACATTTTCTTAAATTCTCGCTTTTTTTATCATACCATAAAGTGAAGTTATGAACATGGAAGATCAATATATATCAGAAAATTCAAAGTTATTAATCAGTGGGATAAAGCCTTGAAATTAAAGTATTAAAAAGATAACATATACTATAGGTCATTATGTTAAGATTTTATGAATTATTTTGTCATTTTTTGCGAACGGTAAGCATAGGTCTTATCTTTTTTAAATTCTAAATTTTTGCTTATTATCGTGAAAACTTTCACAAATAGACAGATTTAATTTTTGAAAGTAAAGGAAAAATTATTACAGAAGGTGGATGTGATTTCTTTGAAAACTCCTAAAGTAGTTGTATTAGGTGCAGGTTATGGTGGCTTAATGACGGTGACACGCTTGCAAAAACTAGTTGGTATTAACCAAGCGGATATTACACTTGTGAATAAAAATGAGTATCACTATGAAACGACATGGTTGCATGAAGCATCAGCGGGGACGCTTCATCATGATAAGTGTCGTTACAATATAAAAGATGTAATTGATACAAACAAAGTTAAATTTATCCAAGATACCGTGAAGAAAATCAACAAAGAAGAAAAAAAGGTTATCCTTGAAAATGGTGAAATATCTTATGATTATTTAGTCATTTCACTTGGTGCTCATCCTGAAACGTTTGGTATTAAAGGATTGAAAGAGCATACATTTAGTATTTCTAACATTAACTCTGCCCGCCATATTAGAGAGCATATTGAATATCAATTTGCTACTTACAATACAGAGCAAGAAAAAGATGATTCTCGCCTTACTTTAGTTGTAGGTGGTGCAGGATTTACAGGAATCGAATTTTTAGGTGAATTAGCAAATCGCATTCCTGAGCTATGCCGCGAATATGATGTAGATCATAAAAAGGTTCGTATTATTTGTGTAGAGGCAGCTCCTACTGCGCTACCAGGGTTTGATCCTGAACTTGTTGATTATGCAATGAATTACTTGCAGAAAAAAGGTGTAGAATTCAAAATCGGAACGATGATTAAAGAAGCAAATGAACATGGAATTATTGTTGCAAAAGATGATAAATTAGAAGAAATCAAAGCTGGTACAGTTGTATGGGCTGCGGGTGTAAGAGGAAATAGTCTAGTTGAAGAAGCAGGATTTGAAAATATGCGTGGACGCGTTAAGGTAGAGAAAGATTTGCGAGTACCTAATAATGATCACGTATTTATCATTGGTGATTGTGCTTTAATTATTAACGAAGAAACAGAACGTCCATACCCTCCTACAGCACAAATAGCAATGCAGCAAGGTGAAACTTGTGCAAAAAATATAGCGGTGCTTATTAAAGGACAAGGTGAATTAATAGAATTTAAAGCAGACATAAAAGGAACGGTAGCTTCACTTGGTGAAGATGATGCTGTGGGTGTAGCTTTTGGTAAGAAAATGGTTGGAACAAAAGCGTCCTTTATGAAGAAAATGATTGATAACCGTGCTCTACATATGATAGGTGGAGCAGGACTAGTATTGAAAAAAAGGGAAGTTTAAAGTATTTTAATTCATGTTAAAAAAGGCAGAAGCGTATAAATGCTTTTGTCTTTTTTGCGTCACAAAAAGAACGCTTGTGCTTTTCAAAATTGGGGGATGTAGATGAAAAGATCGAAAGTATGGTTGGCCGTTTGTGGATTAGTTGAAAATGAAAAAGGAGAATGGCTTGTCGTTAAGAAAAAATATGGAGGTTTAAAGGGACAATGGTCTTTTCCTGCTGGATTTGTTAATGAAGGTGAAAGAATAAATGATGCAGTTTTAAGAGAGATAACTGAAGAAACAGGAATTCAAACTGTTATTGAAGGTGTTATCGGTATTAGAAGTGGTGTTCTCTCTAATGATATTAGTGATAATATGATTATTTTTTCTATGAAAGCGAAGACAGAAAAAATTATCATTCAACAAGAAGAGTTGTCAGAGGGCAAGTTTATTCGTCCAGATGACTTAATTAAGAGTTCAGATAGCTCATTATTAATAAAACAGTTTGCAGAAAGAAAGGGTCATTTTCAAAAAGTTTGAACTCCATGATCAATTTGATCCAGGAGAGCAGTTTGGGTATAAGTCGTACTCTCTCTTTTTTAATCATATTTAGACTTAGTAAAAGAAAGCGAGAGAAAACAGAAGATGATAACGCTTACCTTTGACTTTTTGTCAGATAATCTAACTTTAATATTGAGGAAGAAGCTGATATACTGAATAAAATTTTAAAAATTCAGAAAAAAGAAGGTGTAGCGGTGTACTTATCATCATCACCAAAAAATCAATGTCCCTACTGTTCTGGAAAAGGATATTTTCAATTGCTACTAGGTGGATCAGAGACGTGCTCTAAATGTCAAGGAACTGGTGTGACTGACGAAACAAGTAAAATTACGTTTTGTTAAATAATGATCCCTTTGAAAAGTTCAAGAGATTGTTGATTGACTCTTAGATAGAACCTCCAGTAAACTTATGAATGACGCGATGGAGGTGAAGGGATTGGGTCTTAGTTTACCACAGGTACTATTATCTATACTCATATTTTTAGTTTTGTTTTTTTCAATAGGTTTTATTTTAAATATGCTTCTTCGAATGTCTTGGATTATGGCCATCATTTATCCAATTGTTTGTATAGCCATTATAGATGATGACCTTAGATTGATTGATTATTTTAGAGACCTGAGCGGTTCAATCAATTTTTTAATAGAAAAATCGGCTTCATTACACATGGCGGATATTACTATACTGATTTCTGGTTTTGTAGGTGCCATCTTATCAGGGGTTGTGATTAAGATGCTACGAAAAAATGGATATCAGATGTTTTAATTTTAACTTGTTTTATTTCTCTTTTTTTAGGGAGAAATAAAACAAGTTTTTTTGTTGAAAAAATTACCTTTTGTTTATTTTCTCATTAGATTGTATAAATCGTTCATGAAAAGGGAACGAATAGTCTAGTGAGAGGAGTTGAAAAGGAAGAAAATGAATCGTATAAAAAACGTTTTAAAACGATTTTTAATGATCATTCTTTTTTTTGCTGCGGTTATTAGTACCTTGAATTCCATTTCAGGAGTTGAAGCCCAAGATATAAGACATGCTTTAAAGAGCAATCACGAACTTTATGACCAAAATCCATTCAAAATGATTGGCTTATTCTATAAATCATTACATAGTCAATCAGCGCAACTACAAAAACTTCATCTAGTGAAGCGAAAATAAATGAGAATATGTCTTTAGATCATTTTGATTGGTCGCAATATCCAAGTAAAACGGTATTGGCAACAGGTTATACAGCAGGTTATGAATCAACGGGAAAAACGCCAAATCATCCACAGTATGGCCTAACCTATTCAGGTGTTGAGGTGAAGCGAGATTTATACTCAACAATTGCGGCAGACCTTGAGGTATTTCCAATTGGTACAGTTATCTATATTCCTAATTATGGGTACGGAGTAGTTGCTGATAAAGGTGGGGCTATAAAAGGAAATCGTTTAGACCTTTACTTTGACTCTGTAAATGAGGTTTACACTGAATGGGGAAAAAAACAACTTGAAGTATACATCATTAAAAAAGGAAATGGAAAGTTAACGGAACAAGAGTTAAGAAAGTTAAACGAAAATAAAGACATGCAAGTTTTTAGGCAAAAATATTTAAAAGAAAAGAGCTAACAGTACGTTGTTAGCTCTTTTCTTTTCCGATAATTTACATAATCATGTAGATAGGATGTAGTGTAAAAAAAGAGTTAATAAAATTCCGGTAAGTCCTCCAAAAAAGACCTCTATAGGTTGGTGACCTAAAAGCTCTTTTAGCCTTCTTTGTTTTTCTTGTTCTTCTATTTTAGGCCATATTTTGGCTTCCTCTACAAAACGATTGAAATCAATTACTAATTTATTAAGTACGGTAGCTTGTTCACCCGCATGTCTTCGTACACCAGTAGCATCAAACATTGTAATAATTGAAAAAATGGCAGCAACTGCAAATATAGGAGAATGAAAGCCATGATCTATAGCGATAGCCGTTGATAAGGCAGTTACTGCTGCGGAATGAGAACTAGGCATTCCTCCTGTACTAGTTAAAAGTGACCAATCTAATTTTTTGCTAACGACAAATTGTATGGGTACTTTTATAAATTGAGCAAAAAAAATGGCGCATAAAGAAGAAAGTAAAGGAAAGTTTAACAGTTCATTCATGTGATTGAGAACGCTCCTTTAAACAATGATCAAAAGAAATCAATGTTTTTATTTTAACCATTATCTTACCATAAAAAAAGGATGATTTTTTAAAGAAGTGAATTTAAATATTGATTGCTTGAGACTAATATTTAGGGAATCGAAAAATATGAGTGGATCATTTATAATAAAGAGAGTTCGTAAAACATAAAGAAATAACCTCGGAGGTGTAGGAATGGAGTTCACAGTAAAAAAGAAAGAACATCTATATGAGAAAAAAACGTTAATAGTTGGAGTTTTCAAAGAAGATACGTCCTATAATGAAACAATCTTAGAAATGGATCGTCAAATGGATGGCTCCTTAATGGACATGATCAAAGATAAAGACATTCGTTCAGACTCAAAAAAAGTGAGTACAATACATACGCTAGGTAAGTTACCTATAAAAAGAATCTATTTTGTTGGGCTAGGATATAAAGATCAATACAGTGTTGATATAGCAAGAGAAGCTTTCGGACGGGTGTGTCAAAAGGTTCAAGGCGATGGACATCAAGAAGTTAGTGTTGTTTTAGATACCTTTATACAATCAGAAATTGATGAAGTGAAAATAGCGCAACTATTAGGGGAAGCTGCTACTCTTTCGACTTATCGCATTGTTCATTATAAGAAAAGTGAAACAGGTGAGGAAGTTTCAAACCTCAAAAAGGTACAAGTTGATACAAACGGTGAACATAAAGCAATATCAGCGAATATCAAGGTAGGGTCCTTATATGGAACAGGTGCGAATAAGGCACGTACGTTAGTAAATATGCCTGGTAATATTTTAACTCCTACAAAGATGGCAGAAGAAGCTATTTCGATTGCCCAACAGTATGGATTGCAATATGACATACTTGAAAAAGATCAAATGGAGTCTTTAGGAATGGGTGCTTTATTAGCTGTAAACAAAGGTTCTGAAGAGCCACCTAAAATGATAATACTTAAGTATCAAGGGAAGAAGAACTGGGAAGATGTTATTGCCCTTGTTGGGAAAGGAATTACTTTTGATACAGGTGGATATTCCTTGAAATCTAAAGACAGTATTGTTGAAATGAAAACAGATATGGGGGGAGCCGCATCTGTTTTAGGAGCAATGGAAATTATAGCGCAGATAAAACCTGAACAAAATGTGTTAGCGGTTATACCTTCAACAGATAACATGATTAGCGGTGGAGCAATGAAACCAGATGATGTCATCACTTCTATGTCTGGTAAAACAATTGAGGTATTAAATACAGATGCAGAAGGTCGATTAGCTCTAGCTGATGGAATTACCTATGCCAAGCAAAATGGAGCCAAGTATATAATAGATGTAGCAACTTTAACGGGAGGGGTTGTTGTTGCTCTTGGAAATGAGACCACAGGAACAATGACCAATGATCAAGAGTTACTCCAGTCTGTCGAAAAAGCATCTGAAAATTGCGGAGAGCCAATTTGGCAATTGCCTATACCTCCTAAACATAAAGAACGGGTATGTAAAAGTAAAGTAGCTGATTTAAACAATTCTCCTGGACGTGACGGTCACGCCATTTTTGCTGCTGCTTTCTTACAAGAATTTGTCGAGAAAACACCATGGGTTCATTTAGATATTGCAGGTACGGCTATGAAAAAACAAGCGGATGATTTAGGTCCAAGTGGAGCCACAGGTGTTATGTCAAGGACTCTTGCGAACTTCATTGAAAATTTTAGTGAATAAAAAAAGCTGGCAATCGCCAGCTTTTTTAACAGACTTATATGGCCTGAAAAATGTTCTAACTTTGCTTTCTTATTTAGATTCCATCCTTTAAGAGGTTGTTCAAAAAGTCTTAAAAAAATTGCAGTCGAATAACTTTGTTGTCTCGCTATTACACTCCTCATGTACAAAGAACGTACACTGTGGTGCTCATAGCTTCGTCGCCTCGTTCTTCTCGGCTCTTTTTTCCCGCCTTTTTGAACACGCACTTTAAAGATTTATCGTGTCCCTCTAGCTTTTCTTATGCCGCATGATGTTTTTGATAGTTAGTTGCTCGTTTTACTGCTTGAAAAACTCTTGGAGCAATGATTGCTCCCAAAATGGTAAAGGCCAAATCCTTTATCATAAACGAACTCATGATTCCCCAGGCTGCTCCATACCCCATTTTAAAGTCTAGCCAAACATTATTGGCTACCCAGAAATACGTTGTCCCAAATAAATAAATAGTAGAAATTCCTACTAATGAAGCAATCAGGAATGTTGGGAAAGTAGGTTCTTTTTTTCTTTCGACTATTTTCCCTGAAACATAGGCGGTTAAAATATATGAAATGATAAACCCACCTGTCGGGCCAATAATAACGAATATACCTGATTTAAACTGAGCAAAAACGGGTGCTCCTACGATTCCTACTAACATATAGACAGTCATAGATAAGGCACCTAATCGACTTCCTAAAAGGAGCCCTGCTAAAATACAAAAAAATGGTGCCATGGAAAGAGGTACCCCCCCTACTTGTAGAAAAGGAGCCCAAGAGGTAAGGTTTGCTCCAATTGCCATGAGAGCTGCAAACATAGCTACTAAAGTAATATCGTAAGCTCGAATTGATTTCAATATAATCACTCCTCGTATATATATTTCTATAGACTTAATTTAATTGATAAACACTAGTATTGTCAACTTATTATAATATAAGGTTAACATTTTTGAATTTGTTTTCCCCTTTTAGGATTTAATTAGGCTAACTTGAAATATGTTGGTTGAGTCTTTAACGTTGTTTTCATTGAATTTAGTGAAATATATAGATAGAAAAAAGAAATTTTAGTATAGTTAATGAGGTGATTAAAAATTATCATTACAAATTCATTGTAAGAAATTGTTGAGAGGATAGAAGAGGTAGCTTGTTTGGAGTGATTGAATATGATTTTTATGCTTCTGTTCCTTGTTTCTTTGATTCCACTTTCGTTTGTTTTTGTTATTTTTCTGCTTTACCGTATACCATTATCAAAAGTGGTAATCATTTATTTAGCTTTTCAATTTTTAGGGCAAGTAAACATCTCCCTTTTATATAGTGTGAATTTGTTTGATGAACAGACCGTTCATTTTTTATATAAAGTTCTTAATATAGCCAACATTTATACGACACCAGTAATATTTTTGATTTCTAGATTATTAATTAAATACGTTCCATCTGAAGATATTTTTTATCATCATCATTTTAATTGGGTGAATAAAAGATTCTTTTATTTGTTACTTGTTTTCTCAACCATTGTTTATATCTTTAGTTGGTCTAATTTTGGAATAGCTGGTCTGGAACTTAAAACCTATCATGATCTTTCATATTTTTATCCTCACTATGGTTCATTAGGTTGGATATTCTTTTTAAATGATATCATCGGAATGTTGGGGATTCTTTTACTTATTTTTATTACTTTTCGTTTGAAAGAAGCTTCCTTAAGAATATTTTGTACATATTTATCCACTGCTGTATTTCTTATTTTTATTATAGGGATATTAAGTAAAATGGAAGTCATCCCTATATTTTTTTCGAATTTTGGGTCAGTGCTATCTACGATTATTATATTTACAGGTTTTTTTACTTTGCAATCTAATAATCTTTCTATGATTAATATTGATTTGAAAGAGTACAGATATTTATTGGCTAAAATTATTCATTTAAATCCAAGCTATATTTATGTGAAGGATTTTAATCATAGGTTTATCCTCATTAATTCATCACTTAAGCAATTATACGGGTTGTCTGAAAAAGAAATGATAGGAAGAAAAGAAACAGAATTAGATAACAACTCTCAAAGAGCAACGACCATTGAACAGGAAGAACGTTTTATACTTGAAAACAAAGTCAAGAAAAACAAGTCAATTGAAGTAATTGAATCTTATCAAGGTGAGAAAAGAATTATTGAAGTAACGAAGATTCCTATTCATATGAAAGGGAAGCTATTTCTTCTTTGTATAGGTAATGATGTTACTGAATTAAAAAAAACAGGAAGACTTTATTCTTCAATCAGAAAAGATGAGTGTCATAGGCGAACTAGCTGCGGGGATTGCTCATGAAATTCGTAATCCGTTGACTTCCATTAAAGGGTTTATACAATTTCTAAAGGAGTCCTATACGTATGATGATCGTTCAATGAAATATTATAAAATTATGGAAGAAGAAATCGACAGAATGAATGAAGTCATTGGAGAGCTTCTCATTATTTCAAAACCTCATCAAAAAGATTTTACAGAGGAAAGAGTTGAGGGGATTTTAGAAGATGTTATTTTATTAATGAGTACAGCGGCTCAAAAAAAAGGATATTGAACTTAATTATACTGTTCAAAATCAATTGCCGTTGATCAAAGCGAATAAAAACCATCTGAAACAAGTATTTATCAACTTGATTAAAAATTCGATTGAATCAATGTCAAGTGAGGGTAAAATTGATATAGAGGTTACTTCATACGGCACCTATATTGATGTGTCCATTAAGGATGAAGGTGGGGGTATTCCTCCTGGAATGTTAGAAAAGTTAGGGGAGCCTTTCTTCACAACAAAAGACCGTGGAACAGGGTTAGGTTTAACCGTTTGTTATAAAATAATAAAAGAAGAGCATTTAGGTGATATTCAGTTTGAAAGTATTGAAGGAAAAGGAACAAATGTATATATTTTATTGCCAGCTATTAGTTAAAGATAAGGTAAAAAGCTACCTCTAAATTATGGAAGGTAGCTTTTTAGTTGATTCGAGGTTGTTCTATGGGCAGATTATATTTTTGTTGTTACTTCTTGTAAAGCTGTTTCAACTGGGACATAGGTGTATGATAAATCGTTCGCAATGGCTTTATATGTTACTTGACCTGCGGCTACATTTACACCATGTTTTAAACTAGGGTTATCAGAAAGAGCCGTTTGCAAACCTTTGTCTGCTATTTCAAGGGCAAAAGGTACTGTCACATTTGTAAGGGCGATTGTTGAGGTCTGTGGAACAGCACCAGGCATATTTGCTACTGCATAGTGTAAAACACCATGCTTTTCGTAAGTTGGGTTATCATGAGTCGTTATATGATCGATCGTTTCTACAATTCCACCTTGGTCAATGGCTACATCAACGATGACTGAGCCCTTTTTCATTGTTTTTACCATTTTTTCTGTTACTAACGTAGGAGCCTTTGCTCCAGGAATTAACACCGCGCATATTAGTAAATCTGCTTCAGCAACTGCTTGAATAAGTGTTGTGGGATTCGAAATTAATGTTTTAATCTGGTTTCCAAAAATGTCTTCTAATTGTCGTAATCGATTGGCGTTAACATCGACAATTGTTACATCCGCTCCGAGTCCAATTGCAATTTTAGCGGCATTTGTTCCAACAACACCGCCTCCAATAATGATTACCTTGCCCCTACTCACCCCTGGAACACCAGACAGGAGAATGCCTTTTCCACCTTTTGGTTTCTCTAATAATTGAGCTCCAATTTGTGCTGACATTCGACCAGCAACCTCACTCATAGGAGTTAATAATGGAAGAGAGTGTCCATCAGCGACCGTCTCATAAGCAATGGCTGTAATTCCACTGTTCTTTAATGCTTCTGTAAGGTTGGGTTCAGCAGCTAAGTGCAAGTAGGTGAATAAGATCAAATCGTCTCTGAAAAATTGATATTCTTCAGATAATGGTTCTTTTACTTTCATAACCATATTTGCATGTGACCAAACATCACTCGCATCAGAGAGGACTTGTGCACCTGCATTTTCATAGTCTTCATCAAAGAAGTTACTTCCTGCCCCAACTTCTTGTTCAACATAGACTTTATGTCCATGACTGACCAATTGGGAGACGTTAGCAGGTGTTAAAGCCACGCGGTTTTCGTTATTTTTTATCTCTTTTGGTACACCAATAATCATAAAGATTCCTCCTTTATGCAAAAAACCTAATGTTATTCTTCGTATAATAACCATATAATTTATTATTAGTATAATTAAAAATGTGAAAAGGTTGTTTGTTTGAAAAGGAGAAATTTAATAAATGACTTTGTGAAAATTCACAAAGTCATTTTACGTATTTTCAAATCTAAATAGATTGTCATTTTTTGATTGATATTTTTTAAATCAATCTCACCTATTTGTTCAATTCTTTTGATACGATAACTAAGCGTATTAAGGTGAACCTTTAATGAATTGGCAGCAGATTTGGCATTGCCGTCTTCATCAAGGAATGCTTCCAATGTTTTTACTAAGTCTGTATTGTGATATTCGTCATATTGAAGTAACTTCATCAAGGAATAATTAATAAATCCATACCGCTTTCTTTGATCTGCTAAGATATCTAAGTATTGATAAATTCCTAGTTCAGAATAACTAACGAGATCGAGCGTTTCAGTTGGGAATTTTTCTTTTATTTTCAGTACGGTTTGAGCTTCTTGATAACTTCCTACAATGTTTGTTAAATCTTGATAAATACCACCAATACTGGCCATAACTCCTTTGATAGAGTAACGGTCGCCTAGTTGTAAATCCAACCAATGTAAAAAGGTTTTAATATCTTTTAATGGATATTCCGTTTTTGGGATAATAAACATCAGTAATTCATTATAATCAATGGTTGAAAGAAGGATCGTCACTTGCTGTGTTGTCTCTAAAAGATAATGGATATGTTTCTCTGTTCCTTCATCAATTGGGTGTGGAAATTTTAAAATCACAATCGAATAAGATGATGGCACTGTATATAAAAGTTCTTCAATACCTGCCTTTATCTCTTTGGTCGTTGCTACATGTCCAGTAAGTAATTTCCAAAAAAACTCTTGGCTTTTTTCCACCTTTTTAATTCTTCTTGCTTGAAGGTTTAATAATTTGTTTTTGACTGACTTTGCTGCTTTTTTTAGTAATTCGATGTCATCCTTTTCAAGGTTTTTTTCATTTTCAAGGGCCCAAATAAATCCTACAACTTCCTGTTTATGCCATATGGAAATAGCGACACGGTCGTTTAGTCCAATCTCTTCAATATTTTTAATTCTGATCGGATTGTCTGTTTGTAGTAGTTTAGGAATAATCCCATCTTTCCATAGGCGATTAATTACTTTTTCTGGTACTCTTCGTTCGATAATTGTGGCTGTTCTTGCGTCATCTGTTCCCGATTTATGCGAACTATAGGCTAATAATCGATGGTTAATATCTTCTATTGTGATGGCACATTGAAGGATTTCACTTATTCGATCTGCAATATCGTCTAAGTTGTTAAAGCTATACTTAAAAGGGTCATGATTCATATACTCACCTTCTTTTGTGTTATTCAACATAATATTAGATTAATACATTATAGATTATCTCGTCATCATGTTTTATGATTGTTAAAAGAAAGATGAACGTAGAGGAGTGTTTTCATGAGTTTTAAAATATATTTAGTTGAAGATGAGCACCATTTAAATCAAGTATTAACGATGTATTTAAGACAAGAAGGATGGGATGTTACCTCTTTTACCAATGGGAAGGAGGCATTAAATGTAATTGCAAATGAACCTCATTTGTGGATACTAGACATTATGTTACCTGAAGTAGATGGATATGAAATATTAAAGAAAATAAAAGATCATAATCAGTCCACCCCTGTTATTTTTATTAGTGCAAGGGACGCGGACTTAGATCGTATATTAGGGTTAGAGCTTGGAAGTGAAGACTATTTATCGAAGCCTTTTTTGCCAAAGGAATTAATTATTCGAGCAAAAAAAATCTTAAATCGTACGTATGAAAAATTCCAAACAAATATTGAAAAATATGGACCATATGAGATTAACAAACAAAAACGTCTCGTGTTTTTAGATGGAAATCCACTTTCTCTAACATCATTGGAATTTGATCTTTTTGCCTTGTTTGCTGATCATATTGGACGAGCGTTCTCAAGAGAAGAGATCTTAAACCTAGTGTGGGGAGAAGATTACTTTGGTTCCGATCGAGTGGTTGATGATTTAGTAAGAAGAATAAGAAGGAAAATGCCCTTTATAAATATAGAAACGGTTTATGGTTTCGGATACCGAGCGGTGGACGTACATGAAAAATAGACCAATATGGCAACAGCTATTGATTATTTTTACCTGCTTTTCAATCTTGATTGGTGGCATATTATCGTTGGTCATCCCTATGACGTTAAATAGTTTTTTTACAAATGAGATTTATCGAACGATTGAAGATTGGCAAAATTATCAAACGAGAGATGGGTTACAACAATGGGAAATTGATGAATCTGATCAACAATCGTTCCGGTCAGTTAAGGAATTTGTTATCCATAAAGAATCTAATCAAACTTATCGACTTAATAAAAAAGATAGCTTTTCAATTCCCAACCCTATAGAGACATTAAATTCTATTATTCACCAAGCTATAAGTCAGGAAGAAGAATCGAAACGTTATGAAAAAGAAATTGATGGGAAAAAGATGTTTTATGTCATAAAAAATAGTGTCATTATCAATGGTCAGGAATTTTATCTTGTCTCATTTCTTTGGGAGACGTATCGTGAAGAGCTCGTATCAACTTTACTTCAACGCTTGTACCTTGTTTTAGGAGTTGTTTTATTAGGAGCGGTAGTGTTGTCGATTTTCTTTTCAAAATGGTTCGTAAAACCGCTTGTTCAAATCCAAAGGCATGTTCAAAAACTTGCTAAGAAAAAATGGAATGAACCACTTGAGTTAGATCGAACGGATGAAATTGGTGTCTTAGCTTCATCTATTGAAGTAATGAGACAGCAATTAAAAAAGCAAGATGAGACCCAGCAAACTATGCTTCAACATGTGTCACATGACTTGAAAACACCTGTTATGGTGATAAGAAGCTATGCTGAGGCGCTTAAAGATGGGATTTATCCTTCAGGTAGTCTAGTAGGTTCAGCAGAAGTGATAGAGGAAGAAGCGGCACAACTTGAGAAAAAGATTAAAAATTTATTATATTTAACTAAACTGGACTATTTAGCTTCACAAAAACGAAAAAAAGAAAAAATAAATATAAAACTACTTGTTGAGCAGGTAATTATCCGTCTCCATCATAAACGAGAAGAAGTGAACATAGATTCTTCAATTGAAGATGTCACAATTATAGGTGACCACGAACAGTGGAAAATATTTTTTGAAAATATGATTGACAATGCGCTTAAGTATGCAAAAACGAAAATTTCCATTGATATTTACAAAACGATAGAAGGAGAGGTCATAGCTACTTTTAAAAACGATGGTGATCCGATTTCAGAAGAGGTTGCTCAATCTATTTTTAAACCTTTTGTTAAAGGAGAAAACGGGAATTTTGGGTTAGGATTAGCAATAATGAAGCGGATTGCTGATTTGCATAATGTGAAATTAACCATTGAAAATAGTCAAAATGGTGTTGTATTTTCGGTTGAATGGGAAAAGAGATAAACACAGGCTTATATGTGTTTATCTCTTTTTAGTTTTTCAAAAAATAATAGGGCTTCTTCATAATCAAATGAAAAAAAGCACCTGAAGTCTTGGTCATCTAGGATACGATAATGTTGACTAATTAAATTTTGTTGTAATCGAAATCCATCTGAATGTTCTATATTTTTCCACCATACTTTACCTCCGAGTGTTTTTTCTTTTTGGATCGGTGGCTTTTGCAGGGGAGAGTAGAGTAACAAGTTCAATAGGTTCTCCACCTGCAAGTTGCTGCAACAGTTCACTCTCTTTAAATATAGCACAGATAGTGACTACTAAAGGCCAGCTTGCAAGTTGTCTTTCTTTTTCAATTTGTACCAGTGTTTTCTTGCTTATTCCGACAATTTCAGCGAATTCATTTTGAGTATAATGTTGTTCGGTTCGTATTAAACGTATCTTAGTCGATATGAGCTTGATCCAATCTTTCTTTTTCACATAGGTCATTCCTAACTTAAGTAGTGTTAGTGTAATTATACACTATTGATCAGGACTTTTCAAAACACAACACTCAAATACTATTGAATGAGAAGATTGGTTATAAAATATGCCAAATGAGTTGAAGCATAGTTTGCTATATGTTATGTTGTAAAGAAAACTTTTAGGAGGGTATTTGGAAATGAGAAGAGTATCGTTAACGGATGTTTTTAATGACCCTATTGCACAAAAATATTTAAAACGTTCAGGTTTAGCGCATGCCATCTCTACTAGTTTTCATGCTTTCGAATTATCCATAAGTCATGAAGTAAATCCTGATTTAGCAACAAAGGCTGCCCTGCTTCATGATATTGGACATTACGAATGGTATACCGATGGAACATGGGATTTTCAAAGGTATCGGGAAAATGACATACACGCCATTAAAGGGGCTGAACGTGCACACAAGCTTTTGATCAAGCTCGGCGAGAAGCCTCAAGATGCTAAAAAAATTGCCATCGCCATATTACTGCATACAGATTCTTACTTGCCAGATGGTGAGTTAGCAGTAAGTCCCCTGCAAAAGGTTGTGAAATTAGCGGATGAATTAGATGAAGAACCGTTTGGAAGGCATCATTATCGGAAAATAGAGTTACATTTAGCGAGTAAAAAAATTGCTGATTTAGAAATGAAAGTGACTCAAGCTGTTCAAAATAGGAAGAAGAAATCTTCAAGCAGTACAGCTTAAGCCACCTTTGTATCCTTACTTTTGGTGTACTTTTCCTTTGTCATCAATGTAGATAGTATAAAGGAGAGATCGTTCAAATTTATTATTTCTCTCTGTATTACCTTCTATTTCCATCGAGATATGATAAATACCTTCTCCTTTATTTTGTAGAGGGATGTCCGAGAGATCTTTAATGTTAGTAGAAGATAGTTTTTCTTCTTTCTTTTCGCCATTTTCTGAATACTGAATCGTTACATCTGTTGAGAGAGAATTCTTTTTAATGTGTTTAACTTGTTGTTTCATCTGAACTTTATTTTTTGTCGTCTTTTTCTTTTCAATTTCAAGGTCGTCATTCAAATCACTATCAAATGATATTTGTAAGAAGTATCCATCCTTCTTATTAGGTTGTTTCGCTTTAACCGTCCACTTTCCTACTTCAGGTTTATTTACTGTTATTTTGTGGTGATAGGCTCCTTTAAAAACAGAGTCTACATCAAGGGATGTTTGAACATTTTTATACACCTTTTTACTTGGACTAATCAACGTAATTTTCGTATCTTCGTATGCACTCATCCAATCAAGATTAATTGAGGTTGTCGTTTCATCTACAAAAAATGTTTCCTTTTGTTTTCCAATATATTCTCCACCGCGAAAAATAGAGTTAGCAGTAGTCTTTTCTTCATCCAAAGAGACATTAGTCGTAAAAGAGCTATTGTAATTTTGTACTAAATTGAATGTGTTCTGTTTTGATAATGTGGATGAGGTTGTCAGTGAATTTTGATTTGCATTCGAACTAGTTAAATATGACTCGAATAGGTTAAAGGTTGCACTACCCGTTTTGATGGTAGAGTGATCCCAATTTCCAACGCTTATTTCTGTTGAATACGGCAGCCTTGAACTTTTAACGGTAACAGCACCATCATTTTTTCCATAGCTGCTTAAGTATAATCCTCCCCAAAAAAGGTATCCCCCAAAAGAACCCCAATCCTTTCCGCCAAATGTATAGATAGGTGTGGACTGACTATCAGGGTCGGAATCTGTCTGCTCTCTAAAATAGCTCATGTAGCTTGTTTGAAGTGAATAAAGAGCATCACTTTTACTACCAATGATAGAAGTCAGCCAGCTAGCCCAACTACTGTATGCAAGATCTGCTAACTGAGAACCATAATGAGGAGTTGATAGCGTAATTACCTTTTCTACATATTCATCAGCGCCCTCATGAACTAATGCAGCCTGCGAATCAATTCCACCTTTACTATGCGTTACAAGAATGACCTTTCTTCCAAAATGGTCATATATCTCTTCTAATTTTTCTTTTAATAGTTTTCCATTATCCCACATATCTTCTTCAGGATATAGATTAATATAAGCGCTTTCATATCCATTCTCGTAAACCATTTCATCCATATCATTGTCGTCGGTCCATGTCTCTGCCGAGCTATTCAAACCATGAACAAATACCAAAGGGGCTTTTGAGTAATCAATCTCAGTAGGTATGTCTCCTAAAAACCATTCACCAGGAGTGCTAGTTTCTCCAGGGAAAAACTTTCCTGCCTCAGCTACTTGTGGAATAAACATAACAAAGACGAGTAACAATAGTAGTTTTCTTCTCAAATGACAAAACCTCCGTATATTATTATTGAAATAGTCTGAAACTATCACGTGAATAATCATATAATAGATATGTAAAATTAGATATACTTTTTTGTTAAATATGATTAATGTCACATGAAAATGATTCGAAAGTAAGATGACTGAATAGTCTGAATGAGACTAAGGTATGAAGGGTAGCTTATTAGCGAGTAACCTTGAAGAGGCTGTTCAAAAAGTCATGAAAAATTGCTGTCGAATAACTTTGTTGGTTTGCGTTTCCGCTCCTCAGGCGCACACGATGTGCTAGCGCAGTCGTTAACTCGCGCGACGTGGTTGTTCTTAGCCTGTGATCCTTTATGTGTACGTACACTGCGAGTACTTCGATGACCAGGACGGGCTAGCGCAGACGCTGTCACAGGACGTGACTGAACTTAGCCTGCGTTCCTTTGACTAGGCGCCTCGTTCTTGTCTAGTTCTATCGCCTAGCCAGGAGACGCCTACAGGAAGGGGGTGGATCTACGTTACCCACAGGACGTCGATGAACAGGATGTTCTAGTATCAACGTTGCCACAGGACGTGGCCGTTCTTAGTTGATGATCCATTGTATTAGTAGATCTTCAGAAATAGCTAGGATTTCATGAAAGGTAAAGAGCACCTTTCAAAGTAATCCCATCTTATGTTTGTCGTGGCTGATCAAGGCGATGATACTTTTCGACTTCTCGGCTCTTTTTCCCCCTACTTTTTGAACACGTACTTGGAGAATTCTAGAAGTGTTTACTTCGAATTTCAAAAGAATTTAAAATACATTTGTGATTGTTATGTAAATGCTATTAAAACAAAATGAAGTTTATTAAAGGTTTAACATTATGAAACTTTTTGTCGATGACTGTCGTCAAAACAGTAGAGAAAATATCTGTAAATTGGAGTTGTTCAAATGAAGTATTTCGAAATGATTATTGTTATTTTGTTTTCATTTTTCTCGCTGGGATTTGTTTTTACATATGTATATTGTTTTCGCATTTTTGGAAGAAAATCAAATCAAGATTATACACTTTTTTTCCGTAAAGAGTCAATGAAAGAGCAAATACATTATGAACAATAGTTAAAACGTTCTAAAATATTTATGAAACTATCGACCTGTATATTTGTTTTTATTAAATTTGATGAACAATCTATTATATCAAGAATAGTAGACATATAAAATTGGGAAATAAATATAAAATCTTTTGTATATTCATTAGATTTTTCGACAAGTTTCCCAATATACGTATGTCTATTTCTATGCTAAGGTGTTTTTATAACAATTTTTCAAACTATTTTAAAAAAGGGGAGAGATATTTTTGAAAAAACAAAGTTTAGCTGTTGTATTAGCTACTGGACTATCAGTTGCAACGTTTGCACCCGGAGTTCTAGCAGGAAACGAGTAAAGAGAAGAAAGAGGCACTAGAGAAGCTTGAATTAGTAGAGAAACAATGGAATGAAGAGAAAGATTCACCTACCTTTTTATCAGGTAAGTTATCTGATGATTCTGTTAAATCTAGCGGGCAAGTTGAATCCTTCTTAGAGGAAAACCGACAATTATTTGATATCGATCCTCGTGCCCAATTAAAACTAGTAAGAGTAGAAAATGATGAAATTGGAATGAAACATTATAAATATATTCAACATGTAAATAGTGTCCCAGTGGATGGTAGTGAATTCTTAGTTCATGTCAATAAAGAAGGGGAAGTCGTTGCTACAAACGGGAATCTCCAACCAGAAGCATCAAAAAAATTAAAAAATACGAAAGCAAAAATAGACACGAATAAAGCATTGAAAAAAGCATGGAAACATATCGATCTTAATAAAGAAGAAACCATTGTTGAAAAAGACCTCTCAGATCCATTTGCTTTCAGTGATGTTGAAGATACAGTGGAAAATGCTGAGTTAGTTGTATATGAAAATGAGGGGAAATTCTTATTAGCGTATAAAGTGAATTTGCAATTCATTCAGCCATACGGAGCTAACTGGATGATTTATATTAATGCAAAAAATGGAAAAGTAATTTCATCTCAAAACGTTATCCATGAAGCATCAACAACTGGATATGGGTATGGAGTTAATGGAGATAAGAAGTCGTTAAACACATATTACTATAACGGTACGTATTATTTATATGATGAAACAAAGTCAGCAATGAGTGGTACGATTCAAACAAGAACAGCTAATAATTACACGTCTTTACCAGGGTCTTATTCTACTGATAGGAACAATGCTTGGACTTCACGTTCTCAAGGTGCAGCAGTCGATGCGCACGCGAATGCGGAAATTGTTTATGATTATTTCTATGAAACTCATGACCGAAATAGTTTTGATGATAGAGGTTCAACGATTCGTTCGACTGTAAACTATGATTCAAATTACAATAATGCATTCTGGAATGGGACGCAAATGGTCTACGGTGATGGAGATGGGTATACTTTCGATCCATTATCTGGCGCATTAGACGTTGTTGCTCATGAATTAACACATGCTGTAACAGAATATACAGCCGGTTTGGAATATGTCAGTCAATCAGGGGCTTTAAACGAATCCTTTTCTGACGTATTTGGTTACTTTGTTGAACCAGAGGATTTCTTATTAGGTGAAGATATTTACACACCAAGTCGCTCAGGAGATGCTTTAAGAAGTTTGTCTGATCCAACTTTATATGATCAACCTGCTCATATGAATAATTATCAAAATCTTCCTGAAACTAAGGAAGGTGACTGGGGTGGAGTTCATATTAATAGTGGAATTCCAAACAAGGCGGCTTACTACACCATTCAAGAAATTGGTGATTCAAAAGCAGAAAAGATC
This sequence comes from Bacillus carboniphilus, assembly GCF_020524035.2. Lineage (NCBI taxonomy): Bacteria > Bacillati > Bacillota > Bacilli > Caryophanales > Bacillaceae > Bacillus > Bacillus carboniphilus. The sequence goes on along the minus strand of NZ_CP129013.1, from coordinate 1,951,616 downwards.
TATTACCGTGCTCTAACAAACTATTTAACATCTACAAGTCAGTTTACTGATGCACGTGCAGCATTGCTTCAATCTGCAGCTGATATTTATGGTAGCAATAGTACTGAGTACAATGCAGTAAAAGATGCTTGGAATGCAGTAGGCGTATATTAAAAGATAGAAAAAGAGTTTGCCTCCAGTTAGGAGGACAAGCTCTTTTTAAACGATTAAAACCTTTCAGGAGTGGAAAGCATCCACGTTCTATGGACTTGCCTAGCCCGCTTGGTTTTTGCATAATAAAGATGCAGCTTTACTAAAGCATCTTATTTAGTTCTAACGGTTGTTGCCAAGGAAGGGGAGGTGCTTCATTATCCATTAAATTGGACTTGATGATGGTTTGATAAAATATTTCTATTTTTTGGTGTAATTCATTTAAACATGTTGAAAGAGGATGGCTTTTTTTATAGGCTATGAAAATACTTTGATTTGGAAACGGTTCTTTCATCGTTAATTTGATAGGAGTAAAATCATCTTCTTGCATAATTGTACTTTTTAATGAAACGGAATAAAATGTTTTCTCTTGTTTCATTAACTTAATTAGTAAAGGATAACTTTCAATTTTCAAGTCAGCTACTTGATAAGAAACATGCTTCTTAAACCATTGGTTAAACGTCTCATCCCATGGGTATTCAATAAACAAGGACTTTTTAAATAAATTAGGCGATATTGTTTTTACTTTTCTACTATCTTGATGTGCAAATAACGTATACTGATCCTCAATAACTTTTTCGCATTTGATATCTGAATGATAGATAGGTCTAGAGGTTAAACAAATATCTGATATTCCATCAGTGAGTGTATGCAGGGAATCCGTGTTTGACAATGATTTATATGAAAACGAAATTTCAGGATAATGAGATGAGAAGTCGCGAACCATTGTTATGAAATTATTCGTCCATATTGGATCAATACAAGAGATAGATAGTTTTTGTAAATACCGGTTGCGATTTTGAATAGTTGAAATGGATTGTTCCAGGAGCTGCAAAGTTCGTTGGAAAATAGGAACGACAGATTGACCAGCTGTTGTCAGTTCTACTTTTCTATTATTCCTAGAAAATAAAGAGGTTCCATATATACTTTCAATTTGCTTGATTCTTGATGTGACTGTAGATTGTGTTACACCTAATTCTTTTGCTGCTTTAGTAAAATGATGAGTTTGTGCAACGGCAAGAAATGTTTTCATTTGTTCAATATCTAACATTCGATCACCCTTTGAGCCAGCCTTTATTTTATCTTTTCTTTATAGGTTATCATAAATAAAATGAATATTCTAAAATTATTTAAATTCTTTTAACTTTAGCCATTCATCTCTAAGCATGGAATAGTTTATTAATGAATGAAAGCGGTTCATTAATCTTTCTCCATCCCTTGATACTCCTTCTTTTTTAAAACGCAGTCGTTCAGGTATTGCGCAACTTTTTTCATTATGTTCTCCACAGCTAATTTCTACACGGTGTAATCCTTTTTCAAAGAAAATATAATCTAACATGACGGAAGTACATTTGGTCATAATACCTTTCCCTTGAGCCCTTTCTTCTAATAAATATCCAATCATTGTTTTTAGGTTCTGCCAGTCAATATGATGCATTCCAATTACCCCTACTAATTGTTGATGATATCGTATTCCTCCATTAAACCCATTATTTTGTGAAAACTGTTCAAGCCAAAGTTGAATAAATTGTTGAACTTGTTCTGGTGTAGTTGTATAAGCTACCCACGGCAACCATTCTTGTAAGAAGAGTCTATTTTTTTCTATGAGCATATACAATTCACTAGCATGATGTGTTTCTAATAGTTGAATATAGAGATCTTTATCAACAGGCATAATAAACAATGAGGATTCCTCCTTAAAAGGAGATTATTAAACATATATACTTGCACCACTAAATAAATCCCTGCATATTTTATATCTGAACCATATGATAAGTTGAAAGGAGAATGTTTAATGCCAGCTTTTGTTGGACCGATGGAAGTAGAAAGAATTCAAGATGGTGGGATTAAAGTAGGTGACACGTTTAAATTATCTCCTAAAAGTAGTTTAAAAGCTGCTAGCGGTGCCGGAAGCAATAATAGTGGTGATATACATCGTTACTACAATGAAAAAAATATTTCAAATGAATATAATCCTAATGTGTTTGATCAAAATCAGTTTTTTAACTTGTAGATAGATTGTTCTTAGATGAAAACAGGTGACCCTAATCACCTGTTTTTTTAAAAAGATAAGAATGTATAAACTTTGTCCTTTATAAGAGAGTGCTTTCATCGTTGTCTAGCTCCAGCGCCCAGCAACTCCGACGCACACGATGTGCTAGCGTCAACGTTAGTCACAGGATGTGGCTGAACTTAGTTGACGTTCATTATTCCTCATTCCTCGCCCTCCTCCTTATGATAAGTCAACATCGAAGCCTGCGGTTTTTCGTGTTTCCTTTATCTCATACGGCGATGCCCAGGACGGGCTAGCGTCAACGTTAGTCACAGGACGTGACTGTACTTAGTTGACGTTCCTTTGCCCCTTCGTTGCTAAACGGGCACTTGCGCTTTTCTTATTCTTATATGTTAAAAAAAATGTATAATAATTAGGTACATTTTATGCGAAAGGAGAAATAATTATGAAAATAAGAAAAGCGAACATAACGTTTGACGATGTTAACATCGAAAATGTTTACATTTATGAAAATAAAAAAGAGGAATATACATTGGTCGCTATTCCACAAATACAATGGTCCACGATATTTGATTATAATATGTCCTATGAAGAGCTATACAGTGAACTTTTTCAATCGATTGAGCTTAGAACTTCAAAAAAAATTGCAGAGCAACTAGCGAAAAAAATAACCTACTGGTCAAGAGAAATGTAAATAGAAAATGGTGACAAATTCTTAATTGTCTAATGGTCCAATATTAAGGAAGGATAAAACTCTCTCTCTATATTCATCCCGTGGATAGCTCTTATATAAATTTGTAGCTAACCTTGTTGGATCACCAAAGAAGAAGCGTTCATACAATGTTTGCCTAGTTCCAAAGGAACTCATCGTTAAATCCCAAGCAAGGCGAAATAATTTCGTTCGACCCTTAGCATTCACTTTGTCTGTTAATATATATTTTGAATAAGCTTCTTCTGTAAATTTAGTTTTAAAGTCATTTTCTGTTGGGAGGATCATCAATCCTCCTGCTCCAATTAATTGAAGAACCTCTGTGTATATTGGATACCATTTTGTAAACAACTTTACTGCAATATAAAGAGGTTCTGTTTCTGGTGTCATAAGACCAAAAGAATCCAATTTACAATTTTTTTCAGATTTATATAGGAGAGCTTGATGGGTTTCCAATCCAATAATAAGTTCTGTTATTTTTTCGTGAATATGTTGATATTCAGAGACACTAAGTGTCTCTACTAGTAACTGAGCAATACCTAATAAAAACTCTGTTTTAACGACTTGACGACTAACGACTTGATGCAATATATGTGGAGTGAATCCACTCTTACTAAACAACCTTTCAGCTATATCCTTTCGATGGTAAAAGAACACTCGATCCCAAGGAACTAAAACAGAATCAAAAACTAATAAAGTGTCCATCTCTTCAAACTGCGATGAAAGAGGGTGATCAAAGGTAGAGTCATTTTGAACAAAAGTATTTCTACATAAAAAGTGTAACCCAGCTGTGTTACTTGGGATGCTGAAAGCGAAAGAATATTGTTCATCCACTAAAGTACCACCTGTTGGGAAAATTAATACTTCATCGGTCATTCCACCTTCTGTAGCCAGTAATCTTGCCCCAGATACAATAATTCCTTCAAAGGTTTTTTTTACAATCCTTAAAGCAATTGGTTCATCTTGATCTTCAAAATAAAAAGAAGAACGATTGGTTTGTGGGTTGATAAAGCTATGGGTAAATGATAAGTCTTGTTCTCTTGCTGTTTCATATAAATTATAAAGATTCTTTTCAAACTGGTTATCTTGATCCTTCAAGATAACAGATGCAGAAGCAAGAGCCATTAATCCTGTATTTAAATAGTCAGGAGTTCTCCCCATTAGACCATGAGTTGTTTTAGCCCATTCTATATACATTTCCCTTTTTCGAATTAAATCGTCTTTTGTCTTTGGTTGTAAAAAAGATAACCCAACAAAGTCTCCTGATAAAGGAGAGGAATACAGCATTTTTTCTCGTAAGTGTTTTGTCATTTGTAGGTCATAAAGTCTAGCTTTAGAGCCCATAGCCCCTTTATAAGCTTTGTGTTTTGATAACCGCCCTGTTATTTGTTCTCCACAATACCAAACATTCGAATTCATATTATCTATTCGTTGAATGTATTGTTGTCCTGAAATGGCTGGCAATATTTACACACTCCTTCACGTTTTCGTTAAAATACTATATGCAGTCGTATTCAATGAGTGTGGGTGTTCGTCTATTAGTGACAATTTAAAATTATGAGAAGAATTCAAATCAATTTAATATGGGGTTTAGTACAATTCGACAATTATCGTCAACACTCTATAAAACCTATCATTAAAATAAACATAGGTTTAAATGACTTAATTTAATATAGACGTGAACGGATTGCAAGTTTATGTTGGTAGAGAACCTATATTTAATAGAGAAGAAGAAGTGATTGCATTAGATAATTTTAACGTAATTGCCGAGAAGTCGCCCACTTCTAAATGACATGCTCAAATTGTGGTCAAATCAAGGAAGAATTGACGCTTTCTGACCGAGTGTTCCATTGTCATTGTGGATTCTCGTCCGATCGTGATTGGAATGCGTCAATCAATATCAAAAACGAAGGTATTCGAAAGCTTACATAAAGGAAACAAGAACTCTTGGTTCACGAGGGATCGCCTAGTCCATTAGAGACCATTAGGTTTCTGTACCTAGGAAGCATCCACCTCTAAGCGCTAGCGTAGGTGGTATGTAGTTCACAGCTGTTAATAGTCCTAATGTTAAGGAGATTTTACCGTTTATCGATATTTTAAAAATTGATTTTAAACAGACATCAAAAGTTGTTAGAAAAGAAATCATTAAGCAATTTAAAGATTTTGAGATATTATTTTTAGCAGAAAAGGTAGAGACAAGAGAAGAATATTTAGAAGCTTATCAATCGGGATTTGATTTTTTTAGGGGTACTTCTTTGTAAGCCTAAGATCTTATCAGGTTACGATGTACCTACTACGTCTCTTCATTCTTATTATCAAGTGCTACAAGAGCTTTTGACAAGAACGAGCCGGATGTAACGAAATTAACGAAAATTATCGAACAAGATCTCGCACTTAGCTAAAAGTTATTAAAATTAATTCATTCTCCAGGGTTAAAAAGAAGGTGTCAAATTCAATCAATCCAACAAGCGATTGTATTACTAGGAATAAAAAAAATGAAAAAATGGTTTTTTATTTTATCAATTAAATATTATCTGACAATAAAAATAGTGCTCATAATGAAGTGATTAAGCTCATTAACGTGGGCAAAAATATGTGAATTACTTTCAATGAAAATGGGAAGAAAAAATTCGTCTACCTATTTTCTAACAGGGATGTTATCTCTAATGGATACACTTCTACATCAAAATAGTCCGATCTTTACCCTTAGACTATACAATAGAGGGAGCTTTGTTAGAAAAGATAATGATATTAGAGGTTGTTCAAAAAGTCATGAAAAATTGCAGTCGAATAACTTTGTTGTCTCGCTATTCCACTCCTCATGTACAGAGAACGTACACTGTGGTGCTTCGATGCCCAGGACGGGCTAGCGCAGACGTTGACACAGGACGTGACTGAACTTAGCCTGCGTTCCTTTAAGCATTCGCCTCGTTCTTCTCGGCCCTTTTTCCCCTACTTTTTGAACACGTACTATTAGTAAGGTTTTAAAATGCTCCTTATAAATTGAGAAATTTGAATGGAACCTTCAATATTTCCATATTTGTGAACAAGAGGTAATTTATATTTACCAAAAAGCGTTTGAATGGACAATGGAGATAACATCAATGAATAAATGGTGATGGAATGGTTATCTCCATCTTAAAGACATTGATACCCGACAGCGTGTACTTGATATTTCAAAGCGCACTCCATCAGGCGTATATGTGGTCTTTATAGAATGTTCTAAGTTTAGTCCTTGAATGAGTGAATCTACTTTTTGCTGGTCAGATTCTTGAGCTGCATTCATTAATTGTTCGGAATATTGCCTATCAGAAGAAATCTTTTCAGCAAGACTAGTCAAGTCTTTCAAGTATGGCGGAATGGTTTTAGCAGATTCAATAAACGTGTTTGGACTAATAGCTGGAAACGGGCGGTAGTAGTATGGGATGAAAGGGGGATAAACAGGATAATAATATTTCATTTCATTCACCTCAAGTAATGTATATGGATCATCGTCAATATTGATTCTATATTCACATTGACTATGGGCATTTGTCAGAATCTTATTGTTGAATTTTGTATAACGATTTACTTATTGTAAATAGCACGTAAAAAAGGAGAATAAAGAAGGAAATTGGTATTAAAAGAAGAAGTATCTCATTATTGACTAATTCTTGCGTGTTTATAGTTTGTTTTGTTCAAGTTCGCCGAGTCAAATAATAATGAAAGGGATGAAACTCTTTGGTTGTTGATGATCCTACTTTTTATGTTTTAGATGATCAGCTAGTTGCACAATTTGAGGTTCGTTTTATGGAAGGAGTAGCAAGGGTAGAGTGTCTACTGCAAAATGAACAAATTGTTGATTACACCATTGAGTATAACGGCCCCGTCTATTTGAAACAAGCAACAATAGAACGTTCAGTAAGTGAGATGGAGAAAATAGTGAAAAACAAGTTGTTACTTTGAATGAGTGAAAAAAAAGTAAAGGGTGTATTAGTTTCACATTAGACGTTATTAGGTGTTGCTCCTTAAGTAAATGTTTTATCAAGGCGCATCCGCTTTTCTTAATGTCTAGCTCCAGCGCCCAGCGACGGGTAGCGCTTTCGACGCACAGGAGGTGCTAGCATCATCGTTGCCCACAGGACGTGACTGTACTTAGTTGACGTTCCTCATCATTCGTCGCTAAACGTGCGCATCCGCTTTTCTTAATTTACATAAATGATACATTAAATCAATTTCAACATGATTTTTCTCCGTTAGAATGGATAGAAAAATAATTATTGAGCGAGTAACTTCTAAGGGGGGATACATGTTGAATGTTGAAGGTGTCTTACCTATCATTTTTTTGTTAATCGTTTATATGGTTATTGTTATTTTTTTGTTAAGAGAGTAAGCTAGTAATAAAGAACGAATTATTTTCAATAATCATCACAAAAAAACGTTGATGGTTAAATCAACGTTTTTAAGTTTAAGGATCTGTTAACAAGTTATTGGACAGATCTTTTTTTCTTTGCTCTTAAATCATCTTTCACGGTTTTCTCAGACATGGGAATACCCGTGTTGTATGCAGCACGACTAATTAAATGACCTGCAACGGGTGCTGTACAGAATACAAAAATAATCCCTAATATAATTCGTGCGTTCATGTAACCCTCTACTATCCAGAAATCTAAAAATACACCCAACAATATGGAGATAATACCTAGTGTTGCACTTTTTGAAGCCGCATGATTTCGCGTGTAAATATCAGGTAATCGAATAATCCCGATTGATGATATTAAACTTAATAAGGCCCCTTGAAGGATGAGATAGCCGATGACAATTTTACTTATTACGATCATTTTCAATAATTTCTCCTTTCTCTAGGAACTTAGCAATGGCTACCGTACCAATGAATGCGAGAATTCCTATTAGTAAAATGACATCAACAAATGCCTTCGTTTTGAGTACGACAGAGATAATGGCTGTAATTCCTATTAGATTTATACCAATTGCATCTAATGCAACAGCCCTGTCAGGTATTGATGGCCCTTTTGTTAAGCGATAAATAAGGAAGAGAGAGGAGATCGCAATAATTCCTAATGATACAATAAAAATCGTTTGTAGCATTACTTGCTCACCTCCTGTATGGCTTTTTCAAAAGTGTTTTTTATATCTAACTTAGCTTTTTCAACGTCCTCAATATCCATTGCATGAATATATAATATTTTCTTATCATCCGAAATATCAATGACAAGTGTTCCAGGTGTTAACGTGATTAGATTAGCAAGGATTGAAATTTCCCAATCGGTCTTTAGTTCAGTTTCTAAAGCGAAAATGCCCGGCTTCATATTCAATTTTGGTGAAAGAATAACCTTGAGAACAGAAATATTTGAAAGGATTAATTCTTTGAAAAAAATGAACACAAGCTTGATTACAGCAATGACGTTATACATGTAAAACCTTGTCGAAAAGAATCTTCTTAAAGAAAAGATAATAAATAATCCGATCAAATAACCAACAATAAAAGATATTCCACTATAGTGGTTATTTAGAAACATCCAAGTTAATGCAATGACGAAGTTAATTAAAATTTGAAAAGCCATATCATCTACTCCTTTAGAACGGCTTCTATATAAATGGTAGGGTCTAATAACGTTTCTGTCGCTTGAGAAACGAACGGGTAAATAAGCTCAACTCCAAAGCCGTATGCGATGGAAATAACAACTAAAATGGTGATCGGTACATAAAGTACATTAATTGATCCTTTTTCTTCATCTTTTGCAAGCTTCTGTTCACCCCAGAACCCGTTGATAAATATTTTTAATGCTGAGTACAAGACAAGTAGACTTGAGAAAAGAACAACGAAGGATATAACATAGTCTTCCGTTTCAAAGCCGCCTTGAATGATATTAATCTTTCCAATGAATCCACTTAAAGGTGGAATCCCTGCCAATGATAAAGTAGAAATAAAAAATAACCATGCTAATAACGGATGATTATGAATTAATCCACCCATCTTTTTCAAGTTTGCCGTTCCTGTTAAGATGAACAGTGCACCAATAATGAAGAACAGTGCACCTTTAATAATAATATCATGAATGACATAAAAGACTGCTCCACTGACTCCTGCAAATGTCATAGTTGAAACCCCAAATAAAATGACTCCAACGGCAGTGATAATGTTATAGATGACAATCTTGCGAATATCCCAATAAGCAATTGCGCCAATGACACCAAAGATCATTGAAAAGGCTTGCCAACCAACCAATCAATCCATGAGTAAAGCCTACGTCAGTAATGAAAATTAAAGTGAAAACACGAGTGATCGAATAGACCCCTACTTTCGTTAACAAGGCACCAAATAGTGCAGTGACTGCTGCAGGTGGAGCTTTATAAGACCCAGGAAGCCAGAAAAACAATGGAAAGATTGCTCCTTTTAGTCCGAAAACAATTAAAAACAAGACAGAAATGACGGTAATAATTCCTGATTGTCCTAGTTCAGATACTTTTACGCTTAGATCTGCCATATTTAGCGTTCCTGTTAGAGCGTATAAGTACGCAATAGCTATCACAAATAAAGCAGATGATATCACGTTTACTAATATATATTTAATCGATTCTCTTAATTGAATCTTCGTTCCACCTAATACAATTAGAAAATAAGAAGACATTAACATAACCTCGAAAAAGACGAACAGGTTGAAGATATCCCCTGTTAAAAATGCTCCAACTACACCAGTTACTAAAAATTGAATGCCTGAATAGTAAAAGAACTTTTCTCGCTCAACTCCGATTGTTTTAAACGAGAAAAGAAGCGATGTAAATACAATGATGTTTGTTGTTAAAACGAGCAAGCTAGCAAACATATCGGCTACTAACACAATTCCATAAGGTGCTTGCCAACCGCCAATTTCTAATGTTTGAATTCCTTCAGTTTGAACTAACCATACTAAGTAAATGGACAATATAATACTAATTGCCGATATTAATGTACTTATGACTTTTTGTATTTTGATTTGCTTTCTAAAAAAAATCAATAATATCCCTGTTAAAAGTGGTAAAAGAATTGGTAAAATAATAAAGTTAATCATATTTAGTCATTTCCCCTTAATCGGTGCATATCGTCAGTTCCAAGCTCCTGATACGAGCGATAAGCTAGAACTAAAAAGAAGGAGGTTACACCAAAGCTTATAACGATAGCAGTTAATATTAAAGCTTGTGGCAAGGGATCAACATAAGATCCGGCTTTCTCACTTAAAAGAGGGGCTGCCCCTTGTTTTAGACCTCCCATCGTTAGGATGAGAAGGTGAGCACCGTGACTTAATAGCCCAGTACCAATGATGATTCGTAACAAACTCCTCGATAGAATAAGGTAAGTTGCTGCCATAAACAGAATCCCTACAACGACTGACATTACTATTTCCACTATTCCGTCTCTCCAATCGTTTGAATAATGGTCATCGTTACCCCAATTACAACGAGGTAAACACCGAGATCAAAAATGGTCGCGGTTGCTAACTCCGTCTCACCTAATAAAGGGAGATGGAAGTGATCAAACGTATGTGATAAAAACGACTCGTTATAAAAGAACGAACCAACGCCTGATAATACGGCGATCATTAACCCAATAGAGGTAAGTAATATATAATTTATTGGAATGATTTTTTTTACAGTTTTAATATCAAAGGCAATTAACAAAAGAACGATCGCACTTGCCGTCATTAAACCACCTATGAACCCTCCACCTGGCGCGTTATGCCCAGCAAAGAACAAATAAATAGAAAAGATGATGATAATAAATAAAATGATTTGTGTAACTGTTTGAAGAATGACATCGTTTGTTTTTATTTTTTGATTTGCCATCAACTTTCCCCCTCCTTTGCAACCTTTAATTTGATCATACTGTAAATAGCTAAAGAGGCGATTCCAAGTACTGTTATTTCAAATAGCGTATCAAAACCTCTAAAGTCAACGAGTATAACATTCACCATGTTTTTTCCACCAGCGAGATCTTATAGCTAAAATCTTCATAATACTTAGAAATGGACTGCCCCACTCGTTGACTGTTGGCAGAAATGGCTATTAAGGTAACCATTATTCCGACACCAAATGAGATTAAAATATGAACAAAACGAAAATGTAATTTTCTTTCGTGCTTAGTTAATTCAGGTAGATGATAAAAAGCTAATAAAAACAAAGCGACAGAGACCGTTTCAATAATCAGCTGCGTTAAGGCTAAATCTGGAGCCCTAAATAAGACAAAAAATAAAGATAAAGAGTATCCAACTGAGCTTAAAGCGATGATAGCTGTAAGTCTTGATCGGGACAGAACGGTGGTGATCGTTCCAGCGACCATCACAAGTGCTAAAATGACTTCGTATAATCGTATGGACGTGATATTTTCTGTGTTGAAAACAAATCCATCTTTAATCACCATGGTGGCTCCTAAAATAAGAATGAAGAAGCTAAAGATATAAATAAGGTAATCTCTAATAAATCCAGTCATATAGAGTTTTGTAAGATTTGACGAGTTTTTTTCTAAACTAGCTAAGGCGTGATCATAACCTTTGTTAAGAGTAAGCTTGTTTGGCATGATGTTATAAATAGCTTGCCATTTCGGCCATAATTTATAAAGGAGAACACCTGAAATAACGACACCAATGGTCATAAATAATTCGATATTGAATCCATGCCATGGCTTTATGTGAATCTCCTCTACGATATATTGAGCAGGCAGGATCGCTGCAACAGTTGGTTCTAAAATCGTATGAGAGATCAAGTCTGGATAGAAGAAAACAATCACTACAAATGAAGCTAAAATAATGGGTGAGATCAACATACCAATAGGAGCTTCATGAGCTTGTTTCTTTAATTGATCAGGTTTATAAGGTCCTGTAAATGTTTTAAATACAAAGATCATACAGTAAACAAAGGTAAAGATACTCCCTATCCAAGCGATAATAGGAAATAATATTCCCCATGTTTGAACATTAGAAAAATCCATATGTGTTAATTCAACCATACCAGTAAAGAACATTTCTTTACTCAAAAACCCATTGAACGGAGGTAATCCTGCCATTGAAAAAGAACCAATTACAGCAATTGTAAACGTAATCGGCATAACAGTCATCAGTCCACCTAAACGACGAATATCTCTTGTTCCTGTTTCATGATCAACAATTCCAGCCACCATGAATAAGCTTCCTTTAAAGGTAGCATGATTAAATAAATGGAAGATGGCTGCTGTTGTTGCGACAGGATATATTCCATCGCTTAAACTTTCAAGGTGTAAGGAAGCTGCTCCAACACCTAGAAGGGACATTATCATCCCAAGTTGGCTGACAGTTGAGAAAGCTAGAATAGCTTTTAAATCTGTTTGCTTAACCGCATTTATTGATCCCCATAGTAAGGTGAAAATTCCAACACTTGATACAATCCAAAACCATGTAGAAGAAAATGCGAAAATAGGGCTCAATCTTGCTACTAAATAAAGGCCTGCTTTTACCATAGTAGCTGAATGTAAATAAGCACTGATTGGTGTCGGTGCTTCCATGGCGTCTGGAAGCCATATGTAAAAAGGGAATTGTGCAGACTTTGTAAAGGCACCTAATAGGATCAAAATCATGGTTGGAATGAAAAGCTCATGATTTAAAATTTGATTCGTTTGATTCATCATCTCTTGGATGCTGAATGTGCCTGTTATTAAGTATAAGAGGATGAAGCCTCCTAGCATGGATAGCCCACCAAAAACGGTAATTAATAATGACTTTTGAGCACCGTATCTAGATTTTTCTCTATTATTCCAATAACCAATTAACAAGAAAGAAGATAAGCTTGTTAGTTCCCAAAATGTATATAAAACGATGATATTGTCGGATAAAACAACACCAAGCATCGCTCCCATAAATAACATTAAGAACAAATAAAAAGAACCTAGCTGTTCTTTTTGTTTATTCAAGTAAAAAATTGAGTACAAAATGACGAGCGTCCCAATACCTGTAATTAATAGGGCAAAGAGAAGAGATAAACCATCCACATGGGCGGTGAAAGAAATATTAAGTGATCGAATCCAAGCTACTGACTCCTTAATAGTTTCACCATGCATGGTTTCTTGAATGAAAGATATGAAATAAAAAAACAATAAGATTGGTAGTGGAAGAACAAACCAACCTGTATGAATGTTTTTTAAGTATTTAAAAAACAATGGAACGAAAAGGGCAAAAATAAAAGGTGAAAGAATTGCCCAGTGTAAAAGCGACATGATGTACCTCCTCAAATTTTCATTTCATGGTCAGATGACCCTGAAAATATTATAACGTACTTAATATCAAGAAGAAAAGTACTTTATCTTACCTTATTATGGTCTCATTTTTAGAGGATATGATTTATTAAATAGGAAAGAAGAATAAATTTTTTTTCATTAGCCACCATATACAATGAGGAGGTTTAGATGATGAGTAAAAAGAAAAGTTTGGTGGCGTTGCTCATTTTTTTTATCTTATTTGTTGGTGCAGCTTTTTTAGACAAGCAATTAAATAGCACGATTGATAAGGATGAACATAATTCTTATATTGAGAATATTAACTATAAACAAGTTGAGCAAGAGGAGTATAAACAATTCAAATTTGGACCAAGAGAATATATAAAGGTAATCAAAAAAAAGGAACCGTAATATTGGAAGTTTTAACAGGAATTTTGTAGAAATTGCAGAACATAAATATATTAGGGGAAAGGGAGAGAATACTATTGAAACTAACATCACTTAAAGTTCAATCAGAAATTGGCAAGTTAAAATCCGTCATTCTTCATCGTCCAGGGAAAGAGGTAGAGAATTTAACTCCTCAGTATATGGAACGATTACTGTTTGATGATATACCTTATTTACCTACTATTCAAAAGGAGCATGATGTTTTTGCAAACGTGTTAAAGGATAAGGGTGTTGAAGTTTATTATTTAGAATCATTGCTTGAACAAACATTATATTCAAGTGATATTAAAGAACAATTTGTTGATGATCTTCTCATGGAAAATAAGTTGAATATAAATGGTTCAAAAGAGCATTTGAGAGAATTTTTTTTTAAAAGGTAGTACTAAGCATACCATTGAAAAGTCGATGACAGGCGTGTTGAAAACAGAAATCCACCAAAACCAGAAAGTACATCTCCATGAATTTATGGACAACCACTATCCCTTTTATTTAGATCCACTACCTAATTTGTACTTCACTAGAGATCCCGCAGCCGTTGTAGGAAGAGGGCTGTCTATTAATAAAATGGCACGTTCAGCTAGAATTCGTGAATCCATGTTTATTAATTATATCTTTCGTTTTCATCCGAGACTTTCTAATTTAGACACTCCAATATGGTTTGAGCGTAGTAGTCCTTTCTCAATAGAAGGTGGAGACCAGCTTATATTAAATAAACAAACCATTGCTATAGGTGTAAGCTCTCGTACTACGCCTCAAGCAATCGAACAACTAGCATTAAATTTATTTAAAAATCAAACATCTATAACTAGAGTAGTGGCAATTGAGATACCTAAATTAAGAGCTTTTATGCATTTAGATACGGTCTTTACGATGATTAATAAAGAACAGTTTACCATTCATCCTACCATTCTAGGAAAAGATGATCATATGAATATCTTTATTTTACAGCCTAGTAAAAACGAGAACAAAATAAAAATCGAACGTCGATCTAATTTAAAGGAAACGTTAAAAGAAGTGCTGGATTTAAATGAGATAGACTTCATTCCTTGCGGAGGAGGGGATCCCATTGCTTCTGCTAGGGAACAATGGAATGATGGGTCCAATACTTTAGCAATTGAACCTGGAGTAGTTGTAACTTACGATCGAAATTATGTTTCAAATAAACTGTTACGCCAACATGGTCTTGAGGTAATTGAAGTTCCTAGCTCAGAATTATCAAGAGGGCGTGGAGGCCCACGTTGCATGAGCTTCCCTCTCTATAGGGAAGAATTTTAAAAAGAGATGCTGTGTAGGCATCTCTTTTCTGAGGAGTTATTTAATGTACGTCGCTTAACAGGCGCTTGCGCTTTTCTTATTAGTCATAAACTCTCTGGTTATTTGGTAAATGAGATGTGGCTTTTTTGGGTGTTAAAATGAAAGCTTGGATTAGAGGAATAATGAAAATGAAAAGAATCATCGAAATTATAATGATTTGACTAGAAATTTGTAGATTAGTGTGAAGTTCACCTGAATAATTAGTGAAAAATTCTTTTATTTCAGGAATATTAGAGATGTTTGACAAGGTTAAAAACTTTTCTTTGTTATGGTCCCAAATAAAAAGGCCTGTTTTATCAAAATAAACGATTTGGTCACGGACCGTTTGATATTCAACATACATAATCGTTACTTTAGAATTGTATGGTTTAGTTTCCACCCCATTCTCGTCTGTCACATTTTCAATTATCTCCCCATTAGCTGTTTTCCAGTCTTTTACTTTCACTGTTCCTTCGTTATAGTAGTTAACTTCATTCGATAGTTTTTCATTGAGTTCTGATCTGAGCGTATTATCTACCGAATTTGAATCTGCTGAGACAGCTAAGGGAACAAAAAATAATAAAAAACAAAAAAGAATAATATTGATGATTTTCATTATTTATCTCCTTTCCGCATTGACAATCTATAAAAGTCGTGTTCAAAACTGACAAGTTCTTAAACTATGTTTATTCATAGAAAGAGTTGTTTATTCTGTTTGAATAAAAAGTCACTGAGATTCAGTATCGTTATTTCAACCAAGTGGATGATTGGATGCTACAAGAAACATTTTAAAAAATGAAACAATTGTCTTTATATTTTTTTCTGAAAACAAAGATAATTATAACAACTCGGTGATATAATGATTATAAAGTGCAGTAACTGCTGGTGAATAAAGATATTTTACTAATGATTCAAATAAAACAGCTGGGGGAGTGATTATGAAGGAAGACAAGAGCTTGTTATTTATTGATTTTGAGTTTACAATGCCTGAAAGAAAATTTCATCCACAAGGTTTTTTTCCAGAAATAATTGAAGTTGGAATGGTTTGTGTTTTAAATCAAAAAATTGAACGTAAGTTTTCCTCTTTTGTTAAACCGACATTTTTTCCAGAGTTAACGGAAAGATGTAAATCTTTTTTGTCAATTACTCAGGAAGAGGTTGATCATGGAATTAGTTTTTATGAGCTCACTAGTATTTTGAAGCAAATTGATCGTCCAAATAAAAGAACTGTTATTACATGGGGAAATATGGACATGAGGGTATTAAAGTCAAACTGTGTTAAGCATCATCTACCTAATCCTTTAAAAGGGAAAAATCATGATTTATCCATGGAGTATAAGCGGTTTTTCGGTGACAAAAATCAAACAGGTCTATGGAAAGCAGTTGAGGAATATGGAAAAAAAGGGACTGGAAAACATCATTGTGCTTTAGATGATGCAATGACGACCTTAAATATATATAATTTAGTTCAAAATGATAAACGTTACTTAGAGGAGCATCAACCAACGACAATAGGAGATCGAATTGATAAGAAAAATATTTTAAAGAAGTTTGCAACATAAAAACCCAAAAGTTCTATTGACTTTTGGGTTTCTTCAAATAAGGTAAGGAAGGACTCCTGTATTTAAGAAAAAATGAAAATAGAGCAAGAAGTCATGCGAACAAAGCAATCGATGAGGTGGTTAAACGAGCTCATTTCATCTATCTCACCCTAACAATTATTTAGAATAATAATTGTTTAATCTTTGCTGAAATAGTCCTTTTTAAGAGATAATAACGTTTCTTTAGATTTTCTTGACCAGGGAGTGTTTTTTTGTTCGAGTTCGTCAAGTTGATTCTTTAGGGACAGTTTAAGTGATTCTTTATAATCGGGTAACGAGCCTTCATAAGGTTTCACCATACCCTTTGGGATATTTGTTTGTTCATTTTCAGCCAGAGCTCTTCGTTCATGAAATATAGGGACTTCAACTTTATTAGGGTTATGTAAGTCTCCTTGTGTAGGATGTTTAATAACGGCTTTTACTTTTATTAAATAATGTTGCGGTCTTTCCTCTGTAATTTCTCCTATGTATTTCCCTGTCTTATAAATCCCAGTAACTGGATCGCCGGTTTTCACTGTTCTCACTCCTTGATATTATCTTTTAGTAGTGTCTCATGATTCGCCAAACGTGCTCTTTTCAGCACCCAGCGACTCCGAAGTACACGATGTGCTAGCGTCAACGTAAGTCACAGGACGTGACTGTACTCAGTTGACGTTATTCATCATTCGTCGCTAAACGTGCGCTTCCGCTTTTCTTATATGTTAACAAAAAAGTAAACATATTTCGATTTTCTTGTGTTTTTTTTACTGGTAGAGATAAAATGAGACTAACTTGAAAAAAAGGATGAATTGTATGATTAATTTAATATATGGTCTTTTTTTATATTTTCCTGAAGATAAACGAGAATATATTCCCGCATTTATTACAATGGCTGTTTTTATCATTTTTGCTTTTATTACATTTTTATGGATTATCCGTATGTCCAAAAAGGAACAGAAAGAAACAGAAACGAAGTATAAAGAAAAGTTGCCTGAAAAATGATTTGTAAAGGATGTACTATATTTTCACTTTATGTGTATGTAGTCTGTTAAAATGAATAGTTTTCTTCGAGTTGTGCACTCTATAATAAGTGAGGATAAAATTTCAGAATCTTTTTCTTGGAGTGTCAGATTATGCAAAAAACCTTTCGTACACTCGTATTAGCGTTTATTTTTCTGTCAGGCTGCGTTGGTGATGAATCGATAACCAAGATGGATGTAGAAATGTTTAATAGTAATGGAGACTCATTGGGGACAGTGAAGTTGACAGAAGAGCCAGAGGGCGTAGGTTTAAAAGTGACATTAGAGGGACTTCCTTCCGGTGAGCTTGGTATACATGTTCATGAGTTTCCAAACTGTGAAGCTCCCGAATTTAAAACGTCTGGAAATCACTTTAATCCTGATAATGTTGATCATGGGCTTATGCATCCTGATGGAGCCCATGCTGGAGATTTACCAAATTTAATTGTTGATAGTGGAAAAGTAGATGTAGAACTTGTTGGTCCTCAGTTAACGCTTAAGAAAGGGCAAAAAGGGTCTCTTTTTTCTCAAAAAGGTACATCCCTTATTATTACGAGTCAAAGGGATGATGGTATGACTCAACCATCTGGAGATTCAGGTGAGCGCATTGCATGTGGGAAAATCACGGAAGAAGAAGCCGAAAGAAAAGATAAAAATGTGATAGAGCCTGAAGAAGAATGAGGTAGTTTAAGTAGAGGGCTGTCTAGAAAGTCCATTTTTGTCTTAGAAAAGCGCAACACCAAAAGCCAAGAATGTTTACATAACAGCATTCTTGGCTTTTACTGTTATCAAGTTTCCTTTTGCTGAAGCCTCTTCTATGATTTTTTTAGTCTTTTCTCAATTTGAATTTTGATCAATAAGAAAATGGTGAGAGTAAGAAAAAAACAGAAACTAATAAATGCGCTTGATTGCAATACATCAGATCTTAAGAATAATAAAAGTAGCCAATTGCCTGACCAAAAAAGTAAAAAAACACTTAACCAATTTTTTAAGTCGTCGCGAAAAAAAGTAAAATTGCTAATTATTAAAACAATAACTAAAACAAAAACTAGTATAGCTGTATAAGCTGATTCGAAAAAATGCATCCAAAAAAAATGGTGTGCAAAGATTGCTCCTGTCATGAAAAGACTGTATAAGAGTGGGATAAGTTGTTTGTTTTTTTTCATGTTGTTCACGTCCTATTACTTAAGTCATTCTTGTTTAAGTATATAGTAAAGGATCTATCTAAGAAAGAGCGAAAATCAATCTTTGAACTCCTTCTTTTACCAGCTCCTTTGGACATCCGATATTCATTCTTACAAATCCAGGTTCCCCTCTATATTGACCACTCATTTCTAATGCAACCTTCCCTTTCTGAAGTAGTAACTCTTTTAATTGTGATTCATTTGATAAGATTTCTCTACAATCAATCCATAATAAATAGCTAGCGTCTGGTATCATGACTTTTATAGAAGGGAGAGATTTTTCTAGTTCTGTTTTTACAAATTCAATGTTAGATTGGAGATATTCTTTCAATTCATCTAACCAAGGTCTTCCGTGTTGATAAGCAGCTTCTAAAGCAGTAATAGCAAATGTATTAAGTGTGAATAAACCATGTCTCTTTAGTGTATCCTCGAATTTTTTCCTCATCACACTGTTTTCAATTATAATAGCTGAAGACTGAAGACCTGCAATATTGAAGGTTTTACTAGGAGCTAAACAAGTGATGGTTCTATCAGCAATATCATTGTTCAATGATGCAAAAGGGATATGTTTTTTATTATATAGCATTAAATCACAATGAATTTCATCAGAAACGATCGTTACATCATATTTGACGCATAGTTCTCCAACCTGATTTAGTTCATCTTTTGACCAAGCTCTGCCGCTAGGATTTTGTGGATGACATAGCAAAAACATTTTTATGTTATTTTCCTTAAATTTATTTTCTAGATCATCAAAATTAATCTCATAACGGTTGTCTACTAATTGCAATGGATTTTCAATTACTTGTCTTTCATTACGCTCAATCATTTCGAAAAAAGGATAATAAACGGGTGTTTGTATCATAATTTGATCTTGTTTATTTGTTAAGGCCTGAATAGCCATACTAATAGCATTTACAATACCAGAAGTAAATACGATGGATGATGTGGGAATGTTCCAATGATATTCTTTTTCAACCCAGTCTGTAACAATTCTTCTTGTTTGTATTGTAGGAGAAGAATAACCGAATATACCATGCTCAGCTCTATTTTGAATAGCGTCAATAACGGGTTTGGGAGCTTGAAAGTCCATGTCAGCTACCCACATCGGTAAAAGGTGCTCTTGACCAAATTTCACTTTCGAAAAGTCCCATTTTACAGATGAAGTTCCTGTCCGATCAAAAACATAATCTAGTTTATTCATTATGAAAATCCTCCTTTATTCTACTATACCTAAGTTTTCTAAGTTGTTCTAAGTAATTGATCTTAAATCTATGATAAGATAGTGTAAATTATCAAATTTTGAGGTGTTAAAACTGATCGTGGATAAAATTATCGGGTTATTAAAAAGTTGGGACCCTCTTGGATATGGTGAGGCAGCGTATGAAACTGAAGTTATGGAGGTAATTAGTTATCTTTATTCAATGAATGATCTAAAAGAGCTAGCTTCACGTATTCAAGAAATCTATTTTCAATCATTTGAACAAATGATTCCTATTCAAGAATGTATAAATATGGCTGGGTTATTGCAAGAGAAGGTTAATGAACAATCTTGTGAACGATAATAGACCAACTTTAGCTCGTTGGTCTATTTTACAACAAAATCCATTATCTTTGTGTAAACAAGGTCTGGCTTCTCTTCAGGAAGTAAATGACCTGTTCTTTTCACAGTAATTAATTTAGAGCAAGGCAAATCTTTTTGAAGTCTTTTTCCTACATCAACTGGAACGACTTTATCATTTTCTCCCCAAATCAATAAACTGGGAATGGTAATTTTTTTTAATTCTTCCTCTTGTAAATCACCCTCCCTGTCACGAATCATTCTTTGGAGAGCAATAAAGATATTATGATCATAAAATGGCTGTAAATAACCGTTAATCATTTCATCATCAATTAACGAATGATCATAAATAACATTACGTAAATTGTTTAATACTCCCTGTTTAGCTAAAACTCGTTTAATGATTATATGAAAATAAGGAATTCTTGAGCCTATCGTTAATGATGAACGTGCTCGTTTCATATAACTAGAACTGCACAATAACACTAAGCGATCCACTAACTGAGGACGGTACTTAGCGGTATAAAGAGCAATCTGTCCCCCCATAGAATGACCAATAAAAATGGCTCGTCTAATATTTAATTTTTCTAAAAGTTGAATCACTACATTTGACATATTTCTATATGAATGAACAAAGGATGGAGATTTTTCGGTAAGGCCAAATGGAGGTAAGTCAATACTAATAATATTAAAATGATTCATGAGTAAAGGGATTAATTTACGGAAACTAAAGGATGAAGATAAAAAACCATGGATTAATATAACGGATGGTTTACTTGAATGCTCGAAATAATATTGGTAATGAATGTTTATTCCTAAAATTTTTTTTGTTTGTTCAATCATGGTGCTTCTCTCCATTTACATTGAAATTCTTTCGATTAGTTTGTCCCCATTTAAAAGCCGAGTTTCATGGTAATTTTTTAAGTTACAGCACATAGAAAAATGTTTTTATATGGAGAGGATTGTTTAATAAATCGTGATATACTATTCAAAAAATCATTTGTTTGGAGATGGATTTGGGTGAAACTAACAAAACAGGAAATTGAAATACTTGAGGTTTTAGAGAAGGATAGTCGTGTTTCAAATGAAATAATTGCTGATATGGTTGATCTTTCTGAAAAAGAAGTTGAGAAAATCATTAAAGAACTTGAAAAAAAGAATGTCATCGTAGATTATTCAACAACCATCAATTGGAAAAAAGTTGATGGTCAAGAAGGTGTAACCGCTATGATTGATGTGAAAGTTCAACCAAAGAGAGGGGTTGGATTTGACGAAATTGCCGAAAGAATATATCGATTTGATGAAGTTAAATCCGTGTATTTAATGTCAGGGACTTATGATTTATCTGTCATTATTGAAGGCAAAAGCATGTCTGCTATTGCAAACTTTGTTTCTGAAAAATTATCCACTCTTGAGTCTGTCCTTTCGACAACCACCCATTTTATATTGAAGAAATACAAACATGATGGGAAAATTTTCGATGAAAAAAACCCTGATAGAAGAATTGTGGTGTCTCCATGAAAACAAAGCTTGATTATTTATCCCATAGAGCTAAAGAGATAAAGCCATCTGGGATTAGAAAATTTTTTGATTTAGCTGCTAATATGGAAGGAGTCATATCTTTAGGGGTGGGCGAACCTGATTTTATTACTTCATGGAGCGTAAGGGAAGCTTGTATTAATTCACTAGAACAAGGATTTACTTCCTATACAGCTAATGCTGGTCTCTTTGAGTTAAGAGAACAAATTTCTCTATATTTAGAACGAAGATTCAATGCTAGTTATCGTCCCGATTCAGAAATACTCGTGACAGTTGGAGCCAGTCAAGCGATTGATTTAGCGTTAAGAGCCATTATAAATTCAGGAGATGAAGTGATTGTTATTGTTCCTTGTTTTGTTTCCTATGGTCCGCTCGTTTCTTTAGCTGGGGGAACACCAATCTTTGTTACCGCTAAAAAAAAGAATGGATTTGGCATTCATGCCGAGGAAATTAGGCCATACATAACTTCACGAACAAAAGCGATTTTAATTTGTTCCCCTAACAATCCAACAGGTACTACGTTATCTACATATCAATTAAATAGTTTAGCTTGCTTAGCAGAAGAAGAGGATTTAATCGTTATTTCTGATGAGATTTATGCTGAGCTTTCCTATGATGATCAGTATACTAGCTTTTCATCTCTACCTAAAATGAAAGAAAGAACCATTTTGGTTTCTGGATTATCAAAAGGGTATGCTATGACAGGATGGAGACTAGGGTATGTAGCAGCTCCAGATTTCATATCTGAAGCTATCCTTAAAATTCATCAATATTCCATGATGTGTGCCCCGACGATGGCACAATTCGGTGCGATAGAAGCCATTAAAAACGGAGAAGAAGACGTTATGTATATGAAGAAAAACTATAAGCGAAGAAGAAATGTTTTTGTTAAACGGCTAAATGAAATAGGATTAGATTGTCATCTTCCAGGAGGAGCCTTTTATGCCTTTCCTAGCATAACTAAAACAGGGTATAGCTCTGAAGAATTTGCAGAAAAGCTTTTAATTGAGGAAAAAGTAGCTGTTGTACCTGGAAATGTTTTTGGAGAAGGTGGAGAAGGGTATGTACGTTGTTCTTATGCATGCTCTTTAGATGAACTACTGGAAGCAATTAAACGAATAGAAAGATTTTTAAATAGTTGATATTGAACTGAACGAAGGTCATGGAGTAACCTTCGTTCATTCATTTCTTTAAGAGGTTGTTTAAAAAGTCCTAAAAAAAATGTCGGTTGAATAACTTTGTTGGTTTGCTTTTCCGCTCCTCATGTACCAAGAACGTACACTGTGAGTGCTCAAAGCTACACCGCCTCGTTCTTCAGCGTCCTTTTTTCCCTACTTTTTAAACACGCACTTTAAGTCTTTTTTATTTTCTCTAACATATGCATAACATGGAGAAAATCTTCTTCTGTAAACTCTTTTGCCCTTCTTAATATTAATTTTGTCTTTTTAATACCGAGTTCATTAATTAAACTTTCTAGTTCTTGATCTATGCCGCTCATGTTTGGTTCTACATGTTCTAATAGTTCGGATGCAGGGATATCCAAAACAGTTGAGATTTTCATGATTGTTGAAGTGTCAGGAATTTGCTCGCCGGTTTCATATTTTGTTACTGTTTGGGTACCTATACGTGCCTTTATGGCTAGTTCTCGAATACTCATCCCTTTTTGTTTTCGAAAGAACTTAATATTATTTCCCACTGTACTCAATGAACCTACCTCCTCCTTTGAATAAATTCCAACAACATTGTATATGTTCTATAACATAATACCATATTTTTGAACTGATAAGATATTCAGTGTAATTAATATTCACTTTAAAATCATGAATAACTATGATATAATTTTTTATTGCGTAATCAGAACGAAATAAAATGTATATATTTAGGTAGGAGTGTCATTATGGAAACTAATATAGAAGTGGGAAATGTATTAACTGGAAAAGTTGCTGGGATTCAATCATATGGTGCGTTCATAGAATTAGATGATCAAACCCAAGGTCTCGTTCATATTTCAGAAGTGACAAATGGTTTTGTAAAAGATATAAATGACCATTTAAAATTAGGTCAAGAGGTAAAAGTGAAAATTTTATCAGTTGAAGAAAACAAAAAGAAAATTAGTTTATCGATTAGACAAACGGAGGAAAAAGCACCTAAAAAGAAAGCACCTAAAAAGTCTATTGAAGTAGAAAATTCTTCACAAGGTTTTAATACTTTGAAAGATAAACTAGAAGAGTGGATTGAGCAGTCCTCAAGAGAAGATCTATTGAAAAAGTAAGACATAAGAAAGAGGAAGTCATCTGGAAAAAATCCTTTTGGCTTCCTTTTCTATTTATAAGTAGATAGTTGTTTTGGTTCCTTTTTCAATGTGTTTCATGGTTCGGTTCATTTGCCATTTCTTCTGTAGGCTTAAATAGAAGTCCTAAATTTGTTAATCCTGCAATTCCTACAAGACCGTAAATAATACGGGATAATGCTGAACTTTGCCCACCAAATATAGCCGCTACTAAATCAAACTGAAAAAAACCAATTAATCCCCAATTCACTGCGCCAATTATCGTAAGGACAAGAGCTGATCTCTGTATTCCACTCATCCAAATGCCTCCTTTAAATATAAGAAAAGTTGTCCAAAATAGAAAGCTACTTTCTTTTTGAACACTTATCAATAGACTGTGAAAAAAATTAAAAAATATACCTCACAATTTTATAACAGAGTAAGAAAGCAGATTACTTTACTTTAAAAAGAACGATTGTCCATAATATGAGGTGGAGGTGTTTTGGATATGGATAACTTTACTTATTGGAATCCGACAAAATTGATATTTGGAAAAGGTCAAATGTCAAAACTAAAAGAGGAAATTCCTAGTAGTACTAAAAATGTACTGTTAGTATATGGTGGAGGAAGTATAAAAAGAAATGGAATCTATGATCAAGTAGTAAATGAATTAAAGAGTACGGATAAAGAAATTTTTGAACTTTCTGGAGTAGAACCTAATCCTAGAATTTCAACAGTGCGAAAGGGAGTTGAAATCGCTAAAAATAACAACGTTGAATTTATTTTAGCAGTAGGTGGTGGGAGTGTAATTGATTGTTCGAAAGCGATTGCTGCTGGATCTAAATACGAAGGGGACGCATGGGATATCGTCACTAGAAAGCATTTCCCAACTGAAGCTCTCCCTATTGGTACAGTTTTAACGTTGGCAGCTACTGGTTCTGAAATGAACGCAGGTTCAGTTATTACGAATTGGAAAACGAAAGAGAAATATGGTTGGGGAGCACCAGTTGTTTTCCCTCAATTTTCAATTTTAGATCCTGAAAATACATATACAGTTCCAAAAGATCAAACTATTTATGGAATTGTTGATATGATGTCTCACGTTTTAGAACAATATTTTCACAATACAACCAATACCCCACTACAAGATCGACTTTGTGAATCTGTGTTGCAAACAGTGATGGAGGCAGCACCAAAGTTATTAGAAGATCTCAATAGCTATGAACATCGTGAAACAATCTTATATTGTGGAACAATCGCCTTAAATGGATCTCTTCAAATGGGATATAGAGGAGATTGGGCCACTCACAATTTAGAGCACGCTGTTTCTGCTGTACATGATATTCCTCATGCAGGTGGTCTTGCTATTCTATTTCCAAATTGGATGAAGCACAATGTTGATATAAATGTGGACCGTTTTAAGCAGTTAGCTGAACGAGTGTTTCATGTAGATTCAACGAATAAAACGGATCGGGATGTTGCCATTGAAGGAATTGAAAAGTTAACCCGTTTTTGGACATCAATAGGTGCTCCATCGAAGCTTTTAGATTATCAAATTAATGAAGAGACACTTGATGTAATCGCTGACAAAGCAATTGTGAATGGAGAATATGGAAACTTTAACAAGTTGGATCGAGAAGGTACTCTTGCAATTTTACGCGCCTCACTTTAAGAGATTATATAACAAAACTGTCACAAAGCTATCGTGACAGTTTTGTTTTGTTTTTACTACATATAAACAAAATTTTTATATGGTTGCGCTTTCATGTGACATGTTATCTTGATTTACTTTTTTATATTCGATAAAGTGAGATAGAAAATGAAAAAATTCACTATGATTATGGAGGAAAATCACATGACGCATGTTCAATTTGATTATTCCAATGCTTTATCTTTTTTTCAGGAGCATGAACTTACATACTTAAGAGATTTTGTAAAACTTTCACATCATTCAATTCATGAAAAAACGGGTGCTGGGAACGATTTCTTAGGTTGGGTTGAACTACCTGAGGCCTATGACAAAGAAGAATTCTCTCGTATCCAAAAGGCATCGGAAAAAATAAAGACAGACTCAGATGTTTTATTAGTTGTTGGTATTGGTGGTTCTTATTTGGGTGCTCGAGCTCGCAATTGAAATGTTAAATCATTCATTCTACAACTCGTTAACTAAAGAGCAAAGAAATACACCTCAAGTTATTTTTGTAGGTAACAACATTAGCTCCACATACATGAAAGATGTAGTAGACTTGCTAAATGACAAAGATTTTTCTATCAATGTCATTTCAAAATCAGGTACAACAACAGAACCAGCAATTGCTTTTCGTTTCTTCCGTAAGATTCTAGAGGAAAAATACGGGAAAGAAGTAGCTAGAAAAAGAATTTATGCAACGACAGATAAAGAAAAAGGAGCATTAAAAACACTTGCTGAAGAAGAAGGGTATGAATCATTCATCATTCCAGATGATGTAGGTGGAAGATATTCAGTCTTAACAGCTGTTGGATTATTACCAATTGCCGTATCAGGAGCAAACATTGAAGCGATGATGAAAGGTGCTCAAGATGCTAAGGGACAATTAAGTAGCTCCGAATTAGAGGAGAATATTGCTTATCAATACGCAGCTGTCCGTAATGTCCTTTATAGAAAAGGGTATACAATTGAGATGTTAATCAATTATGAGCCATCCCTTCAGTATTTCTCTGAATGGTGGAAACAGCTTTTTGGTGAGAGTGAAGGAAAAGATCAAAAAGGAATTTTCCCTTCTTCAGCTAACTTTTCAACTGACCTACACTCATTAGGTCAATATGTACAAGAAGGTCGACGAGAATTATTTGAAACGGTCATTAATGTTGAGACACCGCGTCATCAATTAACGATTGAGGAAGATGAATCAAATTTAGATGGATTGAACTATTTAGCTGGAAAATCCATTGATTTTGTTAACAAAAAAGCGTTTCAAGGAACAATGCTTGCTCATGAAGATGGGGGAGTTCCTAACTTAGTGGTTAATGTTCCAAAATTGGATGAATATAGTTTTGGTTATTTAGTGTATTTCTTTGAGCTTGCTTGTGCGATGAGTTGCTATTTAATGGCGGTTAATCCTTTTGATCAGCCTGGGGTTGAAGCATATAAAGTCAATATGTTTGCTTTATTAGGTAAGCCAGGTTTTGAAGAAAAGAAAGCGGAACTTGAAAAACGCTTAAATAAATAATTTCACTCCCTCCTCGTATTCTCTTTCTTTTTGGGAAAGCTAACAAATGCGAGGAGGGTTTTTTAATTGATTGAACTACCATCAAAACTTGAAAAACGTCAGTATAAGTTAGATTTTTTAGAGGAAGCTCTTAAACCTTTAGGATTTTCAATTGGAGGTAATTGGGACTATGACCATGGGTCATTTGATTACAAAATGGATGACCATGTTGGCTATCAATTTGTTCGAATCCCTTTTAAAGTAGTAGATGGACAGTTAGATACTAAGGGTGTGCAGGTCGAGCTGATGAGGCCGTATATTCTTTCCCATAAATATCAAATTGGGTTAGATGATCATGTCCATATAGGAAATCTATCAGCCTCTTTTGACCAATTTCAAGAACCACAAGACCCAGATGCTACTGTTCCGAGTGAAATTATCCCGGTGGGTAAACAAATTGTTAAAAAGGTTGAGAAACTTCTGTTAACTAGTCAAAACAAGCAATAAATCACCTTTTGAAAATATAAAAGTAAGGGGAGGATGGATATATGTCTTCCCCTGTCTTTTAATACCCAATAATAAAATTCCTTCTTTTAATAATTTCTGGTGTAAATCATAAAAGTTTTGATTAATGCATTCATCTGAGGCTTCTTTTAATGCGAAAAAATGACCATTAGCAGGATTAAATTCTGAAAATACTTCAGAAAGCCCTCCTTTTGATACATAACTGTTCACCATCACTTGACTCGTTAATTCAAAAGAACGGATTAATTCATCAGCTCCAGCGCGATAAGCATTCATCGTTTGAGGTTCTGTTAAAATTTCGCATACAGCATATATAGAAGGATTTAACCCTTTAACAGCAATAAGAGTTAAGATCGATTGCATATCTGCTTCCAGCTCACTTTTATGTTGATCTGGAGTAATGAAAATTGCCTCAGCTTCTTTTATATTCCCTTTATGTAAAGTTGAATCCCATGAAGGGCTCCCTTTCACAAAATGAATATGTTCATCTAAAAAAGGGGTTTCTTCTAACGTTTCATCTATTAATACAATTGAATATTCAGGTTTTATTTTTTGTAGAGTGGTTAGCAAGTTTTTTGATTTTTCATTCCAACCGATAATGACAATATGTTTGTTCCCTTGAAAAGAAACGCTTCCCTCTATATAAGAACGTTGCTTATAAATGGCTGCTGCTGATAAATGAGCGAAAAAAGAAGTGATAAAGCTTGCACCAAGAAGAATAAGTAAAATAGTGGTCGTTTTTCCTATTAGGGTTTCAGGAACGAAATCTCCGTAACCAACGGTAGAAATAGTAATGAATGCCCACCAAATACCATCAAAAGGACTCGCAAAGGTTTGAGGTTCCAATAAGGAAATAAATTCTCCAAAAAGAATTACTATAATGAGTACGATAAAGGCTATTCTCAAGTATATGGGCCATTTAAGCCAAAAAATAAAAACTTTATTAGTTTTCACGAAAATCATCCTGTTCCTTATCGAGAGTAAAAGTAAAGATTTCTTTTAAGATGGTATTAACCCAATTTGTATAAAAAATTTTACATAACGATTAACAACTGCTTGGGTTGCTTTTTTAGTTGAAGGTTTCAGCTAAAAATTGTTCTCTTCTTCTTGTATTTGGTTTTATAGTTCGCTAAACGTGTGCTTCCGCTTTTCTTTAAACAAGCATGTATAACTTTGATTTCGTCCCCATACATATAAGTAACAATATAAGTATAAGAGGGGATACGTATGACCTTCTCTAAAAGAATATTTCTACTGTTTATCGGTATTCAAATTGCAATTGTTGGCGCAATTATGTTTATATTAGATCTAAATATATATAACCATTACCAAAAAGATTATTCGCTTGTCGAGCTTTTGAAAATTGTAACGAGTCAAACTTCATTTTATTTAATTATGGTTGGTTTTATTTTAATCATTATGGTCGTTTACTATCCAAAAACAAAAAAGTAGCATAATGAATTATGTAATGAAGAAACAATAAGATGAGGCAATGAAAAATACATCAATCAAAAGAAAGGTGAATTCACCATGTTCTTTTTTCCAATTGATATACTGATATTACTTGCTTTCGGTCTTACAATATGGGCACAATTTAAGGTGAAAGGAAATTTTCAAAAGTATGAAAAAGTTACAGCTTCTTCACGTGTCACTGGAGCAGATGTTGCAAGACAAATACTTAATAAAAATGATTTAACAAATGTACTTGTACAACATGTGAAAGGGAGTCTAACAGATCACTATGATCCTGTACAAAAAGTGGTTAGGTTATCAACCCCTGTCTATCGTGGTCATTCTATCTCCTCCATTTCAGTAGCTGCACATGAAGTTGGACATGCTATTCAACATAAAGAATCATATGGAGCGCTTGTATTACGACATAAATTGTTTCCTGCTGTCAATTTTAGTTCGAGCATCGCTCCTTTATTATTAATTGGAGGTATTTTATTCGGGAGTCTAGATTTGATTGGTCTTGGGGTTATTTTCTTTTCGGTAGCTGTTCTATTTCAACTCGTTACCTTACCTGTTGAATTTAATGCTAGGCTCGCGAGCAAAAAGAATTTTATTAGAAGAAGGAATAATAAACAATCATGAAGAAATGGGCGTCAATAAAGTTTTAAATGCAGCTGCATTAACTTATGTTGCGCCGCTCTATTATCTTTGTTACAGCTTTTCAAGTTTTTGTTGATTTTTATGCAAGGAAATCGGGATTGATTCTTTTTATGGAGGTGAAAGAGACTAACTCAAGAAAAGTATTTCGTACTATAGAAACCATGATGAAAATTAAAATACTTCTCTTGCCTTCATTAGTCTATAACATTGATATTAGTAAAATTTTTAGCCGTAGCTTTGTTAATCTCTTTAACAGGTTTTTTTGTTGCCACCGAATACGCCATCGTTAAAGTAAGACGTACGAGGATAAAACAATTAGTTGACGAAGGGAGCTCGAATGCTCGAGCACTTTTAAAAATAATCGACAATCTTGATGAGTATTTATCCGCCTGTCAGTTAGGGGTGACGATTACTGCGCTGGGACTAGGGTGGCTAGGGGAATCAACTATTAAAGCAGTCTTGGATCCACTTGTTGGTGCTTTGCCATTAAATCAGTCGATAACGACGATCTTATCTGTAGGTGTTGCTTTTGCTTTTATCACTTTTTTAAACGTTGTATTTGGAGAATTGGCTCCTAAAAGAATTGCTATACAGAAAGCAGAAGTCATTGGATTGAGATTGGCAAAGCCTTTATTGATGTTCAAAAAAGTGATGTACCCTTTTATTGTTATTTTAAATCAATCAGCTAGAATCGTTTCCGGAATGCTAGGGGTAAAAAACACGCAGGGGGCTGAGGCAGCTCTTAGTGAAGAGGAACTACGTATTATCTTGTCTGAAAGCTATAAAAGTGGTGAAATAAATCAGTCTGAGTATCAATATGTCGAAAGAATTTTCAATTTTGATAATCGTGTAGCTCATGAAATAATGGTTCCAAGAACAGAGATGAGAACATTAACAACTAATAGTACAGTTCCAGAATGCTTAAACTATATGAAAAGGGAACGATTCTCTCGTTATCCTGTTATAGAAGCGGACAAAGATCATATTATTGGGGTTGTCCATTTAAAAGATTTATTTTATGGTATACAAAAAATAAATATAGATGAACTATCACTGTCCCAATTTACTCGTCCTGTTATCACCGTACTTGAAACGATATCCATTAATGAATTGCTTCTCAAGATGCAATCAGAACAAAGTCATATGGCGATTTTAGTCGATGAATATGGAGGGACTTCCGGTTTAGTAACAGTGGAGGATATTCTTGAGGAAATCGTCGGAGAAATAAAAGATGAATTTGATGAAGATGAAATATCAGACATTCAAAAAAAGGATGAGGATTTTTATATAGTAGATGGAAAGTTGTTGCTCGAAGAAATAAGCGATATATTAAATGTTCAAATAAAAGATGAAGACGTTGATACAATAGGGGGTTGGCTTTTAAAGAAAAAGTTTAATATAGAGGAAGGAGAAGAAATAATAGAAGGCGCCTTTTCTTTCAAAGTAATTGAAAAGGAAAATTATCATATAAAAACGGTGGAAGTTAGAAAGAATACATTATAAAATGACAAAGATCCGGAGTGAAAGGGAAAGTTATTTGGAACTCTCCTTTCACTTTTGCAATAGCTGGATATAAAAATTGTAAAGAGAGTGAATGGTGTTATGACTGAGACTTGGTGGAAAGAAGCAGTTGTTTATCAAATCTATCCAAGAAGCTTTATGGATGCGAACAATGATGGAATAGGAGATTTGCAAGGAGTCATGTTAAAGCTGGATTATTTGAAGGAACTTGGAATCGATATCATATGGATATGTCCAATGTACAAATCCCCCAATGCGGACAATGGTTATGATATTAGTGATTATTATGCCATCATGGAAGAGTTCGGGGATATGAATGACTTTGACCTTTTATTAAAAGAAGTTCATAATCGAGGGATGAAGTTAATTTTAGATTTAGTCATTAATCATACAAGTGATGAGCATCCATGGTTTCTTGAGGCAAGGAAAAGTAAAGGCAGTAATAAAAGAGATTGGTACATATGGAAAGATGGGGTAGACGGGAAAGAGCCAAATAACTGGGAGAGTATTTTTGGTGGTTCTGCATGGGAATACGATGTGCAAACAGGTCAATATTACTTACATGTTTTTGATAAGAAACAGCCAGATTTGAACTGGGAAAATAAGCTGATGAGAGAAGCCATATATGAAATGATGAATTGGTGGTTAAATAAAGGAATTGACGGGTTTAGAGTCGATGCGATCTCACACATAAAAAAACAACCTGGTTTACCTAGTTTGCCGAATCCTAAACAACTAGAGTATGTACCTTCTTTTGATTATCATATGAACGTAAAAGGGATTATGGATTTTTTATTTGAGCTCAAAGAGCAAACGATTGCACAATTTGACATAATGACAGTCGGCGAAGCAAATGGTGTGAAAATTGAAGAAGCTGAGCAATGGGTAGGAGAAGAAAATGGTATTTTTAATATGATCTTTCAATTTGAACATTTAGGGTTATGGGATACAGAATTAGAAGGGTCAGTTGATGTAGTTGAATTAAAGAAGACATTGTCTAAGTGGCAAGAGGGGCTTCACCTTAAAGGTTGGAATGCTCTTTTTATTGAGAATCATGATCAGCCGCGAGCAGTTTCTGTTTGGGGAAACGATGAACAGTACCTTAGTGAGAGTGCAAAAGCACTAGCTGTTATGTATTTTCTTATGCAAGGAACACCTTTTATCTATCAAGGTCAAGAAATCGGAATGAAGAACGTTCATTTTTCGACAATTGAACAATATAATGATGTAGGGATGAAAAAGTTTTATGAGATTGAAACAGAGAAAGGTCGTAGCCATGAAGAAGTCATGAAGATCATCCAGAAGAAAGGAAGAGATAATTCACGAACACCTATGCAATGGAACGACACTATGAATGGCGGATTCTCTAAAGCAACGCCATGGTTCGGAGAAAATAATAATTATATTGATACTAATGTTGAACAACAGCTAAAAGAAGAAGATTCTATTTTGAATTTTTATAAGAAACTTATCCAACTACGCAAATATAATAAATTATTTATTTATGGAAAGTATGAATTAATATTAGAAAATCATCCACAAATATTTGCGTATCAACGTTCATTTAAAAATGAAATAGCAGTAGTAATTGTAAATTTAAGTGATAATGAAGCACATTATCAAAATGAAGACATTTTATTGAGTTCAGATTATTTAGTCATGACAAATTATCAGAGCGACACTCATTATAATATCACGAGCTTTTCTTTGAATCCTTATGAGGCAAGAGTTATATCAAATGAAACAATGAAGGGAATAGGGCGTCTCAAATGAAAGAGGCTGCCCCGATTCTCGGAAAATTAGAAAATATAGGGTTTTTTTAAATTGTGATAAGTATTGATAGTTAGGTCTAGTTACTTGCGAGAGCAAGTAGGCAGAACGAGTGGCTCCAGGTATTCTAAATTGATTTATCTCTTCAATCATTTCTCTCCCCGTTTTTATACCAATCCCATGTCCAAAATACAAATCGTTTTGTAAAATAATACAGTTCTCACCTCTCCATTCAGGAGTTAACGGGTTAACATCTGGGTTTTTAAAATAAACACAATCACCTTGCAAATAGTCATTCCCCTCTTTTGTAATGACTCCAAGATCATCATCATAATGCCAATCGTAAAGTGTTAAACCACTAAATAGTTGATCAAACTGTTCTTCTTTGATGGATTGTAAAGCCGCTTTATAAAAAATAATAACGATAGCCGTTGCGCACTCAAACGCATACTTTTTTCCGTTGAGAAAAATATCTCTAATTGCGTCACGAGGTCTTATTCCACTTTTAATAACGAAGGCTCCTCGATTGGTTAACCTCCAATACTTAGGGTTGCAAAATGATTCCTTAAAAACGGCGAAGGTGACCCCACTCTTATTTAAATCTACGCTTGCTTTCATCGTTTGTTTTCGAAAATACAATTCAAATGCTAACTCTTGTAGATTGTTGTACTGATAAACTTCTTTATATTGAATCATTTTAGATAAAATTTCTCCATAGCTTCCCATCAAACTACTGACCGCTTGTTGAGAAATAGGTTGATATTGAATTTGAATCATGGCTATCCCTCCTCCTTCAGCCTATTCATTCAATCAATTTAAGGACACTATATTTTTAAATTGTGTGTTCAAAAAAGTAGGGGGAAAAGGGCCGAGAAGAACGAGGTGACTGTACTTAGTTGACGTTCCTTTACTTTGCGTCGCTAGACGGGTGCATGCGCTTTTATTTCAGAGTAAGAAAGTATAAAAATCTGTCCTTATTCGGATGGTGCTTTTATTTTTGTCTAGCTCCAGCGCCCAACGACTCGTAAGTTTTTCGACGCACAGGAAGTGCTAGCATCATCGTTGTCCACAGGACGTGGACGTCTTTAGATGATGTTCCATTTCTCTATGATAAGTCAACGGAGACGCCTCCAGGAGGGAGGTGGATCTACGTTGCCACAGGACGTGGCTGAACTTAGTAGATCCTCCGCTTTCGGGCTTTTCGTGTTTCCTTTATCTCATACGAAGTGCTCAAGCCCCTTCGTCGTTAAACGGCCGCTTGCGCTTTTATTTTCTTATTGACATTCTATTGACACATTCACTGATTATGATTTATTTAACATCACAAACAAGGAGTGCAAGTAAAGATGATAAATAAATTGAAACAAAAACATGTAATCGCACTTTTAGGAATTATGGTACTAGCATTTTTCTTAAATATTTATAACATTGCTCAAGATGGATGGGGAAATGAATATTATGCAGCCGCTGTTCAAAGTATGATGCAAAGCTGGCATAATTTCTTCTTTTTATCTTTCGACCCTGCAGGATTTGTCACAGTTGATAAACCACCTTTTGGTTTTTGGATCCAAACAATGTTTGCAAATGTGTTTGGGTATAAAGGCTGGGTATTAATTCTTCCTCAAGCACTAGCAGGAGCCTTGTCAGCAGGGATGATTTATCTCATTCTTACGAAGCGTTTTAGTAAAGCAGTAGGGTTAATGGCAGCTTTGTTTTTTACACTAACGCCAATAGCAGTTGCTGTAGCAAGAAATAACACGATTGATAGTTTATTAGTTTTCGATTTATTAATTGCCACTTGGTTGTTATTTAAGGCAATAGACGAAAGAAAGTGGAAATGGTTATTTATTGCAGCTTTTCTTGTGGGATTAGGATTCAATATTAAAATGCTTCAAGCCTATATGGTGATCCCGGCGTTTCTACTTATCTTTTGGATTGGTGCAAAGGTTTCATGGAAAAGAAAGATTGTTCCAACTATAGTCGCAGGAGTGATTGTAGGATGCGTATCCTTTTCATGGGCATTTGCAGTTGATTCTGTATCAACAGAGGATCGTCCCTATATTGGTAGCTCCGAAGATAATACCGTAATGGAATTAATATTTGGTCATAATGGTGTATCCCGCCTAGTTGGAGGTGGCGGGGGAGGCCAAGGTGGCCAACAACAAGGGGGTCAAGGGAATCAAATGATGGTGCCTGGTCAAGGTGGTCCAAATGGTGGTCAAGGTCCATCGGGTCAAGGCGGAACGAGTGATGGTCAAGGTCGGTTTGGTCAGGATGGTCCAAATGATGGTCAAGGTCAAGCTGATGGAAATGGCGGTGGAATGGATAATGAAACAGGATCGGAAAGTATTTTAAGGTTATTTAACCAACAGTTATCTGGTCAAATAAGCTGGTTAATTCCTTTAATTTTGTTTACATGCATCGCCATCTTTAGTAAAGTGAAAAGCTTTCGTTTAACTAGAAAGCAAGAAATGACACTCTTTTGGTTAAGTTGGTTTGTACCAATGGCGATTTTCTTTAGCTTTGCAGGATTTTTCCATAGATATTATCTAGTGATGCTTGCTCCAGCGATAGCAGCTCTAGCGGCTATTGGGCTTGAGCAAATGTGGAAAGATT
Organism: Bacillus carboniphilus; assembly: GCF_020524035.2. NCBI lineage: Bacteria > Bacillati > Bacillota > Bacilli > Caryophanales > Bacillaceae > Bacillus > Bacillus carboniphilus. Next base: position 1,915,858 of record NZ_CP129013.1, on the reverse strand, counting down.
GGAAAGTAGGAGAGACTTGGAGAAAATGGTTACTACCTGTAGCTTGGATCACTACGGTAGTATATGAAATGTCCATTGTGTGGTCTTATGAAAGCGTCAGATCGTGGATGATACCTTTAACAGCTATTATCGGTGTTGCAGGATTGGTAGTTTTATTTTTAAACACAAGTCCTCAAATGAAAAAGATAGCAGCTATTTTAGGAATCTCTACATTGTTAGTGGCACCTGGTTACTGGGCGTTAACGCCGATCATCTATGGAGCATCAAGTTCATTACCATATGCAGGTCCAGATTTAGACAATGACCAGAAGGGTGGGCCAAGTGGGGATTCAAGTTCGGCTTTACAAGACTATCTCGTTGAAAACTATCAAGAAGAAAGCTATTTAGTAATGGCGGAATCTTCACATGACGTTTCAACAATGATTATTGAAACAGGATTACCTGCTGTAGCCTATGGAGGTTTTAACGGAGGAGACAATATTCTCACACTTGAAATGCTTCAAGAGTTAGTTGAAGAAGGAAAGGCAACTTATATCATGGTAAGTAATCGTCTTTCTCAAGACATTCAAGATTGGATAAGGGAAAATGGAGAGCTTGTTCCGGAATCTGAATATAGTGATGAAAATACGCAATCAATGGAAAAAAGTAGACAACAAGGTCCTGGGAAAATGGGTGGATCTTCCGATTTATATAAATTAAATTAGGAGTGAAAATGATGAGAAAAATGGTTTCTATCATTGTACCGATGTTTAACGAAGAAGAAGTCATTGAAGAGTGTTACATGAGATTGAAAAATGTCATGAATCAATCTGGATACAGATATGAATTAATCTTTGTAAATGATGGTAGTAAAGATAAAACGTTAGAAAAGCTTGATGCTATATACAGACGTGATGATCATGTAAGGGTACTCAATTTTTCAAGGAATTTTGGTCACCAAATTGCCATTACAGCTGGTATGGATTCAGCCAAAGGAGACGCAATTGTGGTGATTGATGCAGACTTGCAAGATCCACCTGAAATTATTAAACAAATGATTGATAAATGGGAAGAAGGATACGAAGTCGTATATGCAAAGAGAAAGGAAAGAAAAGGAGAAACGTTTTTCAAAAAAGCGACAGCTTCAATATTTTATCGAACACTTCGCTCATTAACAAGCGTAGATATTCCTTTAGACACAGGAGATTTCCGGTTAATTGATAGGAAAGTGTGTAACGCACTTTCCTCTATCAAAGAAAAAAATCGCTTTGTTAGAGGATTGGTTAGCTGGGTAGGCTTTAAACAGTGTGCATTAGAATATGAACGTGAGCCACGTTTCGCAGGAGAAACAAAATACCCGCTTAAAAAGATGATGAAATTATCTTTAGATGCCATTACTTCGTTTTCGGATAAACCATTACAACTTGCCATTTATTTAGGTTTTATGACTTCTGGTTTTAGTTTTATCTACTTGGTGTATGTTTTAATGATTAAACTATTTACTGACTCGACTATTAGTGGCTGGGCATCGATTGTTTCAATTAATCTTTTCTTCTTTGGGGTCATTCTCATGATTTTAGGAATCATTGGACAATACATCGGTAGAATTTACGACGAAGCTAGAGATCGCCCTTTGTATATTATTGAAAGTGAGCGAAACAAAAGAAAGGAAATAAAACGTGATTCGCTTATTATGTAAGCGAGTCCTCGCCCTTATCAGTGCTAATTTGGAAAGATATCAACAGTTTCTACTTTTTTCTATCGTAGGTATATCTAATACAATAGTAGATTTTATCACGTTTTGGATGATGTATGATCTATTAAATCTTCATTACTTGATTTCTCAACCGGTTGCTTATGGGGCAGGAGTTGCAAATAGTTATTTTTGGAATTCAAGGGTTACCTTTCAAACATCATCAAAATCAAAAGCTACTTTTCTTAAGTTTGTCACAGTGAATATCCTTGTTTTAGCTTTCACCATGTTGTGTATGACCGCATTATCAACCTTTTCAATTATTGTAAGTAAGGGAATAGCAACCATCTTAGGTGTCGTTCTTAACTTTTTTTTAAGTAAGCTATGGGTATTTACCAATTAAAACGGAGGGATTGACATGAAAATTAAAAAAGCGATTATACCAGCAGCAGGACTAGGAACTCGATTCTTACCAGCCACAAAAGCAACACCAAAGGAAATGCTACCAATTGTTAATAAACCCACAATACAATATATTGTGGAAGAAGCTTCTCAAGCTGGAATAGAAGATATTATTATTGTAACGGGAAAAGATAAACGAGCCATTGAAGATCATTTTGATCGAGCAGGTGAATTAGAACGTACATTAAGTAATAGAGGGAAAGATCGTTTGTTACAAGAAGTGAAGTCTATATCAACATTAGCCAACATTCATTACGTTAGACAAAAAGAACCGAAAGGATTAGGAGATGCTATTCTTTGTGCAAAAAGTTTTATTGGAGATGAGCCTTTTGCTGTTTTATTGGGAGACGACATTGTCAGAGGAAAAAAGCCAGCTATTAAGCAGTTGATGGAACAACATGAGAAAAAAGGCTCTTCTGTCATTGGTATAAAAAGAGTACCGTTACAAGAAACAAGTAGGTATGGGATCATTGATCCTGTGAGTAGAGAAGGAAAGCTTTATCAACTACAGACATGTGTTGAAAAACCTAAAAAAGAACCCTCCTTCTCCTTTAGCAATCATGGGACGTTATGTATTAACAGCAGAAATCTTTAAGCACCTTCAAAAAATAGGGACAGGAAGCGGTGGAGAATTTCAGTTAACGGATGCGATTGTTTCCTTAATGACTGAACAAAAGGTGTATGCTTATGAATTTGAAGGAAAACGCTATGATGTAGGGGAACCTCTAGGGTTTATTCTTTCCAACATTGAAATGGCTCTCAATGAATACCCAGAGTATCGTCAAGCTCTGATGGAATATATGAACAACGCAGTCAACCAGGGTATGAAACAGATTATATAACTTGTATCAATATCAGTGCTTTTAGGTTAAACTAAAAGCACTATTTTACATAAAGATAATTTTGCAAGGGAGATAACATGGAAAAAATATTAATTGTTGAAGATGAACAATCGATCGCACGTGTGCTAGCAGCTTATCTTCGAAAAGAAGAGTATGAAGTCAAACTGGCTGAAGACGGTGTCAAGGCACTAGAAATCCTAGAATCTTTTCATCCTTCTTTAATTTTATTAGATGTGATGATGCCGGAGAAAAATGGATGGGAGGTATTAAATGAGGTTCGTGAAAAATATTCAATTCCTATCATTATGATCACAGCGTTATCAGATACAGATAAAAAACTGAAGGGGTTTAACGAAGGAGCAGACGATTATATTACAAAACCATTCATTGGAGAGGAAGTAGTCGCTCGTGTTCAAGCAATGTTAAGAAGAACGGGGAAAGTGCTAGAACGTGAAGATGTACGTTATTACGGTTCATTAAGATTCGATAAGGTTAGTCATCAAGTCTACTTAAATGGTGTAGAAGTGATGTGCACACCCAAGGATAAAGCTCTGCTACTTTTTTTCTTAGAACACCCAAACCAAGTGTTTACAAGGGAACAACTGATTGAACATGTATGGGGAATTGATTATGAAGGAAGTGACCGAGCGGTTGATTTATCGATCAAGCGTCTTCGTAAGTCATTAGGAAATTGGCCAAAGGAAGAAGGGGAAATAAAAACATTGAGAGGAACGGGGTATCAGTTCTGTGTTTGTGAATAAAAAGAAATCACCACTCATACACATTTGGACTAGGCGGTATTTTCTTACATTATTAATTGGTTTGATTGTTTTTGCTTTAATAGCAATAGTTTGGATGAGACAAACAGAAATGAACAATCGACTAGAAATAATAAAAATAAGAATACAAAATGTAGCGGAAGATGTAGTAATTAACGATCGATTGAAAGATAACACTGAAATTGAAAGAATTGTGATGAGGTTAATGCAAAACGGGGAAAGAGTTGAGCAATTACAGCACTTATTTATTATTGATCAACATCATGAGGTACAGTTTAGTACCTTTAAGAAACAAGCGAAGCAATCAAATGAGCTTCCTATTATTGATCCGGTTGCCCAGTTTATTCTTGAAGAAGTGAAAAATGTTGAAGTTTCTGAGGATACAGAAGTGGAGACAATAAACTTACCTGATAATCGTGAAGGGTATTTAATTATTGCACCTATAACAAATGAAGAAGATGAAATTATTGGGAATGCAGTTGTTTTTCAGCCAAAGGAAAACGTTTTATCAAAAGAACAGATTGGTTTGTTGATCGGATTTTGTATTATCATCGGAATGTTAGGATGGGTAACGATTTACTTGATGTTGAAAAAATTAGCAAAACCAATTCAAGAGATAGCAGATGCAGCTAACCAAATAAAAAACGGTGATTATCATATTGATCCAATATCAGAAGTAAGAGAATTGGAGTTGCATCAGTTAAATAATTCGTTTCAGGAAATGGCAAAAAGGCTAAAAGAATTAGAGCAAATAAGGACGGAGTTGTTAGCTGGAGTTACACATGAATTGAAAACACCTGTCACTTCTATCAGTGCTTTAATTCAGGCCGTAAAAGATGGTATTGTCAGTCAAGAAGAAGCAAAAGAGTTTTTAGCAATTTCCTTAAATGAGACAAAGCGTCTTGAGACAATGGTGGAAGATTTGTTGGATTTTAACAGTTTTTCATCAGGAGCATTGAAGGTTAATTTGTTGAGTGTAGATGTTGTTGAAATTGTCAAAGAAATTGTGTATCAATGGCAAGTAGTGCACGACGAGTCGAAAAAAATAAAGATAGATATTAAAAGTCATACCAAAAATACCTTTGCAGTTGCAGACCCTCATCGCTTCCAACAAATATTAATCAATTTATTGAATAATAGTAGCCAAGCTATGAATATGAAAGGGATCATAGAAATCCATGTTTATGAAGAACAGCAATATGTCGCCATCGATGTGAAAGATAATGGACCAGGAATTCCTGAGGAAGAACAACCGTTTATTTTCGAACGGTTTTACCGAGGGGAAGATAAAAAGCATAAAGTAAGAGGTTTAGGTCTAGGTTTATCATTTAGTCACCTACTTGCTCATGCGCAAAACGGAGACCTTCAGTTAACGGAAAGTTCAACTAAGGGTACAACATTTACATTAAGGGTAAAAAAGAATGAAGGAGAAGGGGTCTAATCCCTTCTCCTTTACTCTTTATTTCTTTATTCAGGTAAGGAAGCTAGGTTTTCGGCAATGTCCTTGTAATAGCCTTTAATATCACTAAAACCAAGAGTGTCAGAAATATCTATTCCGATAAAGTCTGTGTGATCCCAACGGTATTGTGTAGGGTTATAGTTCCAAACCCCTTTTTCGAATTGTTGACTCGTTACTGCCTTAGCGGAATGACCTATAGGGTACTGGGAGGAAGGAACACTAACAAGTCCGTCATTTGGATACCATGATGAGTCTATTCCATAAAAAATGTCATCGTATCGGCCTAAATAAAAGCTAGTCGTGTAAAAAAGTGGATTCATTGAAAGTAAAGGAAGACGATACTGATTTATAACAGACTTATAAGTGGCATCCCCCGTATAAGAAAAATAATATATGTCTTCGTATGTTTTTACTTGGTTGTTGAACTCATTAGCTCCCTCTAGGGAAAGATCGAATTGAGAGGTGTCGTTTGTTTCCCAAAAAGCATTATTGAAGAGTCGGTCAATATACGAATGAAGTGATTCATCAGATTGACGTTTGAGCCCCCAGTGATCTAAATCAAAATCGTAGTTAAAAGAGTTTCCTGTATGTGTTTCCATTAAAGAAAGATATTTCCATATTAAAGATTTAATTAGAGGAAGAAAATCTTCAGATTCGTTTGATATAGCTGAACCGTTATGGGGGGTAGCGAGTGTGGTTACACTATGAACCCAATCTTTTCCTCCCTCAAACAATGATGACATGGCCTCCTCTTCAGGATGGTTTTCATGATATGTTTTTTCTACTTCGCTACCTGATTTCAAGAACTCTACTAGTTGTCTTGATGATTGTCCTCCCATGCTGTGGCCTAACAAATGAATTTTATTTGTGCTATTCCAATCATTAATAACACCAGGGAATGTATCTCCATAGCGATCATGACCATGTTGATTTGAATGAGCTTCTGCACCATAATCAACGGTTCCACCTTTAATGTAAGCATATAGTTCAGCTGCACGATCCCAGTTACTTGATACTGGCCCAACGGCTGGAACGTGTGTTTCAAACCCTTTTTTATTAAGATGGGATTGAATGTTATTTAGTCCACCCCAATAATTAAAGCCACTAATCTCCTCACTACCCCAACCACCAAGTCCGTGTACTAGAACGATAGGATACGCATTACCTGATGAATCCGCTTTCATTTGAGGGGTTAAAAGAATAAAAACCAAACCTACTACGATTATAAAGCTCATAAAAAGTTTCATAACTTCCTCCTTTTTTATTAGTCTACTCTAATCATAAGAGTTTTAAGCTGATTGACCAATAGGTCAATAGATTCGAAAAATATTATATAAAAATTTATGTATAATTATATAAAAATTTTAGATATTTAGTTTACTAAAATGTCTAAACCCATATTTATTTCTAATTTCATATTTATTTTTAAGCATATGGAGCAGTAGATAAAAATGATAGAATACAGACAATTATTATGCCATAAAAGTAAGAGTTTTTTTCTACTAGGTAAAAAGAATGAAAATCAAAAGAAAGAGAAGCGTTTATTATTTGAAACAATGCCTTTTGAATCATCTTTTTAATTTCGTAATAAATACTGTTGTTAAATATTAATAATATTGCTAATATAAAAAATATTCAGAAATATAATTTGGTTTATAGGGAGGAGAAAAGCATTGAAAAAGAAAGCACGTATTGTATTGATGATGTTGTCTTTGCTTGTTCTGGCTTGCTCACCTATGTTTATTCATGCAGAAAAAGCTTTTGCCAATGAAGAGAAACAGAAGGTAAAAGTGTTAGATGTCAACACGAAAGAGGAAAGAACAAAAGTGGCTCAATCAGGAGCTGTTATTGAAGAGATAGGTGAAGACTATGTTGTAGTGGTAGGACTCACTTCAGAGATTGAACAGATTAAGAAGGATTTCAAAATCCAAAAACAAGAATTGCTTAATGATTATGCGAAGATCTTTGATTTTCCCCCTAGTGATTCAGAGTATCATAATTATGATGAGATGGTTGAAGAAATAGAACAAGCAGTTGATGATCATAGCGACATTGTTGAGAAATTCACTATTGGAAATTCTTATGAAAACCGAGATTTAGTTGCTGTCAAAATTAGTGATAATCCAACTGTGGATGAAGACGAGGCTGAAGTGCTTTACGTTGGATTGCATCATGCAAGAGAACATTTGACGGTTGAAATGACTCTTTATTTACTAGAATTGTTTACGGATAATTATGGATTAGACACTCAAATAACGGACTTAGTGAACTCAAAAGAGATATTTATTATTTTTAACTTAAATCCTGACGGAGGAGAGTATGATATTCAAGATGGAGGTTACGATTTTTGGAGGAAAAACCGTCAACCTAATAGTGGTTCATCTTATGTGGGGACAGACTTAAATCGTAACTATGGTTACAACTGGGGATGTTGTGGTGGCTCAAGTGGAAACCCTTATAGTGATACGTATAGAGGAACAAGTGCATTTTCAGCTCCAGAAACAGCAGCTATTCGTGATTTTATTGAAGGAAGAGTTGTTGATGGGAAGCAACAAATTACAACAGCTATATCTTTCCATACGTATAGTGAGTTAATTCTCTATCCATACGGCTATACGTATACAGATGTTCCTAGTGATATGTCCCAAGATGATTATGACGTATTTGTCGAGATGGCTGAACAGATGGGAGCGTTAAACGGTTATACGCCCCAACAATCAAGTGACTTATATGTTACAGATGGAGATATGTCAGATTGGGCTTATGGTGATCAAGGAATCTTTGCCTTTACGTTTGAAATGTATCCTACTAGCTCGAATCCAGGTTTTTATCCACCAGATGAGGTCATTGATGAAGAAACCGAACGAAATAAAGAAGCGGTTCTTTATTTGACAGAACAAGCAGATTGTCCGTATGGCGTGATTGGAAAAGAAGGTCAGTATTGTGGTGACGATGGAGGAAACGATGGGGAAATCGTTTTTGAAGATGACTTTGAGTCAGATAAAGGATGGACCCCTAATCCTAATAATAATGACACCGCTACAACCGGTAATTGGGAACGAGCCAATCCAGAATCAACTTCTTATAGTGGAATTAAGCAACAGGGCACCACGCCTAGTGGTAGTTATGGATTAGTAACAGAAGGAAGTGCTGGATTTTCTGTTGGAAGCAATGATATAGATGGTGGGAAGACGTCCATTCGTTCTCAAGAAATAATCTTGCCATCAGATGGTGAACTCACGCTGACATTTGCCTACTATTTAGGTCATTATTCAAATGCAACTTCGGATGATTACTTCAAGGTAAAAATAATTAAGAGTGATGGAAGTGAAGATCTTCTTTATGAAGAATTAGGTTCTTCAACCGATCAAGATGCCAATTGGTCAACAGAATCTTTTTCTTTATCGGAGTATGCAGGTCAAACGATCTTTCTTCAATTTGAAGCAGCAGATGAAGGAAGTGGTAGCCTCGTTGAAGCAGGCGTAGATGATGTAAAGGTTATAAAAGAGTAAGAAGAAAGAAGGAACAAAGCTCCCTTTTTTAGAAAAGGGCGCTTTGTTAATCTTTAATTACTTGGCTCATTAGGTTCTTCGGGTTCCTCACTACCTGGATTTTCTGGTTCATCAATTTTATCTTCTCTTGAATCGTCCTCTTTTTCTTCGTCTTTATTCTCCGATGGTTCTTCTTCAACCCCTTCTCTAGATTGTTCCTCAGTTGAAGTCTCGGGTATCCCTTCTTCTGTTTCATGTTCGTCAGATTGTTGTTGAGAGCTTTGATTGTTATCTATTTTCTTTTCTTGTTCTGTCTTATTCTCACTGGTCTTAATAACAACAGATTTGTTGCTAGTAGTGGTAGGCGGAGTATCAGCTACGTTTAAACTGGAATTTGTCTCGTTTTGTTTTGCTATGATTGCCATGTTATAGGATTGTTGTTGATAATTATCTTGTAAAGAGTTGAAACGATCGAATAATATCTCTTTTGGTTTTTCATCTTCGACTAGCGCAATTTGATCATCTATCTCTGCTAATTTCTCTTCAATAATGTCGAGATCAACTCCATTTAATGAGAGAGATTGTTCAATTTCATCCAAAGAATGATTTATGTCTATAACGGTTAAAGATTTTGTCATGAATTTTTCAAAAGTTGATAGCTTGTATTGAATGGCTTGAGTAACTTCATTTTTCTTTAAGTTAGAGAGGTTTTTCTCTTCAGATTCTAACAGATGATTCAAGTCATTGATAGCGGCTATTGTTTTTTTGCCTAGAGGTAATTCTACATACAAACTTGATACTTCATTAAATTGTTCAAAAATATTCTCGTATGTTTTTAAAGTTTGAAAAAGTTTACTAGCTTCATCTAACGGTTCCTTCACTTCTTTGTCAAGTATGTCTTGTAATTCCTCTTTGTTTCCAATCATAAATTTCCCCATATATTCATTTGTTTGAAATAGTTTTGCAGATGTATTTATGTTTTCACTTTCGAGGTCATCTAGAGGAAGTTTTTGGTCATTTAAAATATAAGAGGTAAGGTCATCTAATAGAAAAGATAATTCTTTTGAAGACCAAATTGCTTCATCTATTTGTTGTTCTGCTCTTTGGTAATTATATAGGCCATATGCAGTGAGAGTAACTACGATGGTCAATAAGCCTGTTATGAATAAAATAAAAATTGTTTTATTTCTCTTCTTCTTCACTAAAACCAACTCCAAAGCCTTTTTGTTTATATCGGAATATAGAATGGAATGTTAAGAACTATAGAGCAATTGTGAATTTGCAATAACACCCACTTTCCTGTTTTTTGATTATTAAAAAAGACATAAATTAGACACACTATTCTTCATGGATATTTCACATTTAATTTGTAAAATTTTTAATGGAAAGGAGAGAGGTAGATGAAAAAATGGTTAGTAGTTATAATTTGTATGTCTTTTATTTTTACTGTTGGCTGTGGAAATAATAATGAAAATGATACAACTGAATCAGAAACTACTGAAAAGGTGAATGAAGAAACAAAAATGACTGAAGTTGATAGCGAGATGAAAGAACCGAGTGAAGAAACAAAATGTGCTTATTGTGAAATGATGGTCTATCCAAAGGATCATGATATGGGCGTATTTTCTGCACAAGGAATCACTTCAGAAGGAAATAGTCTGTTCTTTGACGATATCGGTTGTATGTTAAATCAAGAAAGAATGGATAAGATAACATTAGAAAAATATGTTAGAGATTACAATACAGATGAATGGATCAAGTTAGAAGAAGCAACCATTGTAAAAGCTGAAATTAAAACGCCGATGAATTATGGATATGCATTCTTTTCAACTAAAGAAGAAGGACAAACGTTCATTGATGACTTAGGCAGCGAAAAAGCATCCTTTTCTACAATAAATGATATTGATGAAGTAGCAAGTCATCGTCACATGAAAAAGATGGAGAAAATGAAAGATGGAGAAGGGATGGGCCACGATGATAAAGAAAATCATGAGGGCCATGATATGAGTGATGAAGATAATGAGGAAGACAACCACGATTCTCATTAATCATTATAAATAAAGGAGCTAAGACATAGTTTTAGCTCTTTTTTATTGATGAAGAGAGGTGAACTAGATGAGAAAATGTTTTTTTTTATCACTCTTAAACTTGTTGCTTTTTGTTTTTGCTTCACATTCCTTTGCAAGTGAGTCCGTTCAGCTAAAAATCGATCAAGCAAAACCTGGTGCTACCGTTTACATAGAAGAAGGAATATACATTGAACCAATTAGCATTAATAAATCAATTAACCTGATTGGAAAAGGGAATGTAGTGCTTAAAAATCAAACTGAGCAACCATACATTTTAATAAAAGACACAGCAAATGTTCATGTAGAGAACATTTCAATTGAAGGATCAGATAAAAAAACAACTGGAATAATGGTAAATAATAGTGAGGGTGTAACGATAAAAGATGTTCAACTATCAAGTATGAAAAAGGGAATTGAATTAACTGAAGTAAAGAGCAGTCAATTACACAATGTCATTATAAATGGTATCGAAGGTCATTTCTCTAATAAAGGAAATGGAGTTACGTTATATAATACAATAAATATTGCTCTTTCCAATTTCCACATTGATTCTTTTTTAGATGGAATTTATATTGAAAATGATCAAGGAGCTAAAATCTTAAATAGTCAAGTCTCTAACTCACGTTATGGTATCCATTTGATGTATACAAGGGATAATGAGGTTGTTCAAAATGAATTAGAAGATAATATCACCGGTATTATGCAAATGGTGACTTCAAACACGTTGATTAAAGAAAATCTCATTGCTCATCAGTCGGATTATAACGGATATGGTCTAGTGCTTTTTGAAGGAGAAGACGCGACAATTCAAGACAATCGCTTTGAGTATAATCAAGTAGGCTTGTCTTTGCAAAAGGTAAGAAAATCAACAATCAAGGATAATGTAATTAGTGGTAATCAGACGGGCGTCCAATTTCTAAATTATAATTCAACCAACCTCTTTAACCAAAATCAACTTTATGGAAACATATTATCCTCCATTTCTGGTACTGAAGGAGCAATTGTGACTGAGAATTTTTGGGATGACTATACAGGGTTTGATATGAATCATGACATGTTTGGCGATACTCCATATCATTCTTCAGATTCCTTTGCGAAGCTCATAAACCAACATCAAGCATTTCAATTTTTTTTCGAATCACCCGCAGTAACGATGCTTAACAAGTTAGAGAAAAAATTATCAATTGACTATGAAAGTGTGGTTATAGACCAAAAACCATTCATTCAATCTGCTGAACAGGAAGGTCAAATCTCTTTTGATAAGAGTTTGTTTGGACTTTCTATTTTGTTAATAGGAGGAGGAGTTGTTTTATGGAGAAGAAGTTCAAGCTAACCTTGTTTTTTATGTTGGTATTTTTTGTTTCAGGGTGTAGTGAACAGGATTATAGTCCTAAGGAAATCAAAAAAGAAGTGGATGTATGTCTTGTTTGTAATATGAGTATTGTTCATGAAGGTTACGAAGCCCAAGTCGTTTTAGCTAATAAAGATCATCTTATGTATGATGATATTGGTTGTTTAGTACAGGATGTTCTTCAAAAAGAAGATAACGAAATTGGTGCTAGCTATGTAAAAGAGTATGGAACAAATGAATGGATTGAGGTGAGTGATGCATTTTATGTGTTTGATCCTGTACTTTGGACACCGATGTCGTATGGAGTTGTTGCTTTTTCTACAAAAGAAGCTGCCGATCAATTTATTAATCAAGAAGGAAAAGGGAAGCTCCTGTCCTTCGACGACTTGCAGCAACATGAGTGGGGTGTTCATCATCAATGAACAAATTAAAAGTATTTATTTCGTCTGAACAAAAAAGTATGTTTAGGAATCGCACGTTCTTCCTGTTCGGCTTACTTTTTACATTTTTATTAATGACAATTACGAGTATTCAGCTTTTTTCATTGCCACCTACGGCTTCCTTTACAAGGTTTTCTGCTTCTATTTTAAATGTATTATTATTCTTACTACCTTTGTTTACATTGACGATTGGTTCTTTATCAATCTCTACCGACGTTGAGTCTAAATGGTTCTCGCTCATGAAGACATATCCACTAAATATGATGAGTTATACGACAGGAAAGCTAATTTCATTGTTTTTCTCTTTTTGTACGATGTTAATCATAGGATTTGGCTTTGTGATTTTATTTTATTCTCTTCAACGTGGTCATCATTTGGATTGGTTATTATTTTTCCTTTCGATCGGTACGGTTGCAATTTTTTCTTCTTTATCAATTTTAATAGGGTGCTTGGCGACAAACCGAATACATAGTTTATCTTTATCATTAACTGTATGGGCGTTTTTCTTACTTATCTATGATTATATGATAATGTCTTTAGGTACGATCGTGTCGGGAAATCTATTGAAGAATATGGTTATTGTTTTAACATTTACTAATCCAGCTGAATGGCTTCGAACAGGGTTTATGATTTATTCTGGTTATTCTTCTACTCTTGGACCGGTCTATTATGAATTTTCCAGCTTTTTTTTATCACCAATAGGAATGACTGTATATGTAATCATTTCAGGACTATGGGTTGTTATCCCCATCTTTATCAGCAATTTTATTTTGAAAAGAAAGGAGAGTTAATCCAACTTGATTGAAATCAGTCAACTTTCAAAAAAATATCGAACAGGAAAAATAGGGTTTCAGCCTTTTACTTATCAAGTTCCTTTAGGACAATGTGTGGCGTTACTAGGTGGAAATGGAGCTGGAAAAAGCACATTTTTGAAATTATTAACGAACAATATTCGTCCAACAACAGGTCAAGTGAACTGGGGAGAAGATCAATTTGCTTATATGCCAGACGACCTTGAGTTCCCAGCAAACTTAACAGCGATAGAAGCCATAAAATTATTGGGGACTTTAAAAAAAGTCGATAGTAAGAAGTGTAATTCTTTATTGAAAGAAGTTGGTTTATATGAAGTAAGAAATGAACGAATCAACACGTATTCAAAAGGAATGAAACAACGGTTATCGTTTGTTCAAACGCTATTGTCTGATGAAAAGGTACTTTTATTAGACGAGCCAACAAATGGCTTAGATCCATACTGGGTTAAATGGTTAAAGAATCGACTGCTTGAGGAGAAAAGTAAAGGGAAAACGATCGTTTTTTCAACGCATACTTTATCATTTGTTGAAGAACTAGCGGATGAAGTATTGTTTTTTTATGAAGGAAAGGTTATTCTTCAAGATAATGTAAAGAGCCTTTTACAAGAATCAAGGTCACTTGAAGACGTCATTGTCGAAAAAATAGAAAAGTTAATCATGAAAAAGGATTAACCTTTTTGAAGGTGGTCAAAAATACAGAAGCCAAGAATGACGATTTTATCGTCTACTTGGCTTCTGTATTTTTTTAGAAATTAATAGAAGGACCCCGCGGCAGGAATATCAAGGATGGTTTACGAATATATCATTTGAATACGGAAAGTGTTATGAAGTGATTACTTAATAAAAAGAGGAGTGTTTTTTTTTAGAAGTGCGTGTTCAAAAAATAGGGGGAATAGGGCCGAGAAGAACGAGGCGCCTGCTTAAAGGAATGCAGGCTAAGTTCAGTCACGTCCTGTGACAACGCCTGTGCTAGCACATCGTGTGCGCCTGAGGAGTCGAATAGCGAGACAACAAAGTTATTCGACAGCAATTTTTCATGACTTTTTGAACAACATCTAGAATGAATAATAGAAATAATTATTTTATACCAGGATGTCTTTTATTAGGGTTAGGGATTGGATTAGCGATTGGTCATGCAGGTTCAGGAATTTTGATTGTCCTTGGTATTGGATTTTTGTTAACTGCAATCGTTCCTAAAACGTCTGACAAAAAATAATATAAGAGAGACGAAGAGTGATTTAAACAATAAAAACGACGCTTTAAAACTCAAATGTTTCCCAAGAAAATAATTAAAATAGTCCCTTCATTAAAAATTAGGATTGTTAATAAAAGGAGAAGAGTATTATGAAGAAAAAGTCGATGTTTTTTATTACCATGATCATCGGTATCATTGGACTATTTTTGTATCTGTATCGGAACGATCTATCCTTATTTATGAGTGAGGATATTATTCTTGAACCGATGGAAATGAGTGAACGTGAAGAGGGAATTGTTGATGCACTAAAAGGTAACTATACCTTAGCGTACGATATATCTTCTAGGAAGTTAGATCGATATACTGTAGAACTTTGGATTGAAAGATACCTCGATGGAGAAAAGTTAGAGGAGTTTTTACATAAAAGTAGTTTCAAACCAGAGTCTTCAGTAGTTAGTATTCTATTTGATGAATTGACGATCGATCAAAATGAAGAACAACAAAGTGATACTATTCTTAAAGCAAGTTTCATCGATAATGAACAGCATGATCATACGCAATATGTTTATCATGAAAATGACCAAAGCATTTTTGCCACTATTTTTAGCATGCTTGAAGAGGAGACTGAGATTGAACTTAATAAAGAAAATGTCATCGCACTCAAAAAACTTACTTCTTCTGAAAAACCGATTGGTTCGATAACAATTGAAGGATTAACGGAGAAAGACCTTGAAAATATTGTGCGAACGAGTGAATGGCTTTATATCTATAAGATAAAAGTAGTTGATGGGAAAGTAGGTAGTGAGTGAGTTAATGGTAGTTACTAAGAGTAGTAGATAAAAAACAGTGAATTTTACATATTCTTCTTTTAGAGGTTGTTTAAAAAAGTCCTAAAAAAATGTCGGTTGAATAACTTTGTTGGTTTGCTTTTCCGCTCCTCCGACGCACAGGAGGTGCTAGCGCAGGCATTGCTCTCGCTACGTGGCTGAACTTAGCCTGCGTTCCTTAAGCAGACCGCCTCGTTCTTGTCTAGCTTCGGCCCTTACATCGGAGACGCCTAAAGGATTTAGGTGGATCTACGTTAGTCACAGGACGTGACTGTTCTTAGTAGATCTTCAGAAATAGTCAAACATCTAGTGAAGGTAAAGAACACCTTCACCTTATGTTCTCCTTATGCTGGTCGGGTGTGAGCAAAGGGCTTCAGCTTTTCTATTCAGCGTCCTTTTTCCCCTACTTTTTAAACATGCACTTTCACTGTTTATTTATTTTTCACTTAGGAATAATAACCACATTTTCATTAGTTACAGCGAGCCACGTATAGAAAATAGCTACTTGTTGAATTTTTTTATCGTCCATACCTTCACGCTATAGCCCTTTTCTTCTTCTGGAGTACTGTTATCCAATCTATTAATCTGTTCTTATATGCTCGTATTTGAGCATAGTATAAAAGAAGGTAGTTTCAGAGGTTGACTACCTTCTTCCTCAAGTAGTTCTCCGATAACAAATGCTTCAGATGGGTTAACTACTTGCATTACTTCTTCATTTGGTTCAATTCTATTGTTTATAAGCACTTCTTTGATTTTTAACTCTTCAAAAGATTGCCTGTTTCCGAAAACCTACTAAAACAACGTCTCTTTCATTTGATGATGAAATCGTACCGATATCTAGAGGCTCTGTTTGTTTGAAAAAAATTAATAGACACAAAAGTAACCCTACTAGAAAAAAGATCCTATTAAGCTAACAATTTTCTTCTTTTTTAAACAGCACCTTTTCCATATATATTAATATTGAATGGGTGATTAAGGGATAAATATAAGAATTCGTTTCCTTTACTACTATATGTTATAACTATAATACCAGAACATTTAAGAAAGAAGTGGTAGAAATGCAGTTATCAATAAAAGCAACGGGAGAAAATGTTAGGGTTTTATCCTTTTTATTGGCAAAAAACCCGCAAAATTTATATGAAAGAAAGCAAAATGGTCATTTAGTTAGATTGTTTTACAATACGTTTGAAAAGAATGAGGTGGAAGCGACTATTTTCGTTACGCCTGATCCAATTGAATTGGTAAAAAATAGTTCCGAACGATACGACATCACTTCGTATATAAACGATCGAGAGTTTGCCATTAGTAGTATTTTTTGCTCCCTTACTCGATCAGCTCTTGGCACTGCTCTTAATGGAAAGCCAAAAGAAGAATATTCAAAATGGGTGAGTCATTGTTTTAATTTAGAATTCAGTTTTGGACCAATAGCTTCTGATTTATCGGACCAGCAAATAATTGATCTTTTTGCTCCCATAGGATATAACGTTTCTATATCTAAAGGCGACACGAATTATCAATTTGACTTTAAAACAGTCAGCTCGGCTAGGTTTGTTCAAATAGAAAAGAAAACGACGTTACATATGGGATTAAGACAATTGTTTGTTCTAATACCTGTTTTGGATAATTATAAGCATTATTATATAGATGAGAAAGAAATTGAAAAAATCGAACGATACGGGGAAGGATGGCTCGATCTTCATCCGCAAAGGAACTTTATCTTAAAAAGATCGTTAAGGTTTAAGGAAGTCATTCGGTTAGTTGAAGATATTCAACCAAATGAAAGTAGAAAGAGTAAAGGATTAAATGATTGGCGTTACGAAACCATCATTGACCATATCAAAAAGCTAACAAAGCATGAGTCTATTATTGATTTTGGCTCTGGTGAAGGAAATTTGTCGTTAAAATTAGGATTTTTAAAAGGAGTCAGAGAAATTTTAGCAGTAGAACCGTCATTATCATCAGCAACAAAGGCAAGAAAACGCTTTGAGGAAGCAAGCGAAGAAAAGGGATTTTTATACCCAATACCGATAATAAGCTCACTTTTTTACTTTGACCGAAGGTTAAAAAATAAAGACATTGTTATTTTATGTGAGGTTATTGAACATATTGATTCATCAAGACTTCCAAGGGTGATGGATATGCTATTGCATCAATATCAACCCAATAGTTTGATAATTACAACGCCAAATAGAGAATATAATCAGGTTTATCAGTTAGAAGATGAGTATAGACATGGTGACCATCGGTTTGAATGGACACGTGAAGAGTTTAAAAAAAGATGTCACACTTATAACCAACATAGCAAGTATGATCTTTTTTTCTATGAAATAGGTGAATCTCATGAACGGTTTGGAGCACCTACTCAAATGTGTACATTTATAAGGAAGGAGAAATAAAGATGGATATTGTCTTGCCACACGCTTGTATCGTTCTGTTAATAGGCCCATCGAATAGTGGAAAAACGACATTTTTGAAAAAGTTATTAGAGGAAAATCAAATAGATCCTTCAGAAATTGTAAGTTCTGATGATTGTCGATTGTTAGTCAGTGATAAAGAATTCATTAACATGGAAGGAGACTCTCAAGATCAAGTTGATCTCCTTTTTGATGAATATAAAAGCATTTCGATAGAAGCGTTTGCTATCATGGATACCCTTATTCAATCGAGATGTAAGTTAAATAAACGAACATTTGTTGATGCTACTCACCTTAATCCTGAAGACCGAATGAGAATGATTACAATAGCTCAAAAAAATCATCTCCCTATTGTTTCGCTTGTCTTTGATACGGATCAAGAATTGTTGCTAGAAAGAGATGAGAAAAGGGATTTTCCACGAGGAAAGAGGAGGATTAAACAACAATATCACACATTCAAAAAAGAAAAGAGGTTCATAAAAAAAGAACCTTATTTGGCAACTTACTTTATGAATAGTGATGAGGACATCCATTTAATAAGAAAGAAAAATCCTCTTGAGCTAGAGATAGGAGCAGGAATAGATATTATTGGGGATATTCATGGTTGCTTTGATGAATTACTTTTACTACTAGAGAAACTCGGATATGAAAAAGATGTTCAAGGCCATTATGTTCACCCAGAAGGAAGGAAATTTTTATCGCTAGGAGATATTATGAGCAGAGGGCCTCAATCGCTTAACACGATGCTTTTTTTTCTTGAACACGTTGAGAATGACCTTGCTTATATGATTGATAGTAACCATGGGTGGAAAATTGCTCGTTGGTTAGACGGTAAAAACGTGACGTTAAAACATGGGGATGAAAAAGTAGAAGAAGAATTTCAAATTTATGAAAAGAGACAAGGGGAAGAAGAAACAGCAAAGTTAGCAATACGACTAAAAAAATTACTGTTGGAGGCACCTTCTCATTATGTTTTAAAACAAAATGGGATTGGGTTAGTTGTATGTACACACGCTGGAATAAAAGATGAATTTATTTCAAAGCAATCACCTGATATTCAAGATTTTTGCCGATATGGAGAAACAGATGGACTAGATGAAAGAGGAAAACCAGTAAGGGTCGATTGGACAGTAGATCATAAAACGAGTCATTTGATTATTTGGGGGCATGAACCTAAACCGGCGCCATTTATTAATAATAACACTCTTAATATTGACCAAGGGGCTGTTTTCGGTGGGAAATTAACGGCTTTTCGTTATCCAGAAAAACAACTAATTTCTATTCCAGCTAAAGAAAATTACGCTCAAGAAGTAGACAACCCACTGAAAAAATGGGAACAAATTCGGTTGAATCCGCCAAATATTGAAAAATATTTAGAAGGCTATTCTGTAACAAGTGACTTTGGTAACGTTAAGATTCCGAAAGAATATGTATATCCAGCTATCGATACGTTCTCTCATTTCACTGTTCCTTTGGAGGATTTAGTTTACATTCCACCAACGATGAGTCCAACACCAAATCCTTCACAGAAAGAGGATTATTTAGAGCATCCACAAGAAGCCATTGACTATTATCGTAGCAAAGGTATACAAACATTAATTGCGGAAAAAAAGCATATGGGAAGTAGAGCTATTTTACTTTTATTTAAAGATAAACAAGCTTCAGTTAAATATGTTGGAAGAGAAGGGTTAGGGACTATTTATACGAGATCGGGAAGACGTTTTTTTGATGAAGCTACAGAAGAGAAACTCCTGATAAATATTAATAATGACTTACTTAAAAGCGGTTATTTTGAAAAATATGATACCGACTTTATCCTTTTAGATGCTGAAATTATGCCTTGGAATTTAAAAGCACAGGAACTAATTAAGAGTCAGTATGCACATGTTTCTGAACATGCGATTCTGGACAGAAAAACCATAAAAGACAAGTTAACTAAAGCGAAAAATAACATGGACGGCTTACAAAGCTGGTTAGATGAGTATGAGACAAAGCTCGACAATGCCCATCTATTCAAATATGTTTTTCAACAATACTGTTGGGATGTTCATGATATTGAACAAATTCAAATTGCTCCTTTCCATTTGCTTGCACATAGTAAGGAAACCTTCTTTCATCAGACACATCTATGGCATATGGATATGAATAGAACGTTCGCTGAATGCTCAAACTTTTTTGTTGAAACTGAGTATAAAATTATTACAAACCAAGAAAGTGAAGAAGAAGTCATTGTGTGGTGGGAACGTTTAACAGAAGATGGACATGAAGGAATCGTTATAAAACCCGAGTGTTTTTTGACCGAATCAAAGGGAAAGTTAATTCAACCTGCTATTAAGGTAAGAGGTCGTAAATATCTACATATTATTTATGGGATGGATTATTTGCAGCCTGAGAATCTTACTCGATTGAAGAAACGAAACACAAATAAAAAGCAAAAATTAGCTTTGAAGGAATTTTCATTAGGTATGGAAGGAATTAAACGGTTTGTCCATTTAGAATCTGTTGAAAGAATTCATGAATGTGTTTTAGGAACATTAGCATTGGAATCAGATCCTGTTGATCCAAGGCTGTAAGAAGAAGAGGCTGTCTGTTAAATCGTGACGTTGATTTAACAGACAGCCTTCCTTTGTAATTCGTAAATTAGATGATTTACACACTTTAAACTATGTTTAATGCTTTTTTACAAGAAGGTCAGAAAACTCAGCGGGATTTGACAGATACCTTTTATTAAAAAAACCAAAAATATGCTTTCGTCCAATCACTACTCAAACAATGACATATGATATAAGACAAACTAGAAAGGAGTGTAAATTCTCAGTGACCATTATTTTTACTACAGGACCAATTGATAACTCGATTTTAAATGTAAATATTGTTGAAATCCTTATCCGCAATACGGATCCGTCAAGTAGTGCCAATGTGACCGTAAGTTTTTATAATGAAAGCTCATCACCCGAGTTACTTGTTAATTTGGATTCGTTTACTGTAAGTCCAAATAGTACTGAAAGGGAGGTGTATAGCGCGGCATCCTTATCTTCATTTTTAGTAGAAGTGGAAATTGAATTAAATAATCGCAATGATGCAACGACGGCGACGGCTGTTCATCCAACCGTTACGTTATTTGATGCCACAAGTGAGTTTGTTCAATTTGTTCGATTGCTTGTATCCACTCAGAAACCTTGCAAGACATTGACTATCCAATTACGCCACAAGTGAACTTATTCTTACCAGATTTGATTGTATGTGAAGGGGTAATTTCGGGAAGTGTCACCACAGATGGTGTACCAGATTCAGGCGTAGATGTTACATTCTCATCTAGTGCTGGCGTCTTTTTCTCTCCTAATCCTTCGGTGACAGATGAAAGCGGTAATTTTGCTTCGACTGTATCGGTGGGTGGTCAACAAGCTGCTATTACAGCAACCGCTAATGTGGGTGGTCAACAAGATACTATTACAGCAACCGCTAATGTGAATGGTCAACAATTCGCAACAATTGGTTTAACCGAGATAACTTGTGGATCTGAGTCAAATTTTCGGACACAAAAAAGTTAGTTCACTTTAATACCTATGCTCGAAGAAAACTTGTTTTAATTTGACGCTTGACAGGGTCCCTCCGCGGGCATGATTCTGTTGCCGAGAAACCAGATGCTCCGACATCGGCATCGCCAAAGGAGGCTATCATGCCCGCTACTCCCTATAAAGCTTGATTCACACATGTTAGAGAGTCGCTATGCGCATGCCCGAATGCTGTCTTCTACTTCTTTTGGAGTTCGATACCCAATACCTCCATGGATTCTTTTCCGGTTGTACCAGCCTTCAATATATTGAAATAAAGCCATGTTAGCCGATTGATAGTTTAGGTATTTAACTTGATGGACTTCTTCTTTTTTCAAAATAGCGTGAAACGATTCAATACAAGCATGATCATATGGGCAACCTTTTCGGCTAAATGAATGTTTGATCCCCTTGGAACGGATGGATTCTGCAAATTCTTCACTTGTATATTGAGAGCCTAAATCCGAATGAAAGATGAGCTCCTTTTTAGGAAATTGCGTTTCATACGCATGATCCAGTGCTTTTGTCACTAGGTCTGTCGTCATCGTTTTTGAAAAGGAATAACCTATGATTTTCTTAGAATGTAAATCCATCACTGAAGCTAAGTAGCACCAACCATCTTTAATCGTATGGATATACGTAATATCTCCCACCCATTTTTCATTAATCGTTGTGGTGGTAAAGTCTCGGTTTAATAAGTTTTCTTGTTCTGTTACTTGGTGCTGACTAGTATAAGGATGATATTTCCTTTGTATAATGGAGCGGATTCCAGCTTTTTTCATTAGCCTTTGAACTCTTTTTAGACTCACGAAAAATCCTTTTTTTTCGAGTTCCATATGAATTTTGGGTGCTCCGTACCGTTTTTTACTATCTATATGAATTTCCATCATTTCTTTGGTTAGTTCCTTGTTCTCACGATCACGATTAGACTCTGATTCATGTAGTGATTGATAATACGTACTTCTTGGAATATCTAGGACTTCACACAGTGCTTGTATAGGGTGTTGATCTTTATACTTTTCAATCGTAGCGGTTAACTCAGTTTTACTTACTTTTTCGCGAATATGGCCATAGCCTTTTTTAATATTTCATTCTCCTCCTGAAGGCGGCGCATTTGTTTTTTTAATTGGATTAAATCGTCCGTTGTAACGGTCGAACCATGTTCTAAATTGATTGGAGAGAATCGTTTAATCCATTTATAAATCGTCACTTCAGACACGCCATATTCGCTACTTAGATTGCTTACTGAGTTGCCAGAATGATAAAGATTAACCACCGTTTTTTTGAAGTCTTCATTGAATTTTTTACTAACACCTTGGTTACCCATCAAGGACACATCCTTTCGTTTTTTATTATAGTCAAGAATTAGAAAACTTAACTCAGGTGTGTCCATGAAACTATACTACTATCCCTTGTTAATTATTATATGTCGGTTATGAAAGATTAGATTAATTAACTGTCATTGATGGTACGACAAATGAAATAATTGACATGGTCACCCTCTCTTCAGACCTTACTGATGTTCAAAATATGGCAATCAGTCTTAATACCCAGCAATTATACGTTGTGGATTCAATTCTAGTATTAGGTATTTTTACAAATGTAATTGATCTACTGACAAATATGGTTACAACTACACTATCAGGAACGTTCAATGGAGTTGCGGCAAACAATCTATTAAATACGGTTTACTTTGTTGATAGATTCAATAATATAGTAGGTGTCCTTGATGCGGATACGAATCTTTTTGTCGACACGATAACGGGCTTCTTTGACCCATATAGCATAGCGGTTAACGAACTAACTCAGAGGGTATACGTGGCAGATGATAATAACGTTGTTGAGATTGATGCAACAACCAACTCTATTTTAAATACGATGCTTTAGCTTGCGGAAGCACTTGCGTAGCAGGAGGTGTGGTATAAAACCATAGCATTTCTTTTAGTCGGCTTTAGCCGATAAAACTCGTAGGCGGTTCAGTCCGCCTACGAGAAACCTCCGTACTTTAGTGCGGAGTCGTTTAGTGCAACTTTTGTTGTTTAAGGGTTATATACAGAAACCATTTAAAAAACTAAAATCGCTATATCCATTGTGGCTCTAAGGGTTACCTTCTCTTATACAAAAATCACAAGAAAAAAATGATCCATTACAATAAGTTTTGTGGTTTATATTTTTAGTAATATTGAATAACCCCTATAAAAGGGAAGAGGGGTACTAAAAACCTCTTTAAAATAGCTTCTTCGCTACTTACAGTGTAAAGTAAGTGCTTAAATCTAAACATCTGAAATCAACTCAATTAATAAAAAGGTGTATTCTTCCTTACAGAGCTGGTTTTTTCAACTTGTAACAGGTGGAGAATACTGAGCGATCAATTGAACTCACTCCCTTGTCCGCCTTTGAAAATACTATATGATCATTCTAAATGGCGAAGAGCCTTAATAAAATACCTTATTAATAAAAGTGTCCCCAATTCGTCCCCAATCGCCCTGTACTACTCATTTACTAGAAAACTGTTACATAAGAAAAACCCCTATAAACTAGGGGTTAAATGTGTTCTTTATATATGGAGCATAGCGGGTTCGAACCGCTGACCTCTACACTGCCAGTGTAGCGCTCTCCCAGCTGAGCTAATGCCCCTAAATAATCCGTCACGAAAAATTTTACCATCATTTTTTGTCATGTGCAACTACTATTTAATTGTTTGTGAAATTATCTATTTAACTCAAAGAGGGTTTAAAATGATTAAATAGAATTTAGTTTGTATAAATGAAAAGGAGACTCATGTTTATGGGAAAAACAACTCAACCGACTCCACCGAAAATCCCTGCACATTTAGATCGTATTGATTCAATAGTTGATCAAGAAATGAATGGTGTAATTCTTACTGACCAGGAGATTGCTAACCATGAGAGTGAAAAACTCTATTTAGATAAAACGGTATTTGAAAATGTATCATTTCACAATGTTTCATTGAGATTTAGTGAGTTGACAGATGTAAAGTTTATTAAATGTGATTTATCTAACCTAGATTTAAGTGATGCTATCATTCATCGCGTGGAAATAATTGACTCGAAAATCATGGGGATTAATCTGTCAGGAGCGGCTTTAAGAAATGTAAAGTTCTTCAATTGCATGGCTAATCTAGCTTCGTTTAGTTTTTCAGATTTAAAGCAAATTAGATTTGAACAATGTTCACTTGTTCAAACGGATTTTTATGAATCAAAGTTTCTGAATGTTTTCTATGATGGATGTAATGTGAATAAAGCTAATTTTGCTGAGGTGACGATGAAGAAACTCGATTTAAGTTCTTGTCAGTTTGAGAACCTCACTGTATCAATGGAAAAGCTTGAAGGGTGTATCGTCTCACCTGAACAAGCACTTGGTTTTGCGAAAGCAATTGGACTGGTTATAAAGGAGCAATAAAAGGAAGATTTAAAAAGGGGAATACTTTCGTCGTTCGAAGGTATTCCCTATAACACAATTGAACAATTAATTAAATTGAATCTTCTTCAATTCCAAATCCTTTAAATATTAATAGTGCGTGTTCAAAAAGTAGGGGAAAAAGAGCCGAGAAGAACGAGGCGGTCTGCTAAAGGAACGCGGGCTAATTTTAACCACGTCTCGAGAGCAACGCCCGCGCTAGCCCGTCCTGGGCATCGAAGCACTCGGGGTGTACGTATACGTACAGAAGGATCACGAGCTAAAGGAGGAACGTTGACGCTAGCACATCGTCTGCATCGCCATCCTAGGGACAACACCCGTGCTAGCCAATCCTGGCGTCGGAGTGTTGGAAAAGCAAACCAACAAAGTTATTCGACAGCAATTTTTTATGACTTTTTGAACAACCTCTAGTAGGTTATTCTTTAATGAAAGGTTTCTTATATTTATTGAGTTGTTTCATTCTTAATAGATTCATCTTCATATTCAAGGTTATATTCTTCTGCTATCTGTTCTACTTGTTCTTGGTATTCTGTAGATAGTTGTGTATATTTCTCTAATTTGTCATTGGCTTGATTTATTAGTTCAGGATCTTGTTTTTCTATTCCTTCTTTTAGTAACATAACTCCCTCTAAATAGACATTTGATCCTTCTTTGATTTTAGAAATTAAATTCTTTAATACATCCAAGTCAGAATTAAGCTGATTAGCTTCGTCTACCGCCTTTTGATAAGTAGGGATAACGGTTTCAGTTAGTACTTCATACATTTTTGCATCATTCGTATAGTTTTCTCCAATAACAGTATCTAGTGCTTGTTGTGCCTCAGCTTCATATGTAGCAATTTTTTGAATATCATTGTTAACAAAATCAATAATTTCTTCTTGCTCTTCAGATGCAAAAAGACTACATCCTGTTATTAATGTTAAAACAATAGAAAAAAGTATTATTTTTGTTCGCATCAAAACATTCCTTTTTTATTTTTTTTTATAAGAAATGATTACATCTTTATGTACTCTTCGAACTGAATACAAAATGAAAAGATAACCATTATCTGAATTAAAAGTATATATTACCAGTTAGGGGATTGGAATAGGAATATTATACTTATCTATAATGTTACTATATACTCAATCGATCCATTCAAACATTCGTAATGTGATGAGATTATCTAAGGTTAGTTTACCTCTCCACTCTCTTTCGGCGATTGGCCAAACATCTTCGTATTGTCCCCAATGCCATGTAGGCTGCCAATATCCTTCTTTTGTTTGTGTCTCCGCTAAATAAGACAGATTGTCGAATAAAATGTCTTTGTAAGTCTCATAAAAAGGAGATTGTGTTGTGCGAACGATTTGATGTGGTTGAAGACAATATGTACTCCATTTAGCAATGTCTGTTGTAACAGTTTCGGTTGATAATTGAAGTAATTTGGAATATATATGTTCTGCTTCTTTTTTAGATAATTTTTCAGCTAAACGTAAAAAGCTAAGAAACTCATGCTGATTCATTTTTGATTGAGCATGTAGATAACTTATTGCTTCTTCAATTAATTTTTTTAAAAAGGTTCTATCCACAAGTTGATTATATGAAAATAACGAACCAATAATTTTAGCTGTTTGGTTTCCCCATGCAAACTGGTCAGGCATACTCCACCAAATCGCATGTGGAGCTGATGTTACTTCATCTGGAGCGATTGCCCAACCTTTTTTGTTCTTATCATAAGTTCCTAACAAGTAATTTATAGCTTCTTTTACTTGTTGATTGTGATGATCAGTACCTATATTTAATAAAATATTCAAAGCAATAGAAGTAGAAAGGGCAGATGAATGCTTGCATCTAAAATCAGGTTCTAACCCATTTCCAAAGCCACCATCTTCGTTTTGAAAAAACTTTAGTTCTTTTAAGACTTCTTCCTTATTTCCATCTTTAAAATCGTATAAATATAACGCGCTTTCTAAAGGTCTTGATTTTTCTAATATATAGTTTTCAGCATGATTAAATTGAACACCGGATAATGTAATGGTCATATCAATCCCTCCTGTTCGAATATAAATTCAAGATGAAATAGAAAGAACCTTTAAGAGAGTTTTATAGAGGATTTTTTTAGATGATGTGCTAAAATATATTTCATCTTATTAAGTGTAAGGGAGTTGTTCTACTTGAAAATTACTTTAGCACAAGCGGTTCCTTTAAGAAGCATTATTTCAAGATATATTGCTGATTTACTAGAGGAAAGAGATTCCGTTTCGACAGTAGAAACAATTGTTGGAGAAAAATATGAAAAGCCTGTACGATCAGTGGATGATGTCACGATTGAAATCGAAAGATCCCGAAAAGACTTTAGACGGTTAGATACTTCAATGGCGGAAATGAATTTGCAAGCTAAGGTTTTCTGGGACGATAAGGAGATTTCTATTACAGAAGCAATCGAACTAGCTAAACAATTACGTGAAGAGGTAAATGTGTTTAAGGAATACGGAAAAAGGAAGAAACAAACGTTATCTTCGAATTGGCATCATGAGGAGAAGGTTATGATCCATACCTTATATGATCCTGAAGAGTATCGAAAAAAAGCATTGAAATTAGAACGACAAGTCAACAGACTGTCTCAAGATATTGAAGCGAAAAATCATCAAGTAGAGTTTGAGTTTAAAAGCGCAACAAGATATTTAGATTACTAAAAGAGGCTAGATTTTTCCTAGCTTTAAGAGTATTAATTGTATATATTTTTAAAGCTGGGTGAAACCAGTAGCAGAGAAGTGTGAGCACCGTTTTAATTGTACGTAACAATTAGTCTTAAAAAGTTAGGTTAGTTGAAAACGGATAACAATTGACTGTTAACAAATCACTACCTTTACGTTTAACGGACGTTTTATAGTAAATGATGTAATTTAGCGCTCCGTTCTCTGCTTAATTAATAATTTAACGAAACTGATAAAGATATAGAGGTCTAAATGATGAATAAACTAAGTATAACTTTTATTTTAATTGGGGCTGTTATGTCTGTTTCTACTTCTGCCATTTTAGTTAAGCTTTCTACCTCACCCGCACCTGTGCTTGCCTTCTATCGTCTTTTTTTAGCCGCCCTTTTAATATGTCCATATTTTGTTTGGAAAAGCCGAAAAGAAATAAAAAACCTAACTCGACGTGAATGGTTGTTCTCGGCTATAGCTGGTGTTCTTTTAGCTTTCCATTTTATTTTATGGTTCCATTCACTTGAATACACTTCTGTAGCGAGTTCTGTCGTACTTGTGACCTTGCAGCCGATTTTCTCTTTTATCGGTACATATTTATTATTTAAAGAAAAAATCAGCTATACAGGTCTTTTAAGTGCCTGTGTAGCGATTATCGGAAGTGTGATCATCAGCTGGGGTGATTTTAGTATTAATGGGCTTGCTTTATTTGGAGATTTATTGGCCCTTTTGGCTTGTGCGTTTATCACAGGATATTTGCTAGTTGGTCAATCTGTTCGAGAACGGGTATCTATCACCACGTATACGTTTACTGTTTATTCTTTTAGTTCCATCACACTCTTTCTTTATTGCCTGGTAATTCAATACCCTTTGATAGGATATGATATGAATGAATGGACTTTATTTCTCTTGTTGGCTATCTTTCCAACATTACTTGGACACTCTCTTTTTAACTTGTTATTGAAATGGGTGAGCACGAATATAATTTCCATCGCCATTCTGTTTGAACCAGTTGGAGCTATTCTGTTGGCTTATTGGTTGTTAAGAGAACAAGTGACATTAACGCAAATAATAGGTGGAAGTGTCATTATTTTAGGGATTAGTTTGTTTGTATTAAAAAGGTGATTATTCCCTATGGAAAGTTGTGATTTTTAAAGTCAGTAAACGAAAAAGAGTATTTAAGATAAAATAGATAATAAAAGAATAAATGTATTCCCAATCGTTTATTTCGTAAAGATGAACCCACTCACTAAGAGGTTCAGCAATGTAAGAAGCACCGAATGAACAGATTAGATTGGCAACATAAAACGCTAACCCTTTTGGGAAGAGCTGATACATAAACATAAAAGTAACAGGTATGATGGCTAAGTCATATGGTAGTGCTTTCTGAAGATAGGGAATGATTTGAACTGGATATCCCCATGCTCCGAAGTTATAACCGAGCCCATCTAAAAGAATAGAGGTATTTATCCAGAGTAGACCAAAAATTAAAATCTCTGGGAGTCGTTCTTTGTTTTTATAACGAAGAAATAATAGCCAAGGTACGACTAAGAAAGCCACAAGTAACCACCATTCCCATTGAAACAAAACATTTTCCTTCCAATAGTCAACGTAAGACTTAATGGTTTCTTGGTTTTGGACGTATATTTTATTGTATTCTTCAATTGTACGCTTGTTCATTCTCTCACCTATTTAATGTGACTATGTTTCGTTATATTCCCCTATGAGATGGACAATTATTCTGTAGAGGGTTATCGTATGTTTTCTTGAATAAATAATTAAGAAAAGTAGTAAAGCTAGGGTGGAGGATATGGATGGTTAGTAGGTCGATTTATAGGAGTATTGAAGGAAAAAGAAGGATTCAACGATATTATGAAACTTATTTAAATGTTCTTCCTGTGGTGTTTGAACGTAGGTTTATTCTTACTGACGCTGGTAAAACCCATGTGTTAGTCACAGGTCCTCAAGATGCTAAGCCTTTATTTATATTGCAAGGTGGTAATTGTATTTATCCGATGACTTTGTCGTGGTTTACTCCCTTACTTAATCAGTATAGAATTTATGCACCTGATACAATAGGTCATCCGGGGTTTAGTGAGGAAAAACGAATTTCTGCAAAGGGTGATTGTTTTGCTAAATGGATCATTCAACTGATGGATTCCCTTAAGATAGCAAATAGTGCTTTTATTGGTCCCTCCTACGGTGCTGGTATCGTTCTAAGACTTGCTACATATCATCCGGAAAGAATAAGTTGTTCTGCCTTAGTTGCCCCAGCGGGAATTTCACTAGGATTGAAAACCAAAATGGTAATGAATATTTTAATCCCACTCTTTTTATATAGAATCACATCATCCCAGAAGCAACTGAAAAAAATAACAACTGCAATGTCAGATGGTGACATGGGAGATTTAGACCAGCAAATAATAGGGGATATCTTTAAATATGTGAAACTAGAACAGGACATGCCTAAGTTAACAGAAAAGAAGGATTTGCTTCACTATTATTCTCCTACTTTAGTGATTACTGGAGTGAATGATATCTTTTTTCCAGTTGAACGTTTAAGTGATATAGTGAAAGATATAATTCCTAATTTAATAACATTCAGAACAATCGATATGGGACACTTTCCTTCCAATGAAGGATTGTTAAAAATAAATAACGATATTACGGACTTTTTGGATTCTTATTACTAATACACAATTGAACTAACGTAACAGTCAATGTTCAGTAAGTTTGGATTTTAGCTATGATGATTGTTGGAGGTCTTTGATAGCTGAATTCTTTTAATGGAAGTATTTTCAACATGATTAGATATGTAAACTTTTTTTATTGAGTTGTGGTTTTTAATGTTTTCTATTGCACTTCGTTGGGAGACGCCTACAGGAAATTGGGTCTTCGTTATTCACAGATTTAGGGTGCTCTTAGTTGACACCCCTATAAGTAGACAGTCTTGTTCTTGTTTAGCTTCAACTCTTTCATCGAAGACGTCTAAAGTTTATATATATTGGATGTACATAGTTGATGTTTCTCTTTTATTAGATGATGTAGTTAGAAAGGGTTTAAGTTTTTCTATCCAGCATTATTTTTCCATATTTTTAAACACGCACCTAAATTTTATAGAATAGAAAAAAATGAAATTAACTGAAGACTTTATTGTGTTTTTTCTAAAAAAACTATTGATTATTATTTTTGATCATGATATATTTATTTTCGTCGCTAAGACAACAAGAAGAAAAAAATAAAAAAGAACATTGACTTTCTCTTTTGATTTTAGTATCATTAAAAAGCTGTTCTTGTTGATGACCTTTGAAAACTAAACAAACCAAAAGCGTCAATTTTTTTGAAACAACAATGAGTTAGCAAACTCATAAAATGATCAGATTAAATCTGACACCATTTTATCGGAGAGTTTGATCCTGGCTCAGGACGAACGCTGGCGGCGTGCCTAATACATGCAAGTCGAGCGAACACTATGAAAAGCTTGCTTTTCATAGTGTTAGCGGCGAACGGGTGAGTAACACGTGGGCAACCTGCCTGTAAGACGGGGATAACTCCGGGAAACCGGGGCTAATACCGGATGAACCTTAAGACTACCTAGTCTAAAGTTGAAAGGTGGCTTTTAGCTATCGCTTACAGATGGGCCCGCGGCGCATTAGCTAGTTGGTGAGGTAACGGCTCACCAAGGCGACGATGCGTAGCCGACCTGAGAGGGTGATCGGCCACACTGGGACTGAGACACGGCCCAGACTCCTACGGGAGGCGACAGTAGGGAATCTTCCGCAATGGACGAAAGTCTGACGGAGCAACGCCGCGTGAGTGAAGAAGGTTTTCGGATCGTAAAGGCTCTGTTGTTAGGGAAGAACAAGTATCGTTCGAATAGGGCGGTACCTTGACGGTACCTAACCAGAAAGCCACGGCTAACTACGTGCCAGCAGCCGCGGTAATACGTAGGTGGCAAGCGTTGTCCGGAATTATTGGGCGTAAAGCGCGCGCAGGCGGTTCTTTAAGTCTGATGTGAAATCTCGCGGCTCAACCGCGAGCGGTCATTGGAAACTGGGGAACTTGAGTGCAGAAGAGGAGAGTGGAATTCCACGTGTAGCGGTGAAATGCGTAGAGATGTGGAGGAACACCAGTGGCGAAGGCGACTCTCTGGTCTGTAACTGACGCTGAGGCGCGAAAGCGTGGGGAGCGAACAGGATTAGATACCCTGGTAGTCCACGCCGTAAACGATGAGTGCTAAGTGTTAGAGGGTTTCCGCCCTTTAGTGCTGCAGCAAACGCATTAAGCACTCCGCCTGGGGAGTACGGTCGCAAGACTGAAACTCAAAGGAATTGACGGGGACCCGCACAAGCGGTGGAGCATGTGGTTTAATTCGAAGCAACACGAAGAACCTTACCAGGTCTTGACATCCTTCGCTACTTCTAGAGATAGAAGGTTCCCTTTCGGGGGACGAAGTGACAGGTGGTGCATGGTTGTCGTCACTCGTGTCGTGAGATGTTGGGTTAAGTCCCGCAACGAGCGCAACCCTTGATCTTAGTTGCCAGCATTCAGTTGGGCACTCTAAGGTGACTGCCGGTGACAAACCGGAGGAAGGTGGGGATGACGTCAAATCATCATGCCCCTTATGACCTGGGCTACACACGTGCTACAATGGATGGAACAAAGGGCAGCGAAGCTGCAAAGTGAAGCCAATCCCAAAAATCCATTCTCAGTTCGGATTGTAGGCTGCAACTCGCCTACATGAAGCCGGAATCGCTAGTAATCGCGGATCAGCATGCCGCGGTGAATACGTTCCCGGGTCTTGTACACACCGCCCGTCACACCACGAGAGTTTGTAACACCCGAAGTCGGTAGGGTAACCCTTTTTAGGGAGCCAGCCGCCTAAGGTGGGACAGATGATTGGGGTGAAGTCGTAACAAGGTAGCCGTATCGGAAGGTGCGGCTGGATCACCTCCTTTCTAAGGAAAACTGTCTCTTTCGAGACATAAACGTAAAGACTCTTTTTGGTTTGTTTAGTTTTGAGAGATCATCTCTCAAACAGAAAGACTTCGTTCTTTGAAAACTAAATAACGAAATGACAAGACATCAAAATTGTGATTTATGACTGAAAGATCTTGTTCAAAAAGCGAAGGGGAAAAGGGCCGAGAAGAACGAGGCGTCGAAGCTATGAGCACCACAGTGTACGTACTCTGTACATGAGGAGTGGAGTAGCGAGACAACAAAGTTATTCGACCGTCATTTTTTCAAGAGTTTTTGAACTACTGAAAAGTCAAAAAGATAGATTCTAACGGTTAAGTTAGAAAGAGCGCACGGTGGATGCCTTGGCACTAGGAGCCGATGAAGGACGGGACTAACGCCGAAACGCTTCGGGGAGCTGTAAGTAAGCTTTGATCCGGAGATATCCGAATGGGGAAACCCCCTACTCGTAATGGAGTAGGATCCATATCTGAATACATAGGATATGGAAGGCACACCCGGGGAACTGAAACATCTAAGTACCCGGAGGAGAGGAAAGCAAACGCGATTTCCTGAGTAGCGGCGAGCGAAACGGAATTAGCCCAAACCAAGAGGTTTCCTCTTGGGGTTGTAGGACACTCTATACGGAGTTACAAAGGAATGAGATAGATGAAGAGGTCTGGAAAGGCCCATCAGAGAAGGTAACAATCCTGTAGTCAAAATCTCATTCTCTCCAGAGTGGATCCTGAGTACGGCGGGACACGAGGAATCCTGCCGGAAGCAGGGAGGACCATCTCCCAAGGCTAAATACTCCCTAGTGACCGATAGTGAACCAGTACCGTGAGGGAAAGGTGAAAAGCACCCCTGGCGGGGAGTGAAAGAGATCCTGAAACCGTGTGCTTACAAGTAGTCAGAGCCCGTTAACGGGTGATGGCGTGCCTTTTGTAGAATGAACCGGCGAGTTACGATCCTATGCAAGGTTAAGCTGATAAGGCGGAGCCGTAGCGAAAGCGAGTCTTAAGTAGGGCGAATAGAGTATAGGGTCGTAGACCCGAAACCAGGTGATCTACCCATGTCCAGGGTGAAGTTCAGGTAACACTGAATGGAGGCCCGAACCCACGCACGTTGAAAAGTGCGGGGATGAGGTGTGGGTAGCGGAGAAATTCCAATCGAACTTGGAGATAGCTGGTTCTCTCCGAAATAGCTTTAGGGCTAGCCTCAAGATGAGAGTTATGGAGGTAGAGCACTGATTGGACTAGGGGCCCTCATCGGGTTACCGAATTCAGTCAAACTCCGAATGCCAGAAACTTATTCTTGGGAGTCAGACTGCGAGTGATAAGATCCGTAGTCAAGAGGGAAACAGCCCAGACCGCCAGCTAAGGTCCCAAAGTATACGTTAAGTGGAAAAGGATGTGGAGTTGCTTAGACAACCAGGATGTTGGCTTAGAAGCAGCCACCATTTAAAGAGTGCGTAATACCACTGGTCGAGTGACTCTGCGCCGAAAATGTACCGGGGCTAAACGTATCACCGAAGTCGCGGACTGTTCCGTATGGAACAGTGGTAGGAGAGCGTTCTAAGGGCGGTGAAGCCAGACCGGAAGGACTGGTGGAGCGCTTAGAAGTGAGAATGCCGGTATGAGTAGCGAAAGAGGGGTGAGAATCCCTCCACCGAATGCCTAAGGTTTCCTGAGGAAGGCTCGTCCGCTCAGGGTTAGTCGGGACCTAAGCCGAGGCCGAAAGGCGTAGGCGATGGACAACAGGTTGATATTCCTGTACCACCTCCCCACCATTTGAGTGATGGGGGGACGCAGGAGGATAGGGTAAGCGCGGCACTGGATCGCCGCGTCCAAGCAGGTAGGCTGATGAGTAGGCAAATCCGCTCATCATGAAGGCTGAGCTGTGATGGCGAGGGAAATAGAGTACCGAAGTTCCTGATTCCACACTGCCAAGAAAAAAGCTCTCTAACGAGGTGGGAGGTGCCCGTACCGCAAACCGACACAGGTAGGCGAGGAGAGAATCCTAAGGTGATCGAGAGAACTCTCGTTAAGGAACTCGGCAAAATGACCCCGTAACTTCGGGAGAAGGGGTGCTCTGGTAGGGTGCAAGCCCGAGAGAGCCGCAGTGAAAAGGCCCAGGCGACTGTTTAGCAAAAACACAGGTCTCTGCGAAGCCGTAAGGCGAAGTATAGGGGCTGACGCCTGCCCGGTGCTGGAAGGTTAAGGGGAGCGCTTAGCGTAAGCGAAGGTGTGAACCGAAGCCCCAG
Source organism: Bacillus carboniphilus (assembly GCF_020524035.2). Classification (NCBI taxonomy): domain Bacteria; kingdom Bacillati; phylum Bacillota; class Bacilli; order Caryophanales; family Bacillaceae; genus Bacillus; species Bacillus carboniphilus. The sequence goes on along the minus strand of NZ_CP129013.1, from coordinate 1,881,144 downwards.
TAAACGGCGGCCGTAACTATAACGGTCCTAAGGTAGCGAAATTCCTTGTCGGGTAAGTTCCGACCCGCACGAAAGGCGCAACGATCTGGGCACTGTCTCAACGAGAGACTCGGTGAAATTATAGTACCTGTGAAGATGCAGGTTACCCGCGACAGGACGGAAAGACCCCGTGGAGCTTTACTGTAGCCTGATATTGAATGTTGGTACAGCTTGTACAGAATAGGTAGGAGCCTTGGAAGCCGGAGCGCTAGCTTCGGTGGAGGCGTCTTTGGGATACTACCCTGGCTGTATTGACCTTCTAACCCGCACCCGTCATCCGGGTGGGAGACAGTGTCAGGTGGGCAGTTTGACTGGGGCGGTCGCCTCCTAAAAAGTAACGGAGGCGCCCAAAGGTTCCCTCAGAATGGTTGGAAATCATTCGTAGAGTGTAAAGGCACAAGGGAGCTTGACTGCGAGACCTACAAGTCGAGCAGGGACGAAAGTCGGGCTTAGTGATCCGGTGGTTCCGCATGGAAGGGCCATCGCTCAACGGATAAAAGCTACCCCGGGGATAACAGGCTTATCTCCCCCAAGAGTCCACATCGACGGGGAGGTTTGGCACCTCGATGTCGGCTCATCGCATCCTGGGGCTGTAGTCGGTCCCAAGGGTTGGGCTGTTCGCCCATTAAAGCGGTACGCGAGCCTGGGTTCAGAACGTCGTAGACAGTTCGGTCCCTATCCGTCGTGGGCGCAGGAAATTTGAGAGGAGCTGTCCTTAGTACGAGAGGACCGGGATGGACGCACCGCTGGTGTACCAGTTGTCTTGCCAAAGGCATCGCTGGGTAGCTATGTGCGGAAGGGATAAGTGCTGAAAGCATCTAAGCATGAAGCCCCCCTCAAGATGAGATTTCCCATCTAGCAATAGAGTAAGATCCCTGAAAGATGATCAGGTTGATAGGTTCGAGGTGGACGTGTGGTGACACATGGAGCTGACGAATACTAATCGATCGAGGACTTAACCACACACATGCGATTCTTGTCACCCTTCGTTATTTAGTTTTGAAAGAATGAATTTTCTTTTGAAAAAACGCTTGATATTATCATAAAAATAAGTATAATATATTTTGTCCCTCTAAAATGGGACAAGGGGTTTGAGAGGCGAGTAATTTCAGGAATCAACTGAGGAAACCGAGGAGCGTACTCCAGTACGTGACGACGTTGACGAAAGAAGATGACAAAAAAATGTGCCGTTTATTAAAAGTCGTAAACCCTATGTTTGGTGACGATAGCAAAGAGGTCACACCCGTTCCCATGCCGAACACGGAAGTTAAGCTCTTTAGCGCCGATGGTAGTTGGGGGGTCTCCCCCTGTGAGAGTAGGACGTTGCCAAGCATTGGAGGATTAGCTCAGCTGGGAGAGCACTTGCCTTACAAGCAAGGGGTCGGCGGTTCGATCCCGTCATCCTCCACCATTTAAAATGAAATTGTTATCTAATAATATTTAAAACAAAGACCGTAAGGTCTGGGTATATACGCCGGTGTAGCTCAATTGGTAGAGCACGACCGAATAGGCTTCATAGAATAAGCATCAGCATACCGACTGAACAACATCTTGAATAAACTAATAGAAGTCGGGATGACGTTTTAAGAAAGAAAAATCAAATAATAGTTCACTTTTTATACGCCGGTGTAGCTCAATTGGTAGAGCAACTGACTTGTAATCAGTAGGTTGGGGGTTCAAGTCCTCTTGCCGGCACCACGAGTTTTTTAGAGCCATTACTCAGTTGGTAGAGCATCTGACTTTTAATCAGAGGGTCGAAGGTTCGAGTCCTTCATGGCTCACCATTTTGAATTTCGCGGGTGTGGCGGAACTGGCAGACGCGCTAGACTTAGGATCTAGTGTCCTTGTGACGTGGGGGTTCGACTCCCTTCACCCGCATTAAGATACGCGGAAGTAGTTCAGTGGTAGAACACCACCTTGCCAAGGTGGGGGTCGCGGGTTCGAATTCCGTCTTCCGCTCCAAGATCATTCCCCATGCCGGGGTGGTGGAATTGGCAGACACACAGGACTTAAAATCCTGCGGTAGGTGACTACCGTGCCGGTTCAAGTCCGGCCCTCGGCACCATTTAGCGCCCGTAGCTCAATTGGATAGAGCGTTTGACTACGGATCAAAAGGTTAGGGGTTCGACTCCTCTCGGGCGCGCCATTTACGGGAAGTAGCTCAGCTTGGTAGAGCACATGGTTTGGGACCATGGGGTCGCAGGTTCGAATCCTGTCTTCCCGACCACGATCGATTATGTTTTAACAAGGGGCCTTAGCTCAGCTGGGAGAGCGCCTGCCTTGCACGCAGGAGGTCAGCGGTTCGATCCCGCTAGGCTCCACCAAATATTTAGATTATGAAAATGATATATTTTGGCGGTGTAGCTCAGCTGGCTAGAGCGTACGGTTCATACCCGTGAGGTCGGGGGTTCGATCCCCTCCGCCGCTACCAATAATAAATTATGTGAATGTGGACCCTTAGCTCAGTTGGTTAGAGCATTCGGCTCATAACCGAACGGTCGTAGGTTCGAGTCCTACAGGGTCCACCATAATTTGGAGGAATACCCAAGTCCGGCTGAAGGGATCGGTCTTGAAAACCGACAGGGGTGTCAAAGCCCGCGGGGGTTCGAATCCCTCTTCCTCCGCCATATTATTTTTTAAGAAACTGTTGATATTATCGTGGTGTGGAGCAACGAGCAAGAGCATCGTCGAATCCACAACGAGTTGTACCGATCGAGTAGCATCTTGAATAGTCAATTTGAGATCGGGACAGTCTATGCTAGCTAAGAGCATGGAATAATTAAATAACTAATACTATCGCGGGGTGGAGCAACGAGCAAAAGCATCGTCGAATCCACAGCGAGTTGTACCGATCGAGCAGCATCTTGAATAGACAATTTGAGATCGGGACAGTCTATGCTAGCTAAGAGCATGGAATAATTAAATAACTAATACTATCGCGGGGTGGAGCAACGAGCAAAAGCATCGTCGAATCCACAGCGAGTTGTACCGATCGAGCAGCATCTTGAATAGACAATTTGAGATCGGGACAGTCTGTGCTAACTAAGAGCATAGAATAATTAAATAACTAATACTATCGCGGGGTGGAGCAGTCTGGTAGCTCGTCGGGCTCATAACCCGAAGGTCGCAGGTTCAAATCCTGCCCCCGCAACCAAAACTAAAAAAAGTGGTCCCGTGGTGTAGCGGTTAACATGCCTGCCTGTCACGCAGGAGATCGCGGGTTCGATTCCCGTCGGGACCGCCATTTTAACAAATATTACTATATAGGCTCGGTAGCTCAGTTGGTAGAGCAATGGACTGAAAATCCATGTGTCGGCGGTTCGATTCCGTCCCGAGCCACCATTTTAGAATTATGGCGGTTGTGGCGAAGTGGTTAACGCACCAGATTGTGGCTCTGGCACTCGTGGGTTCGATTCCCATCAATCGCCCCATAAAAAATTGCGGGTGTAGTTTAGTGGTAAAACCTCAGCCTTCCAAGCTGATGTCGTGGGTTCGATTCCCATCACCCGCTCCATACATATTATGGGCCTGTAGCTCAGTTGGTCAGAGCGCACGCCTGATAAGCGTGAGGTCGATGGTTCAAGTCCATTCAGGCCCACCATGTATACTATGGTGGTAAATTATATTTTGTTGTTATTCCGCAGTAGCTCAGTGGTAGAGCATTCGGCTGTTAACCGAACGGTCGTAGGTTCGAATCCTACCTGCGGAGCCATAAGGAGAAGTACTCAAGTGGCTGAAGAGGCGCCCCTGCTAAGGGTGTAGGTCGCGCGAGCGGCGCGAGGGTTCAAATCCCTCCTTCTCCGCCATTAATGTAAGGCCCGTTGGTCAAGCGGTTAAGACACCGCCCTTTCACGGCGGTAACACGGGTTCGAATCCCGTACGGGTCATAAATAATAGGAATGTAAAAACCTTAGAGAATAGAACCTCTAAGGTTTTTTGTGTGTTCTTAAGAAAGAAAGTATAAAGATCTGTTTTGATTTGGCTGATGTTATCATTGTTATCTAGTTCCACTGCCCAACTACTCGTATGTTTTTCTCCGCACTTGTCTCTTAACGAAATATCTTCAAAATTTTCTTTATGATCACATTACCACTAATTTTTACTAATAAAAAATAGATATAGGTCCAACTGTATATTTTTTAATCCTTATTAGGAAGAGGAGAATTGTTTCTTTTATTTACGACATAAATCGACAAATGTTCAATTTGTTAGAATAGTTTATTAAGATATCTATATACCTATATATACTGTTAAATAAATATTTGATGGAATAGTTAGAATTATTAATTAAAAAATAAATAATAAAATATTTTAGAATGAAAAAAATGACGAACTATGTCAAAATGTTGAAGCGTTTTCAGAAAAGGGATTTCCTCTTTTTTTTTGAATTATGGTAATAAGGGAGACGGAAAGCTAATAGAGGTGATATAAATGTCAGTATTAATTCCTTCCGATTTTGATGTCCATTTATTTCACGAAGGTTCCTTGTTTAAAAGTTACAACCTATTTGGCGCACATATGAAGAACGTTGACGGTGTTGAAGGAGTTTGTTTTACCGTATGGGCTCCAAATGCTATGGATGTACGCTTAGTTGGGGATTTTAATGAATGGGACGGTACACATTATCCAATGAGAAAAATAAATGAGCAAGGAATATGGTCTTTGTTTGTGCCAGGTATGAGAAGTGAACAATTATACAAATATGAAATATGGACAAAAAGCGGTCAAAAAAAGTTAAAAGCAGATCCATACGCCTTTTTTGCTGAGGTGAAACCAAATACTGCTTCTAAAGTTTATGACATAGGGGGATATGAATGGAACGATGATAAATGGTATCGGAAGAAAAAGAGAAAAGCAGTCTATGATCGTCCTATGTTTATTTATGAACTAAACTTAGCATCTTGGAAAAAACATGATGATGGATCCTTTTTGACTTATCGTGAGTTGGTAGAAGAGTTGATTCCGTATATTAAAGATCATAAATTTACTCACATTGAACTAATGCCAATCATTGAGCACCCATATGATCGCTCTTGGGGGTATCAAGGAACGGGCTATTTCTCTGCTACCAGTAGATACGGTACGCCTCATGACTTAATGTACTTTATTGATCAATGTCACCAAAATGATATAGGGGTAATTGTAGATTGGGTTCCTGGACATTTCTGTAAAGATGAGCATGGTTTATATATGTTTGATGGAACACCAACCTACGATTATCCTATCGAGAAGGACCGAGAAAACTATATATGGGGAACAGCAAACTTTGATTTAGGAAAACCAGAAGTTCAAAGCTTTCTTATTTCTTCAGCAATTTTTTGGATTGAGAACTATCATATTGATGGGTTTCGAGTAGATGCAGTTGCCAATATGGTTTATTGGCAAAATAGTGATGAGCTTCAACCTAATCCGTATGCTATTGCTTTCTTAATGAAATTGAATGAGGCGGTTTTTGCTACAGATGAAACGATCTTAATGATTGCAGAAGACTCAACGGATTGGCCAATGGTGACTGGTCCAACATATGATGGAGGACTAGGCTTCAACTATAAATGGAACATGGGATGGATGAATGACATTTTAACTTATATGGAAGCTGGATTCGAAGAAAGAAAACATTTGCATGATAAAGTATCTTTTTCCTTGATTTATGCTTATTCTGAAAACTTTATTTTACCTTTTTCTCACGATGAAGTCGTGCATGGGAAAAGATCGTTATTGAATAAAATGCCAGGTGATTATTGGAAAAAGTTTGCTCAATTCAGACTTCTACTAGGCTATTTCACTTCACATCCAGGAAAGAAATTATTATTTATGGGTAGTGAGTTCGCACAATATGATGAATGGAAAGATTTAGAGCAGTTAGATTGGTTTATTACTGATTATGAAATGCATAGTAAAGCTCATCAATACACGAAGGATTTAATAAAGCTCTATTTACGTTCAAAACCGTTATATGAATTGGACCATCATCAAGATGGATTTGAATGGATCGATGTTAACAACCGAGAGCAACGTATTTTTTCATTCATTCGAAAAGGAACGAATAATCAGGATCAATATTTAGTAGTATGTAACTTTTCTCCTGAAGTTTACCACCAATATAAAGTAGGGGTTTTACTTAAAACTCGTTATGTGGAAGTGTTAAATAGCGATGATGAACAATATGGGGGGTCTGGTCAAGTGAACAAAAAAGATTTGCCTATCATTGATGAAGCTTATCATGGGAAACCATATCATATAGAAATGACTATTCCGCCTTTAGGTATTTCAATTTTACGAGCAGTAAAAAAGCGAGGAGGGAAGAAAGTTAATGACGAAAAAAAAGTGCGTAGCAATGCTTCTAGCAGGAGGAAAAGGTAGTCGACTTGGTTCATTGACTAAAAATATCGCTAAGCCAGCTGTACCATTTGCAGGGAAGTATCGAATTATAGATTTCCCATTGAGTAATTGTTCAAATTCAGGAATTGATACAGTCGGTATATTAACACAGTACCAACCTTTAGAATTACATTCTTACATTGGCATTGGTAGCGCGTGGGATTTGGATCGAAAGGATGGAGGCGTTAGTGTCCTTCCTCCATATGCAGAGTCCTCAGAGGTGAGATGGTATAAAGGGACTGCCAGTGCCATATATCATAACTTAAATTATTTAAAACAATATGATCCTGAGTACGTTTTAATTTTATCAGGCGATCATATATATAAGATGGATTATTCCTTGATGCTTGATTATCATATTGAAAAAAAAGCAGATGTTTCTATTTCTGTCATTGAAGTGCCTTGGGATGAAGCAAGTAGATTTGGAATTATGAATACGGATGAACATATGATTGTGAAAGAATTTGATGAAAAGCCACAGTATCCGAAAAATAATTTGGCTTCCATGGGAATCTATATATTTAATTGGTCTATTTTAAAAGATTTTTTAGAAATGGACGAAAGAAATCCTTACTCGAGTAATGATTTTGGGAAAGATGTCATTCCTCTTTTAATAGATGAAGGTAAAAAGTTAGTTGCTTATCCTTTTGAAGGGTATTGGAAAGATGTCGGGACAGTTAAAAGTTTATGGGAAGCGAATATGGATCTATTGGAGGAACGTCCTCAGTTAAATCTTTTTGATTATTATTGGCGTATTTATTCCGTGAATCCGAATCATCCACCACAATATATTGATGATAAGGCTGTAGTAGTTGAATCTCTCGTTAATGAAGGTTGTTTTGTTAGTGGGAATGTGGAAAACTCAGTTCTATTTCAAGGAGTGACAGTTGGAAACAACTCTTTTATAAAAAAATCTGTCATAATGCCTAATGCTGTTATAGGTGAAAATGTGTTTATTGAAAATGCCATTGTTCCAAGTGATGTTGAAATACCAAATGGATTTATTTTAAAGCTCGAGGAAAACCAAGATGAAATTATTTTAGTAACAGAAGAAATGATCGAACAATCAAATATTTCTCCATAAGTCCCTTTTGAAAAGTCAAAGAAGAGGAATGTCATCTATATACTAAACTAAATGAAAGGATGATCATTGTTTGGCTAAGATGTTAGGAGTAATCGATGCGACGATGGATCGTGAAGAACTAAAAGAGTTAGCCTTAGTAAGAAATACAGCAGCAATCCCTATTTTGGGAAGATATCGATTGATTGACTTCATTTTATCGAGCATGGTTAATTCAGAGATTGATAGTGTGGGGATATTTCCAATATATCAATATAGGTCGTTAATGGATCATTTAGGATCAGGGGAAAGAATGGAATTTGAATCGAAAACGAGATGGATTGTTCTTTTTCCCTTCTCCAAAAAATTATGTAGAAAATAAAAAGATAGGATCATTTAAGAAATATGCTGATCATATAGACTATTTTCTTAGAAGTCGTCAAAAATATGCGGTTATAAGCAACAGTAATACCGTCATCAATATTAACTTTCAACCTGTATTGGAACGCCATATTAGTATAGGATGTGATATCACTGAAATATGCCAAAATGGTCAACCATTAAAGATATATTTAATGGAGAAAGAATTACTGCTTCAATTAATTGATACATATAAAGACTCTGAAACGATGACGGTGCAAGATTTAGTGGAGGATTCATCTCAATTGACTGTATGTCAATATGAGCATGACGGGTATGTCGCTATTATTGATTCAGTTTTTCATTACTATAAACATAGTCTTGAAATGTTAGATCCGACTATTTGGAAGCATTTAATTCATCCTAAAATGCCTATCTATACAAAGGTAAAGGACGAACCTCCTACTCGATATGTTCGAGGGTCAAAGGTTAAAAATTCGTTAATTGCAAATGGATGCATTATTGAAGGAGAAGTAGAAAATAGTATTATTTTCAGAGCTGTAAAGATTGGAAAAGATACGATAGTGAAAAACAGTATTGTAATGCAGAAATCTCAAATAGGAGATGGTTGTAAGATAGAGAATGCCGTTTTAGACAAAGATGTGCAAATTGGAGAGGAAATCAAGTTGTCAGGAACAAGTTCTGAACCGTATGTTGTGAAAAAAGGGACATCACAAGGAGCGTTGATGAAATCGTGAATAGTTTGTTCGTTGTAAGTGAATGTGTTCCGTTTATCAAGTCAGGTGGATTAGCGGATGTCGCGGGAGCTTTGCCAAAGGAATTAAAAAAGCTAGGTACAGAAACAAAGATAATGTTACCTAAATATGGGTTAGTCCCTGAAAAATATATAGAAAGAATGAAAAAGATTGATACCATCACGATTGATGTTGGGTGGAGAAAACAATACTGTGGAATTGAATTTCTTCGAGTAGATGGGATGGATTATTACTTCATTGACAATGAATATTACTTTAAACGTGATTCATTATACGGCCACTACGATGATGGGGAAAGATTTTCATTTTTTTCAAGAGCAGTATTAGAGGTGACAAAAAAAATAAAGTTCAGGCCAGATATTATTCATTGTCATGATTGGCACACAGCGATGATTCCATTCTTGTTAAAAGAGGAGTACAGCAAGCAGTCCTTTTTTTCTAACACGAAGACTATATTAACCATTCATAATCTGCAGTTTCAAGGTGTATTTCCAAGGCAAGTTATACATGACTTATTAAACTTAACAGATCAATCTTATGAAAAGATAGAGTTTTTTGGCGCAATTAATTTTATGAAGGCTGGTATTGTTTCTGCAGATATCATTACAACGGTTAGTCCTACTTATCGAAACGAGATAAAGACCTCCTATTACGGAGAAGATTTAGATGGATTATTAAACATAAGAGATGATTCGTTAGTTGGAATTCTTAATGGGATAGATGATGGATTATATAACCCAAGGATAGATCAATATATTAAAGTTCAGTATAGTGAACAGAACATTTATAAAAAAAGTTTGAATAAGTTAGCATTGCAAGAAATGTTCGGGTTAAAAAAAGATAAAAGTATCCCTATTATTTCTATCATTACTAGATTAACGAAGCAAAAAGGGCTGGATTTAGTTAAGCGTGTTTTTCATGAAATTATTGAAGAGCAAGATGTACAAGTAATTATATTAGGTACTGGTGAAAAGGAGTTTGAAGATTATTTTAGGTATTTAGAGTATACATATCCATTAAAGTGTAAGTCTTATATTGGATTTGATGAGCCTTTAGCACATAGAATATACGCCGGAGCGGATTTGTTTTTAATGCCTTCAAAGTTTGAACCTTGTGGACTAGGTCAAATGATTTCTTTACAATATGGGACAATTCCAATTGTTCGTGAAACGGGAGGCTTAAATGATACCGTAAAATCTTTTCGAGAAGATACGAAAGAAGGAAACGGTTTTACATTTACCCATTTTAATGCCCATGATATGAAATATACTATTGAACGGGCATTGTTTTATTATAAGCAAAAAGACTTGTGGGAAGACCTTGTTAAAGAGGCAATGAGACAGGACTATAGTTGGGCACAATCTGCATTTAAATATAATCAGTTATATGCTGATTTAATAGCTAGGAGAGAAAATAATGTTCTCGAATAAGAAAGAGTTTAAAAAGCAGTTTGTTAATCGGATAAAAAACCAATTTGGAAAAACGGTAGAAGAATCTACTTTAGATGAGCAATATTTAACGGTAGGACTAATGACAAAAGAAATGATAAGCCAAAAGTGGATTCAAACAAATGAAAAACTTCGTACTGATAGTCATAAACAAGTTTATTATTTATCTATTGAGTTTTTGTTAGGTAAGCTCTTAGGACAAAATTTATTGAATTTAGGTATCTATGATATTGTTGAATCAGGTTTAACTGATTTAGGGCTACGGTTGTCGGAGATTGAAGATGTTGAAAGTGATGCTGGGCTAGGTAATGGAGGATTAGGCCGTTTAGCTGCCTGTTTTATGGACTCACTATCTTCTCTAAACTTTCCTGGTCATGGTTATGGTATTCGCTATAAACATGGTTTGTTTGATCAAAAGATTGTTAATGGGGACCAAATTGAGTACCCAGAACAATGGTTGAAAAATGGGAACGTGTGGGAAGTTCGTAAGGAAGATGAAGCAGTTGAAGTACCCTTTTGGGGAAAAGTTGAAACACAAGTTGAAGAAGGTCGTTTATGCTTCCGACATATTGATAAAGAGATTGTTAAGGCAGTCCCTTACGAAGTGCCGATTGTTGGATATCATACATCAACGGTCAATACGTTACGACTATGGAGTGCAGAACCAAGTGAACAGTTCAACACAAATGATCTTTTAAGATATAAGAGACAAACAGAAGAAATCTCAGGTTTTTTATATCCTGATGATAAACATGACGAAGGAAAAATATTAAGGCTTAAACAACAATACTTCTTAGTTTCAGCTAGTCTAAAAAAAATTATAAAGACTCATGTAGAAAAAAAGCTCAATATTGAAGATTTACATCATTATGTCTCCATTCATGTGAATGATACTCATCCAGTATTAGCCATTCCTGAGTTGATGAGAATTTTAATGGATGAGCAAGGGATGAGCTGGGAGGAAGCATGGTTTATTACCAATCATACAGTTTCCTATACGAATCATACAACTTTATCAGAAGCATTAGAAAAGTGGCCAATTCACCTTTTTAAGCCACTATTACCTAGAATATTCATGATCGTTGAAGAGATTAATGAACGTTTTTGTCATGATTTATGGAATATGTATCCTGGAGATTGGAACCGAATTGAACGTTCAGCCATCATTGCCCATGGAGTTGTTAAAATGGCTCATTTGGCTATTGTAGGTAGCTATAGTGTAAATGGCGTGGCTAAGCTTCATTCTGAAATTTTAAAGCACCGCGAGATGAAAGATTTTTATGAAATCTATCCTGAGAAATATAATAATAAAACAAATGGAGTAACACATAGACGTTGGTTATTAAAAGCGAATCCTCAACTATCATGTTTGATTACGGAAACGATAGGGGATGAGTGGGTTAAGAAGCCAAAACGATTATTGGACCTAAAGCAATATGCGAATGATCGGATTTTTCAGCAGCAATTTCAACGCGTTAAGCAAGAAAGGAAACATCTTCTAGTTAATCATATTCAAGAACAGATGGGAATCGTAGTTGATGAACAGTCTATTTTTGATGTCCAAGTTAAACGCTTGCATGCTTATAAACGTCAACTTCTTAATGTATTACACATCATGTATTTATACAATCGAATAAAGGAAGACTCTAATTTTTCTATATATCCACGAACGTTTATTTTTGGTGCTAAAGCTTCTCCAGGTTATTATTATGCAAAAAAAGATCATTAAACTTATTCATTCTTTAGCTGATATTGTTAATAATGATAAAACTATAAACGATCAGATTAAGATTATTTTCATGGAGAATTATCGCGTATCATTAGCTGAAAAAATTATCCCTGCAGCAGATGTCAGTGAACAAATATCAACTGCAAGTAAAGAGGCTTCAGGCACAGGTAATATGAAATTCATGATGAATGGAGCTCTAACAATCGGAACGTTAGATGGAGCCAATGTAGAAATTAGAGAAGAGGTTGGAGAAGAAAATATCTTTATATTTGGGTTAAAGGCAAATGAAGTGTTAGATTACTATCGACATGGTGGGTACCGTTCAACTGAGTATTATCATTCGGATGAAAGAATTTTTCAAGTGGTTAATCAGCTAAAAAACGGTCTTTTTAAAACAGGTCATAATGAGTTTGAAGTTATTTTCGACAGTTTACTTTCTGAAAATGACTATTACTTTGTGATTCGCGATTTTGCCTCTTATGTTGGCTGCACAAAAGGTTGTTGAAAACGAATATAAAAATCAACCGCAAATGTGGATGAATAAAGCGATTTGTAATGTCGCTCATTCTGGTTACTTTTCCAGTGATCGAACCATTTCTGAATATGCGAATCAAATTTGGAATATTAGTACGATAGAATAAGGAAACAAAAGGGAGGCACATGGATGCCTCTCTTCTTTTTATTACTTATTTCCGTCCAAGACTTCAGCTTTTTTTTAATATATGGTTGTTTCTCATAGGCAGGTAAGTCTCCAAAGCTTGTCATAGTTCCTTGCTCGTCAAGAGATGACTCATATTCTTCGTGTTCTATAGAAGGGTAAACTTTTATATTCTTCCCCTCTATATCGGTTCCAATAAAGTTTTCAAAACTTTCTACATAACCAACGGGCTCGTTATACTCTTCATACGTTTCACTGTAATCATTAGGTGGATAAGAAAAATCAGAAGGAGTATTCGACGATCCATACTTCTCTACTTCTTGGTAAATATCCTCTGAGTCCGTAGCCGCCGTACCTCTATCATCATAATTGTATTGTCCGAATGGTGGAAGAAACGTTTCTTCTTCGATTGGCCTTGAGTGCTTTAATGGTTGATTCACTGTGTGGTCAACACATGTTTTGGCTGTTGGAATGCTTTTAAGTCTTTGAATGTCAATATCTTTGCCACAGACAGAACAATACCCATATGTTCCATTGTTAATACGTTCAAGTGCATTCTCAATTTCATGTAATTGCTCTTTACAATGATCATTTAATGCGATATCTTTTTCTCGTTCGTAAAGCTCTGTCCCACTATCAGCGGGATGGTTATCGTATAACGATAAATCCCCAGTTGATTCTTGACCTAAGCTCCTTTCCAGCCCAAAGTGATCATTTTCTTTTAGCTGTTTTTTGACTTCTTCCTGTCGATTTAATAAACGAAGACGAAAGTGTGAAATCTGTTCAGGTGATAACATGTTAAGCCTCCTTTTTATTTAGTATTTAAAATAGGAGGCAAAAACATTACGGCAATTTTTATGTAAAAAACGCCTAAGTGTCTGAAAGAACATTTAGACGGAGCTGTTTGATTAAGAATAATTTTCAATAAAATAGTGAATTAAAAGCCCTATGGATAAAAATAAACCAAAAATAGTGTTCGTTTGTGCTGTTGCTTTCATGGCAGGCATCATTTCAATAGGCTTTATTTTTCCTATAAAACCTTTTATTGCTTTAATCGCATGAGGGATGCTAAAAGCTACAAGTAATAACCATAAAGAACCATAGCCGAATATAATGAAAAGTGTTGGTAACAAATAACTTAGTCCAAATATAATGGATAAACAAATAATAGCGTTTTTTCTTCCTAACATAATGGCTAACGTTTTGCGACCGTTTTGTTTGTCACCATCTAAATCACGTATATTATTTGCCATAAGAATAGTTGCAATTAATAAGGATAATGGCAAGGACATTAGAATTACTTGTAATGAGATGAATCCAGTTTGTATGAAAAAAGAAATGGAAACAATAATAACGCCCATGAATAACCCAGCTGTTATCTCACCAAAAGGGGTATAGGCAATAGGGTAGGGACCTCCAGTATAAAAGTAACCTGCGCACATACAAATAAATCCAACCAAGGCAATCCACCAGCTTGAATGAAAACAAATGTATAATCCTAATAGTAATGAAATACCATAAAAAACAAATGCAAGGCGAAGAACTGTTTCAGGTTTAACACCATGTCGGACAATCGCTCCACCAATACCAACAGAATTTTCATGATCAAGCCCACGTTTAAAATCATAATACTCATTGAACATATTGGTTGCTGATTGAATGAATAGTGAGGCAATCAGCATAGCGATAAATAAGTCTAAACGAAAAAATCCATCTAATAAAGCTAAAACAGTCCCAACAAATACGGGGATAAACCCAGCTGTCAACGTATGGGGTCTTAATAATTGGAACCAAATTTTAAAATTTTTATCGTGTTTAAATGGTGGTAAACTAGATGCTGAGGCATAATTGCCCATATGATATCAACTCCTTTTTTGAGTTAATCATTTGTTCAAAAAGTGAAGTTGGTGTCTGGACTTTTTTTACTTGATGAACACTTATAAATAGATTAACTCCAAGCTAAGTTTAGAAGTTTGACGTTTTTGTGTCAATCTTTTTTCATTGTTATTATATAATAGATTTTCCAAGTATGTGATCAAAGTAAGAAATAATGTAGCGGGGTCATTATCTTTATTTTTTCATACTAGTTCAAAAAAGTATATAATAAAGGTAGTTTAAAAAAAGAAAAAGAGAACTTTCATATAAAAGCGCTTCCGCTTTTTAGTCATTTGTAACGGGGGATGATGTATTTGGTATCTACACAGCAAGAAGAATCTTTAAGGCAAAAAGTTAGTGAACTTATACAAAAAGTAAAAAAACATAGTTGTGAGCAAATTATTAGTGAAGTACGGGAGATAAATCGGATGGATCCCCTGCAAGTTTTTCGTGCTTTTCGACACAATAAAGGACAAAGAAGTTATTGGTCAACACCTAACCAAGAATTCACACAAGTGGGAATTGGTCATGAGTTAGTCTTTAAAAATGACTCTACTTTAAATACTCGATTCTTTACAATAGAGGCGCAATGGCATGAATGGAGAAGGTCTTCGTACCTTGTTGGTCCTCGAGTCATCGGTACAGGGGCTATTCTTATCGGGGGCGTATCGTTTGATCCGAAAAAAAAGTTGGAAGATAAATGGAATGACTTCGGTGAAGGATTATTTTTTATGCCTTCATTTTTATACACTTTAAAGGGACAAAAAGCTTTTTTGACCATTAATAAAGTTGTAAAAAAAGAAGACACGGTTAAAAGTGTTATGGATTATTTTCATGAAATCCAACATTTATTCACGGTAGAATTAAATCGAAAACCGATAGATGATCATGAGGCGTCGGTTATTTGCGAAGAATACTATGTTTCGGAATGGAAGCGATCCATTGAGAAAGCGACGACGAAAATAAAGGAAGGTACGTTTGAAAAGGTAATTTTAGCAAGGGAAATCATGTTACGTTTTGAGCATAAAAAGCATGTGGAGCCAGTCATTGAAAAACTGCAAAGAGAACAATCAGCAAGCTACATATATGCAATTGAAAGTAATGAGAGCACATTTTTAGGAGCTTCACCTGAACGGTTAATAAAAAAAGAAGAGCAAAAAGTATTTTCTACTTGTTTAGCAGGATCGATTAAAAGGGGAAAGGATAGAGAAGAAGATCATCAGCTAGGGAACGATCTTCTTGGAGATCATAAAAATCTTCATGAACATCAAATTGTTGTTAATATGATTCGTGAAAATTTTTCAGAAAGATGTATTACGTATCAATGTCAAAAAAAACCTACTTTATTGAAGACAAGATCTGTTCAGCATTTATATACACCTATAATGGGGATTGTTAAAAAAGGTTATTCACTTTTTGATTTTGTAGAAAGTCTTCATCCCACACCAGCACTTGGGGGATTTCCAAGACAAGCAGCGATGAAATACATTCGTGATGAAGAACCGATGGAAAGAGGATGGTATGCAGCGCCCATTGGTTGGCTTGATTTTGAGGACAATGGGGAATTTATAGTAGCTATACGTTCGGGTTTGATTCAAAATAACCGAGCTTTTTTATTTGCTGGCTGTGGAATCGTTCGTGATTCTGACCCAGAACTCGAATATGAAGAAACCATCATCAAGTTAAAACCAATGCTCTCAGCAGTTGGGGGGCTTAATAATGTGCGAGATTAAATCTTTAACGAAATATGTAAGTCAATTTGTTCATCAGCTTGTGCAGTCGGGCGTAGAAGAAGTTATTATTAGTCCAGGTTCACGGTCTACTCCTCTCGCGATGCTATTTCATTCACATCCAGAAATCAATGTATATGTCCATGTTGATGAACGCTCAGCAGGCTTTTTTGGTTTAGGGATTGCAAAAGCAAAGCAAAAGCCGGTGGCTATTCTTTGTACATCAGGAACGGCATCGGCAAACTATATGCCTGCTATTGTAGAGGCGAATCTATCAAGAGTACCTTTAATTATTTTAACGGCAGATCGCCCTCATGAATTGAGAGGTGTTGGAGCACCTCAAGCCATTGACCAAACTCATCTTTATAGGGAACATGTGAAATATTTTGTCGATATGGCGATCCCAGAAGATACAAAAAAGTTATTAACATATGCAAAAACAATGGCAAGTAGAGCCGCCTTAGAAAGTATGAAGCAACCGAAAGGTCCTGTTCATTTAAACTTTCCATTTCGAGAACCTTTAACTCCTAATCTGTCAGAAGATTTATGGGAGGAATGTGAACAACCAATAGAGACTAGTTTGGGAATGTCTATTATCGAAAATTTTGATGCTTTTGAAAAAGAACTAAGTGCAACTGAAAAAGGTTTAATCGTCTGTGGTGAACTTCATCATCCTAACTTTAAAGAAGCAATTCTCTCTTTAGCAGAAAAAACAGGTTTTCCAATTTTAGCGGATCCACTTTCGAATCTTAGATATGGCAATCATGATAAGACGTTGATAATTGATCAATATGATACACTTTTAAAAGATGAACAAATGAAAGAAACGCTCAAGCCAGAACTCGTTTTACGATTTGGCTCTATGCCTGTTTCTAAATCAATTTTCCAATGGTTTGAAAAACATGCAGATATTAAACAATGGGTTATTGATGCTGCGGGAGGATGGAGGGACGCTACACTTCAGGCAGTTAAGCATATACAATGTGATGAAGCTTATTTTTGTTATACTCTTGCTAATCGATTAGAGAATATTCATTTAACAGATTGGACAAAAAGATGGTTAGAAGCCAATCGGATTTCTTGGGAAATAATGAAATTAACGCCTGATGATCTCCCTATGTTTGAAGGACATTTGTACACTCAATTGCCACAAATTTTACCTAACGAATCCTCTCTTTTTATTAGTAATAGCATGCCAATAAGGGATGTTGATACTTTTTTAAGTAAATGTGATAAAGAGTTTACGTGCTATGCAAATCGAGGGGCAAACGGAATTGACGGAATAATCTCCTCAGGTCTTGGCATATCCAAGGTTCATAAACATGTTTATTTAATTATAGGGGATCTCTCTTTTTACCATGATATGAATGGACTTCTAGCAGCAAAATTGTACAACCTTTCAATAACGATTATTTTGGTGAATAATAATGGGGGAGGTATTTTTTCTTTTCTACCTCAATCGAAGGAAAAAGAACATTTTGAAACTTTGTTTGGAACTGCCACTGACCTTGATTTTTCATTTGCAGCCACAATGTATGGTGCGAACTATCATCGTGTAACAGAGTGGACACAGTTAAAAGTAGCATTAACTAATCCAACCGGTTTTACAGTTGTCGAAGTGATGACGGATCGTCATCAACGAGCAGAGCGTCATAGGTCGTTAATTGGGAAAGTATCAGAAGAAATAAAGAAGGCGTGGATGAATTGAAAACATATGTCCGTGACGTATTTTATGACATTGAGATTGTAGGTGAGGGCTTTCCTATTTTATTGCTTCACGGGTTTACTGGCAATAAAAATCAGTGGAAACCAATCGTTAAGAAATCATTAATGGGTTTTAAAATCATCCTTATAGATCTGCTAGGACATGGTCAAAGTGCCCAACCAGAAAGATTTGAAAGGTACTCCATGGAAGAGGTATGTAAAGATTTAAATGAAATATTGAATGTTTACTCATTGAATAAGGTGCATTTGCTTGGTTATTCAATGGGAGGAAGAGTAGCGTTATCTTTTGTTCAATTTTTTCATGAGAGAGTTCTTACTTTAACTCTTGAGAGTAGCTCCCCAGGGTTAATGACAGAATTTGAAAGAGAAGCAAGAGTCGTGAATGATGATGAGTTAGCACAATTTATTCTTAACGAAGGACTCGAATCATTTGTGGATTATTGGGGAAACATCCCTCTCTTTCAATCGTTGAAAAGGCTCCCTGAATCTATACAACAGATGTTGAAGGAAGAACGTCTGAAAAATGATCCTAAAGGTTTAGCTGCTTCTTTAAGAGGAATGAGTACAGGTCGTCAGCCTTCATGGTGGGACCAACTTGAAAACGTAAATGTTCCAGTACATTTAATAAGCGGAAAGTTAGATGAAAAATTTTGTTTAATCCATGAACAGATGAAAAAAAAGTTCCCTGATGTAAAAAATACGAATATAAAAGATGCTGGACATGCAATTCATGTGGAACGTCCAGAGATTTTTGGTAAAATAGTGAGGGGATTTTATTTACATCATTAATTTGGAGGGTTTTAAATGTCAATAGAATGGGTAAGTGAACGAAATTATGAAGATATTTTATATGAAACACATGAAGGTATTGCAAAAATAACAATCAATCGTCCAGAGGTACATAATGCGTTTAGACCAAAAACGGTCATGGAGTTAATTGATGCATTTGCTTATGCTAGGGATGACTCTGAAATAGGTGTAATCGTATTAGCTGGTGCAGGAGACAAAGCTTTTTGTTCAGGTGGAGACCAAAATGTTCGTGGTCATGGGGGCTATGTAGGAGAGGATGAGATTCCTCGTTTAAATGTACTCGACTTACAACGATTGATAAGGGTCATTCCTAAGCCTGTTGTTGCCATGGTTTCTGGTTATGCGATTGGTGGAGGACATGTTTTACATGTAGTATGTGATTTAACATTGGCAGCAGACAATGCTATTTTTGGTCAAACTGGACCGAAAGTTGGGAGTTTTGATGCAGGATATGGATCAGGATATTTAGCGAGAATCATTGGTCATAAGCGTGCGCGTGAAATTTGGTATTTATGTCGCCAATACAGTGCAGATGAAGCATATGAAATGGGATTAGTAAATAAAGTAGTCCCACTTGAGCAATTAGAAGAAGAAACAGTTCAATGGTGTAAGGAAATGCTTGAAAAAAGTCCCACAGCTTTACGTTTCTTAAAAGCTGCTTTTAATGCAGATACGGACGGACTAGCTGGAATACAACAGTTTGCAGGGGATGCAACACTTTTATATTACACAACGGAAGAAGCAAAAGAAGGGAAAAACGCTTTTAAAGAAAAGCGAAATCCTGACTTTAAGCAGTTTCCACGCTTCCCATAAGATGAAAACAAAAAGTGCCAAGGGCACTTTTTGTTTTGTGAACGGTTATCATGAGAAATGGGGTGATTCTATGAATCAAACGATGCCGAATTGGCTTTATCAACGTTCTTTATTGACACCAGATCGTCAAGCCGTACAATATGAGGATCAAGTGTTAACTTTTAAACAGCTCTATGGACAATCTGTCCAAAGAGCTGAAAAACTAGCAAATTTGGGAGTGAGAAAGTCAAATCATATTGGAGTTTATATGACAAATAGTCTTGATATGGTTTTGAACATCCATGCACTTTTTCATTTAGGCGCTGTCGTTGTTTTTTTAAATACTAAGTTATCTGCAAGAGAGTTACAGTATCAAATTGAAGATAGTAAATTGCAATTTGTTATAATGGATGATCATTTTGAGGAAGTACTTTCATTTTTATCTAATCAAAAAAAAATTTCTATGTCTAAAGTTTACGATTTAGATCTTCTTAAAAATACGATGAATGCTAGAGAAGTGGTTTTGTCCAATGTAGCAACGATGATGTATACGTCCGGAACGACAGGACGTCCTAAAGCTGTTTTACAAACATATGAAAATCATTGGTGGAGTGCCGTAGGTTCTGCTTTAAATCTAGGTCTAGACCATCGAGATTGCTGGTTAGTAACTGTTCCACTATTTCATATTAGTGGGTTATCCATTTTAATTCGGAGTATGATTTATGGGATCAAAATCATCGTTCATGATAAGTTCGATCCAGTATTAACGAATGCGGCAATTATGAATGAAAAGGTGACGATTATATCCGTTGTAAATACAATGCTTCAACTAATGATAGAGGATTTAAAAGAGGTTTATCCACCATCATTTCGCTGCATGTTAGTAGGTGGAGGTCCAGTTGATGATTTCTTATTAGAGCAATGTAAAAAAAGAGAAATTCCGGTATATCAAACTTATGGAATGACCGAAACATGTTCACAAATTGCTACTTTATCACCTGAATCTAGTATGGTTAAACTTGGATCAGCTGGGAAACCGTTATTTCCATGCCAAATAAAAATAATGAATGATGGAAAGCTATGCCCAGCAAATCAGGTTGGAGAGATTACAGTTAAAGGTCTTAATGTAACGAGGGGTTATTATTCAGGAACAACACGTGCTTTTCATGAAGGTTGGTTTTTTACAGGAGATTTAGGCTATTTAGATGAAGAAGGCTTTTTGTATGTTGTTGATCGCCGTTCCGATTTAATAATTTCAGGAGGAGAAAATATATACCCGGTAGAAATTGAACAAGTCCTTCAGTCACATCCAGAGGTAATAGAAGCAGGAGTTGTGGGAGAAAAGCATTCTATTTGGGGACAAGTCCCTGTTGCTTTTGTTGTGTTAGAGAGTACAGTGGATACAAAAGTGTTGCAAGATTTTTGTTATCAAAGACTTGCGAAATATAAAATTCCAAAAAAAATATATGTTATGGATCGATTACCTCGCAATGCAACAAATAAACTTTTAAGGCATAAGTTAAAGGATATTCAACATGATTAATATAAAATCAATTACTGTCTACCAAATTAATCTCCCACTTAAATATCCCTTTGAAACGAGTTTGAATGTACTACAAAATCGAGAAGTGATTGTTCTAAAAGTGACGAATGAAGATGGAAGAACAGGCTGGGGAGAAATTGTTGCCTTTTCCTCTCCTTGGTATACAGAAGAAACGTTACAATCAGCTTTATATACATTAAAAAAATTTTTAGCACCTCTCGTATTGGAAAAACCTTTATTACACCCTGTTGAAGCTGCTCAACTATTTAACGTTATAAGGGGAAACCATATGGCCAAATCAGGGTTAGAGGGAGCCCTTTGGGATCTTTATAGTAAACTACAGAAGAAGAGCCTGTCTTTCTTACTAGGGGGGAGAAAGCACGAAGTTGATGCCGGCGTTGTCATAGGCTTATCTAAAATTGAAAATATGATAGATGACATTCATTTAAGAAAAGAACAAGGATATAAACGTTTTAAAGTAAAGATAAAGCCTGGAAATGATGTTAAGGTTATTGCACAAATAAGAGAAGAGTTTCCTACTATACCTTTAATGGTAGATGCCAATGGTACCTATACTTTAAAAGAGCTTTCTTTACTAAAGCAACTTGACCAGTTTAACCTTCTTATGATTGAACAGCCCTTTCTTTTTAACGATTTTACCATGCATGCAGAACTTCAAAAAAGAATGGGAACACCTATTTGTTTAGATGAAAGTATTAATAGTTTGTCTGATGCAAAAACAGCCATTGCCCTAAAAAGCTGTAAAGTCATGACTATTAAACCTGGTAAAGTAGGTGGTTTAACTGAAGCCACCAATATTCATCATTTATGTAGAGAGCATAATATCCCAGTCTGGGTTGGAGGTATGGTAGAAACCGGAATTTCCAAGTCGCAAAATATTGCCCTAGCCACGCTCCCTAACTTTACAATACCAGGGGATATTTCAGAGTCTTCCCGTTTTTTTGAGCAAGATATTTTGAAAAAACCAATTACCATCCACGAGGGGAAAAGTGAAAGTTCCTACTCAATCTGGTATCGAAGTTAATGAGGACCAATTGTTTAACTATGTAACGAAAATAGAGGAGATTATTTAAAATAAAGTGATAAATCATTAAAAAAGGCTCCATAACATCTTTTTTCCTTGTGAAAATAGTGCTTTTTACCGGTATCATGAAGTGATTTTCTTAAAATTCAAATAAGCACAAATAAAAAAGATGTGATACATTTCTATTGAGGAATGAGTTTCAATATAACCTCAACAAGCTCATGTTTATATAATATTCTTAAAGAGTTCCTTTTAAATGGAGCCCTTTAAGAATTTTTTTTTGCCTCTAGAAAGATTAAATTCCTTCTGTTTCTTCATTCTTTTGAAAATATTTCTCACTTATAAGTTAAAACTATTGACAGGAAATTAGTCATAGGTTAAATTGTTGGATGTAGGAAAAATATTTATAGCAGTCTATTTTTTTTTAGGACAATAAAATTAATTTCTACACAATATAAGTAACAAAATAAAATTAAGGGAAAATTGTAGGGAGTAGGAGGAATTGAAAATGAAAAAATGGATGTTGAGTGTTATATCTTTATTGATTTTATTTATTATTAGTGCATGTGGAACAGAGGAAGCAAGTAATGGAAACAGTGAAGGGAAAGTAAAAGTTACCACAACAATTGCTCAAATCGGAGATATTGTTAAAAATGTAGGTGGTGACCATGTTGAAGTAGAATCTTTAATGGGACCTGGAACAGACCCTCATTTATATCAAGCTTCTCAAGGAGATATTAAAAAATTGAATAATGCTGAGGTCATCTTTTATAATGGTCTTCACTTAGAGGGAAAAATGGGTGAAGTATTAGAGAAAATGTCAGAAAATAAACCAACAGTCGCAGTAGCGGACGCTATTCCTGAGGACGAATTGATTCAAGATCCAGCTAACCCTAATGCGCATGACCCTCATGTTTGGTTTAATATTGAACTTTGGAAATATGCAGTAGATGCCGTTGCAGAACAATTAATTGAGTCTGATAAAGAAAACGAAGAAGATTATTTGGCTAACGCAGATAGCTATAAGAAGCAGTTAGATACTTTATTAGCTGAATCAAAGAAAAAGGTTGAAGAAATTCCTGAAGATTCTCGAGTACTCGTTACAGCTCATGATGCATTTGCTTATTTTGGTGAACAATTTGAATTTGAAGTATTAGGATTGCAAGGATTGAGTACGGATTCAGAATATGGGCTTAAAGATGTACAAAATTTAGTGAACACTCTTACGGAACGTCAAATAAAAGCGGTATTTATTGAAAGTAGTATTAACCCAGGGAACCTTGATCCGGTTGTTGAAGGAGCAAAGGAAAAAGGGCATGAAGTATCTATAGGTGGAGAACTGTTTAGTGATGCAATGGGAGAAGAAGGAACGGAAGAAGGTACTTATATAGGCATGTATAAACATAATATTAATACGATTGTTGATTCTTTAAAATAGGAGGCATCTTGTCATGACTGCACCTTTATCGATAGAGAATGTCACGGTTGCTTATCATAAAAAACCAGTGTTACAGGAAATAACTTTTGATGTTCCGGAAGGAAAATTAATAGGAATCGTTGGGCCGAATGGGGCTGGAAAATCTACTTTGATTAAAGCGATCCTAGGTTTGATCCCGAAAGCTTCAGGAGATGTTAAGTTCTTTGGTAACACATATAAAAAAATGATTAAAAGAATTGGGTACGTCCCTCAAAGAGGTTCTGTAGACTGGGATTTCCCTACAAACGCAATTGACGTTGTTACTATGGGACGATACGGTCACGTCGGTTGGATTAAACGTCCTAGTAAAGATGATGTGGAAATTGCAAAATCTTGTTTGAAAAAAGTAGGAATGCTGGAGTTTGCGAACAGGCAAATTAGTCAATTATCCGGTGGACAACAACAGCGTGTTTTTTTAGCTAGGGCATTAGCCCAAGACGCGGACCTTTATTTTATGGATGAACCTTTTGTAGGGGTGGATGCGGCAACAGAAAAAGCAATTATTGTTTTATTGAATGAATTAAAGGCTAAAGGAAAAACCGTTCTTGTGGTTCATCATGATTTACAAACAGTAACGGAATACTTCGATTGGGTTTTGTTGTTGAATATGAGAAAAGTAGCCTTTGGGCCATCGGACGAAGTATTTACGGTTGACAATTTACAGAAAACATATGGTGGTAAATTAACATTTTTACAAGATAAAACAATGATAACCAATTAAAGAAAAGTACGATTGGCTGTTTAAATATTGTATATTTGTATACTTATTTAACCTAGAAAAGGGGAGGTTAAGATGAACGCATTACTCAATCAGCTTCAAGATCCTAATACACAGTGGGTCTTGATGGGAACACTTTTGTTAGGTTTAGCTAGCGGAGTACTGGGGAGCTTTGCCCTTTTAAGAAAACAAAGCCTACTGGGAGATGCTATGGCGCATGCTGCTCTTCCAGGTGTATGCTTTGCTTTCTTATTTGTGGGTGAGAAATCGTTGTTTTGGTTTATTGTTGGTGCTACGATCGCCGGTTTAATTTCAACATGGTGTATTCAAGCGATTATTAAACATTCAAGAATTAAAGAGGATTCAGCTATCGGTATTGTTCTCTCGGTCTCTTTCGGCTTTGGAATCGTTTTATTAACGTATATACAGCACTCAAGTAACGGAAATCAAAGTGGTTTAGATAGCTTTATATTTGGGCAGGCTGCTTCTGTTATTAAGAGTGATGTCCAATTAATATCAGTGATCGCCTTGTCACTATTAATTTTGACAGGCTTGTTCTTTAAAGAGTTTAAATTAATTACCTTCGATGAGCAGTTTGCAAAAGGATTAGGAATACCTACTCAATTCTTTAATGCCATCTTAATGTTAATGATTGTATTAGCCGTAGTCATTGGTCTGCAAACAGTGGGCGTTGTCTTGATGGCAGCCATGTTAATTACTCCGGCTATTGCAGCAAGGTATTGGACAGAGAAACTATCTGTCATGATTGTTATTTCTGGAATTATTGGAGCATTATCAGGTGTAATTGGAACACTTTTAAGTACAGTAACAGAAGGGATGGCTACTGGACCTTTAATTGTTGTTGCTGCAACAAGTTTATTTGTTTTCTCGCTTATTTTTGCACCCAATCGTGGACTGTTTTCAGTTATGCTTAAACATTTGAGATTTAGGAGAAAAACCGCAATTAACCAAATTCTTTTGTCTTTATATGACTTAACTGAGGAAAAAAAATTGGACAGTAAACAAGTGTTGTTTTCGGTTGATGAAATTATTTTGAAACGTCCTGTTCAAGGTTTTCAAACAGAAAGGTTATTGAATGATCTTCAAAAACAAAATGTTGTTGAAAATGTTTCGAATAAGTGGAAGTTGACAGAAATAGGTCTTGAAAAAGCCTATAATCTTGCTTTAAATCAACGATTATATGAGATGTATTTAATGCATGAAATGGAATTTAGTCATTTGCATTTAAAGGATAAGGAAGATTTCTCCCTTGAGCAACTTGGTTCTGATGTCAAGCATCAGCTGATGAAACTTTTAGAAGTCCATCAGAGAGTACCACAATTAAAACCTAAAGGAATGTATGCAAATGAGTTATGATGCGTGGATATTATTAACTGGTTCATTAGTTGGGGCTTCCTGTGGATTAATAGGATCGTATTTGGTTCTTCGAAAAATGGCAATGTTAGCCGATGCAATTAGCCATAGTGTTTTGTTAGGGATTGTAGGGGCTTATTTTGTAACCCGAACGCTAAATGGAGGAGCACTTTTACTTGGGGCGGCTGTAGTCGGTTTGTTAACAGCTTATCTAGTACAAGTGTTAAGTAACAAAGGAGTTCAATCCGATGCTTCGATCGGTGTCGTTTTTACTTTTTTATTTGCTCTAGGAGTTATCTTACTGTCGGTGTATGGTGGGAATGTTCACTTAGATGTTGATCATGCGTTAATGGGAGAAATCACATTTATTCCATGGGAAACGATAACCTTGTTTGGTATCAGTGGAATTCCTCAAGCTGTTTGGCTACTAGGCTTTGTATTACTATTGAATTTGGTTATTATCGGTCTATTTTACAAAGAATTTAAGGTCGCATCGTTTGATCCAGAAATGGCGTTAGCGCTTGGAATACCGATTACATTCATTCATTATTTACAAATGACCATGCTGTCTTTTACAACCGTCGCATCATTTGATAGCGTAGGAGCGATCTTAGTAGTGGCCATGCTTATAGTACCAGCAGCTACCGCCTATTTATTGACTGATAAGTTAGTTCATATGCTTTGGATTAGTGTCGTAATAGGGGTCTCATCTGCCTTTATAGGCTATTATTTCGCAAGCTTATTTAATGTGTCAATTTCAGGTTCTATGGCAAGTGCAACGGGTGTGTTGTTTATTTTAGCTTTCATCTTCTCACCAAGTCATGGATTAATTAGTAAATGGCTTGTAAGAAGAAAGATGGCTTCTAAAAGCACTCAAATGAGTGCTTCAAAGTTATAGTACGCTATATTCTTTAGTTCTTATTAATTGCTGAACTTCTTTTGGAAGAGAGTAGTAATTTGTGAAATCATCATCCCATAAGTGAAGGGAACTGTGAAGGGTAAGGAAATATTCGGTATCATTAAATCCTGACATTTCAAAACGTACCGCATCGTTAATGGTTTCTTCAATAGACATAACCTTACCTCCTTTTAATAATCCTGTTTTAATTAATTTATTGAAAGGAGATTGACATTTAGCGTTCAATCTCCTTTCAATTGTTTATAAATTTTGTGGTTTAAACGTATTACAGTCAGTTTCTTTCGTTTCAGAAGCTTGACGTCCTGTGTGACTAACAACATAGATGGCATCAGCTGTACAATTGTTTCCTGAACCCCAATAGGTACAGTTATTAACTTCACATTGAACACTATTTGGCATCGTTTTTTCCCCCCTTTGTTAAAGTCATTATTAGTTTAGCTAAATTTAAGAAGAAACATACATTGAACAATTAAGAAACTATTACATTTTTGTTTTACTTTGCACCAGTGCTTATGTATCAATACGTTCGTTTTTGACGCACCCAACGTGGCTAACTTAGTTGATGTACCCTTGTATTGTTGATGATCCTAATGCTTGTTGTCGCTAGACACTTTTTTCCCCTCAACATATTTTTGATCTTTCATAAATATTTTCCAGAAATAATAGAATCCGGGGAACAAGATTAAAAAGGCAAAGATGTAAGTGATAAATAAGGCTTTAAACGTGTTTGGGTGAGTGAAGGCATCGTTTATTGTGATGGTTGGATAAATTAAGTAAGGTAAATGTGCTTTCCCATAAACATAGCTTGCTAAAAAATATTGAATTGTAATCAAAATAATGGCAAGTCTAGGTCTTCCTTTTTGAGACCGTTTAGGTATAAAGAGCGCAAGTCCAGCTCCAAGAAATAACAAGACAGAAAGGATTAATAAATGGACGTCTTGTACCATACCTTCATAAAGCCAGTTTGCATCTTGTTTAATTGTTAACATAATTAACAGAGCAGAAAAAAAGGAAATTGGCCCTGTTATGATTGCGTCTTTACGATAGGATAAATAAGCATCTTCTTCTTTTGCTACGTTAGAGTAATCTGCTAATAACAGGGCAGAAAGAAACAGAGTACTACTTATAGCAAAAGCAATAAATGCATAGGAACTAAGGCTCGTCAGTAACTCACTAAAGGATAAATAGGGTACACCATTTCGATTGTCAACAAAACCCCCATGCGTGATCGGTAAAACAAGGATTAATAAAGCGGGAATAATAAACCCTGATACTCCTGAAATGATCACTAATAATCTTTCGTAGCCTTTCACACTATGAGAAAAGGCTAAAAAACCACTACGAATAGCTAATAAAATTAAGATAATACTTCCAGGAATTAAAAGTACACTTCCAAGCGTATAAATCGCTCCAGGAAAAAAGGTTATTAAAGCGACTACGATAGCAACGATAAATACATTTGTGACTTCCCAGGTAGGTGACAAATAGCGATTTGCAATAGAAGAAGCTTTTGTATTTCGTTTGTTAACGTAGAGCATCGACCAAAACCCAGCACCAAAATCCATGGTCGCCATAACGGAGTAAATAAAAATAAACCCCCATACAATACTTATCGCTAGTAGTTCATCCGAGGTCATAATGGCTCTCCTTTCATTTGATTATGATTAATCCTATTTAGATCATCTTCCACAGAATGACGATTAAAATAAGAACGAAGAACTAAAACAACAGCAGTACCTAGAACGATATAGACAAAGAAAAAGGATAATAGCCATATTCCTAAAGGTTGAACATTTGTTACAGCATCAACTGTTTTCTGGATTCGATAAATAACCCAAGGCTGCCTTCCAGTACAGGCGAAAATCCAACCAAATTCAATTGCTAAAACAGATAACGGTCCTGAAGCGACAAATAACCACATAAGCCATTGTGGAAAGAAGGGACGTTTAAGAATTTTATAATATAAAAAACCAATGATGGAAAGCAGGATTAACATACTTCCGATACCAACCATGGCATTAAATAGAGTATGTACAAAAAGAGGAGGCCAATATTCTTCAGGAAAGTCATCTAACCCCACAACAACGGTATCAAATGAATTGCCTGCTAGGAAACTTAGTGCCCAAGGAATCTCTATAGCAAATTTCACCTCTTTTGTTTCTTTATCTGTAAAACCTCCGATGGCGAGTGGGGCATAATTTTGAGTCTCAAATAATCCTTCAGCAGCGGCCAACTTTTCAGGTTGATATTCGTGTAAGTATTGTGCGGATGAATGCCCATTAATCGCTGTCAATAGCGAGAATACCCCACCAACAACTAACCCAATCAATAAGGCTTTGCGATGAAATTTGTATATGCGTTCGTTGTTTTTATTTTTAATCATCTTAAAGGCAGCAATTGATGCAATGACAAAAGCCCCCGTCATAAAAGCAGAAACAACGACATGTCCAGCTGTAACAAGGAAGCTTGGGTTAAAAAAGGCAGCCCATGGATCAACGTTTGTGATTGTTCCATCTTTTATTTCAAACCCTGCTGGAGTTCCTTCAAATGCATGAACATTTGTAATAAGAACAGCGGAAGCAGTCGCGCCAATTAGGACAAAAAAGACACTTACAATTCGCATGAAGGGAGAAATTCGATCAGCGGCATAGACATAAATGGACATAAAAAGAGCTTCAATAAAAAAAGCATAAATTTCGATTTGGAAAGGTAAAGCCATGACTTTCCCAATTATCTCCATGAACCCTGGCCATAACAAGGCTAGCTGTACACCTGCAATAGTACCGGAAGGAATGGCAACTCCTAGCAAGACAGCTTGCCCCTTCGTCCACCTTTTAGCCATAATTGCATAGTCTTTATCCTTTGTTCGTTGATATAGTAGTTCTGATATCAAGATCATTAAAGGGATACCGACCCCTAATGTGGCGAAGATAATATGAAAAGCCATCGTTAAGCCAAATAATGATCGGGCAATTACTACATGTTCCATGAAGATTCTCCTTCAAGTTTTTGTTTTCCTTATTATCCACTCTTTTCTATTCGGTATTCGTTTTTTTTATAATAAAACACCTGCTTAAAAACAGCAGGTGTAGCGTTGATCATTTATTTATTTTGAAGAGCGATAGAAAGTGTTTTAAGGTTTTTTTTCATTAAGCTAAAGTAATCTTCGTTTTGAAATTGTTCCTCTGTTACGGATTCCAAGTTATAAAGAGTAAGTGTTTCTGCCCCAATTGACTGCTGAACAACTTCTGCGATTTCGTTGCTAACGTTATTTTCAAAGATCATATATTTAAAATCATATCCTTGCGATGTTTCAATTATTTCTTGCAACGATTTTTGAGAAGGTTCTTGATTTGGTGAGAGTCCTAATACGTTTATTTGTTCAATGCCATAACGTTTTTCCCAGTAACCATAAGCACCATGTGCAACTAAAAATTTGTTTTGTGGAGCTTCGTTTACTACTTCTTTAAATTGTTGATCGAGAGCTTCTAAATCATCTTTTAACAGTTGAAAATTTTCTTCAAAAATTTCTTCTGATTCAGGATTTAATTCAATAAGACCATTTTTAATATTTTCGGCAAGTTCGATAGCTAGAACAGGGTCTAACCAAATGTGCGGATCTACATCATGATGATGAGATTCCTCTTCATGGCTTTCGTCTTCTTGATGTTCTTCTTCATTGTTCTTTAGAAGAGAGAGATTTTCGCCAGTTGCGATGATTTTCACTCCTTCTTTTTCTAAGCTTTCCGCTATTTTTTTAGAAGAGGATTCAAATCCAATACCTGAATAGATAAAGGAAGATTCCGAAGCCATTTCAACCATATCTTTAGAAGAAGGTTCATACGAGTGAGCATCAACATTAGGTGGATAAATAGTTGTTACTTCTACTTCATCCCCACCAATTTTTTTGGTGAAATCATATAGTGGAAAAATAGTTGTACTAACACTCAATTGATCCGTTTCGTTTTCAGCGCTTTGGCTAGAACAGCCAGTAATGAATATAAGTATAGTAAAAATACTAAATAGTTTTTTCAATTTGTTTCCCTCCTGTAAATCATACTTACACATTATATCGTAATGATTCCGATTTGAGAACAGAAAAATATAAAACTGAATATTTAGTTTGTTTTATAATAAGATAGTAGGGAGATATTCATGTTTTCAAATATTCAACTTCATAATCCTTTTATTTTCTAAAAAAAAACCACTAGTATGTAGTTACTAATGGTTTACTTTTGTTTATTATTTCGCAGAATAGCAAAGAAGCTTCGTTTATCATCTTTCTCAGGGACTGGATCAATACCACCAAGGTTATAGGGATTACACCTTAAAATACGATAGATGGTTAAAAATCCTCCCTTAAAAATACCAAAGCGTTCTATTGATTGAATTCCGTAATTTGAACAAGTAGGATAAAATCGACATGAGGGAGGCTTTAAGGGAGAAATAAATTTTTGATAAAGTTTGATTGCCAATATAAATATGCGTTTCATTTCGTCACCATCTCTGCATTTATAGTAAATATATTTTAACAAATAAATTACCCTTAATCACAGTTTGTTTTGCTTAAAAAAAAGGAAATTGAAACAAAAAAGATGAAATTAATCGGAATTAATAGTATCATGAGTAACGTAGATCATAATAATATTGGAACAATAAGGAGTGTCAAAGTAATGCCATCAGTTGAAAGTTTTGAATTAGATCATAATGCAGTTGTAGCCCCTTATGTTCGCCATTGTGGAGTACATCACATTGGAACAGATGGAGTTGTTAATAAGTTTGATATACGTTTTTGTCAACCAAATAAACAGACGATGAAGCCAGATGTTATTCACACTATTGAGCATTTATTAGCCTTTACGATTCGTAAGTACGCAGAGAAGTATGATCATTTTGATATTATTGATGTTTCACCAATGGGATGCCAAACTGGATACTATTTAGTTGTTAGTGGAACCCCTAAGGTTTCTGAAATCATTGACTTACTAGAAGAAACATTCAAGGATGCAGTGAATATTACGGAGATTCCTGCTGCTAATGAAAAACAATGTGGTCAAGCGAAACTTCACGATCTTGATGGAGCAAAACGCTTAATGAATTTTTGGTTAAGTCAAGATAAGAAAGACTTAGAAAGAGTGTTCGGCTAAAAAGAGAGAAAGGGGAGAGGACGATTATACGTCTTCTTCCTTTTTGGATATAAAGGTTGTTTTAGGTGGTGTTCTTCATATTCTGTTCACAAATTAAAATCAGCTTCCTTAATTATCTAAATAATATTCATATTATTTTTTGATTTATGTTTAGCATGTTATAATAAGGATGGACAAAATATAAAGAAGAGAAAGTTTATCATCAAGTAAAAAGGGTAAGGTAATATTGAACAACAAAAATTTAGGAGGTCATCTTATGTCTCAAAAATTAAATGACGTTGTTAACAAGCAAGTAGCAAATTGGACGGTTTTGTATGTGAAGCTACATAACTATCACTGGTACGTGAAAGGATCCTCATTCTTTACCTTACATGAAAAATTTGAAGAATTTTATACAGAAGCAGCAACCAATATTGATGAATTAGCGGAGCGTTTACTTGCTTTAGATGGAAAACCAGTTGCTACAATGAGAGAGGTACTTCAAGTATCTTCGATTTTAGAAGCGAATGGAAGTGAAACAGCTGAACAAATGGTACAAACCATTAAAGAAGATTTTGAAAAAGTAGCAGAGGAATTAAAAGAAGGAATGGAATTAGCTGATGAAGTTGGAGATGAATCCACAGGTGATATGCTTCTTGCTATCCATCAAAGCTTAGAAAAACACAATTGGATGTTAAAATCATTTTTACAATAATAAAACAATAAAATAGTGATTTAAAAGGGTATTCTTTATTGAATACTCTTTTTTTTACATTAAAATGGACAGATTTAATAATAAATTGTCCAAGCAATTATTTGAATGCTACATATGATAGATAGTAGAAAGGCAAAACTCTCCAAAAATCTAAAAGATAGGAGGAGATGATATGAGTCGTGGAGATGGAGGGTTCCTTGCTATACTTTCTATTAGTGCAGCTACTGTTAGTTTTTTATTTGGAGAATTAGACACACTGTTTT
The DNA here is from genome assembly GCF_020524035.2 of Bacillus carboniphilus. NCBI lineage: Bacteria > Bacillati > Bacillota > Bacilli > Caryophanales > Bacillaceae > Bacillus > Bacillus carboniphilus. The sequence continues at coordinate 1,848,581 of NZ_CP129013.1, read as the reverse complement.
TTATATTGGTTTCATTAATGGTTATTGAATATTATACAGGTTCATTTGTGGAATATTACAAAAAAAAATTAAAAGTTCGTTTCATTATTAACAAGATATTTGGAAAAATTACTATCCTTTCTTTGGTTTCAGTAGCTCATTTTTTGGACTACTTTTTTCAAACAAGCCTAGTTATTCGAGATGCAACCATTATTTTTTTATATTTGTTATGAGATCTTATCTATTTTACAGAATTCAGATCGTGTAGGAATACCCATTCCTGGATTTTTGCATGACTTAGTAAACTGGATGAGTAAGTATATTCGTCGAAAATAAAATGGAAAGAAGGTCCTATATGCTTTTTGTATAGAACCTTCTTTCTTTTAAAAGAATAATAAAAAAAGAAGAGGTGCATCATGAAAAAAACTTACTATATTTCGATATCTAGTGGTGAAATATTAACGACAGCTACAGACTCACCTTGGGATTTTAAAATTAAAGCAGATAATGACGAAATTACTCTGTTAAGAGAGTATTTTGACCAACTATACAGGGAAGACTGGAAAGGTTTTTTTCGTTCTCATGCTCCATATATACAATATCATTATGATCGGGAGAATGATCATATTGATGATCTTCATAAAAAAATTTATAAGATGTTATATGAATTAGGGGATGAAGAGGCAAAAAATCATATTTCTTCAGAAAGATTGGTTTCTGAAATAGATCGTCAAACATAATTTTTACAAATTTCTTTTACCACTTCCTTTACAAGTCGCTTTCCTTTTCTTGTGTTAGAATATAGAGGAAAAAAAGAGATTGGAGTATGGAGACTTTTATGATTTCTTACTTTTACGATTACTATCGAAATCAAATTCAATTGTCCTTTGATGATCATCCTTTCTCTGAAAATCCAAAACATGTGTGGGTTGTTTGTCGGTTTGATCATCATTGGTTGTTAACAAAACATAAACACCGTGGGTTTGAATTTCCTGGAGGAAAGGTAGAGGAAGGAGAAATACCACTGGAAGCTGCTTGCAGAGAAGTTGAGGAAGAGACAGGAGGTATAGTTAATGAGATAAAATATATAGGTCAATATAAAGTAGTTGGAAAGGGTTCGTGTATTATTAAAAATATTTATTTTGCCTATGTCTCTTCAATTGTTAAGAAACATCATTATTTTGAAACATGGGGTCCTATTTTAGTTAAAGAATTTCCCAATAAGATTATAGATGACGATCGATATAGCTTTATTATGAAAGATGATGTTCTTCCTATGACTATGGAGTATATTGAGGAGAGTGGGTACGTTGTTAGTGGTGACGAATAAGTCTTTTTTCTAACCAACTTACACCTTGGTACATAATGGTGGCAAAGCATGCGACGAGCAGTAAACTGAGTAAAACGAGTGTGAAATTAAACACTTGAAATCCGTATATAATTAAATATCCTAAACCTTGTTTTGAGACGAGGAACTCTCCTACGATGATACCCACCCATGACAGGCCAACGTTAACTTTTAGAGTCGAAATTATGGTGGGTAACGAAGCTGGTAAGACAGATTCCTTAAAAATGTCCCATTTAGATGCACCGAAGCTTAATAGTACTTTCTTGTAATTTTGATCAACTACTTTAAAGGCTGAGTATACGACTATGGTCGTAATAACGACGCATATTATCGCTCCCATTGCAACAATAGAAGATAAATTAGGACCTAACCCAACAATTAGGAGTGGACCTAGTGCTACTTTAGGCATAGCGTTTAAAATGACTAGAAAAGGGTCCATAATTCTAGCGAGCTTTTTTGAAAACCATAAAACCATGGCTATTCCTGTTCCTAAAATGGTTCCAATTAAGAAACCTAAAATGGTTTCAAATATAGTTAGACTTACGTGAGGTAGAAGTGTGCCATCTAACATTTTTGAGATAAATAAATCAAAGATTTTGGCCGGAGAGCTAAATATTAATGGATCTATCCATTTTTCATCAGAGGCAAGTTGCCAGAATGAAAAAAAGAAAATGACGATTAATAATTGAGAGCAAATAATCGAAATTTTATCTCTCTTCATTTGTTTAATATAAGCTTGGTGAAGTATTTGATTGTCCTTAATTGTCAAGTTGTTCAATCTCCTTCCATAAATGTTGAAATAAAGATTTGTAGGAGGAAGTTTGTCTTGCATGGAAAGGTGTCGTTTCACTTAATTCTTTGTTAACTAAAACTTCTTTTTTTATTTGTCCAGGTTTTGTTGAAAATAAAAAAATACGGTCACTCATGGCAATGGCTTCTCCAATATCATGTGTTACTAAAATCATGGTCTTTTGATATTTTTTTAAGGTTGTAAAGACAAGGTCCTCTAATTTTAATTTAGTTTGAAAATCAATAGCAGAAAAAGGCTCATCTAATAAAAATAAAGACGGGTCTGTAGCTAACGTTCTTACTAACGCGACTCGTTGTTTCATTCCCCCTGAAAGTTGCTGGGGTAATTTATTTATAGTCGATTCAAGTCCCATATCCATTAAGAGCTGATAGGTTCGTTCTTTTTTTTCATTAGATAATTGTTTTGATATTTTTAACCCGAGTAAAATGTTTTCTTGAATGGTTTTCCAAGGAAATAGATAATCTTGTTGAAGCATATAACCTATTTGTGTTTCCTTTAGAGAAATGTTCCTACCTTCTAGTAAGACGTTTCCGTTTGTTGGTTTTATTAGTTGAGCGATAATTGATAACAAGGTTGTCTTTCCACACCCGCTCGGCCCTAAAAATGATATGAATTCTCCTCTATTTATTGTGAAGTTGATATCTTCAAGTACATGTGTAAATGTATCCTTAGTGAAGAAGGTGTGAGAAACATGTTCAATAGTTAAATAGTTCTTTTTTTTTCATTGTCCACTAACCTCATTAGCAATGGAAGTTTTTACTAGTGTTTCATGGTCTACATATTGTCTCAATTCGTTTGCTTCATCCATAATAATTTGAAGGTTATTCCATTCTTTCTCATCAAGAATCGGATTAAGTGAATAAGAGTTTTGCTCTTTATATCGTTCAATTACTATTTCTATTATCTCTAAAGAAGTATCTTTAAATTGTGGTTGAATGACTTTGGCAATTTCTTGTGCAGAATGTTCAGCTACCCATGTTTGTGCACGAAATAGTGCTTTTGTAAAGCGTTGAACGGATTCTTCGTTCTCTTTCAAATAACTTTGTTTACTCATAAAAGTCGTATATGGAATTTGCACAGATTCTTTTCCGAAGGAGGCGACAATTTGGCCTAACCCTTCCTGTTCAAAGATGCTCGCAGTAGGTTCAAACAATTGAACATAATCTCCTGTACCAGATGCAAAGGCATTTGCGATATTGGCAAAATCGACATTTTGTATCAACGTTAAATCATGATGTGGATTTATTTGCTTTTGTTTTAGCACAAATTCACCAACCATTTGAGGCATTCCGCCTTTTCTTTGTCCGAGAAAAGTACTTCCTTTTAGATCATTCCAAGAGAAACTTTCGGTTTCGTCTCTAGAAACAAGAAATGTACCATCTGTCTGTGTAAGCTGGGCAAAGTTAATCACTGGATCATCTGTACCTTGATTATACACATAAATGGATGTTTCAGACCCGACTAAGGCAATATCGGATCCTCCAGATAAAAGAGCGGTCATGGTTTTATCCCCACCCCAAGTTGTGGTGAGCTCTATATTAATTTGTTCTTCTTCAAAAAAACCTTTCTCTATGGCTACGTATAGGGGGGCATAAAATATAGAATGTGTTACCTCTGCTACACGAATTTCTTCAGTTTTTGACTGTCCACAGCCACTTAGTGTTAAACTAAAGAGACAGACGAATACAATGGAATAGATAATTTTTTTCATGATGATTTATCCTTTCTATGCTCATGAAATATGTTTTTATTTACTGTATGTAAGTTAGAGGGAAAGTGTGATAAATGCCTATAAAATCATGAAATGGGGGAGTAGTATGGGAATGCCATTGGAACTAAATACAATGATTGTAACAAAAGGGAAGGAAATTCGTTTAAATAAAAATATCTTTCAATTAAAAAAGGACGGTTACCGACTTTATCCCTTAAATATACCGTTAGAAGTTCGTAAAATGAGAGAAAGCGAGCCGAATGGGTATGCAACAATAACAAAGCTTGAATTAGAAGAACAACAGACAATCCTCACATATGAACTCATATCTTTAAATACCACCAATTAAAAGAAAGGCGGAAGCGCCCGTATAGCGACGCAGGTGCTTATAGCCCCCCGCATGAGATAAAGGAAACACGAATAGCCGCAGGCTTCGATGTTGACTTATCGTAGGGAGGAGGGCGAAGCAACACCAGTCGCTGGGCGCAGGAGCTAGACAAAAGAAAGGCGGAAGCGCCCGTATAGCGACGCAGGTGAAAAGGTACGTCAACTAAGTACAGTCACGACGCGCGAACTAACGTTGACGCTAGAACCTCCTGTTCATCGCCGCATGAGATAAAGGAAACACGAATAGCCCGAAAGCGGAGGATCTACTAAGTTCAGCCGCGTCCTGTGGCAACATAGATCCACCTCCCTCCTGGAGGCGTCTCCGTTGAATTATCGTATGAAAGTGGAACATCATCTAAAGGCGCCCACGTCCTGTGGACAACGATGATGCTAGCACCTCCTGTGCGTCGGAAGCGCCCGTATAGCGACGCATTCGGAAAATAAAAAGAGCTATTTATCAAAAAAATGATAATTAGCTCTTTTTTAAACAATTATAAAACGGGGCCACCGAAATTTTTAATATCCTCAGCGACATTATCGAACTTTTTAAAGTTCTCCTTAAAAGAGGTAGCAAGTTGTTCCGCAGACTTCTTAAAAGCACCTTGATCTTCCCATGTTTGTATAGGGTACAATACCTTATCAGGAACTCCTGGTACATGCATTGGAATTTCTAGTCCGAATATTTCATCCTTTATTGTCTCGATATGGTCTAACTCACCGTCTAATGCTGCATGAATCATAGCGCGAGTATATTCGAGCTTCATTCTCTTTCCTTTACCGTAAGCGCCGCCAGTCCATCCAGTATTAACTAAAAACACTTTTGCTCCAGATTCGTCAATCTTTTTACCAAGCATTTCAGCATATACGGTTGCGGGTAAAGGTAAGAAAGGAGAACCAAAACAAGTAGAAAATGTAGCTTCAGGAGAGGTGATTCCTCTTTCTGTACCTGCTAATTTACTTGTGTAACCACTTAAAAAGTGATACATGGCCTGCTCTTTAGTAAGCTTACTAATAGGAGGTAAGACTCCTGTTGCATCAGCAGTTAAAAAGATAATGGTTGATGGGTGTCCTGCTACGCTAGGTAACACAATGTTATCCATTGCTTCAAGAGGATAGGCAGCACGAGTATTCTCCGTATAGTCACTTCGATCATAATCCGCCTCTCTCATTTTATCGTCAATCACGACATTTTCTAAGACTGAACCAAAACGAATGGCATCAAAAATTTGTGGTTCTTTTTCATGAGAAAGTTTGATGCATTTTGCATAGCAACCACCTTCAATGTTAAAGATACCTGAGTTAGACCAACCGTGTTCATCATCACCGATTAGACGGCGATTTGGATCGGCAGACAATGTTGTTTTTCCCGTTCCTGATAGTCCGAAGAATAAAGCGACGTCCCCTTCTAGACCTACATTTGCAGAGCAATGCATAGATAAGACACCTTGTTCAGGTAGTAAGTAGTTCATAATTGAGAAGATCGATTTTTTCATTTCACCCGCATATTCAGTTCCCCCAATTAGAATAATGCGTTTTTCAAAAGAAACCATAATAAACGCTTCTGAATGAGTACCATCTTTAATTGGATCTGCTTTGAAAGTAGGTGCAGATATAATTGTAAATGGGTTTTTATGGTCAACTAATTCCTCATCTGTTGCTCGAATGAACAATTGATGGGCAAATAAATTATGCCATGCAAATTCATTAATAGTTTGAATGGGTAATCTGTATTTTGAATCTGCTCCTGCAAACCCTTTAAACAAAAAAAGTTCATTCTTTGCCTTTAAATAGTCGATCACTTTTGTATAAAGTTTTTCAAAAATCTCTTCAGAGATCGGTTGATTAACTGATCCCCAATCTATTTTATTCTTTACACTTTCTTCTTCTACAATAAATTTATCTTTAGGTGATCGACCTGTATATTTTCCAGTGGTTGCACGGATTGCACCTGTGGAAGTCAATATTCCTTCATTTCTTTCTAAAACGAGTTCAACAAGACGAGAGACCGGTAAATTATGATAAGTATTTGGATTATTGACCAAATGATTCAGTTCAGAGCGAATATCTACTTTATTCATGGTATACCATCCTTTTTATAGTAGTTGAATGATTATAAATAGTATAACACATTTAAATGAATAGTCTATACTAATTAAAGAAAAATTTCCAAGTTTAAATGGATAAAGTACCTTTAATTATATGTAGCTTTAGTTTGTGTCAGTAAAAAGAAGAGTGAAACCTATTTTTTAGCTTTGTCGGATATTTATTAGTGGGATGTTTAAATCGGTTTATGGTTTGATTGGCAATATATTTGTTGTATAACAATAAAACTTTAAGTCGAGTTAAATTATGAGTTCTAAAGGGTGACTTGAAGGCGTGGGTGAAGTATGGTCTAGTTACTGTATGAAGTATTATTGAAGAGAAAAGTAGGTCATGGAGTTAATCGACTGCCTTCTTTGTTAAGTAATGACCCTTACATTTCATTAGTTGAGACACGTATAGTTTGACATAAAGGGCATTTGTGATTTAAGATGTTTAAACGGATATTCTCTTATCCTGAGCAGGTGGAGGGACAGCCCCAATGAAACCCAGCAACCTTCACGTAGTGAAAAGGTGCTAACCTGATGCAAGGACATTCCTTGATCGATAAGAGTGAAAGGAAACGATGTAAACACCCCCTTTCCTCATTATTATGATGGAAAGGTTTTTTTATTTCTGTGATGTTTTTGCTTGCAATTTAGGGAAATACCTGTTGAATGAAAGGGAATAATAGTATTGTTCCTTTAGAGTTCTGTTTATATAAGAGAAGAATCATCCGTCATGATTATATATAACTTAAGGAGGAGTATTGATGACAAACTTACGACGCTTATTTACATCTGAATCAGTAACAGAGGGACACCCTGATAAAATTTGTGATCAAATATCTGATTCAATTTTAGATGCAATCTTAAAGAATGACCCAAATGCTCGAGTAGCCTGTGAAACATCTGTAACAACAGGTTTAGTACTGGTATCCGGTGAAATTACGACAAATACATATGTGGATATCCCTAAAATTGTTCGTGAAACAGTTAAAGGAATTGGATATACAAGAGCAAAATATGGATTTGATTCTGAGACATGTGCCGTTTTAACGTCGATCGATGAACAATCTGCTGATATCGCAATGGGTGTAGACCAAGCATTAGAAGCACGAGAAGGTCAAATGAGTGATGAGGAAATTGAGGCAATTGGTGCTGGTGACCAAGGGTTAATGTTTGGCTATGCATGTAATGAAACAAAAGAATATATGCCTCTTCCTATTTCCTTAGCTCATAAGCTTGCTAGACGTTTAACAGAAACTAGGAAAGAAGAGATTCTCCCTTATTTGCGTCCAGATGGAAAAACACAGGTTACTGTTGAATATGATGAAAATGATAAACCTGTTCGTATTGATACCATTGTGATTTCTACTCAACATCATCCAGAAGTTTCATTAGAACAAATCCAAAGAAACCTAAAGGAATATGTCATTGATCCAGTTGTTCCAAAAGAGCTAATCGATGAGGACACGAAATATTTTATTAATCCAACTGGCCGTTTTGTTATTGGTGGACCTCAAGGAGACGCAGGACTAACAGGCCGAAAAATTATTGTTGATACGTATGGTGGATATGCTCGCCACGGTGGAGGCGCATTTTCAGGAAAGGATGCTACGAAAGTAGACCGTTCTGCTGCATATGCAGCAAGATATGTTGCTAAAAATATAGTCGCAGCACAGTTAGCAGATAAATGTGAGGTTCAACTAGCCTATGCCATTGGTGTTGCCCAGCCTGTTTCAATTTCTATTAATACATTCGGAACAGGAATTGTACCTGAAAATATTCTAGTGGATATTGTCAGAGAAAACTTTGATTTGCGTCCAGCTGGGATTATCAAAATGTTAGATTTGAGAAGACCTATTTATAAACAGACTGCTGCTTATGGACATTTTGGGCGAACAGATATTGATCTTCCTTGGGAACGAACTGATAAAGCAAGTCAATTAAAAGCACAAGCACAAAACTAAATAAAGAGTGAAATTTATGTAAAAGTGACTTCTATTTTTAACAGAAGTCACTTTTTTTGAAAAAATTTATTCGCTATAACCCCATATAGTAATGCATTTTGGGAATAATTTAATAAAATATGTTTTTTTTTTGATACTTTAAAGTTGCTCTTTTTTTCTTATATAATTAATGGGTTATTGACTAAAACTATAGCCATCTTTGGAATAATTATAGATACAATTTGATAAGGAGGAAAAAGTTAATGTGTGGGTTTATAGGTGTTTTTGATCATAGTAAAAAATATAAAGAACAACGTATTGAGCACATTGAACAGGCAAGTCGTAAAATTATACATCGAGGCCCTGATGATGAAGGCTATTATCATAATGATTATATTTCGTTAGCTTTTAGAAGATTAAGTATTGTTGATTTAGCTGGAGGAAAACAGCCTCTTACCTTTGGAGATGGTCGCTATTGGATTGTTTTTAATGGGGAAATATATAATCATAAACAGTTGCAAAAGAAACTAGAGGATCTAGGAGTTACATTAAATACTAATAGTGATACAGAGGTGATTGTGGCCCTTTATTCAGTAATGAAAGAAAAAGTGGTACATGAATTAAGAGGGATGTTTGCTTTTCTTATTTGGGATACAGAGCGAAATGAATTATTTGGAGCAAGGGACTATTTTGGGATTAAACCTTTATACATGATTGAAACGGTACAAGGGATTGCTTTTGCTTCTGAATCAAAAGGGTTAATGCCTTTCTTAAAAAATTCAAGCATAAATGAACAATCTCTGGAACACTATACATCTTTTCAGTACGTACCCGAACCAAACACAATTGTAAAAGAAATATCCAAAATTTCTCCAGGAAGTTACTTTACATGGCGCCCAAATGAGTCTTTGCAGGTTGTAGAATATTTTCATCCAAATTTCCACCCAAAGTCTGTAGAAAGAGATCGATTAATAAAGGAAGTAAGAGAAACTGTAGAAGAATCAGTTTCTTATCATATGCGAAGTGATGTTCCAGTTGGCTCCTTCTTATCGGGTGGAATTGATTCAACTATAGTTGCTACTATAGCAAGTAAACTAGCACCTTCTATAAAAACATTCAGTGTAGATTTCGCTGATACTGGTTACAGTGAAATGGATGTTGCAATAAAAACTGCTCAAACATTAAAAGTGGATCATTTTCCATATACGATCAGTGAAGAAGAATTTTTCGAAGCATTACCGAAAATTATTTGGCATCTAGATGATATTGTTGCAGATCCAGCTGCTATCCCCCTTTATTTTGTTGCTAAAGAAGCTAGTAAACATGTAAAGGTAGTTTTATCAGGTGAAGGAGCAGATGAACTCTTTGGTGGTTATAATATTTATCAAGAGCCTCTTAGTATAGCCCCTTTCAAAAATATTCCTAACGGATTGAAGAAGGCCCTTCTCCAAATAGCAACTGTTCTTCCCGAAGGAATGAAAGGAAAAAGTTTCTTGCAAAGAGCGAATACTCAATTAGAAGAACGTTACATCGGTAACGCAAAAATATTTGCGAATGATAAAGAGAAGCAATCCCTTTTTAGTCATACTCTTTCAAGTTCATTTACAGATGTCACGAATCCTCTTTATCATAATGTGAAGCATTTAGATGATATATCAAAAATGCAATACATTGATATGATGACTTGGCTTAGAGGTGATATTCTAGTTAAAGCTGATAAAATGTCAATGGCTCATTCCTTAGAGCTTCGCGTACCGTTTTTAGACATTGAAGTTTGGAAGGTAGCCTCAAAATTGGCAGTGGAAGAGAAAGTATCGAAAGTAGGGACCAAGCAAATATTAAGAAAGGCTTTTGCTGATATTATTCCTGAACACGTGGTCAATAGGAGAAAGCTTGGATTTCCAGTACCGATTCGTGTGTGGCTAAAAGGGACAAGGTATCATTGGGCAAAAGAAGTCATAACAGAATCGCCAATTGGCTTTTTCATGGATAAAGATTATATTTTATCTTTACTTGAGGAGCATCGTATGGAAAAGAAAGATCATAGTCGAAAATTATGGACCGTTCTTTGCTTCTGTTTATGGCTGCAAATGGCTGTTGAACAAGATAGTAAAATCGATGAAAAAAAGTTATTTGTTTAAATTCTTGAAAGTCATAAAAAATAGCCCCACCTCCATTCCTTTAGCTATGGAGGTGGGGCTAAAGTTGTACCTACGCCTTTCTTTCAGAGTAAGGGAGTATATAAATAGGTCCTTAATTCTTGTCTAGCTCCATTGCCCAGAAACGTTCACAGGAAGTGATAGCGTCAACGTTGCCCACAGGACGTGGGCGTCTTTAGTTGATGTTCCAATGTCTCTACGATAAGTCAACGGAGACGCCTCCAGGAGGGAGGTGGATCTACGTTTGCTCGCGCGACGTGGCAGTAGTTAGTAGATCCTCCGCTTTCCGGCTTTTCGTGTTTCCTTTATCTCATGCGGGGGTCTATCAGCACCTGCGTCGCTAGACGGGTGTTTGCGCCTTTCTTACAGAGTAAGAAAGTATAAAAATCTGTCCTTATTCGGATGGTGCTTTCATCGTTGTCTAGCTCCAGCGCCCAGCAACTCCGACGTACACGATGTGCTAGCGTCAACGTTAGTCACAGGATGTGGCTGAACTTAGTTGACGTTCATTATCCCTCGCCCTCCTCCTTATGATAAGTCAACGGAGACGCCTCCAGGAGGGAGGTGGATCTACGTTTGCCACAAGACGTGGCAGTAGTTAGTAGATCCTCCGCTTTCCGGCTATTCGTGTTTCCTTTATCTCATACGGAGTACTCAAGCCCCTTCGTTGCTAAACGGGCGCTTGCGCTTTTCTTACAGAGTAAGAAAGTATAAAAAATCTGTCCTTATTCGGATGGTGCTTTTATTTTTGTCTAGCTCCAGCGCCCAGCGACTGGTGTTGCTTCGCCCTCCTCTCTACGATAAGTCAACATCGAAGCCTGCGGCTATTCGTGTTTCCTTTATCTCATGCGGGGGTCTATAAGCACCTGCGTCGCTAAACGGGCGCTTGCGCTTTTCTTATGCATATTTGATTATTTTTTTCTGATTAATCACTTCGAAATATTCATCAATTAAGTTATCTAATATTTGCTCCCATTCTTGGGTCAAAGCATAGTTACGAGCCTCTTTTTCCATTTGTTTCCTTAAAGAAGGGTGATCTAATAACATATTAATAGCATTTGTAAAATCCTCAGTCTCTTTTGGTTCACATAATACTCCTGTTTTTCTATTTTGAATAATGCTTTTCACCCCTCCAGCATTTGCAGTCACAACTGCAGTACCAGATGCTAACGATTCTAATACAACATTTCCAAAGGTTTCAGTTGAAGAAGGAAAGACAAAAGTATCTGAGCTAGCATACGCCATAGCTAATTCTTCACCTGAAAGATACCCTGTAAAGGTTACATTACTTGGAGAACGTTCCTGTAGAAAGGATTTTGATGGTCCGTCACCAACTATGAGCCAATGAACATCGCTTCTAGAGGAAAGTTTTTTCATAATTGATAATAAAGTCTTGATATCTTTTTCTGGCGCTAGTCGACCTACATACGTAAGTAAATAAGGTTGTTTAATGTGATAGCGGTCTTTCAACTGCTGTTTTTTATTTTTTGAAGGGTGAAAAGAATGTGTATTTACGCCTCGAGACCAAATGTGAATGTTTTGAAAATCTTGACTTAGGAGGAGTTCTTTCGTAGATAGAGAAGGAACAAAAATTTTTTCAAGAGGTTGATGGAACCAGTGCATATACTTCCATAAAATTTTAGAGAAAATTTGTAAGTCGTAATACTCAAGGTACTGATCAAAATTCGTGTGATAGGAACCCACTAGAGGATAATTTAATTTTTTTGCATAGTGAAGCCCACATAGACCAACACTGGATGGTGTAGCTACGTGAATAATATCAGGATTGAACTTTTGCAATTGTGATTTTACGGATAGCATATTAGGAAAAGCAAAACGGCACTCTGGATAAAAGATAAAAGGAAAGCTAGTAAAATGATGAATATGGTTTGAGCTTAACGGTTCCTTTGTTTCGGGTGTAGGTGCAAATACTTTGAAAAGGTGTCCTCTTTTTGATAGGTGATCAGTAAAACGTTTTAATGTTTTTGCTACTCCATTTACTTCAGGAGCATAAGTGTCAGTAAAAATAGCAACTTTCATTTTGTGAATCCCTCCTTATTCCATTTTCCTTTTTCAATCAATATATTAAATGAGTCCTTCAATTACTCTTACACTAACCAAACCTACTGTTGTTCCTAAGACACATCCGGCTAGAACATCTGAAGGATAGTGGAGGCCTAGAAAGACTCTTGAAAGTCCAATACTCATTGCTAAAGGAAGTAAAAACAATATTGTATATGGAAATAGGACCATAAACGGAATGGTAATTGAAAATATAGCTGTTGTATGTCCAGATGGAAAAGAGTAGTCTTGTAATGGATTTTTGGGGATATTTACATCAGATATAGATAAATAAGGTCGTTTTCTTGGATAAAATTTTTTAATAATGGCAACAGGTATGTGGCTTAATAAAAGAGCGATACCACTAGCTATTCCAGCTAATTGAAAGGGGTCTTTCATAAATACAATGAAAAACAGACAGGCCATTATTGTATATGTGGCACCACCAAGATGAGTTACAGATCGAAAGTACATATTTAAAATTTTTTGTTCAAAATGACTGTTTATGAAACGAAAAATCTGACACTCAAACGCATGGATACTATCTATAAATTTTGTCACCGTTTTAAACCCCTTTTTCTTTATTATTAAATTAACCCCTCTACAGAGTAATAGTATGTCAATTTTAGCAAAGGATTTTTTTGGTGATGCAAAAGTTATGTTAAGATTTTTATGGTTTTTGTAATTTTTTTATCTACTCTTACGTTTATTATCATAAACTAGTTGAAGGTTTTCTTTGACACAAAAAGCATTCACAAGTTACGTTGTTGAACTATGTTTGTCACAAGAAGTGACAAACATAGGAATAGGTTTTCTATTGAAAAAACAATTTTTACAAAGTCACTTCACAATTTTACTCAATAGGTGTCATTTCCTTATAGTACATCCCTTTTTCAACATATTCTCTCCGAATACGTTGCATATCTTTTTTATCTTCTTCCGTCAATTGTCGTATGACTTTGGCGGGTCTGCCAAATGCTAAAGTATGTGGAGGTATTTTCTTGCCTGGAGGCACAAGACTTCCTGCACCAACAAATGCCCCCTCGCCAATTTCTGCTCCATCTAAAATTGTTGAGCCCATTCCAATTAACGCTTTTTTTCGAATAATCGAGCTGTGTAGCATCGCTTGATGTCCAACTGTTACATCGTCTTCGATAATTAAATCATGGTTAGGACTTTGATGAAGGCAACACTGATCTTGAATGTTCACACGGTCACCAATGATGGTAGGAGCGACATCACCTCTAATTACGGTATTGAACCAAATTGACGTGTACTCGCCAATTTTCACGTTACCTGTTATTGTGACATAATTTGCAATATAAGCTGTATCAGCGATTTTTGGTATAAACTCTTTGTAAGGATAGATCAAGTTAAAACATCCTTTCTTAAATAAGTTATGTAATATCCTTATTCATTATATCTTTAAATAATTGAATGGAAAAAGGTAAGTATTTATTCTTGTGAACATTGACTAAAAATCGAGATTTTTTTAAGGTGTGTATCTCTATAGAAGAACACTGTGACACATCCAAGTTTGTATTTCTTAACTATTTTCTAAGAAGGAGGGAGAAGGTTGAAAAGGTGGTTAGCGGATAAGCCTAAAGCAGTCATTGTTATTGTTCACGGAGCCTTTGAGTATCATGGAAGGTACAAGTGGCTAGTTGAGATGTGGAGATCAACAGGATACCATGTAATAATGGGTGACTTGCCAGGCCAAGGATTAACAACGAGGAGAAGAGGACATATTGAAGCCTTTGATGAGTATATTGAAGAAGTAGGTAATTGGATTAGAGAGGCTCAAACATATAAGTTACCAATTGCGCTTTTAGGTCACAGTATGGGGGGGTTGGTCACTATTCGAAGTCTTCAAGAAACAGAGGTAAACATAAATTGTATTGTTTTATCCTCTCCATGTTTAGGGATTATGCAAAAACCGTCGAAGATCGTTGACTTTTTATCGAGAGGGATGAATATCTTTACACCCTCATTAAAATATCAACCGAAATTGACGGTAGATATGGTTACTAGAAATAAAGAAATTCAACATTTTGAGCAAAACGATTCTTTATATGTAAGGAAAATATCGGTAAGGTGGTATCGTGAGTTAATGTTGGCTATTGAAGAAGCGTATAAGCAAATTGAGAAGTTTCCTGATATCCCTTTACTTGTTTTACAAGGAGGAGAAGACAAAGTAGTTGATAAACAAAAGGTTCGTAAATGGTTTAATGAAGTTGACTTAAAGGAAAAAATGTATAAAGAGTGGGAAGGTTATTACCATGAAATTTTTAATGAAGAAAAACGAGAACAGGTTTTTGAGTTAGCTGAATGGTTTGTTCAACAACACGTATTACCTTATAATATGAATTGAATTTTAGTATCCTTTATAAGGAGCGAGAGAGTAGATGAGAATTCCTCAATACCCACTGCAATTAATGACAAAAGTGTATAAAGATATTTTTCCGATTGTTCATCGTACGCTAAATAAATGGAGAGAGCAAGCAGAGAACATTCCAGATCCAGAGCTTCGTAAACAAGCTTTATCAAGTATCGATGAGAAAACGTTTCATTGTGAAGGAGGGTCGATTTTTTCGATCATTGCCTCTCCTTTTCAAAAGGATTGTATTGAATTTATTGTAGCCTATCAAACGATCAGTGACTACTTAGATAATTTATGCGATCGGAGCCATTCATTAGATCCTAATGATTTTCGAATGCTACATTATTCAATGAGTGATGCATTGACAGTTGGAGCAGAAACAAAAAACTACTATCAGTGTAGAGAAGAACAACAGGACGGAGGCTATTTAGCAAACCTTGTTAAAGAATGTCAAAACAAATTAGCAACATTAAAGCACTATCATTTAATTAAGCCACACTTATTAGAGTTAAATCAATATTACTGTGATTTGCAAGTTCATAAGCATGTTATTCAAGAAGAGAGGGTTCCACGTTTAGAAAATTGGTTTAAGAGCTATAAAGACCGTCTTCCAAAAATGGAGTGGTATGAATTTTCCGCATGTACAGGCTCAACGATTGGGATTTTTTGTTTAGTGGCGTATGCTTTTCAAGATCAACTTACTAGTGAAATCGCAAAACAAATTAAGGGAAGCTACTTCCCCTATATTCAAGGGCTACATATTTTACTGGACTATTTAATTGATCAAGAGGAAGACCGAAAAGAAGGGGACTTGAATTTTTGTAGTTATTTTTCAAACGAACGGCAAATGCTTAACCGTTTAGAACATTTTGTGAAAATGGCTGACAAACAATTGAAAGGAATTCCTCATGAGCGTTTTCATCGATTAATTAATCGAGGTTTATTAGGGGTATACTTATCTGACGAAAAAGTAACATCACAAAAAAAGGTTTCTAAATTAGCAAGGAAACTCATTTGGTCAAGTGGAGGAACGTCTTTATTTTTTTACTTAAATGGACGAGCTTACCGAACGGTACAGAAGATTGGCTTTTCATAATGGATAAGAAATAACCTTCTACCGTTTTGGGTAGAAGGTTAACGTTTTTCTATAGCGATCACAAATGGAGCATTGTTCTGTTGATTAACAAATTGATATTTTAAAACGTGTGCTTTTTGTTGATCAATTGTGGAAACGTAGTTTAACAATTCATCTCGTTCGAGTTTCCCTTCTGGATGACCGTGGTATATGACTAAAACAATGATTCCTTCAGGCTTTAGCATAGGAATAAGTTGTTCAATAGCTGAAATCGTTGACTCGGGTTTTGTCACAATGGATTTATCTCCACCCGGTAAGTAGCCTAAATTGAAAATGGCAGCTGATACTTTTTCTTTACATGATTCAGGAAGGTGATCGCTTAGTTGATCATGACTAGAATGAAATAAGCTGACTTGGCTGTATGCGTTATGACTAACGAGTCTTTCTTTTGTATTCGTTAGGGCTGTTTCTTGAATATCAAAGCCATAAACATGTCCTGTCACGCCTACTAGTTTGGCTAGAAAAAGTGTGTCATGGCCATTTCCGAGTGTACCATCAATGACAATGTCTCCTTTTAAAACTATAATTTGTAAAAGTTGTTTTGCAAAAGGTAAGATTCGTAACATTTTCATTTATATTTCCAACCTTTTGTATAGTCTTCCTTGGTAACTATCTCTTCTTTTTAACTCATCGTCTATCGCATTTAATACTTCCCATTTGTTCACACTCCACATCGGACCAACCATTAGATCAATAGGACCATCTCCAGTGATTCGATGAACAATCATCTCTGGAGGAAGGATTTCAAGCTGATCACAAACGAGATTTACATAATCTTCGAGTGATAAAAATTCGAGCATCCCTTTTTCATATTGTTTGACCATAGGTGTTCCTTTTAATAAGTGGAGTAAATGAATTTTTATCCCTTGTACGTCTAATTTTGCTACTTCACGAGCCGTTTCCATCATCATGTCATAATCTTCGAGTGGAAGGCCATTAATAATGTGAGAACAAACTCTAATTCCTTTTTTGCGAAGTTTGTTCACACCATCCACATAACATTGATAATCATGGGCACGGTTAATGATATTAGCTGTTTTTTCATGTACCGTTTGTAAACCAAGCTCTACCCATAAATACGTTCGATTATTTAGCTCTGCTAAATAATCGACGACATCATCAGGTAAGCAATCTGGACGAGTGGCAATGGATAGTCCAACAACACCATCAAAATTTAAAACAGTCTCATATTTTTCCTTTAAAACTTCTAATGGTGCATGCGTGTTGGTGAAGGCTTGAAAATAAGCCATATATTTTCCGTCTTTCCATTTATCGTGCATTTTGTCTTTAATATCATTAAACTGCTTTGTTAAGCTATCAGCTCGGTCCCCTGCAAAGTCACCAGATCCAGCAGCCGAACAAAAGGTACATCCACCGTGTGCAACTGTTCCGTCTCTATTAGGACAGTCAAATCCTCCATCTAGTGCTACTTTAAATACTTTGTGGCCGAATATATTTCGTAAGTGGTAATTCCACGTATGATATCGTTTGGTATCACTTGCATAAGGAAACGGGTTGCTTGTTATGCTCATAAAAAAACCTCCTTTGTTTTTAGGAGCAAATGATCAATAATCTCTGTTTTTATATCCTAATGCATTTTAGCATGTAGAAAGAAATCGAACAAATGAAAAAGATGTTAACATTTTCAATGAGTAATTCGAGGTTTTCAATCCAGAATAAAAAGTGAAGAATGAACGAATGGAGGAAGTTACGTTGGCAACACGGACCTCAATTGACGAATTACTTACTAAGTGTGAACAGGCAATCGAATATGCTGAGCATGAATATGAACAAGGTGCTATGCAGGAACACTATAATTCAGAAGAATTTTCTCAAGTTCAGCAACTTCTTGAGCAGCGCTTTCAAGACCTTATAAAGATGGAGAATAGTAGTAGTCCACAGCAAAAGGAACAAATGTATCGAATGAGGTTGCGCCTTCAAGATATACAAAATGACTTAATTTTATTACGTCGTTAAGGAGAGATGAACATGAAAAACCGTTCAGACCAAAACAATCCGGAGCAGAAAACGAAAAATGGTATAAACAACAATGATATCGAGTTGGAGAAGACGATAATCCTGTCAAAGAACTAAAGGGAAGAAACATTAAGAAAGCACAACCTATCAAATCAAAACAAAGACAGGAATAAGATAAAGAAGGAACTTGTAGGTATCGTCAAGTTCCTTTTCCAATTTGAAACCCTTCAAATAATCTTCCTCCATATGGATCTAAAACATTGTCTACAAGTTCAATTACTTTGTCTTTTTCATTGTTTCGATAAAAAGCTTCAAATGCTTCCACAAACATTTCTGCAAAGGCGATATTATATTCTTTCAGTGAACGTATGATCCATTTAGAATCACCTATCCATTGTTTATTTGTTCTTAACACAAATTCATGAACGATAATGGATAATTTATTGGCAATAAATAAAGATTCTTGGCGATCTGTTGAACCGATGAAGTCAATTAGAGAATCTGAAATGAAGTAACGCTTTAGTCTTATTGTATCTTCTGACCATTGTGCTGGTCCACGTTTTATGATTTCGCTTGCTTCATCTTTTATAGATAATATCAAATGAGAGCTTTTAATTACCTTCCCTTCAGCTACCATTCTAGGCAACGATGGTCTTGCTCGTTCCACATCTTGTTGAAAAAAACGTTTGTATGTTTGCAAATTATGAACAAACAATTCAATGGGCCAATCGAATTGAATGACCGATTCACGAAAAGCTTCTTTTATGTTTTGATCGAAAACAACAATGTCTAAATCCGATGTAGTAGTAGCTTTGTCTCTTACCACACTTCCTGCTAGTATAGCTCCATCACAATTTTCAAAATAATGATTAATGAATTTCTTTGCTGCTGTATAAGCATTTAGCCGCTCTGCCATGTAATCAGCTCACTGTTCCTTTTTTGTAAACTATATCATAGTACAAACAAGTAGAGTATACATATTAACTGTTCTATTATTAATAGTACACCAAATACATCTTAGGAGGTTTATAAAAATGATTGAAGTAAACAACCTATGCCACTCATTTAAAGTAGGTAAAAGAGGGAAAGAACATGATATAAATGTTTTGAAAAATGTTTCTTTTTATATTCAACAAGGGGAAATGGCTACGATTGTTGGAAAGAGTGGATCGGGAAAGTCCACACTTTTACATTTATTATCTGGCTACCTATCACCTTCGTCAGGGATGATTGGGATAAATGAGACTGATGTTTCAAGGTTTAACGAGAGGGAGTGGGCTAAGTTCAGATTAGAGAACATCGGTTTTATCTTTCAAAACTTTCAATTAATCTCTCATTTAACGACTTTCGCTAATATTGAACTACCTTTAACAATTAAAGGAGTGGACAGCGATGAAAGAAAGAAATTAGTGAGTAACATGTTAGAGGATGTAGGATTAAGCAATCACGCTGACCATTATCCGAACGAGTTATCTGGAGGACAACAACAACGGGTGAGTATTGCAAGAGCTTTGATTACTGAGCCAAAAGTGATATTTGCAGATGAACCGACTGGTAGCTTAGATACAGAGACAGAACAAGAAATACTCTCTCTTATTCATGATTTAAATACAGTCAAAGGAATTACCTTTTTAATGATCACTCATGACGAAGAGGTTGCAAGAGCGAGTCATCGTAGGTGGAAACTAAAAGATGGTATTTTACAAGAAGAAGGTGTTTTACATGAAGTTTAATGACCAGTTCACATTCGTACGAAATCACATGAAAAAAAATCGTTTGCGGTTGTTTATGACTGTGTTAGCTACTACGATAAGCTGTGCCTTTTTAATTGTCCTAGTATCTGTTGGATTTGGTTTACAAAAATATGTAAAAGATGAGGTTGTGGCAGAAACAGAGTTATTAACGGTTGTTAAAGTTCATGGGAAAGAAAATGGGGATGAAGTAACCAAACAAGACATCGATAAAATGAAAGATATTGAAGGAGTAAAGGTAGTAACTGAAAGAGAAGAATTATGGGGAGTAACGACTCACCTTGATGATCGGCTAACAAGTAATTCTGCTGTTGAATTGGTAAATTTCGAGGATGAAAAGAAGTCAAACTTTTCATTGAGTGAGGGGAGGCTACCTGAAAATAAAAATGAAGTTGTAGTAGGACCTTCTTTTGCTCAATATTTGTGGACTAAAGATGAGCAACGAATTTACGAAGAAGAAGGTGAAATACCTGAAGGAGGATATGAAGGGGAGCTTTTAGATAAGGCAATAACCAGTATAGTAGAAAAAGAAGAAGAGGTAGAAAGCACTAAAACTAAAGAATTTTCTTACACGATAGTTGGAATTGCGGAAGAGCCATCAAGAGATTATTTAGAGGATCCTAATATTTATGTTTCATCCGAATATAAGCAGGATTTTGTTACATTTTTCGGTGACGAAAGCTCGCTAAATCCTAAAGAGATTAATGTCTATACTCAAGATATTGAAGATGTAAAATTCGTAACAAATGAATTAAAAGATGACGGATTTTATGTGTATTCGATATCTGAAGAAATGGAACGAATTGATTTATATTTTTCTGTTTTTAAAGCAGGACTATTATTTGTAGGTGTCATTGCCCTTATTATTTCAGCGATCGGTATTTTTAACACGATGACGATGGCTGTGACCGAACGAACCCAAGAAATTGGTATTATGAAAGCGATCGGGATGAGTCCGCAATCAATTAAGAGAATGTTTTTACTAGAAAGTGCGTATATTGGGGTTCTAGGTGCTACTATAGGTGTAGCACTGTCCTATGGCGTAAGTACCTTATGTAATATGGTATTGCCGATGGTCATCCAAGGAGTGCTGGAAAGTGAAACACCAGATGATTTAATGTTTTCTTATATACCGATTGAATTAGTTCTAGGCGCAACCATTATTTGTATCACTGTAGCGATTGTGTCTGGATTAAGGCCGGCTACAAAAGCAACTAAGGTGAATGTGTTATCTGCTTTAAGAAAAGAGATATAAATATATTGTGATTCCAAAGATATATTTTGGCTAAGAACCTTCATATGTCTTTGGATTTTTTTTAACAAAAAATTGTAAGTTGAGTAATAAGTAATCATCCTTGAGTCAATATTTTTGTCTAAATAAACAATTTTGATTTTCATTCTCATTTATCGAATCGTATACGTTATAATTAAGTTGTATGAACATTTTATTAGAAAGGTAAGAATGTATAAACTTTGTCCTTTATAAGAAGGTGCTAACATCGTTGTCTAGCTCAAAAACCAACGACTCCGATGCATAGAAGGTGCTAGCGTCAACGTTAGTCACAGGACGTGACTGTACTTAGTTGACGTTCCACATCATTCGTTGCTAGACGGGCGCTTGCGCTTTTCTTTTTAAGATAGTGATATTGATTGACAACAAATATTTTTATATTACATTAAGGGTTTGAAGTTTTTTTTAAACAGAATAATCGAAAATATCAGATGAAATAAGGCTTATCTTATTATAATTGTTATAATATAGTTCAAAAGATGCATAAAAAAATAAAGAAAAATCTGAAAATTCATTCTTTTTATTCAAGATTAAACAGTTGAACCTATCATATAATGGAAGTAAAACAAGCGTTTGTTTCAGTTACCATTTAAGGCCAAGCTTTTCGCACGTGAATTAGGGGGAAGGTATCTCATCAGCTTGCGTTGCGTTTCTTGAAAAAATGGCTAATAGGAGAGTGGAGCTATGCTGGAACAGTTTGTGTTAACTTCATTAGTAGCTGGAATCATAGGGGTATTAGGACATGTAAGTGTCCATGGCAAGGTTGAAAAACCAAGAATGACAAAGAAATATATTTATCTAGGTGTTTTAGAAGATTTGCTTTCATCCATTATTGCCGCCTTTCTACTCGTACTCACGACAGAACCAGATTCTTCTTTAAAAGTCGTCATTTTAGCTATTGTTGCAGGTTATGGAGGGGAATCAGTTTTAAGGGGATTTGATTTTATCAGACAATATCATCATACGAAAGGGAAGGATGAAAAAGACCAATAACGCTTAAATTTTTCTTCTCATTTTAAAATTTACTCTCTCAAAAACACCTCAAAACATAATTATATCCCCATTTTAAGACCATTACTTGCATCTTCATATAGAATTCATTATACTTAAATTCAATATTATATTCGATTAAACGGTGATAAGGACTAGTAGTGAAGAAGTACATGTTAAGAGAGTTGACGGTTGGTGCGAGTCAATCATGTTTCTTTATGAACTCCCCTTTGAGTTACAAGTGTGAAAGTGATGAAAGTAATGCTTGTCGTCATCCGCGTTACGGATAGAAGCGATCGTAAAACATTTTACGATAATGTGGGTGGTACCACGGGATAACCTCTCGTCCCTTTTAGGGGATGAGAGGATTTTTTTATGTCTGAAGGAGGATCATAATGAGCTATAATCATCAAGAAGTGGAAAAGAAGTGGCAAGATTTTTGGCAAGAAGAGAAAATGTTTAAAACTGAAGAAACAAATGAAAAACCAAAGTTTTATGCGTTAGACATGTTTCCTTATCCTTCGGGTGCAGGGTTACATGTTGGCCATCCAGAAGGTATGACGGCAACCGACATCCTTTCTCGTATGAAAAGAATGCAAGGTTATAATGTCTTGCATCCAATGGGCTGGGATGCTTTTGGATTACCAGCAGAACAATATGCACTTGATACTGGAAACGATCCAGCAGAATTTACAAAGGTTAATATCGATACATTCCGACGTCAAATTCAATCTTTAGGTTTTTCTTACGACTGGGATCGCGAAGTCAATACGACAGATCCGAACTACTATAAATGGACGCAGTGGATTTTCTTAAAGCTTTATGAAAAAGGACTAGCTTATATCGATGAAGTAGCCGTTAATTGGTGTCCTGCATTAGGCACTGTGCTTGCAAATGAAGAAGTCATTGACGGGAAAAGTGAGCGTGGAGGGCATCCGGTCGAAAGACGTCCAATGAAACAATGGATGCTTAAAATTACAGCATACGCTGACAGGCTACTAGAAGATTTAGAAGAGGTTGATTGGCCTGAAAGTATTAAAGATATGCAACGAAATTGGATTGGTCGTTCCGAAGGAGCACAAGTAACCTTCCAAGTAAATCAACATGAACAAACCTTTGAAGTCTTTACAACGAGACCTGATACTCTATTTGGTGCAACTTATGCAGTCTTAGCACCAGAGCATCCACTCGTAGATCTAATTGTATCAGACGAACAAAAAGAAGAAGTTGAAGCGTATAAACAAAAAGTAAAAGTGAAGAGTGATCTCGAACGTACAGATTTAGCTAAAGAAAAAACAGGTGTTTTTACTGGTGCCTATGCCATCAATCCAGTTAGTAATGAAAAAATGCCAATATGGATTGCTGATTACGTATTAATTTCATACGGATCGGGAGCTATTATGGCTGTTCCAGCACACGATGAAAGAGATTATGAGTTTGCCAAAACCTTTAAGTTGCCTATAAAAGAAGTCGTTTCTGGTGGCAACATAGAAGAGGAAGCCTATACAGGTGATGGCACACTTGTTGATTCACAGTTTTTAAATGGGTTAAATAAAGTCGATGCGATTGAAAAGATGATTAGTTATTTAGAAGAAAATAACATTGGTGAAAAGAAGGTTACTTATCGTCTCCGTGATTGGTTGTTTAGCCGTCAACGATATTGGGGTGAACCGATTCCAATTATTCATTGGGAGGATGGTACAATCACAGCGGTTGATGAAAGTGAGCTTCCTTTAACGCTTCCTAAAACGACAGAAATAAAGCCTTCTGGAACGGGAGAGTCTCCTTTAGCCAATATTGAAGAATGGGTAAATGTTGTTGACCCTGAAACAGGAAAAAAAGGACGTAGAGAAACGAATACGATGCCTCAATGGGCAGGTAGCTGTTGGTATTACTTAAGATACATTGATCCTAATAATGACAAAATGATCGCGGATCCAGAAAAATTGAAAAAATGGTTGCCTGTTGATATTTATATAGGTGGAGCTGAGCATGCTGTCCTTCACTTACTATATGCTCGTTTTTGGCACAAAGTTCTTTATGATCTTGGCGTTGTTTCTACAAAGGAACCGTTCCAAAAGCTTTATAATCAAGGGATGATTCTTGGTGAAAATAATGAAAAGATGAGCAAGTCAAAGGGGAATGTCGTTAATCCAGATGAGATTGTAGACACGCATGGGGCAGACACATTACGCCTATATGAAATGTTTATGGGGCCACTCGATGCTTCAATCGCTTGGTCGACTACAGGTTTGGATGGTGCTCGTCGTTTCTTGGATCGCGTCTGGAGATTATTCGTAGACGATAATGGTCAATTAAGAGAAACCGTAACATCTGAATCTTCAAAGCAGCTTGAAAAAGTGTTTCACGAAACAGTCAAGAAGGTGACCGAAGATTTTGAAGGGCTTCGTTTTAATACAGCCATATCACAATTGATGGTATTTGTTAATGAAGCATATAAAGTAGAGACACTTCCAAAGGAGTATGTTGAAGATTTTGTGAAGTTACTTTCTCCAATCGCTCCTCACCTTACAGAAGAATTATGGGAGAAGCTTGGTCATGAAACTACAATTACCTATTCGTCTTGGCCAACATATGATGAAAGCAAACTAGTAGATGATGTTGTAGAAATTGTTGCCCAAATTAATGGGAAGGTAAGAGCAAAACTAACTGTACCAGTGGGTGCAACAAAAGATGAACTAGAAAAATTAGCCTTAGATGATGAGCGCATAAAGGAAAATATCGCAGGTAAAACGATTAGAAAAGTAATTGTTGTCCCGAAGAAACTAGTGAATATTGTAGCAAATTAATTAACTAAAGTAAAAAGAGTACATTTTGAAGCCATTAGATCAAAATGTACTCTTTTAGATATTAGGAACCCTAAAAAGTGATCAGACTATAAGTAGTGATTAAGGCCATAATAATAAATAAACAATAATAGGTGAAGGAGCGCGTTATGGTTACTGAGGTTGTATTTTTCAATATAAAGCAAGGAATGGAAGAAGACTTCGAGAAAGAGTTTTCAAAAGCCGTTCTGTATATGATGAAAGCGAAAGGGTATATCACTCATTCTTTACATAAGTGTATTCAAGAAAATGAAAGGTATATGGTTCAAGTTGAGTGGGAATCAGTGAATCACCATAAGAAAGAATTTGTTGAATCGGAATTGTTTAACAGTTGGAATGATATAATGGAAAAGTTTTTCACAGAAGTTCATATGGAGTACTTTCAACAATTATTGGACTGATTAGGTGAAACGGGAAATCAATGTTTGCTATAATCACAGTAAATATAGTTTGAGAGGATGATGGAAATGGATATAAAAGAAATTACAACAGGTGAACTTTTAAAGAAGCTTCAAAAAAGGAGAAACACTTCGTCTTATTGACGTAAGGGAAGAAGAAGAAGTGGAAGAAGGCATGATCGAATCAGCGAAGCATATACCCATGGGTGAAATTCCTGAGAGAGTGGACTCATTTGATAAAGATAAAGAATACATATTCATATGTCGCTCAGGTAGAAGAAGTGAAAATGTCGCAGCATACTTACAAGATCAAGGTTTTAAAACCGTTAACTTAGTTGGTGGGATGTTGGAATGGACAGGAGAGACAAAGCCTAAATCAACTATTTAGAGGTAGAGGGGGAGAAAGAATTCCCCCCTTTAACTGTCCAAAAGTGATTCAGCGTAAGCTTTGACACCTTCCCAATCTTGTTTTGCTATTTCTAGATTAGGAATAACGAAAATCGAGAGATCCACATCTACGTCTTTTACATGATTAATTAAAACGGATATTTTACTTGCCATTATGGACCATTCGTTTGACATGTCATTTAATGATGAGACAACTTGATCGATTGTTGTGTAAATAGATGATACTTGAGAATTTATTTTTTCTAAAAGTTGAATTTCTGTTTTTACTTTTGAGGTTAAAGATTGTTTTTCTTTTAACTGTTTTTCCTTTTTATCGAGATCTTTTTTGGCTATAATGATTGCAGGAATGCCAAATATCCCTCCAAAAGACCCAGCTGCAATAATGATTTTATCTTCTTCAATTGCTTTTTTTAGCCCTCTTATTTCTTGTTCTAAAGATGAAAGATATGCCTTATTGCCCTCAATATTTGCAACAATATTATTAGAATCCCCTTTTAAGTTACGTACATCGTATGTTAAGTTATCTCTAAAATGGTGGAACTCATTGATAATTGAATCAACTTGTTGTTTATTTTTTTCAATTTCTAATTGTAATTGTTTAAGAAGGAGAGCAATTCTTCTCGCTCGTTATTTTTGGCTAGATCGTTTAATGTGTTGTAATGACCCATAAAGGTTTGGTGGTAATCAATAATGAGTTGATTAGTTGAAATCACTCTATTTTTTAATGTATCATTCCAAAAATTTGCATTCAATTGTATTTTTGTTTCATGGGAATTTAAACTCTCTTTTAAATCGGTAATAGTTAAGTTTGAGAGATTATTAGTAAAGGAATCATGTTGATTTCTAACGGAATTAGCATAGGTATCTAATTTATTAATGTTTGACGTCACTACATCTATGGTTGATTTTAATTGCTGAGAGTTTAAGTAACTTGTAGAAGAAGCTTGACTTATAATGGGTCTTAAATTAAATGAAACAAAAAGAATGAATATTAACGGTAGTATTAATGTTTTTTTCATGGTTGTCGCTCCCGATTTATTAAATTCCTTCACCTTCTAGTTGAGGGGCAGGCTGATCGGTGAAGGAGTTATTTTGGTTCTTTTATTCAATAATTGTTGTATTATAGTTTAAATCTTGATAAAGAGTTTCAGCATAGGTTTTAATATCTTCCCAGTCATCTTTCGCTGTATTTAACTGCGGGATTACGAAGATGCCTAAATCACCGCTTGTGTCTTCTACTGTGTCAATTAATGTATTATACTTACTAGATAATGTATTCCATTGATCTGAAATGTTTTTTAACGATTCGATGGCTATATCAATCGTCTCGACAAAATAATTGACTTGATTATTTAACGTTTCTAATACAACCACTTCAGTTTCTAATTGGGTTAAGTTTGTTGTTGCATCTTTTAGTGCTTGCTGTTTACTTTGGAGGTCATTCGATGCGATTATGATAGCGGCGGTTGAACCACCAACAACAGCCACTCCTGCCACCATCAAGCCACCTCCTAAATAAGGGGCTGTTGGGAATAAGATCACTCCTCCTGCAAACATGGCTACGCCAACTACTTCACCTGCAGCCCCTCCAGCGATGATCGCAATATCCGTATTAATGGCATCATTATAGGCACTAATTTGATCTTTTAGTTGAGGGATTAATGCATTATTACCTGATAATAAGGCCGTAATGTCATTTGAGTCACTTCTGAACGATTGGACGTCTGTAAAAAGGGAATGTTTAAATGTTGTTAAATCCTCAATTAGCGCATCTACCTCTTCCTTGTTTTCTTCAATTTCTGAATGAAGAAGCTCGAGACCAAAATTTAACGTTTCTTTATCATTTGCTTTTGCTAACGATACGAGAGTGTCGTAATAGTTTTGGAATTTCGTATTATAGCCGATTATGTTTTCATTTACCTGAATCAGGGAAGGTTTTAATGTATCTAACCAGTAAGCTGCGTTATTTCTAGCTGTTTGTTGATGACTCGTAAGATTAGCAGATAAATCATTAATCTCAAGAGATTCAATGTTTTTAAAGAAAATATCTTCTTGTTTAAGTATGGTTAAAGCGTAAGCGTCCATAACAAGTGCATTGGAGGCTGTATCTTCCATCGCTTGTTTTAAACCGTCGGGACCTAAATAATTTTCAGCAATGGTTTGATTTGTAGTGGTTGTTTCAACACGTTCAGTTGCTAACACGTTCATTGGAATAATTGTATTCATCGATAATGCAGTAGCTAATGCAGAGCTTATCATTATTTTTTTGGTGACTTTCATTGTCCTTCCTCCTCTATAGGTTGATCTACTTGATTAATAACAACATTTGCCCCTTGTAGCTTTTCAGCGTTTGTAGCTATGTTTTCCCACGATTCTTTCGCTCTAGAAAGCTGTGATTGAATAAATGAGCTATCAAGGTTAATATCTCTGTCTATTTTTTTTGTAAGGTCAACAAATCCATTTTGTAAATCAATCCATCCTCGTTCAATATCTTCTAAAGCAGAAATCGTTTCATCTATATTTTCTACAAAACTATCGACTTGTGATTTTACAATGGTTAACGTCGCAACTTGTGATTCAACTTCTGATAAGTTAGAAGCAACTTGGATAAGTTCTTGTTGTTTTATTACTAAATCGTTTGATGCATAGCCTATAACCACTACACCACCAACAGTCATATTGACGCCACCGATGATGGTCGCAACTGCTCCAGCTTTTGATGCCCCTTCAGGAACAGCTGCAAGAGCAAAGGATCCCGCAGTAATCAATCCAATTCCTGCAATAGACGTTACGGTTCCAGTAACAATTAATTTTACATCGGTCTCAATATCAGCATTTATTGAATCAAGTAAACGTTCTAATTCTTCAATTTTGCCTTCTTCTCCATCAAGTAGTAATTTTGCTTCAAGGGCATCATTGGAAAAATTATTATAGTCCGTTTGTAAGGATTCCTTGAAATACTTTAAATTGTCGACGATATTTTCAACAGCATCTTTCCTACTTGCAATATCGTCTTGTAAAATTGTTAATCCGTATAGGAGGTTTTCTTTTGATTGTTCGTCTTGTACCTCAGTTAGTTGAACGAGGAGGTCATAATAATTTTGAAATTTATTATTAAAACCGATTACTTCCTGATTGACTTCTATAACTAAAGGATGAATATTGTCAAGCCAGTATGTTGCATTATCTTTTGCGCGATCAACATGTGTTTCTAATGTTGGAATTTGTTCAAGCTCAATAGTAGGATATTTTAATAAATTTAGTGCATAAGACTGCATAATAATTGCTTGTCCACTCAATTCATCCAAGTTGGAAGATAAACTCGTTGGCGATAAATAGATGGTTTCAGCTTCATCTTTAACAATAGCTGGTTGTTCTTCTGCAAAAACGTTCATTGGTATTAAACTGCTTGTTGACAAGGTGGCAACAAGAGTACCGATGATAATCTTGTTCTTCATATTTCACACCCCTTAATTTTAAATATTCAGTTATTTATACTAGGTTTAATTGAAAAAATCATCTCTAAAGCGTAATGAATATAGTGTATGGTCGATTTTTTTGATGTTTTTTGCACCTCCTGTGTCAATAAAGTAGCAAGAATTAAATTAGTTGACAAAGGGTTTAAAAGTAAAATTATACATTTAAATACTTTAATATTTTTCCAAAGAAATATTATTTTATCAATAGTTTTTTAGAGTAATATTTAATCTGAATTTAAAATTTGAGGAAATAAGAGGTTAATATTATTCTTGTATTATGAAAATGAAATAATGAAAAATATTGTATGTTATTTTTCCTGTGTGTCGAATGACGCTGTTATTTTTTGACGATAATAGTTAATAAAGTTTGGTTAGGAGTAGAATTTTTTGATGTGATTCTATACAAGAATAATGAAAAAAATTTAACAAGGGTCTAACATGCTAGTTGTCATAATCACCTTTCATCATCATAAACTATAAAAAAATCTATCATAGTGAAAATGATAGATATAGTAAAAGGATGGTGAAGGACTTGTTGCAAGTAGAAATATTTGATGAGGAGCATGAAGAAGACTTGCAAAGCAAGATGAATGTGTTTTTAAAAGACTTAGAGGAGAGTCAAGTGATTGATATAAAGTACAGTGTTTCTTCAATGATAGATACAGTAGGAGATCAAGTTTATTGTTTTTCTGCTTTGGTTTTATATAGAAATTAGTTATAACTCGGATTAGAGCACTACTTGTTTTTAATAAAAAAGGATACACAGAACGTCATTACTGTGACTTTTTGTGTACCTTCTTTATAAGATCAGAAAGCATAAATTTTGTCCTTTATAAGAGAGTGCTTTCATCGTTGTCTAACTACATGGCCCAGCAACTCCGACGCACACGATGTGCTAGCATCATCGTTGCCCACAGGACATGGGCGTTTTTAGATGATGTTCCATTTCTCTACGATAAGTCAACGGAGACGCCTCCAGGAGGGAGGTGGATCTACGTTTGCTCGCGCGACGTGGCTGAACTTAGTAGATCCTCCGCTTTCGGGCTTTTCGTGTTTCCTTTATCTCATGCGGCGATGAACAGGAGGTTCTAGCGTCAACGTTAGCCACAGGACGTGGCTGGAGTTAGTTGACGTTCCTTTTAATATGCGTCGCTGGAGGGCGCTTGCGCTTTTCTTATGTTCACCAAAATAGTTACTGATCTAACGCATAAGCAGCTGCATAAGTACCTGCTTGTCTTCCTGTGACTAAAGCGGAGGTAATGTTGTATCCACCCGTATAGCCATGGATGTCTAATATTTCACCACAGAAGTAAAGTCCAGACATTAGCTTAGAGGACATCTCTTTTGGATGGACCTCTTTCGTTGATACCCCTCCACCCGTGACAAATGCTTTTTCAATCGATAATGTTCCATCTACTTTCATTTGAAAGTGCTTTAATTGGTGGACAAGTTGACGAATTTTTTCATTGGCAAGCTGTGAATAAGTTACTTGTGGATCTATTTCACACGTTTCTAACAAGAATAACAAATAACGTTCAGGAACAAGTCCTTTTAAAACATTTTTGATTGACTTTTTTGATTGTTCTTTTAACTGCTTTTCAATTTTATGCAATAATTGTTGTTCATGTTCTTTTGGGAATGAATCTATTTTTAAATATACGTCCTTCTTTTTTAGTCTTTCTTTTACAACGTATTGACTGCAGCGAAGTACAGCAGGACCTGAAATGCCAAAATGGGTAAATACCATGTCCATTTGATGTGTCTTAATGATCTTTCCTTTATGGTTCAATACGCTTAAGCCGATGTCTCGGAGTGACAGACCTTGTAATTGTTTTGATACAATGAACGGTTCTTTTGAAGTGATTGGAACTTCTGTAGGAAATAATGTCGTGATAGTATGCCCTGCTTTTTCTGCCCATGCGTATCCATCACCAGTTGATCCTGTATGAGGAACGGATTTTCCACCAACGGCAAGGACAACAGCATAAGATGGAATGGATGTTCCATTTTTTAATATAACTTGAGGGTGGTCATTAAAATCTATTGTTTCTACAGGCTCATTTGTACGAATTTCGACATTCACTCTTTTTAACTCATTTAATAAAGCATTTACCACATCTTGAGCTTTATTTGAAACAGGAAACATACGTCCATGATCTTCTTCTTTTAATTCGATTCCTAATTGTTCGAAAAAGGAGATAATTCCCTCATTGTTAAATTCAGAGAAGGCACTAAATAAAAAGCGGCCATTGCCAGGTATATGTTTAATGATTTCTTCAATAGGAAGCCGGTTGGTGACATTACATCTTCCTCCTCCAGAAATCGCTAATTTTCTTCCGAGTTTTGTTCCTTTATCAAGTAAGAGGACTTTCGCACCTTGTTTGCCAGCTGCAATTGCTGCCATTAAGCCAGAAGGTCCACCACCGATTACCACTACATCATATTTCATTTTTATCAAATCCTTCTTTTGAATACGGGTAAATCCCTACGGTTGATTATACATAAATGATATAAAAAGAAAAATGTCAAGTATTGTGAAAAAAGATAGAGCGTAATAACATACTATCTTATCTTGTTGGATGTTGATATGATAAAATGATGAAGGTAAATTTAATGGAATGGAATGTCGTCATATGTCTAATAAACTGATTAGAGGAACCATGATTTTAACGATAGGAACATATCTTTCAAGGCTTCTAGGTATTATTTACATCATCCCATTTTATTGGTTAGTCGGTGAAGAAGGGAATGCATTGTATCAATCAGGATACTCGCAATATGTCATTTTTATCGCCATTGCTACAGCCGGATTTCCACAAGGTGTTTCTAAATTTGTATCAAAATATAATTCTTTAGGTGATTATGAAACGAGTCGTAAAATGTTTAAGGTTGGTTTTATCACTATGTTATTCACAGGCTTTGCTGCATTCTTTATTTTATTTTTAATAGCTCCTTTTTTAGCAAGTGCCTTTTTAAGTGATCAAAGCTTAGGTGGATTCACGGTGGATGATGTGACCCATATTATTCGTATGGTCAGCTTTGCTCTTATTGTTGTACCGATTATGGGATTAATTCGAGGATTTTTTCAAGGGCACCAATCGATGGGCCCTACAGCAGTTTCTCAAGTGATGGAGCAATTGATTAGAATTATCTTTTTGTTAGTTGCAACTTTTCTTACACTTAATGTTTTTAATAATAGTCTAGTAACAGCAGTAGGTTACGCAACCTTTGCTGCTTTTATAGGTGCCATTGGTGGACTTTTTGTTTTACTTTGGTATTGGAAGAAGAGGAAAGACTCACTTTTAGCGATGCAAGAAAATATTGTACCATCCGCACAGTTCTCTACACGAACGATGTTGAAAGAAATATTTCGATATGCAGGTCCGTTTGTCTTTGTTGGTTTAGCTATTCCTTTGTACAACTATATTGATACGAATACGTTTAACCGAGCGATGTCATTAGGTGGATATGGGCAAGCTCTGACCCTTTTTGGAGTTTTAGCATTAGTATCGAAAATTATCATGATTCCTGTCTCGCTAGCGACAGCTTTTGGATTAACCATTGTCCCTACCATGACTACTGCTTATACGGAAGGGAAAATGGACCTAGTTAAACAACAGATTGATCAGTCTTTCCAAATTATTATGTTTTTTATTTTACCAGCAGTAGTAGGAATCTATTTATTAGCTGAGCCACTATATTCTTTATTTTTCTCATATGATCCTGTAGGATCTTCGGTTTTAGCGACCTATTCGCCCATTGCATTGTTATTTTCCTTTTTTACTGTATCAGCTGCTATCTTACAAGGGGTAAACAAGCAAAAATTAGCAGTGATAAGCTTAGCATTAGGATTAGTCGTGAAGGCAAGCTTAAACATTCCGTTAATTATCCTTTTTGCTGAAAAAGGGGCGATTTATGCAACAGGAATTGGTTTTTTTGTATCGATTGTCTATAGTTTAGCGATGATAAAAAGACATGCGAATTATTCATTCGAACGTTTCTTGAAAAGATCGATGTTTATGGCAATATTAACAATTATTATGAGTATGTCTATTATAGTAGCAATGATTGTGCTCAATTTATTCATTAACTTTGAAGATGGAAAGATACCATCCTTAATTTATGTGCTCATTACTGTATCTATCGGAGGGTTCACATATTTATATTTATCTTATAAAACACCGCTGCTTGAAACCATCTTTGGAGGAAGATTTACAAATATAAAATTTAAGGTTAAGAGAAGAAGGAATAAACATGAGAATTGATAAACTACTAGCTAATCAAGGATATGGTAGTCGAAAAGAAGTCAAACAATTACTGAAATCTGGTCAAGTTAAGCTCAATAATCAAATCATTAAAGAAGCAAAATACAAGGTGAACCCAGAGGAAGATAGCGTTGTTATAGATGGTGAGGTAGTGAAGTACAAGGAGTATGTCTATTATGTAATGAATAAACCCTCAGGTGTTATTTCTGCAACCGAGGATGACAAACATAAAACGGTGATTGACCTTCTTGATAAAGAGGATGCGGTTTATCAGCCGTTTCCTGTAGGAAGGTTAGATAAAGATACAGAAGGATTATTAATTATAACAAACGATGGTCAGCTATCCCATCAGCTACTTTCACCTAAAAAGCATGTTCCGAAAACGTACTATGCGAGGATTAATGGACAAGTAACGGAATCACACATCGAGTTGTTTCGTAAAGGAATTGTCCTAGAAGATGGTTATAAAGCGAAACCTGCTAACCTGAAGATTGAAAAATCAGGAGATGTTTCATCTATATTTGTAACGGTAACAGAAGGGAAGTTTCATCAAGTGAAACGAATGTTTGAAGCAATTAATACAAAGGTCATTTATTTAAAAAGGGTGCAAATGGGACCATTAAGTCTTGATTCCTCATTGAGGTTAGGGGAATATCGAGAGCTATCGGAAGAGGAAGTTAAACGGCTTCAAAATGCGGATCAGACGAACTAGTTGGAATATCTATATTTCAAAAAAAAGGAACCTGAGCAGGTTCCTTTTATGTACATTTCAAAAATATTTATATATGTGTGTTCAAAATGGATCATTAAGAATCCAACTTGGCTATACCCTTTTTAGACTGTTTAGGTCAAAGGAGTAACTTTCAAACACTATGGTTATGATGATAACTTGACTTTTTTGTCAGTTGTTACCCACTGACCTTTAGAAGGGCTATGAACAAGGTCGTTATAAGCTAAAACATTTAAGTCACGCTGAACCGTCCTAGGCGTGATGCCAAATTCATCGACAAGCTGCTGTGTAGTGACAATCCCTTTCTCGTTAATAAACATGTAAACGGATTTAATACGGGTCAGCATTCGGTTTGTCGAAGGTTTCAAAAAACCACTCCTTATCGTTTTATCCACGGGACAAATCTTCAAATTTATAACCAAAACCTATGCTCAAAACCTGATGTCAAATTATCTGAATCATCTATTAATAAGACGATTCAACAATATTTTACACAAATTATTGCCAAAAATGCTAGTGATAAACGATATTTAACATAACTTTAACGTGATTTTAATAATTGTTCTTAATAATATTCCTTTATTTTCATAAAAATGATCAAATATTGTATTTTATGTTATCTTTATTATATTAAAAAAGGAGGGGTTGAGTTGTTGCACGTTAGTATAGAAGAAGCTGGATACAGTGAAAGGCAACCTTTCATCCAAAATGTACGATTTACTGTTCGTCAAGGAGAGATGGTTGGTCTAATTGGGCATAATGGAGCTGGTAAAAGTACAACGATTAAATCTATATTAGGCATTGTTAAACATATGAAAGGGGACATTCATATTAATGACAAGTCGAACATTTCTTATATACCTGAACAGCCTGTTTTTTATGAGGAACTAACCTTATGGGAGCATTTAGACACTATGGCTGCCGTTATGGGGAAAGAAGATGATAAGTGGATGAAGCAAGCAAACAGACTTATTGGTTTGTTTGATATGCAAGCAGCTATACATAAACTACCTAGTAGCTTCTCAAAAGGAATGCAGCGCAAAAACTACAAATCATTCAAGCACTTACTCTCTCGCCTGACATGCTCATTATAGATGAGCCTTTCATTGGGTTAGATCCTTTAGCTCAAAAAACCTTTATTGATCTATTGGAAGAGGAACGGGCAAGTGGTACTTCTATCCTAATGTCCACACATGTTCTGGATGCTGCTGAGAAGCTATGCGACCGATTTGTATTTATGTCTAATGGGAACATGCTTGCCGAGGGAACCTTTGCTGATTTTAGAGATAAAATAAATAATAGAGAAGCTAGTTTATTAGAATGCTATATTGAATTAAAAAAGGATCCAAACCTATGATAGGAATGAGACTAGCTTCTAATCGAATTTATTTATCTTTTCACCAACAATGGAAGAGTTGGAAATCAGTCATTGATTGGATGTATATTGTCTATTTTGGGATGCCGCTTCTATTCTTTCTTTGGATAACTTATAAAGGTTGGCTGGATACGTCTGTTTCATCCTTTACTTTTCAATCCATCTGGTTTGGAATTGGTTGGTTTTTACTTGCTTACCTGAACGCCATTCACTTTCACATAAAAGAAGCAGATGCCCACTATTTATTCCAAAAAAAGAAGATTTACTCACAGATGAGAAACACGGTTTTCTTTTACCAACTTTTTCTTATAGGTTTAAAATGGATCGGTGTAGGAATGATCATTTGGCCGTTGTTATTTGATCAAATACCCTTGATTACTTATACTGTTTATATTGTCTATGGAATGATCCTGAATAGCTTGATCATGTTAAGTGATTACGTACTTTTTAATCAAAAGTGGAAAAAAGCTCTTTTATTTTTTGGTTATTTAGTGGGACATCTATATTTATGGCTGATTTTTAATGCTCTACAAACGGTGATTGTTTTATGTTTGCTGATAGGAGTGTGTTGGTTTTTACATAAAGATGTAATCTATACGGTCAAAAGGTTTCAACAAGATGTAATATTATCACATAATAAAAAAGCGAAGTTTACTTCGCTTATTTTTTCACTGCACAATATGAATATTGAAAAAACAGTCGAACTTCCTACCATAAAAAAGCCAAAAGAGACCATTAAATTATGGAAGCGTTCAAAACGTATTTACAAAAAGAGAACCTCCAAAAATGGGTTTAAAGAGCTCTTTTTCAAACGTTTTATACGAGGAGAAATGGTTAAAGTATTACTACCATTTATTTCGATTATGACTATAGCTATTTTTCAATTATCAACTCCCTTAAAAGTTGCTTTGCTTTTTGCTGCTGGATTTGGTTTATACTTTTGGTGTAGGGGTGTTTTTGACCACTTACATAACCATGACTCAATAAAGAGACTAACGAATCAATCAAATGAATATTTAGTTGCTAGACATCAAGCAAGTCGAATTATCATGGTTTTAACGATGTCATTTATCGGAATTTTTGTACTAGTTTTAGTACTAATAAGACGAATCTTAATTCAATAAAATAAACGGTTGAAAGGACTGAGTGAATGAATTGGTTAGAAGAAGTAGAAAAAAAGAAAACATCAGTTGATAGAGGATACACAATCATTTTTAAAAATTAAAAGCGTTTTAGATGAAAGCAGTGTGCGAGAAGGAGCCCCTTTCGGAGAAGGGGTTAATGATGCGCTTGAACATCTAGTAGAAAAGGGGCAGCTGGATGACTTTAAGGTGAAAAATCTATCCGGTTATGCAGCTCATCTTGAAATGGGCTCTGGAGAAGATTTGGTTGGAATATTATGTCACGTTGATGTAGTGCCTGAAGGATCAGGTTGGACAAGTGATCCTTTTGGAGCAGAAATACGAGATGGGAAAATTTATGCTCGTGGTGCAATAGATGATAAAGGACCTACAATGGCAGCCTATTATGCAATGAAAATGGTGAAAGAATTAGGTTTACCTTTATCAAAAAGAGTTCGCATGATTATTGGAACAAATGAGGAAAGTGATTGGAAATGTGTAGAGCATTATTTTAAGCATGAGGAGATGCCCACAATTGGATTTGCACCTGATGCAGACTTTCCAATTATTTATGCTGAAAAAGGAATCATTGATGGACAAATCCATTTATCTCTACAAGACGAATCCTCTGAAATGGTATTACGTTCATTTAAAGCTGGAAGTCGTTTGAATATGGTACCTGAACACGCAGAAGCCATCATGACCTATGACCAAGGGGAAACTATCAAGGAGGATTTTAAGAACTATATACAGAAACTTGGTATAGAGGGTGAAGTTCAATTAGGTGATGATGAAGTTAAGTTTGTTTTAAAAGGGAAGTCTGCTCACGCAATGGAACCGAATAAAGGTGTAAACGCAGGTGTTTTGCTTGCGAAATTTTTAGTAGATCTCCCTCTAAATAGAAGGGGACTAGAGTATGTTAAGTGGATAACAAGATCTTTTGAAAATGATACGAGAGGTCGCGAATTAGGCATTCATTGTTCAGATGATATTAGCGGAGAATTGACAATCAATGCGGGGATCTTTACCTTTGATGAAAATCAATCATCGATTGGTGTCAATATACGTTATCCAGTGACTGCTTCAGGAAAAGAGATTTCAAAGAGCCTCTCAACATTAAAAAATTGTCGATTTGACGTATCTGTTGATATGGAGCCAAGTCATGTTAATAAAGAGCACCCTTTAATAAAAAAATTGTCAAAGGTATATGAAGAACAAACAGGGGAGAAAGCAGAGCTTATTTCAATTGGTGGTGGAACCTATGCTAGGTCTTTAGAAGCTGGGGTAGCCTTTGGACCTCTTTTTCCAGGAAGAGAGGATGTTGCCCATCAAAAAGATGAATATATTGATATAGAGGACTTAGTAAAAGCGACCGCTATTTATGCACAAGCTATTTATGAATTAGCCAAGTGACAAATAGTGTTGTTCTTTTATAACCCACCCAGGCTTTTCTTTTTAGCCTGGGTGGGTTATAAACGTTAGTTTGTGAATAAGTCACTTGTTAAATATCTTTCGCCACTATCAGCTGCCATACACACGATAACCTCATCTTTAGAAAGCTTTTTAGCCACTTGGATGGCTGCATAACAGGCCGCTC
Organism: Bacillus carboniphilus; assembly: GCF_020524035.2. NCBI lineage: Bacteria > Bacillati > Bacillota > Bacilli > Caryophanales > Bacillaceae > Bacillus > Bacillus carboniphilus. The sequence goes on along the minus strand of NZ_CP129013.1, from coordinate 1,810,352 downwards.
CAGAAGAAGGACCGACTAATATGCCTTCTTTACGTGCTAGGGCAATTGTGGTTTCATATGCCTGTTGATCATTAATTTGAATAATTTCATCATATATGGATTGATTTAAAATTTCAGGTATAAATCCTGGACTCGTTCCTACTAGTTTATGTTTACCTGGCTTTCCCCCTGACAGAACAGGAGAACCTTTTGGTTCAACAACATGAATGGATAATGGATCGTAATATTCCTTTAAAATTTCTCCTGTCCCAGTAATGGTTCCACCTGTTCCAGCAGTACTAACAAATGCCCGAAGAGGAGTGCCCAATTCATTCATGGCGTTAATAATTTCTTTGGCAGTTGAATGGCGATGAGCGTCAACATTTGCTATATTTTTAAATTGCATAGGGATGAAGCTGTTTGGAATGGAGCTTGCAATTTCTTCCGCTTTCTTTATTGCACCCGGCATTTTTTCACTGCTAGGTGTTAAAATGACTTTAGCACCATAAGCTTTAAGAAGGTTAATTCTCTCTTGTGTAGAACTGTCGGGCATGACCATAATGGCTTTATAACCTTTGGCAGCTGCATTCATTGCTAGTCCTATCCCGGTATTTCCGCTAGTAGGTTCAATAATGGTCGAGCCTGGTTTCAAAATCCCTGCTATTTCAGCTTCTACTATCATATTGTAAGCAGCTCGATCCTTTACGCTTCTAGTTGGATTTAAATATTCTAGTTTCAAAAAAATAGTGGCCCCATCTGCAGGGTGGAGGTGGTTTAATTTCACGAGAGGAGTGTTCCCAATTAATTGTGAGATGTTGTTGACTACTTTCATATGTAACCATCCCTCTACTTAAAGATTTTAAGATTTTAATCTGTATAAACATATCTTATAGGAAGGGGAGAAGATGATGCAACCACATTACTTTTTAGGTCTTGAAGTAGATAAAGAATTAGCAACAGCCGTATCTTATTGGTTAGGTGGAACAATGGGAAATCACTTTAAACAATATGTACATCCTTTAGATTATCATATTACTGTTGCTTTTTTAGGGGATCGAAATCCAAAGCAAATAGACGGTCAACTTGCCGATATTATAGGTGAAATACCTTCAATTAAAATGGAATTAACTGAAGTAGATCTGTTTGGCCTTGAAAAAAAACCACGAATCTTCTGGATAGGCTTAAAATATAATCAAAGCTTATTTTTCTTAAAGAAAGAAGTAGACAAAATTATTGCCGAACATGGATACAAAATAGACACTCGTCCCTATACTCCTCATATTACCTTATCGAAAAGGTGGATAAGTGAAAATGAATTTCAAAGAGAGAAGATCAATCATTTATTTCCATTTAAGGGACATACATTTAGCGTCAATGAATTACATCTTTATGAAACGAACATTCATCGCTCTCCAAAATATAAAAAGATCCAATCATGGGAATTTACAGAAAAATAAACAGAATTGGATGAATTTTTATGTACAACTTATGAATTGTAAGGTGATCAAACATGGCACAACTTATTAAACTAAAAGATTATGTTTCGCGCTATGAAAAAAATTTAAATCAATATGCTAGTCAATTTATCCATTATAAAAAGAAACAGTGGGAAGAAATGAAAGAGAGTTTTCAAGATATAGAAGTGCAAAATAAGGAATTCGATAAACCTCGTATAAACTCCTTCTTATCAAAAAAGCGTTTAAGTAATGATGATCAAAAACCAACAACGAAAAATATTGATCATTTAAAAAGAGATTTTTTAGATCAAATTTTTGAGAATCAAGTTTTATGGGCTAGCTCCACACTCATCGAAAGTTCTAAAGTTGATCATGCCATGTTTCAAAACAAAGAATTACGGTATTTATTACAAAGATTTCCTGATTCCTTTCTATTTATGTATAAACCCGTTTTTAAGGTGCAGAAAGCTTATATGGAGCTTGATATAATCTTGATTACTCCTTTAGAAATTATTTGTATGACAATCTTGAATAGTAAATATTCTTCTGTTTATATTGATACGGGGAAAAGGTTTTGGGATGTAAAAGAAGGCGGAAAAGAGCGAAAGGAAATTTCTCCATATATTCGTTTAATGAGAACGAGTAACCTCGTTCAATCTATATTAAATAAAGAGAATGTTCCGATTAAACTGAAAAAAGTTTTGTTATGTGAAAACGGCTATATTATTTCAAATAATCCAAATAATATTGAGATGATCGATCAATATAAATATCAACAATGGTTTGAGAATATGCGAAATTATTCATCACCAATGAAGGCAATCCAAATGAATGCAGCACTAGCCTTATTAAAGTATGTTGATTCTGATTCTTCATTAAGAAGTGAATGGAAGTGAATATCAGATTTACCATTGAAACATATTATAATTATTAACAGAGCTTCTGATTAAAATTGAGGGGATTTTATGCTACGAGTAAATCGTTTTTTTCAAGCGTTTTTAGACGATTATGAAACGATCACCATTTTAATTCCTAGACAAGGATACGATGGATTAGAAAAGACCTTTGTTTTATTGGATCAGGATGCATCTATTCCATTAAACATTGAAGAGAGCTATGAAGTGGAAAACCATATTAAATTCGTTTGTAAATTTAAGACGATCATTGAAATAGGGTCCTTGTATGAAATTGTTGATGAACGAGGGAGAAAAACAGATTTGCAAATAGGGGCCATCATTCGTACGAAACAATTTGATAAAGATTTTTATACAGATCAACCTTTAGGAATTTCATATTCCTCCGAAAAAATAAAAGGGAGCCTTTGGGCACCCACGGCTTTGTATGTAAAGGTTCGCCTATGGAAGTCGAACGAGCATAATATGATGGAAATGGCCTTAACTCGAGGGAATAAAGGTGTTTGGACTTTTGAGAAAAAGGGAAACTATGAAGGCTATTTCTATATGTTTTTAGTCTGTGTCAACTTAGTTTGGTATGAATTAGTGGATCCATATGCAAAAGCTGTTTCTATTAATGGAGAATGGGGAGTAGTTGTTGACTTATCCAAAACTTCAATTAGACGATTTTCCACCCCTTTTATGAAACATAAAACAGATGCTGTTATTTATGAACTTCACGTTCGAGATGCTTCTATGCATCAACGTAGTGGGATCATTGAAAAAGGTACATTTAATGGGCTAACTGAAATCCCGACAAAAACTCCCGAAGACTTGTCAACGGGATTAAGTTATTTTAAAGAATTAGGAATATCTCATATAGAACTCTTACCTGTTAATGATTTTGGTGGAGTCGATGAGAGAATGCCGTTTAGTCAATATAATTGGGGGTACAATCCTGTCCATTATCAGGCAGTAGAAGGTAGTTATTCTTCGGATCCATTTGATCCATATGCTCGAATAGAAGAGTTAAAGGAAGTCATACAAGCTTTTCATAAACAAGGAATTAAAGTCATCATTGATGTTGTGTATAATCACGTTTATATAAAAGAGCAATCTCATTTTGAAAAGTTAGTTCCTGGTTACTTTTTTCGTTATGATCAATATGGTTTTCCTTCAAATGGAACAGGTGTAGGAAATGATTTTGCATCCGAGCGTAAAATGGCTAGAAGGTATATTTTAGATAGTATTAAATATTGGCTTGAAGAATATGATGTAGATGGATTTCGATTTGATTTAATGGGAATACTTGATATCGAAACGATGAAACAAGTGTCTAAATTAACACAAGACAGGAAAAAGGATATCTTTTTACTTGGTGAAGGTTGGGATTTGCCAACAATTTTACCTTATGGAGATAAGGCAATTATCAGTAATTCTGCTCAATTACCGTTTATCTCTTTCTTTAATGATCAATTTCGTGATTCGATAAAAGGAAGTACGTTTCATTTACATGAGAAAGGATATGCCTTAGGGAATTCACATAAACGAACAGAAGTTAGAGAGTCAGTTACAGGCTCTATCCATTTTAGTAGTGTTTTAAAGGGGATTTTTGAAGAGCCAGTTCAAAGTATAAATTATGTAGAATCTCACGATAATCATACATTTTGGGATAAAATGAGTGTATGTTGTTCAGACGAACAAGAAGAGATATTAAGAAAGAGGCAAAGGCTTGCTACGTCAATGGTCATTCTTTCACAAGGAATTCCTTTTCTTCATGCAGGACAAGAATTTTATCGAACGAAAAAAGGAATAGGAAATAGTTACAACAGTATGGATGATATAAATCAGCTTGATTGGTCAAAGAGAGAGTGTTTTCATGATGATGTAGACTATGTAAAAGAACTTATCAAACTAAGGCGATCTCACGGGGCATTTAGGTTTCATACGAATAGGAAAATAAAGGATCATTTTTTGGTCATCGAGGATTTGAATCCGGTCATCAGTTATCACCTAAAGGATGTAAAAAAATATGGACCTTGGTCTGATATTGTCGTTGTTCACAATCACTTATACTTAAAAAAACAATTGATTTTACCGAAGGAAGGGACTTGGTATTTAGCATGCACACCTGAACGGTGTTCAGCTTTTGAAGTGAATGATATTATTGAAAAACAGTTGGAAATTGAAGATATAGGTACTTATATTTTGTATTGTGTATAAATTAGGTAGGATATCTATAAACGGAATGATTTATTCCTATCTTTAGAACATAGACTAGAACATTAGTTTTTCTTGACTTAAAAGACAAGAAAACGATAATATTTATAGTGATAGCTATTGTTATGCACCATTTTATTGGATATCAGTAGCTGTCTTTTTATTGTCATAAGGTATGGTTAAAACTAATATGGAGAGTACAAACTCTTATAGAGGTTGTTCAAGAAGTCCTAAAAAAATGTCGGTTGAATAACTTTGTTGGTTTGCTTTTCCGCTCCTCCGACGCACAGGAGGTGCTAGCGCAGGCATTGCTCTCGCGACGTGGCTGAACTTAGCCTGCGTTCCTTAAGCAGACCGCCTCGTTCTTGTCTAGCTTCGGCCCTTACATCCTCGAGGTCATAAGTCAAACATCTAGTGAAGGTAAAGAACACCTTCACCTTATGTTCTCCTTATGCTGGTCGGCGATGCACACGATGTGCTAGCATCATCGTTAGCCGCAGGACGCGGCTGTTCTTAGATGATGGACTTACAAAGGGCTTCAGCTTTTCTATTCAGCGTCCTTTTTTTCCCTAATTTTTGAACACGTACTTATACATTATTTAAGACATATATTTAGAAATAAATCATGAAATGTTGGGTTGAAATTGAAGCTAAATTGGTTGGAACAAATATTAGGAATAGATTGGAAAATTTCTCCTGCTGGTGGTGCAACAGGTGATGCTTTTTTTGCTGAAAAAAATGGACAAAAAATTTTTCTAAAACGTAATTCATCACCTTTTCTTGCCGTTCTATCAGCAGAAGGAATTGTACCAAAGCTCATTTGGACTAAAAGAATGGAAAACGGTGATGTTCTAACAGCTCAACATTGGTTGGATGGTAGAAAACTAAAACCTTCAGAGATGGATAGGATTGAGGTTGCTCAATTACTTCATAAAATTCATCACTCACGTGAGTTGCTGGATATGTTAAAAAGAATGGGAAAAGAAACACTGCAACCCAATGATTTTATTGTTCATATTATAAAATCAACGGATTGCGAATTTTTTTTCTTATCCAAGTGTGCAAAAAGCCGTTCAATATTTGAAAAACCATTTAGAAGATGTTGAACACGATGAGAAATCAGTTTGTCACAGTGATATTAACCATAATAATTGGTTATTAACTGATCAGAATCAACTATTCTTAATTGATTGGGATGGTGCTACTATAGCTGATCCTGCAACTGATTTAGGAATATTGTTATATAGTTATGTGAAGGAATCAAACTGGGAAACTTGGCTAGATAAATATGGAGTAAAGCTTGATGATGATTTGCGCTCTCGAATGTATTGGTATGCATTGGCGCAAACCATCATATCACTTATATTTGCTTATCAGAAGGAGAATAAAAAGGAAGTGAATGATTTATTAGCTTTTTTAACTTTTTTAGTTAATAAAATGAGTTAATTTCGCTAATCCATTGTCCAATTTGCTCCTGATGATTTTGAATGTGAATGGTCTGGTCAGAAGAGTTTTTCCCTTTTTGACTGTAGTTATATATACTTTCAAGTGATTGTTTTACGTTCGGTTGTAAATGATTATTAGCGAGGAGAGATTTAATTAACCTTTCCATTTGTTCATATTCTGACACTGTGCCACAACAGTCTAATTGGTGCTCAGCTAAAATATCTTTGAGTATAGAAATTTGATGCTCATGGTTAATTGGCATGTTAAGGCACCCCTTTTTCTAGTCTACCTTACTAATTTGCTCAACGAGCGTTCTTTTATGCAGGGACGACGAACGATAAGAAGTTGTTTATAAATTTAATCAAGAGGGACAAAATATATTTCAAAAACTGAGGTGTTTTATGAGGTTAAGAAATAAGCCTTGGGCTAAAGAATACATTGAAGATAATTGTGATTTAGTCATTCCGAATCCTCAACAATATAAAGGGAAATGGAATGAATTATTTGGAAATGATCATCCGATTCATATTGAAGTTGGAACAGGTAAGGGTCAATTTATTATCGGAATGGCTGAACAAAACCCAACGATAAATTATATAGGAATTGAACTTTTTGAAAGTGTTATTGTCGAAGCTCTAAAAAAGCTAAAAGAGACAAACCTTGAAAATGTACGTTTGTTAAATATAAATGCAAATGATTTAACTGAGATTTTTTCAAAGAATGAAATAAATTGTGTTTATTTAAACTTTTCTGATCCATGGCCGAAATCCCGTCATGAAAAGAGACGATTAACATATGCTTCATTCCTTAAAAAGTATGAAGAAATTTTAGTTGAAGAAGGAGAAATACATTTTAAAACGGATAATCAAGGATTATTTGAATATTCTTTAAAAAGTTTTTCTCAGTATGGTTTATTATTAAAGTTTCTAAGTCTAGACCTTCATAACAGTGATTTTGAAGGAAATGTTATGACTGAATATGAAGAAAAATTTTCTGCTAAAGGACAACCTATTTTCAGGGTTGAAGCTAAATATCAAAATGTAAAGTAATTTAGGGTAATCTCGCGTGGGGAGATTACTCTTTTTTTGGTAAAATAGGTTATAGGTATAGGATTTGAACAGTCTACCTTGTTCATCTATGTATTGGAGGAATGTTTAAGTGGAGACATTATCTGTTGGTCAAACAAAGTTAACGTGGTTAAATGGTGGAGTTACTCATCTTGATGGTGGAGCTATGTTTGGGGTTGTTCCCAAGCCATTGTGGTCTAAAAAATATCCTGTAAATGAGAAGAATCAAATAGAATTAAGGACAGATCCTATTCTTATACAAAAGCATGGATTGAATATACTAATTGAAACCGGGATTGGGATTAATAAAATGAATGATAAGTTAAAAAGAAACTATGGAGTCACAGAAGAGTCTTCAGTTGAGTCTTGTTTAAAGGAATTAAACCTCTCTCCAGCCCATATTGATATGGTAATTATGACTCACATGCATTATGATCATGCTTGTGGTCTGTCGAAGTGGGAAAAGGATCAGCTGGTATCAACGTTTCCAAATGCAAAGATTATTACTTCAAAAGTTGAATGGGAAGAGATGATTAATCCGAATATAAGGTCGGTCAATACATATTGGAAAGAAAATTGGCAGGCTATAGAAGGACAGGTAGAACTATTCGAAGATGAAATAGAAGTACTACAAGGAATTAAGGTAATCCATACTGGAGGGCATAGTGATGGTCATAGTATCGTGGTCATACATGAAGAAGATGAAAAGATTTTTCATATGGCGGACTTAATGCCAACACATGCTCACAATAAACCACTTTGGGTATTGGCATATGACGATTATCCAATGACATCCATCGAACAAAAAATTCATTGGATACCAAAAGGTATGAAAGGGCGAGTGTGGTTCACGTTTTATCATGATGCCTATTATAGAGCAATCAAATGGGATGAAAATGGTGAAGTTGTTGACAAAGTGTTACGAAAAAGAAACTAAAGAGCGTTTTTTGGATGAAGAAAAGGTTGACTGAAATCTTTCAAGTCAACCTTCATGTATGTTTGTTATTTTTTTTGTGCTTTTAAGATCGTCCCTGTTTCGGCATCAATAATCAATTCATACTGACTGTTTTCTCCACCTGAATTCGTGCTAATTCCAGCTTTATAAACTTTGTAGGATAGATCATTTTGTATGTAGTCCTCTGCTTCTGTATAAATCCATGATCCATCAATCATCCCTTTTTCTTTCAGCGATTCTTTTGCGAGTTGAAGAGCTTTTTCAGAAGAGATATAAGGTGTATCTAGTTTCTTTTTAACAACATAGGCTGTAAGGAGTGCAATGCTTATTCCGGCAACGGTTTTTTTCCATTTCATACAAAGGCCCCCATTTTATTGATAGTTTAAGTATAACAGAGAAGGATTGAATAAATAAAGTAGAAAGGATAGATATAGTTCGTTACAATGAAAGTGACAATAAAATATAAAGGGAGTTAGTATATGTTTTCAGAAGAAACCCATCAATTATTTCAGACTTTAACAGAACTACAAGGAGCACCAGGTAATGAATACTTAGTTCGTCAGTTTATGAAAACGGAGCTTGAAAAATATTCAGATGAAATCGTTCAAGATGGTTTAGGAGGAATATTTGGGATTAAACATAGCTCTCCAACTGCACCGAAAATTATGGTAGCTGGACATATGGATGAAGTAGGTTTTATGGTAACCTCCGTTACTGATAATGGTATGATACGTTTTCAACCTTTAGGCGGTTGGTGGAACCAAGTATTGTTAGCTCAAAGAGTACAAATTATGACAAAAAAAGGTCCGATTATCGGTGTTATTGGTTCTATTCCTCCCCACTTGTTAACTGAAGATCAAAGGAAAAGACCAATGGATATAAAAAATATGTTGATTGATGTTGGAGCAGATAGTCGAGATGAGGTAAGGGGGATGGGGATCACACCAGGGCTACAGATTGTTCCTATTTGTCCTTATACGCCAATGGCAAATGAAAAGAAAATTTTAGCCAAAGCATGGGACAATCGTTATGGATGTGGTTTAGCCATTGAGTTAATGAAAGAATTAGCTGGACAGGAGCTTTCGAACACTCTTTATGCAGGAGCGACCGTACAGGAGGAAGTTGGATTAAGAGGGGCAAAAGTTGCAGCAAATATGATCAAACCGGATTTGTTTTTTGCTTTAGATGCTTCTCCTGCTAATGATATGAGTGGTAACAAAAATGAATTCGGACAACTAGGAAAAGGTGTTCTTTTACGTATTTTAGACAAATCGATGATTATGCATCGAGGAATCCGTGAGTTTATATTAGATATGGCTGAAACAAATGACATCCCTTATCAATATTATGTCTCTCCAGGCGGCACAGATGCAGGGAACGTACATATTGCAAATGAGGGAATCCCTTCAGCGGTCATTGGTATATGCTCGAGATATATACATACACATGCTTCTATGATTCACATTGACGATTATTTAGCTGCGAAAGAACTATTGATCAAGCTTGTTCAATCTTGTGATGAGTCAACGGTTCAAACAATTAAAGAAAATGCATAAGGAAGAAAAAACACCTAAATGGACTGCTTTCCATTTAGGTGTTCGCTCAATCTTCTAAAATATAGGATAAAGCTTTAATTGCTTGATTAATAGTTTCAACTGTTACATTAGCTTTGTTCGACAGTTCTTTTAAAGGATGATGAAGGGTTTCAGGTCTTATTAAAATAAGTGGTTTATTCGAAGTAATTGCGCTACTAGCATCCATTGCAGTATTCCATTGTTTGTATTTTTCACCAAATAAAGCGATGACTAAGTCAGCCTTATTCATTAATACTTCTGTGCGTAAATTGTTTATTTGTGACGCAGCCTCATCTTTAAAGACCTTATTCGGCATTTCACCTAATATTTCTTCACCAATATTGTCTGAACGATCATGGTTTTCCATTGGGCTTACGAAGGTAATAGGCAGTTGCAGGGCTTTTGCCTTTTCTTTAAACTCATCTCTCCAAGTTGTATGTATCTCACCTGCTAAATAAACGATGATTTCCATATTTGTTCCTCCCTGTTCTTTGCTGTAAATGAAGACACTTATTAATAAACAATAAACTCTCGAATGGAAGTTTTGCTTTATTTATTGTATCATGATTTTGTTATGAATCCGAAAATGTCCTTTTAGAATATAGATAATTGCTTGAACGAACTTTAAAAAGGAGCTGTTAAGATGAAACAAATTCAAAGTATACAAGAATTCGAAGAAGCACGTAACCAGAGTCTAGGTATTTTTATGTTTACGGCTAATTGGTGTCCCGATTGCCAGGTAATTGATCCGATTCTTCCTGAAATTGAAGAGGAAAACAGCCAGTACACTTTTTATTCAGTGAATCGAGACAACTTTATTGATTTATGTGTGGAACTTAATATATTTGGAATTCCTAGTTTTGTTGCTTTTCATAAAGGAAAAGAAATAGGCAGGTTTGTAAGTAAAGAGAGAAAGACAAAAGAGCAAATAGAAGAATTTATCCAAACTTTAAAGGGTGTATCGAATGAAGATAACAGCTAGACAAATGGCGAAAATGATTGAAGAAAAACTCTCAAATCCTTCATGGGTCTCAAAATTTGATCGAGAGAGAGATGCGTTAAGAGTAGAAGACTCAGAAACGAGAAAAGGGGTCACGGTTTCTCTTCCGGAAATCATTTCTAAATATCAAGAGAATAAACAATCCGCATTAGAAGAAGTGGTTTACTACATAAAAGAAGCACTAAAAGTCATGAGTAATGATCAAAAACTAACTGGGAAGGAGAAACAAGTCTTCCCTGTTATTCGTTCCACTTCGTTCGCTATTCAAACAAATGATGAAATTCCGCTTATTTATGACGAACATACAGCTGAAACTAGAGTTTATTACGCCTTAGATCTAGGAAAAACGTATCGTTTAATTGATGAACAGTTGATGGAGAGAGAAGGCTGGAGCAAAACAAGGATTAAAGAAATGGCATTGTTTAACGTAAGATCTTTACCAACTTCATATAAAAAAGATGTTGTTGCTGGAAATACTTTTTATTTTTTAAATAGCAAGGATGGATATGACGCAAGTCGAATCTTAAATGACTCCTTTTTAAAAGACTTTAAAGAAAGTATGATTAAAGGAGAAATGGCGGTTTCAGTACCTCACCAAGATGTATTAATTATTTCAGATATTGAAAATACCTCTGGTTATGATGTTTTGCAACAACTAACGATGAGCTTTTTTGCGAGTGGGACCGTACCAATTACAGCTCTCTCATTTTTATATAATGAAGATGAGCATTTAGAGCCTATTTTTATTTTGGCGGAAAACAAACAAGAAGGGAAAGATTGAACATGATGAATGCTTTTTATAACTTTGAGGGTGTAGGAGATACGTTAATAATCTCACTAAAGGATATTGACAAGCAAAAGAGGACATTTGATCGTAAGGGAGATGTCGTGAAAATTTTTCACAAAGATACAAATGAAAGAGTCGGTTACAATATTTTTAATGCATCTAATTACATTCAAGTTAATGAGAAAGGTCCTGTATCTTTAACTGAAAACCTTGTTTCAAAATTAAACGATCTTATAAAGCAATCAGGATTTGAAGATGAATTAGAAGCGGACCTTGGCCCTAAATTTGTAGTTGGATTTGTAGAGGAAAAAGAAAAGCATCCTAATGCTGATAAATTAAGTATATGCCAAGTTAATGTAGGAAAAGAGGTTTTACAGATCGTATGTGGAGCTCCGAATGTTGAGGCCCAGCAGAAGGTTGTAGTAGCAAAGGTAGGAGCTGTCATGCCAAGTGGAATGATTATAAAGGATGCAGAGTTAAGAGGGGTTCCTTCTAGTGGGATGATCTGTTCGGCAAAAGAATTAAACCTTCCTGATGCACCGAAAGAGAAAGGAATTCTTGTATTGAATTCAGAAGAAGAAATCGGTTCTCCATTTCAGGTAAATATGTAAAAAAGCATCCTTGAGGTGCTTCTTTTATTTAATTGCTCTGTAGGATGACCATAGCCTAGTTACCATCATTGAAAGAGTGATTGATAATGAACTGGTTTACAAAACTAATGAAATATTTATTGAGTGAAGAAGAAGACTCAACTGAAAGACTCAAAAATGAGATTCTTGATCAAGAAGAGGAATATCCCAATATAACAGATGCAAAAGTGAAATATCAGTATCCAACTGGTCAATTTAGGTTTCCTATAATTGATGATCAAGAAAAGTCACCTAATATAAATTCACAGCAAGTAGAAAAAAAGCAAGATATTCACAAAAAGAAAAAAATGGCTTTTAAACCTTCTGAAACCCCTTCACCCATTTATGGGTTTAACAAGAGGGAAGACAGTAGTGTAAATGCTAAAAAGATAGATGAGCAAAATCAAAAAGAGTTTGATCCTATTTTTTTAAACCATTCTATACAATCTTCAAAAGGTGATGAAACTTCCTTTATATCTTCATTAGAAGGTGGTGAACAATCACTGGAGAGGGTGACTGAGTTGGATAATGAAAAAGAAAATATCCAATGGATGAGTGAAGAGGAAATTGCGGTCACTGTGGATGATTTAAAAGACGTAGAAGATCAAAGCAGAGAAAACCAAACTGAACAATTAATAGAAGAGGATCAAGATTTTGAAGATAAGACGCCTAGTCCGACTAGTGATACTGATTTAGATTCTGAGAAGAATAGTTCAATCATCTATGAAAAAGATTCTACTGAAAAAATAGATGCTCATTCACGATCAAAGAAAAAAGTAGGAAAAGAAAAGCAAATAGAAAATCAACATAGAAAAAGAACTGTCCCATATAATGTGATTATGTATGGGCGAGATAGAAAGCAGGAAAAAGACATTTCTCAATATCCATCTTTATCTTTATTAAATGCACCGAAAATAAGCCAAAATAATGATAAAGATTGGATAGAAAAACAGTGTTCGCTTTTAAACGAAATGTTTAAGAGCTTTAATGTAAAAGCCTCTGTTGTAAATGTTACTCAGGGACCTGCCGTTACAAGGTTAGAAGTACATCCAGAGCCAGGCGTTAAGGTGAATCGAATTACAAATTTAACAGATGACATTAAACTAGCCCTTTCTGCAAAGGATATTCGTATTGAAGCGCCTATTCCGGGGAAGAACACGATTGGAATTGAAATACCGAACGCACAAAGCAGAATGGTTACGTTAAAAGAAATTTTACGCACGAAGTCTTTCACAGAAAATCATCATTTTTTACCAGTAGCTCTTGGGTTAGATATATCTGGACAACCGGTTGTTACAGATTTAAAGAAAATGCCCCATGGATTGATAGCAGGGGCGACAGGCTCTGGGAAAAGTGTCTGTATAAATACGATGCTATTAAGTATTTTATATAAGCAAGATCCTCATCAAGTAAAGTTACTTTTGATTGATCCTAAAATGGTTGAGCTTGCTCCTTATAATGGGATTCCACACTTAGTAAGTCCTGTTATTACGGATGTCAAAGCGGCCACATCAGCTTTGAAATGGGCTGTTCAAGAAATGGAACGACGATATGAATTATTTTCTTATGCCGGCGTACGTGATATTTATCGTTTTAATGAAAAAACGTCTCGAAAAGAAGAGCGTCTCCCTTATTTAGTAATTGTCATTGATGAATTGGCAGATTTAATGATGGTGGCACCAACAGATGTAGAAGAAGCCATTTGTCGTATCGCTCAAAAAGCAAGGGCGTGTGGAATTCACTTATTAATTGCTACACAACGTCCTTCCGTCGATGTGATTACCGGCTTAATTAAAGCTAATGTTCCAACAAGAATCGCGTTCTCCGTTTCATCTCAAGTGGATTCAAGAACGATTATTGATTTTGGAGGGGCTGAAAGGTTGTTAGGAAAAGGAGATATGCTGTTTGTCGAAAATGGCTCTTCTAAACCTTTACGGATTCAAGGTACCTTTGTTTCAGATGAAGAAATTGAAAGGGTCGTTTCTTTTGTGAAAAAACAAGGAAACCCTTCTTATTTGTTTAAACAAGAAGAACTACTAAAGAATGCGGAAAAAAGCCATGCTGAAGATGAGCTTTATGAAGAAGCTTGTCTGTATATAATAGAGCAAGGGTCTGCCTCTACATCGAGTATTCAAAGGAGATTTAGAATCGGATATAACCGTGCAGCTAGATTAATGGAGTTAATGCAACAAGATGGAATAATATCCGAGCAAAAAGGAAGTAAGCCGCGTGATGTACTTGTAACATTAGAGGAGTTTTCAAATCGGCAAAATGAATAGTGAATGATTATGCACCCACAATGAGTCACGAAATTTCACTTGTATTCATGGTCTTTAAAGGTGTATCATGCTATAATGTTTTGAGATTGATTTTTATACAATAGATTGACTCGATGGATTCATGAAACGAAGGTCTTTCTAAGTGCTTGATCTTCCTTTTAAATATTAAAAAAGCTTATAAAGTATGTTTATAATAAAAGGTTACATATTTTGTTATACGTCATATACTATCATAGGGATAGACAATGTTGGAGGTTCTCTATATGACTGTTTTTCATTTTGTGGGAATAAAAGGGACTGGAATGAGTTCACTTGCTCAAATTATGCATGATATGAATCACCATGTCCAAGGTTCAGATATTGATAAAGAATTTTTTACTCAAAAGGTATTAGAAGAGCGTAATATAAAAATTTTACCTTTTAATCAAGATAATATTCAAGAAGGTCAAGTAATTATTGCAGGGAATGCCTTTAATGACGACCATGAAGAAATACAAAAAGCTCGAAAATTAAATTTACCTGTTCATCGTTATCACGAATTTTTAGGAGAATTGATGGATAAATACACGAGTATTGCTGTTACTGGTGTACATGGGAAAACGACGACAACCGGTATTTTAGCACATGTTCTTAATGGGGCAAAACCGACCTCTTTTTTAATTGGTGATGGAACGGGAAAAGGTGTTGAAAATAGTAGTTATTTTGCTTTTGAAGCTTGTGAATATAGACGTCACTTTTTAGCATACGAACCGGATTATGTGATCATGACAAATATTGATTTTGATCATCCAGATTATTTCTCAAATATTGAGGATGTTTTTGATGCTTTTCAATCATTAGCTTTACAAGTGAAAAAAGGGATTATTGCTTGTGGAGATGACGAGCAACTGCAACAAATTCAAGCTAATGTACCTGTTTTGTACTATGGATTTAATGAGGAAAATGACTTTCAAGCAAGGAATGTAGTGAAAAGTACAAAAGGTACATCTTTTGATGTATTTGTGAGAAATACTTACTATGAAACGTTTGATATTCCGGCATATGGGGATCATAATGTCCTTAACTCGTTAGCGGTCATTTCATTATGTCACTATGAGAACATCGATGTTCAAATTATTAAAGAACAATTGAAATCCCATAAAGGTGTTAAACGCAGATTTAATGAAAAAGTCGTAGGAAATCAAGTACTTATTGATGACTATGCCCATCATCAAACCGAAATCAAAGTTACAATCGAAGCTGCTAGGCAAAAGTATCCTGATCGTGAAATTGTCGCAGTCTTCCAACCACATACTTTCACACGAACAAAGTCTTTTTTAGACGAATTTGCAGAAAGCTTAAATCAAGCAGATAAAGTGTATTTATGTGAAATTTTCGGGTCTGCACGTGAAAATAAAGGTGATTTAACGATTCAGGATTTGAAAGAGCGTATTGATGATGCGGAAATCTTTAATGAAGATAATCCATCCACATTATTACATCATAAAAATGCCGTTATTTTATTTATGGGTGCCGGTGATATTCAAAAATATCAGCACGCGTACGAGCAGTTTATTCATTCTAATTAATAATTTAACGAATAAAAACCAGGTGGGATTTTTAATCTCACCTGGTTTTTTACATTCATTTCGTCGTTAGACGGGCGCTTTCGCCTTTCTTATTTTAAATTCTCTGGGTTCAATCCTTCTAATTCAGGTATGACAAACTTACCATCTTTACGGATAAGAACATCGTCAAAGTAAATTTCTCCGCCTCCATATTCAGGTCTTTGGATATTGACAATATCCCAGTGAATGTTCGAATGATTGTCATTGAAAGCATCATCGTAACATTGTCCTGGAGTGAAATGGAAGCTTCCATCAATCTTTTCATCAAATAAAATGTCTTGCATTGGGTGGAGAATATAAGGGTTAACGCCAATTGCAAATTCTCCAATGTACCTTGCACCATCATCAGTGTCCAAAATTTTATTTATACGTTCAGTATCATTGGCGGTTGCTTCAACGACTTTACCGTCTTTAAAGGTTAGTTTAATATTCTCAAATGTAAACCCTTGATATGGTGAAGGGGTATTATAGGAAATTGTTCCATTGACAGAGTGTTTAACAGGAGCTGTATAAACCTCTCCATCTGGAATGTTTAATCTACCCGCACACTTTACTGCAGGGATATCTTTTATGGAAAAAGTTATATCAGTTCCTTGACCTGTTAAGCGAACTTTATCGGTTTTATTCATTAAATCAACAAGAGCATCCATTTCTTTATCCATTTTACTATAATCGAGGGTACATACATTAAAGTAAAAGTCTTCAAATGCTTCCGTGCTCATTTTTGCAAGTTGAGCCATGGAAGCCGTAGGGTAACGAAGAACAACCCATTTTGTTTTAGGAACACGGATTTTACGATGGACTTTATCCATAATTGTTTCACCATGAATTTTCAGCTTCTCAGCTGGAACATCCGATAATTCATTAATATTATTCCCAGAACGTAAGCCAATGTATCCGTCCATTTGAGACATAACATTAGCTTCAAAATCTGCTATCTTATCAAATTGGTCATTTTTTGCTCCCATTAAAAGTGCACGATCAATGGTATGATCCTTTAATAGAACAAATGGATTCCCTCCAGCTTTATAGGCTTCATCTACTAATGCGGTTACAAGATCACGCTCTATACCAAAGTTCTCTATTAATACTTTTTCACCTTCTTGTAGGTTTACCGAATAGTTTATTAAAGAGTGGGCTAGTTTTTGTATACGTGGATCTTTCATTTTAAATAACCTCCTTTTAGTTTGCATCAAGCATAGAGACCTTTATTAAGGTAGTTTGTATCATACCAAGGCGCTTACGCTTTTCTTATGTACAATTATATTGTATCGTTTTATAGGAAGAATATAAAATTTTTTCACTTTTATAGAGGAAGTGAGGAGGAATTTGTCGAAGGACTAGGGAAATGTATACAAAATTAGTTATTGGGAAATAGTGAATTAAGTGAATTAGGTGGTGTAAGGATGATAATCATATTATATTTAAGCGTGGCTCTTATTGCAGTCGCATTTACTGTGTTAGTGGTGTACTTAGCAAAAGCTTTAAAATCTATGTCAAATACCTTAAATCAAGTTTCAGGTACTTTAGAAGGGATGGAAAAGCAATTACAGGGCATTACAACCGAGACAACTTCATTATTACATAAAACAAATGCTCTAGCAGAAGATGTTCAACAAAAATCAGAAAGATTAAATGTTTTAGTAGATGGAATTAAAGATGTTGGAACAACCGTTCAAAGTTTTAATGACTCTTTGCAAAGAGCATCCACATCAGTTTCAAACCAAGTCCATCAAAATAAGGAAAAAGTATCTCAAGTTATTCAATGGAGTAATGTTTTTATTGATATTTGGGACAAAGTGAAAAATAAAAAATCAAAATCTGAGTGAAGATACAGAAGTCTTGATTATTCTTTTTTATAAGATCAGAAAGCATAAACTTTGTCCTTAATAAGACAGTGCTTTCATCGTTGTCTAGCTCCAGCGCCCAGCGACGGGTAGCGCTTTCGACGCACAGGAGGTGCTAGCATCATCGTTGCCCACAGGACGTGGGCGCCTTTAGATGATGTTCCATTTCTCTACGATAAGTCAACGGAGACGCCTCCAGGAGGGAGGTGGATCTACGTTGCCACAGGACGTGGCTGAATTTAGTAGATCCTCCGCTTTCCGGCTTTTCGTGTTTCCTTTATCTCATGCGGGGGTCTATAAGCACCTGCGTCGCTAGACGGGCGCTTGCGCTTTTCTTAATTTTGAAAGGGGATATTGAATAATGGCGAAAAAAAAACAAGATGAAGGTGGATTTTTATTCGGTGCGTTTCTCGGAGGTCTCATAGGTGCGCTTGTAGCATTGTTATTTGCTCCTAAGAGCGGGAAAGAGTTAAGAGAAGATTTAAATTCTACAGATATTAAAAAGAAAACGAGTGATTGGACAACACAGGCTCAATCGGCGAGTAGTGAACTTGCTCAAAAAGCAAAAGGAAAAGTTGTAGATATTTCTAATTCTTTTGTTCAAAAAAATGGAGGGAGTAATGAGGAAAATAGCGAGCAATTAAATCAAGATTCTAATTACATTCCTTTACCAAATGAATCTAAAGATGAATAATGAAAAGAGCAGGGAGTATCTCCTTGCTCTTTTCGTTCATTTGTTTTTAAAACCATTCAATTTTTAGTCTGTCATTCTCATTGATTTTTTCATCAAAGGTCGTTTCCTTACCGTTTTTCGTTAGCTTGAAATTTTTACGACCGTCTTTAGGAATGTCTAAATCGATTTGCTTAAATAAATCTTGAAAAATAAATGAACTAGGAGCGAGTTTTTTCATAACAATAGAATCACCATTAAATAAAGAATCACTTTCTTTTATAAGTTGGTTTTGTTTGTAAAAAAGCAAAATCGGTTTTTTTAAGATGATCTTTTTATCATTAAAAATGATCGGCACTTTTTTATGGCTTTCAATTCCAATTGCTTTTAACCAAGCACTTAAAGCAGGCTTTTTAAATGTCTCAAAGGTTAAAACATCTCCGTCTTTCATGTTTGAATCTAAATTTGCAATCACACCATTATGATATAACTGAGCGCCAAAATCTTTACATTCAATAGGCTTACCATTGAGTAGAACAATAAAAGGTTTTATGTTTTTAATCAACTGTTCTTTTCCTAAAGAGAGTAACACTTGGCGAATAGATGACGGTGTATAACTAATAATGACATCGTTATCATCAATTACATAGTGATAATCAACTTTTTTACCGTTTACTTTTATGGATGTCTCGATCAAATGAGTTTGGTCATTAAAAACAAATGATTTTTTTTCTTTTAAATGGACAAGTTCTTTTACTTTTATTTTGCTCTCCTTCCCATCGGCCCCTTTTTCATACTCAATATGATCTCCACTAGATATAAGTTCTTTAAGAGAAGTTGTATGACCATTTTTAAGGATGAATGGATTGTCTCCTTTCTCTCCAGGTATATGAGTTGTTTTTCCATTGACAGTGACGGTTTTAATACGGGCTGGTTTCCCGTATAAATCATTGATTATTACTCCAGCTGATAGGAGAACATCACCAACGGTCAATGGTTTTATTTGAAAAAGCCTCATGGGTGTTTCGTTGACTTTAACATAAATGTATTGAATAGGATTAGTAGTTGAAGAAATCGCAATTCCAATAGGGGTAATTATTTCTGGCCCAAAGGTTAGTTCTTCTTTTATAGTTAGTTTTTGAATAGCTTCAACTCCTCTAATAGCGATACGATTATGGGGTAAATCAAATTCTTGACTTAAATGAAGGTCAATCTCAGGTGTCAAGCTTCCTCCGCCAACAAGCATTATGGCTTTAGGTATTTGTCCGTTATTTAACATTAAAATATGTTCTTTAAGCTGGTTGGCTAAATTTTTTGTAGCGGGCCTTATGATATCAATCATCTCTTTTTGTGTTATTTTTGTTTCAACTCCTAAAATGTCTGTGACGACTACTTCGTCTTTTTTTAATAACTCTCGTTTTGCCTTTTCGGCTATTGAAAAGTCTAGTAAATATTCTTCTGAAATCACTTCTGTTATTTCATCACCTGCGATAGGGACCATTCCATATGACACGACGGTTCCTTCATTTGTAATGGCAATATCAGATGTGCCTGCCCCAATATCAACAAGGGCTATGTTTAAGTGGCGCATGTTAGGACGAGTGAGTACATTGATAGCGGCAATTGGTTCTAATGTCAGTGATCGCATTTCAAGATCAGCTCGTTTTAAGGCTGACAGTAAAGATTCAACGACAACTTTCGGTAAGAAGGTAGCGATAACATCAACAGAAGCGTTTTTTCCTTGTTGATCAATTAAATGGCCAATTTCATGATTATCTAGTTTGTAATGTAATACAGAATACCCTACACAGTCATATTGGTTGGAGCTATTAGCATCCTCTGATACGGAAAGCTGTATTTGTGCTTCTTGAACCGCACTAAGTTCCAAGTGAATGATATCTTCTTTTGTTACAAAAGGCTTTCCTTGAATCGATATTTCTGATGAGGCATTTACCGTTTTTAAGGAACGTCCTGCTGCTGCAATACACGCCTTTTTAAGAGGACCATGTTTTTTTTCTAGCTTGTTCTTCACTTTGGAAATGACTTCGGCTACACTAATTACATTATGAATTTGTCCATCTAACATTGCTCGTTCCTCATGCTCCTCGATTACGATATCTTCAACATGATAGTGATCGTTGCTTTTTGATAGTAAAAGACCAATTACAGTTCTTGTTCCGATATCTAATGAAAAAAAAAGGTTCAGAACTTTTCAAATGAATACACCCTCTTCATTAAAGAATCATAAAGTAAAACTATATTAGAGAAGAAAAACTTCTAACAAAAACTTTAGTACTTAAAAGCGTTTTAGTGATGAAATAATTTTTCGTGACATTTGATCTTGAATCCCTTATAATTAACCCTAATTAAAATACGTGTTCAAAAAGTTTTGGAATAAGGATGGTGAATAAAATGAAGAGCTTCATCTCCGATAACCATGTGGTAGAACTTTTTAAACAACCTCTATTATTTATTAATATTCGAAAGGATGAGAAAGATGAGTAATGCTGAACTAGATGCATTAAGAGAGAGAGTAGACGAGTTGAATTTAGAGATGTTAAAGCTGATTAACGAGCGAGGAATGTTGGTGCAAGAGATTGGTAAGGCGAAAGAAGCACAAGGTATAAATCGATATGATCCAGTTCGTGAAAGAAATATGTTAAATAATATAAAAGAGCATAATGATGGTCCTTTTGAGGATTCAACATTACAACATATATTTAAAGAAATTTTTAAAGCAGGTTTAGAGTTACAAGAAGATGACCATAGAAAAGCCCTATTAGTTTCTCGGAAGAAAAAACCTGAAGATACGGTAGTGAATATAAAAGGCGTAGAAATTGGAAATGGAGCACAAACATTAATTGTGGGGCCTTGTGCTGTTGAGAGTTATGAACAAGTGGCAACAGTAGCTGAAGCCGTTAAGAAAAAAGGGCTTAAGTTATTACGAGGAGGTGCCTTTAAACCAAGAACATCTCCTTATGATTTCCAGGGGCTAGGTATTGAAGGGTTAAAGATATTGAAGCAAGTGGCAGATGAGTATGATCTAGCTACTATTAGTGAAATTACCAGTCCATCCCATATTGAAATAGCACTAGATTATATTGATGTTATTCAAATTGGTGCACGAAATATGCAAAATTTCGAATTGCTTAAAGCGGCCGGAGCAGTTAACAAACCTGTGTTATTAAAACGTGGCCTTTCTGCTACTATTTCGGAATTTATGAATGCGGCTGAATATATTATTTCTCAAGGAAACGATCAAATTATTCTTTGTGAAAGAGGCATTCGAACGTATGAAAGAGCAACGAGAAATACTTTAGATATTTCTGCTGTTCCTATATTAAAGCAAGAAACACACCTCCCTGTATTTGTGGATGTTACTCATTCAACAGGAAGACGTGATTTGTTATTACCCGCAGCAAAAGCAGCATTAGCTATAGGAGCAGATGGAGTGATGACTGAGGTTCATCCAGATCCGGCAGTTGCCCTGTCAGATTCCGCTCAACAAATGGATCTTGACCAATTTGACGAATTTTATGAAGGACTTTCTTTATCAAAATCAACAGTAACAAAATAAATACTTGAGGAAAGCTAGCCAAGAGAAAGGCTAGCTTTTTTCGTATTAGATTATATTAAAAACTTTTCATAATGAACCGATAACATTAATGAGAGCTAAAAGCGTTCTTTTTAGTCCCGAAAAAAATGAAAAAAAAGAGGCCGAATCGAATAATAACAATGTGTTATTAAGTAAAGACATTGCAGACGCTTTCATTGTGTAATATGATAATTTACATATAGGTAGTTTTCTATTAAGACAAAAAACGAAATTAATGTCGATTGGTGACTAATTTCACACGCTTTCTTAATATATTTTTCAGCGATTAAAGTTAAAAAATATTCTTTAAGTGCGTGTTCAAAAAGTAGGGGGAAAAGGGCCGAGAAGAACGAGGCGACTGCTTAAAGGAACGCAGGCTAAGTTCAGTCACGTCGCGAGAGCAACGCCTGCGCTAGCCCGTCCTGGGCATCGAAGCACCACAGTGTACGTACAGAAGGATTACAGGCTAAGAACAACCACTTCCTGTGGTTAACGCCTGTGCTAGCACATCCTGTGCGTCGGAGGAGTGGAATAGCGAGACAACAAAGTTATTCAACAGCAATTTTTCATAACTTTTTGAACAACCTCTTTAATAGAAATAGGCGGATGTCACTAGAAAAAAGTGATATGGTCATACTATAAGTAAATAATGTCACAATGAGGAGTGATCGTAATGAATGTAACAATATATGATGTTGCACGTGAAGCGAATGTGTCAATGGCTACGGTATCACGTGTAGTAAATGGCAACCCGAACGTAAAACCTACGACTCGGAAAAAAGTTTTGGATGCTATTGAAAGGCTTGGTTATCGGCCTAATGCTGTTGCTAGAGGGTTAGCTAGTAAACGAACAACAACAGTGGGTGTCATTATACCTGATATCTCTAGTACGTTGTATTCTGAATTAGCAAGAGGAATTGAAGATATAGCAACGATGTATAAATATAATATAATTTTATGTAATTCTGATCAAAATTTAGAGAAAGAGCTTCATCTCATTAATACTTTGTTAGGAAAACAAGTGGATGGTCTTGTATTTATGGGTGGAGAAATTACAAAAGATCATATAGAGGAGTTTAATCGCTCACCTGTTCCAATTGTATTAGCTGCCGCTATAGATGAAAGTGATCAAATTCCTTCTGTAAATATTGATTATGAACAAGCAGCTTTTGATGCTGTTATGTTTTTAATTAACAAAGGACATAACCGTATTGCATTTTTAACAGGTCCTAAGAACGAACCTATAAATGGTGCCAAAAAGCTAGCTGGATATAAAAGAGCTTTACAAGAATCAGGAATTGACTTTGATGAAGAACTTTTGCAAGAAGGAGACAACACTTATGATTCTGGTACTGAGGCATTTCAGTCAATCAAAGATCTTCCAAACAGACCGACAGCGATTTTCGTTGCAACAGATGAAATGGCATTAGGAGTGATTCATGGTGCTCAAGATAGTGGATACCATGTTCCAACAGACATTGATGTAGTTGGGTTTGACAATACCCGACTAGCAACGATGATTCGTCCAACCTTAACAACAGTTGTCCAACCTACTTATGATATTGGGGCCGTAGCAATGAGGCTGTTAACAAAGTTAATGAATAAGGAAACAGTTGAAAACTACTCAGTAGTTTTGCCACATAGAATTGAAAAGAGACAGTCGACTAAATAAATCTAAAAAATGTACTTAAATGCCCTTTTTAACAATTGAAAATAGAGAGAAAAAAGATTTGAGTTTATTTTTAAAAGATAGGAGTCATCCCTTTACAAAAGTAGCTTTCTGAGAATGAGATAACCTTTTGATATGTTCTAGAAGTGCGTGTTCAAAAAGTAGGGGAAAAAGGGCCGAGAAGAACGAGGCGTCCTGCTTATGAACGCAGGCTAAGTTCAGCCACGTTCTGTGGCAACGCCTGCGCTAGCCTGTCCTGGGCATCGAAGCACCGCAGTGTACAAACAGAAGTATCACGAGCTAAAGACGTCCCCATCCTAGGGACAACGCTCGTGCTAGCCAATCCTGGCGTCGGAGCTTGGAATAGCGAGACAACAAAGTTATTCGACAGCAATTTTTCATGACTTTTTGAACAACCTCTAAAAGGGAGCTCTCTTCATATTAAGTGGTGTGAGTAAAGGTTTCAGCTTTTCTAATTATTAGGGAGTGGAGATGTTTGAAGCGCAAAGATATTTTAACGCCGATTGGTATTTTACTAGGATTATCAATGATCATAGTGGGAATATTGTCGGGAGCTGGAATGACTGGCTTCCGTTCTTTTTTAGATATTACTTCATTTTTTGTTGTAACAGGGGGTTTGTTAGCAGCTTTGATGGTTAGTTTCCCTTTCAAGGAATTAAAAAATGCTCCTGTGATACTAAAACAGGCGTTTACAATAGATGATTTAAATAAATATGAGTTGGTTAATCATTTTATCGAATTATCGGAAAAAGCTAGAAGACAAGGATTATTATCTTTGGAACCAGATGTGATGGAAATGGATGATCGGTTTTTGCGAAAAGGGTTAATGCTAGTGATAGATGGAGTAGACCAAAATACAATTTCCGATATTTTGAACACGGATATTGCCTCTATGGAAGAAAGGCACCGAAAGGGTCGAAGGGTTTTTGAAAAGGCTGGTGAATTTGCTCCTGCATGGGGAATGATTGGGACCTTAATTGGCTTAGTGCTGATGTTAAATCACCTTAACACCCCAGAAACGCTTGGTCCTAACATGGCTATCGCTTTACTTACCACTCTTTATGGTTCGTTACTAGCTAATATGCTATTTTTACCTATTGCTGCGAAATTAGAGGAAAAAACAGAAGAAGAGATTTTTATGAAGCAAATTATGATTGAAGGAATCATCGGTATTCAAACAGGACAAAATTCGAGACAATTGTTTGATAAGCTTTCTGTGTTTGTAAAAGAAAACAATAAAAAGGCGGATGAAGAAGAATTATCTGAAGATGAGGATGTTCTTTATGAAGCTTAGAAAGAATCGGGTTTCTTCTCAATCTTCTAACTCTGCTAGATGGATCGTAACTTTCTCAGATTTAATTACTTTAATACTCGTATTCTTTATTTTACTGTTTTCTATGTCAAGTATAGATGCAGAAAAGTTTAAAAAGGTCATAAGCTCGTTTAATAATGGGATTTTAGATGAGCAAACCTCGATTGTAGATGACCATGATATTGTAGAAGAGCCAGAACTCAAGAAAAAGTGAAGCAGGAAGATGAGTTGGATGAACTTTTAAAACAAATAAGAACCTATTTACACGATAATCAATTAGATCACATGATAACAGCTACTCGAGAGGAAAAAGGCGTTGTACTTGTTTTACAAGAAAATGTTTTATTCTTGTCTGGTGAAGCATACATATTAGAGGATGCTTATCCTTTTTTAGAAACGATGGCATCCTTATTTGAAACGATTTCTAATGATATTAGAGTAGAGGGGCATACAGATAGTCGCCCAATATCTACTTATCAATATCCTTCTAACTGGGAGCTTTCAAGTGCAAGAGCAAGTAGTGTTATACGCTATTTTACTAATGAGAAACAACTAAGTGAATCGAGGTTTGTTGCGGTTGGATATTCAGACACAATGCCAGTAAGTAATAATGAAAGCGAAGAGTCTATGAAGAAAAATAGACGTGTGGAAATTGTTATTATGGACAACAAACAGGAGTAGTAGTCTTTGTAGACTGCTACCTTTTTCGTTTTTAGACCTATATTAATAGAATTACCCCCTACTTAAGTAGTAGGGGTAGTTAAGCTCTTTGTCTTCTGTGAATTATCTGTAATGATCTTTTCAATGTTTGAGCATTCTTTTCTTCAATTTCTTGTTTTCGAGGTATAGGTTTATATAGATTAGGAGGGTCTTCCCATGTAGGTACAAGATCGACAGGTGATTTCTTCTGCCATTTCTTTATCCATTCGATAGGGAGATCTCCATTTACTTTAATTCCTTTCATTTCTAGCCAAATATATGCCCATGCCCTTGGGACGACTCTCCATATGTCGTATCCTCCTCCTCCAAGTGCAATCCATCTACCCTCACAATACTCATCAGCTACACGATGAGCTAATTTGGGAATTTCCTGAAAGATATCGATAGTAGAAGAAAGATGTGTGAGTGGATCCCAATAATGTGCATCTGCTCCATTTTGTGTCACAATCACATCAGGCTTAAAAAAATGAGCAATTTCTAATAAGGATTGTTCATAAACTTGTAAAAAAAGATTCATTTTCTGTAAATGCATCCAAAGGGATATTGAAGGTTGTACCATAGCCTGGACCACTTCCTCTTTCATTGACGTTTCCTGTCCCAGGAAATAAGTACCTTCCCGTCTCATGAATGGACAGTGTACAAACGTTGGGGTTGTCGTAAAAAGCCCATTGTACTCCATCCCCATGATGAGCATCTGTATCTACATATAAAACTTTTATATCATATTTTTTTATTAAATGGTGGATTGCGACGGCGCTATCATTATAAATGCAAAAACCAGATGCTTTTCCTCTAAAACCGTGATGAAGTCCACCTCCTAGATTAAGGGCGTAGTTGGCTTTACCAGACATCACATATTCAGCTGCTGTTAACGTTCCGCCGACAAGTAAAGAGGTGGATTCATGCATACTTTCAAAAATAGGAACATCCTCTGTTCCAAGCCCTACATTTAAAGCAGTAGTTTGATCTAATTTTCCAACACTTGCTTTTTTTACTAGATCTATATACGTTTGCTCATGTGCAAGTAAGAGCTCGTGATCCTCAGCAAGCCGAGGAGAGACGATTTCTTTTTCTTCTATTACATTGAGTCTTTTTAATAAATCTAGCGTTAATTCAACTCGAATATGATTGAAAGGGTGATTCTCATTGAATTGGTATTTTTGATAAAAGGGTGAATAAATAAAGGCACAATTACTCATGAGGATATCCCCGGCAAATTAGGCCATAAAACTTCATATCCACTCTTTCTTAAGCTTTCAATCACACTCATTGGATTCATTGTTTGAATGCGGAAAACCAATATTTTAAATTGGTCATTAAAGTCTGGATAAACGAGAACACTAAGAATGTTTACATTTTTTTGTTGAATAATACTTGATACTTCAGCAAGACTTCCAGATAAATTTGGAACCTTGACTTCAATTTGTGAACCAGGTTGGAGTCCTCCAGTTAATTGAATAAACGTATAAAGTAGGTCAGCTTCAGTAACGATCCCTACGAGCTTTTCATGATTCACAATGGGTAAGCAACCGATGCGATGTTCATAGAAAATGGCTGATATTTCTTCGACAAAGTCTAAAGGATGACCAGTAATCACATCCCATTTCATAATGTCTTCAATAGGTCGAGATAAAAATTGTTTTTCATTTACGAGTTCAAAGATAGACGGGCTTGCATCTCGAATATCTCGGTCCGAAATAATCCCCACTAATATCCCATGCTTATCAATAATTGGGATATGCCTAATGTCTTCTTTACCCATGACTTCAATTGCCTTTTCAATGGTATCATGAGGTCCTAATGTAGAGACTTCTTTTCTCATTATTTGCTCGACAATCATATTTCTCTCTCCCTTTAAAGAAATTTCAGCTAGGTGATCTAGTAAGAAGTTTTTAAATTTAACTAATACATAAATTTGTTCATAAAACGGAGACGATCAAATTTTTCAATAGACTCTTTATTTACATTCTTACCGATTCTAGCCATTAGGCAGTTCGCAGGGTGAGAGCATATTTCAGGATCATCTGTTGCGAACCATTCTAATCCACCTGCCACCATCATTTTCTCCATGATTTTTCGGTATTCCCAAACATTCAATCCTGTTCCTTTTAAATCCCAATGCCAGTAGTATTCTGTTGTGATAATAATATAATTTTCAATCCAGTCATCCATTGTGGATACTCTAAGCAACGTTTTTCCGATCGAATAACCTCTAAACTGGTTTGCAACCTCGATTGCACCAAGTTCAATTAAATCCTTCATTTTTCCTTCAGACCATCTTTCAAGTGGGTCGGGATAGAGATATGTAACATAACCTATAATAGTTTCATTTAATCTAGCAATAATAATGCGACCCTCGGGGAGCTGGGAAATCTCGATTAATGCTGCATGTTGTTTTTCAGGTTGTCTAAATGCTACTAGTCCTTCATGAAATGTATATTTTTTTAACTTTTCTGCTCCAATGGGGCCTTCAACAATTAATGTTCCATGTGGTGTTTTTAGTTCTTGAGCATTATATGTTTTCACATGCTCCATTTGATCACCGCCTATAATTTTTCAAAAGATAAGAGTGTATAAACTTTGTCCTTTATAAGAAGGTGCAAACATCGTTGTCTACTCCAGCGCCTAGCCACTCGAGGTCATAAGTCACGTAGAACAAAAGATAAAGAACATCTTTCTTTTCTCTGCACCTTATGCTTGTCGTGGCTGAGCAAGACGCTTGCGCCTTTCTTATTGTAATGAGGTTATGGTTTCACTTTTTGTTGTCTAATTTTTATGGCAAGTACAATTTAAATATGGGTACCTTTATTATACAGGATATGTGAAAAAATAAAGCGTTTTCATAAATTTGTTTTTACTAAAAGATAAGAAAGTGAGCTTCTTTTTATAAAAAAGGTATTTTTTGTTGTCTAGCTCCATCGCCCAGCAACTCGTAAGTTTTTCGATGCACAGGAAGTTCTAGCATCATCGTTGCCCACAGGACGTGGGCGCCTTTAGATGGTGTTCCATTTCTTTGATAAGTCAACGGAGACGCCTCCAGGAGGGAGGTGGATCTACGTTTGCCACAGGACGTGGCAGTAGTTAGTAGATCCTCTACTTTAGGGCTTTTCGTGTTTCCTTTATCTCATACGGCGATGCCCAGGACGGGCTAGCGTCAACGTTAGTCACACGATGTGACTGTTGTTAGTTGACGTTCCTTTGCTTTGCGTTGCTAAACGGGCGCTTCCGCTTTTCTTACAGAGTAAGAAAGTATAAAAATCTGTCCTTATTCGGATGGTGCTTTTATTTTTGTCTAGCTCCATCGCCCAACGACTCGTAAGTTTTCGCCCTTCTCCTTATGATAAGTCAACATCGAAGCCCTGTGGCTTTTCGTGTTTCCTTTATCTCATACGAAGTGCTCAAGCCCCTTCGTCGTTAGGCGGGCGCTTGCGCTTTTCTTATAAAAAATTGAGAAAACGAGTTTCGTATACTATAATGATAACAGAGTGAAATAATTCCATAAAGGGGGAAAATGCATAGTGAAAATGGAAGCGCTGCCAGTAGTGAAGGGGAATTATAATCTTCAAGACTATGAGAAGGTTAAAGAAGATTTTGATTGGAAAAAGGTTGAAGAAGCGTTTTCTTGGTCTGAAACAGGTCGAATGAATGCAGCCTACGAGGCCATTGATCGCCATACAAAAACGTATCGTAAAAATAAAATTGCTCTTTATTATCGAGATCAAAATCGTGAAGAAAAGTATACGTTTAAAGAAATGATGGACTTGTCTAATAAGGCAGGGAATGTGTTAAAAAGGTATGCCGATGTTCAAAAAGGGGATCGAGTCTTTGTTTTCATGCCAAGATCACCAGAACTATATGCGATTTCTTTAGGCGCAATTAAACTAGGTGCAATTGTAGGTCCTCTTTTTGAAGCGTTTATGGAAGGGGCAGTATTTGATCGTCTTGCAGATAGTGAAGCGAAAGTCATTGTCACAACTCCGGAATTACTTGATAGGGTTCCCATTAATGAATTAAAGAGCCTAAAATCTGTTATCATTGTGGGGGATGAGCATTTCGAGGGTGATGTTTTTGTGAATTATCACCAATGTTTAAAAGATGTGTCAAAACATTTGCAAATAGAGTGGATGGATCATACGGATGGAATGTTGCTTCATTATACTTCTGGCTCTACTGGAAAACCGAAAGGAGTTCTCCATGTCCACCAAGGAATGATTCAACAATATCAAACTGCAGCATGGGTTCTTGATTTAAAAGAAGATGATGTCTACTGGTGTACGGCTGATCCAGGCTGGGTGACAGGAACGGTTTATGGTATGTTTGGACCTTGGCTTCATGGCGCATCTAATGTCGTTTTAGGTGGTAGGTTCAATCCATCAGAATGGTATCAATTAATTGAAGACTATGGAGTGACGGTATGGTACAGCGCACCTACTGCATTCAGAATGCTGATGGGAGCTGGCAACGAAATTGTTAAGCGATATGAGCAAATTCCTTAAGGCACATTTTAAGTGTTGGAGAACCACTTAATCCAGAAGTCATTAAGTGGGGAATGATAGTCTTTCATAAGCGAATTCATGATACGTGGTGGATGACAGAAACAGGCTCACAAATGATCTGTAATTACCCATGTATGGAAATTAAACCTGGATCCATGGGGAAACCAATACCAGGAGTCGAAGCAGCGATTATCGATAATGAAGGAAATGAGTTACCACCTTATTGCATGGGGAACCTAGCCATTAAGAAGGGCTGGCCATCTATGATGAACGCCATTTGGAATAATGAAGAGAAGTATCAATCTTATTTTATGCCTGGTGGCTGGTATATTTCTGGTGATTCTGCTTATAAAGATGAAGATGGGTATTTTTGGTTTCAGGGGAGAATTGATGATGTGATTTTGACTTCAGGTGAAAGGGTAGGACCGTTTGAAGTGGAAAGCAAACTAGTAGAGCATCCTGCTATAGCTGAAGCAGGTGTTATTGGTATACCTGATCCTATACGTGGAGAAATCATTAAAGCGTTTGTATCTCTTCGTGAAGGTTATGAAGCAACCGATGAATTAAAAGAAGAAATTCGTCTGTTTATTAAAAAAGGCCTTGCGGCTCATGCAGCTCCAAGGCAAATCGAATTTAAAGAATCACTTCCAAAAACCCGTAGTGGAAAGATCATGAGAAGAGTGTTAAAAGCGTGGGAATTAAACTTACCAACAGGTGATTTATCTACGATGGAAGAATAGAGTAAAAAAGACGCTCAGAGTTGTGTATTCTGAGCGTTTAATAATGGATATATTTCTCGTCTTTCTTAAACAATGTATTAACTTTCCAAAAGTTACAAATTAAAATGAGCATCTCCAATCGTATGGAGATGCTCTTAATTCATTATTCTTCGGTGGAGATTGCTTCTTCTTCCTCTTTAGCTTTTTGCTCTTCCTCTTCCTGCTTTTGTTTCTCTTTTTCTTCTTGTTCTTTCCCTTTCTTGGCATATTGACTACCTTGTACGACGGTATAGGAAGTCGACTGTTTACCCGCAACATCAACCGCAACGACGTAATATTCCGCTGTTTGATCGCTAATATTTACGGATAATGTTTGGTTAGCAGGTACACTGGCAACTTTTCTAAATGAATTAGAGTTGAATGCCGCCTGATAAACACGATAGCCAATGACATCAGAGTCACCGCTAGTGTTCCAAGATAATGAGTTTCCTGACAACCTGACACCTGTGACGGCAGAAGGAATGGTACCATTATCTGTGATTTGATCTGCTTCTGTGGCAATGGCTTGCTTTCCTTTTATGCCATCAGGTAACCATTGCATTAGTTGCTGAATACTCGATAAATTATGCTTTTTCAAGAAGTCTTTACTGATCGTATATCCTGTTTGCACAAACTCACTAGGAGCGGATGAAGGGACTTGATACGCCTTATCCTTTACATATACAAACTTACCATCTGTTAAACTATTATCCTTTTTAGTAGGAACAAACTTCGCATTATAAATATCACTATCTACTAATCCTGCTTCGCTACATCCCTTTGAGGCAAGGTCACCTGTTAATTTACAGTACGAACGTGTGACAATTCCGCCAGGTGATTTAAAGCTCGTGTTAGGATCAATTAAGTCAGGGTTGACTTTGTAGGCGGCGTTGATAAGCTCTGCCCATAGACCAAGGTTACGTTCACTATATTTTTTTCCTTTATATGTGTAGTTAAGTCCTCTTATAGCTTTATTTTCTGTTTCAGGATGTTCATACCCCATCCACGTTCCAAAAGAAACAGAAGGATTTGAGGCGACAAACCAAGCATCTTTATAATCCTGACCTGTTCCTGTTTTTCCTGACCAATTGGAACTGAAAGAAAGCATTCCATTTAACCTACCAGCTGTTCCACTAGTGACGACATCTCTCATAACATTTAATGTTAAATAAGCGGTTTGAGGTGAGAACACTCTCGTTGGTTGGCTTTCATGTTGATAAATGACTTCTCCCTCTTTTGTTTCGATTTTTTCTATCATGTATGCATCAATAAATTCACCATAATTAGGGAAAGTGGCATAGGCATTTACATTTTCCTCCACAGAAACACCATCTGTTAAAGCACCTAATGCTACTGCAGGAGCGTTATAATCTCTTTTTTTGTTTAAAGTAGAGAACCCCATTTTTTCAAGATAAGTCATTGGATTGCTTTTTTGAAGCATTTCAGTATAAATCTTTACAGCTGGAACATTATAAGACTGGGTCAAAGCTTTTCTAGCACTCACAAATCCACTATATCTACTAGTGTAATTGTGTACACCATGACTTGTACCAGAGTAGTTATAGGGTGCATCTAAAATAACCGAACCTGGTTGAGCAAAGCCATTTTCAAATGCAGGTGCATAAACAAGTAAAGGTTTCATCGTTGAACCATTTGGCCGAGGTGCTGCTGTTGCGTAATTGACTTGTGAGCGTTCGAAGTCTCGACCTCCAAAAAAACTAATGATCTTACCTGTCTTATTTTCAATTAGTACAGCTCCGGCTTCAACTGGTTCGCCAGCAATTTCTTTTCCATAGTATTGATAATTTTCAGCTGCTGCTTGCTGAGCATCATAAATGGCTTTATCTATAGTTGTCGTAATTTTATAGCCTTCTTGTCTAAGCTTTTCATCGGCTTCAGACTTATAGAAAGAGAAAAGCTTACTATTTTCTTTTAGTTCCTCTTCTTTATAACCATATTCCTTAGCTAAAACATAGGCTAATTGTTCTTTAGCTCTAGTTTCAATCTCATACGTTAACCTTGGGTATTTTTCATAAGGTGTACTGTCATTTTTCTTTAACGTTTCTTCAAGCTCTAATCTTAACTGCTGATCATCGAATGTTAATGCTTGGTCATATTCTTCTTCTGTTAAATATTCTTCCTTATACATTCTTGATAAAACTGTTTTCATTCGATTAAGACCTGGATTCAGATCATCTTTAATAACGACTTTGCCCTCCTCGTTTTTCCAAAACGGGGTATACGCGAAAGGGCTTTGTGGTAATCCAGCTATGTAGGCTGCTTGGGGAAGCGTTAAGTCTTTTGCTTCAACTCCAAATAATCCTTTTGCAGTTGCTTGAACACCGGCTATATTTTGTCCAGCACTGTTTCTTCCAAAGGTAGCTACATTTAAGTAAGCTTCTAAAATCTCTTCTTTTTCAAAGAAATTTTCCACGCGAAGAGATAATAAGATTTCCTTTGCTTTTCGATCAAATGAAACTTCATTCGTTAACACTTGGTTTTTAATTAATTGTTGTGTGAGTGTACTTCCACCAGAACGAGTGGAGGCGTTGGTGACTTCTTGAAATAGGGCCCTAAGTATCGCTTTTGGAACGACCCCTTCGTGTTCATTGAAGTATTCATCTTCTGTAGCGATAAGCGCGTCTACTAAATGAGGTGAGATTTGATCTAATGTAACACGCTCGCGGACTAAATCCGTTTTTAGTTTTCCTAGAGACTCGCCACTTCCAAAATAAACTTCTGATGTTTCTTCTATATCGTTGATCTTTCTATTTAATTCATCTTTTGAACGGATTGGCTCTTCATCTACTAAAGATGCGAAGTAACCAGCTCCTACACCACTAACAAAAGAAAATCCTATTAAACCTATAATAAAAGTTAGTAACATTAGATTCCAAATAACATAATAGCTGATTCTTAGTTTACTTGAATTTTCTTTTAATAGTGGGCTGATTTTTGTAAACCATTGAAATCGATTTTTCACACCGATCCACCTCCCTTAAAAATCTTGTTTATTATAGCATATTTGTCGAAATGGATATACGATAAATCTATTTTTAGTCGTTTGACTTTTTTATAAGGGTGTGATAAAAAGGATTGTAAAGTTAATGACTTCTACATCCTTTAATAAATTTAAACCAATATTATAAATGACTGCAATGACTGAATAAAGTAACGAACTTCTCCCTGTGATAGAGAGCTGGTGTGTGGTGGAAATCAGCACATAGAAGAGATCGTGAATTACATTCAAGAGCTTCTTTTGTGAACAGATTTTTTCTAATTAGCAAAAGACGGTGAAGAGCCGTTATCGTTATCGAGTGAAGTACCTTTTATGGTATTTAAAATTGGGTGGTACCGCGATATCAAGTCGTCCCTGCATATGGAAATGTATGTAGGGGTGGCTTTTTTATTTGATAAAAATATGAATAGGAGATAAAAACATGACAAATTTGATCGAAGATTTAAAATTTCGAGGGTTAATTAATCAAATGACAGACGAAGAAGGGTTAAATGAGTTGCTATCGAAAGAGCAAGTGAAGCTGTATGCTGGATTTGATCCCACCGCTGATAGCTTGCATATTGGTCATTTACTTCCAATCTTAATTTTAAAAAGGTTTCAACTTGCTGGACATAGTCCAATCGCGTTAGTAGGTGGAGGAACGGGCCTGATTGGAGACCCTAGTGGAAAGAATGCAGAACGAACGCTCAATGAACAATCGGTCGTAGAACAATTTACCGATAAAATAAAACAGCAATTAGCTCGTTTTTTAGATTTCTCTCATTCAGAAAACCCAGCGATAGCTGCTAACAATTACGATTGGTTAGGAAAGCTTGATGTAATCGGTTTTTTAAGAGATATTGGAAAGAATTTCGGTATTAACTATATGCTAGCAAAGGATTCGGTGAAGTCGAGAATTGAATCAGGAATTTCCTTTACAGAATTCACCTACATGATCTTACAGTCGTATGATTTCTTAAATTTATATCAGAAAGAAAATTGTAAGCTCCAAATTGGTGGTAGTGATCAATGGGGAAATATTACGGCTGGACTCGAACTGATTCGTAAAACGGAAGGAGAGAATGCCAAAGCATTTGGATTAACAATCCCGCTTGTGACAAAGTCCGATGGCACGAAGTTTGGTAAAACAGAAGGTGGATCGGTTTGGTTAGATGAAGAAAAAACGTCTCCTTATGAATTTTATCAATTTTGGATTAATACAGATGATAAAGATGTCATGAAATACTTGAAGTATTTCACATTTTTAACGAGAGAAGAGATAGAAAGTCTTCAAAAAGAACTTGAAGACGCTCCTGAAAATCGTTCTGCACAAAAAGCATTAGCAGAGGAGATGACGAAGCTTGTCCATGGTGAGGACGCACTTAAACAAGCCATTAATATTTCAAATGCTTTATTTAAAGGGGATATTCAATCGTTAACGGGTGAGGAAATTAAGCAAGGGTTTAAAGATGTTCCTACATTTGAAGTGAATAAAGAGGATATTCCGTTAGTTGAATTATTAGTACAGACGAAAATTTCTTCATCTAAAAGACAAGCTCGAGAAGATATAACAAATGGAGCTATTTATATTAATGGTGAGAGGCAGCAAGAGGTTAGTCATGTAGTGACAAATGAAGATCGTATAGAAAATGCTTTTTCCATTATTCGTCGAGGAAAGAAAAAGTATTACATGATCAAGTTTATATAAAATAAAGAATGTGCCTGATTTCAGGCACATTCTTTAAATTTTATTGATACTTTTGAATAATCGATTGTAGCTTTAATGCTGATGAAATATCTCCATCTACTTTGATTTTCCCCATCATAAAAGCGGTTGTTGTGTTTAATTTTCCTTTAATAAGCTTAATAAAGTTATCAGATGAACATTTAATTGTACAAGCTGGGCTTTCGGTATCACCTTCTTGATAGGACACACAGTTATCAGAAAAAGCTACGCTATAAACTCCTTCATCTTTGATGCTAAATTGATAAGTCTTTTCGAAGTTTTCAATAAATTTCGGATTTTGATTAATATTATTTGTTAGTTGTTCTAGTTCTTGAATGATTGCAGACATCTCCATTCCCCCTTGTTTGTCGTTTTATCCCTTTGGAAATAATTTTAGGTGTTTTATTCTGAAGATTCAAGTTTTTATTGATAGTCATTTTGCTAGTTTTTAATTTGTGCTATTCATTTACATGAAAAAAATCCCCGAATCCATAAAGGATCGAGGGATTTTTTAATTGAAGATTAACGAGAGTAGAACTCAACGATAAGAGCTTCGTTAATTTCAGCAGGTAATTCAGAACGTTCAGGTAAACGAGTGAATGTACCTTCAAGTTTTTCGCGATCAATTGTCACGAAGTCTGGAGTAAAGCTACTTAACTCTACAGCTTCTTTTACAATTGAAAGATTTCTTGACTTCTCACGTAAAGAAATCATTTGACCTGGTTTTACTTGGAATGATGGGATATCAACGCGCTTTCCATCAACCATAACGTGACCATGGTTTACAAGCTGACGTGCTTGACGACGTGTGCGTGCTAAGCCCATACGATAAACAACGTTGTCTAAACGAGCTTCAAGAAGAATCATGAAGTTTTCACCTTGTTTACCTGGCATTTTTGCCGCTTTATCAAATAAATTACGGAATTGACGTTCCGTTACTCCATACATATGACGAAGCTTTTGTTTTTCTTGAAGCTGTAAGCCATATTCAGAGATTTTTTTTACGTTGATTTGGACCGTGTTGTCCTGGAGCGTATGGACGCTTGTCTAATTCCTTACCTGTACCACTTAATGAAATCCCTAAACGACGGGATATTTTCCAACTTGGACCTGTATAACGAGCCATGAGAGACTCCTCCTTTTTGTATTTTATTTTGTATAAAATACAAACCAACGGATCTTAACAATCATGGTCATTTTGTTTTCATGTACCATCGCCCCAGCAGCAGAGAGTTACACGATACACCTTCAAAGAGGAACAAAATGATATCACCATTGTCGATCTAAAGGCTGCAATATTTTACACAAAGAACATTATATGATTATCAAAGACATAAGTCAAATGTTTATTCGTATTTAAACAGCTATATTCAATATTACTAAAAATGAGATATTTATGTTACAATAACTTTATATGTAAATAAGTCTTTATTCCTATGTTTATTTAGGTCTAAATTTCCTATATTTGATTGGAGGTTTATATGAAAGATTTTCAACTCAACGAATTAAAAGACATTTTTTTACAGTTTCTTTTAACTGGACAAGAACGAAACGATAATGAAATAGAACGGTTTCTATCTATGTTGAAAGAACAAATTCCTCTAAAGGGGATCACAATATGGAAAATAACTGAACAAAAGATCTATTCCATTGAATCAACTATGGATAGGACTGTACCCATACATAAAGAAGTATTTACAAAGCTACAGCACCAGCAAATTTATCAAATAGAAAATGACTATTATTTTAATTCTTATCCCATCATAATACAATTCCACAACGTTAACCCTTTATGGTTAAAGACTATACCGGATACATTTTTAGAAGAAGTTGCAACTATCTGTTTTCGGATTTTTTCCTATTTGGATATAAAAAGACAACAGAAACAAGAAACGAACAGAGAAAAATTATTAATAAAACTCACCGAAAAGATCCATTCTACCATGGATAAGAAAGAGGTTTTGTTAAATTTATACAATTACTTACAATCTACTTATAATGCTAATTCGATTTGGTTTTATTTATCCCAAGACGAAGATGACCTTACCGGTGCTGTTCCTATTTCAAAACTAGATTTACTTCAGAATGAACTAGCGGTAAAAACCTTGCAAACTGGGAGATTCCAGGAGGTGAAACAAAACACAATCCAACAAGTGTACATCCCTTTAATTGGCAAGCAAGGTGTATATGGATTTATTTTTATGAGCTTTCTTTATCATCATCATTTGAGAAGATCAGATCTCTCTTTTTTGAATAAAATTTCAAAGGCTGGAGGGCATGCATTAGAAAATGCAAAATTATATGAGCATTTAAAAAAGGTGAATTTGGACCTTCAATTAATAAATGAAACGTCTCATCATTTAAATAAAAGTACAAGTTTAACGGAGACCGTTAACTTTGTTATTCGTCAAATAACTCATTCCTTCTTTGCTGAAGAAGTAGGGGTTATTTTAATAGAAAATAAACATATGAACATATTAAAGGAATGTACCCCATTCTTTCAAAAGGAAATATCTCAAAAACTAATTCACTTTGTTTCTCTAAAAATGCAAAAAGAAAGAGAAGGAATGTATATTGCTGAAATGAAGGAATGTCCTCAGTTACCTTATGGATCCTTAATGGCTGTTCCAATGTATGATGGGAACAATTATAGAGGGCTGACGATCGCTCTCCATAAAAAAGAATATGCATTTAAATTCGAGGATTTCAAGCTTTTTCAATTATTTGTTAACCATGTAACCTTATCATTTTTTAATATTCGTTTAAAGGAAGAGCTTGAGAGGTTAGTTAAAACGGACTATTTAACCAACTTGTTTTCACGTAATCACTTAAATGAAATGATAAGGGATTATATGATGAAAGACATGCAAGGTGCTTTTCTTTTGTTTGATCTTGATAATTTTAAATTGATTAATGATCATTATGGTCATCAGGTTGGTGATCAAGTACTAATTCAAGTAAGTAATATCATTAAACAGTCGATTCGAAAAGGTGATGTGGCAGCAAGATGGGGCGGAGAAGAGATTGCTGTTTATTTATCTGGAGTTGATGGACAAGTGGGTCTATGTGTGGCGAATCGTATTATTAGGAATGTCCGTATAAAAACATCTCCCGAGGTGACGCTCTCTGCTGGTGTAGCTCA
Organism: Bacillus carboniphilus; assembly: GCF_020524035.2. Lineage (NCBI taxonomy): Bacteria > Bacillati > Bacillota > Bacilli > Caryophanales > Bacillaceae > Bacillus > Bacillus carboniphilus. The sequence goes on along the minus strand of NZ_CP129013.1, from coordinate 1,771,505 downwards.
TTGGACTAATCAAGAAAGTATCACGTTGAAGGATCTTTTTATTAAAGCAGACAAATCTCTTTATAAAGCAAAAGAAGAGGGGAAAAATTGTGCTTATTTGAACAAGGGTTAAATCTACGCTTTTTTTAGAAAAGCCTTTAGAAAAATGGTAAAGTTTTATAAAATGAAGAGGAGAGTTTATTATAGCGTGTTCAAAAAGTAGGGGGAAAAGGGCCGAGAAGAACGAGGCGACTGCTTAAAGGATCACAGGCTAAGTTCAGCCACGCCTTGTGGCAACGCCTGCGCTAGCCCGTCCTGGGCATCGAAGCATCACAGTGTACGCCAAGGAAGGATCACGGGCTATAGACGTCCCCATCGTAGGGACAACGCTCGTGCTAGCCAATCCTGGCGTCGGAGCTTGGAATAGCAAGACAACAAAGTTATTCGACAGCAATTTTTCATGACTTTTTGAACAACCTCTATTACAGTTTTTTTTCTAAAGAGAGGATGAAATGGATGCATCGTTTTGAAACAAAAGTGATTCATACGGGTAAAGAAAAAAACGAACATGGTAGTTTATCAACACCTATTCATCAAACCTCAACATTCATCTTTGATACAGCTGAAGTGGGAGAAGCAAGGTTTGCTGGAGAACAAGAAGGTCATATTTATAGTAGGTTGTCTAACCCTACAGTTGTGGAGTTAGAGAAAAAAATGACTGCGATTGAAAATGGAGATAAACTCTTGCGTTTAGTAGTGGGATGGGGGCTGTTTCAGCCGTTTTAATTTCATTAACGAAGCATGGTGATCACGTTCTTTGTTCTAAGGGTGTGTATGGGTGTACGTTTGGTCTATTAAAGATGATGAAAGAAAAGTATGATATTGGGTATAGTTTTCATGCGATGAAGGCTGAAAGTGAAATAAGGGATGCAATTCGTCCGAATACAACTTGTGTTTATATCGAAACACCGATTAATCCAACGATGGAAATGATCGATTTAGAACTAGTAGTGAAAGTAGCAAAAGAATATAATATTCCAGTTGTGGTAGATAATACGTTTAGTACACCTTACTTGCAAAAACCACTTGATCTTGGTTGTGATCTGGTTGTTCATAGTGCGACGAAGTATATTTGTGGTCATGGAGACGTGATAGCAGGTATTGTTGTTGGAAACGAAAAGTATATAGAGCCAATCGGAGAGTCTATTCGAAAAGATATTGGGACAAGTATTGCTCCGTTCGATGCATGGTTGTTAATAAGAGGATTGAAAACATTACCTGTTCGTATGGATCGACATTGTCAAAATGCAGAAAAAATTGCTGAACTTTTAGTCAGTCATCCACTTGTGGAGAACATTTATTATCCCTTTGCAGAAAGTCATCCACAAATGGAGATAGCGAAGCGACAAATGACAAAAGGTGGAGGACTCATCACTTTTACTCTTAAAGGGTTTGACCGAAAACAAACACAACAATTTTTAAATCAGCTAGAAATGATCCACATTGCTGTTAGTTTAGGAGATGCAGAAACGCTAATTCAACATCCATCCTCCATGACCCACTCTGTGGTGGATGAAGAAGAACGTCTAAAGATGGGCATTACTGAAAATATGGTTCGATTATCTGTAGGATTAGAAGCCTGGGAAGATATTTGGACGGACTTACATCAAGCATTAGAAAAGATGGCATGAAAACAAAAGGGCCACTTGTGATCGTAGTGGCCTTTTGTGATTGTTCTCATTTGCTTTGGTTTTCAATAATTTTGACAAATTTATTGAGGTATTGTTCGTCGACTTCATCAAATCGATCCTTAATCGGACTATCAATGTCTAATACGCCTATAACGTCCTCATTTACTATAATTGGAATGACGATTTCAGATTGTGTTGCAGCATCACAAGCAATATGACCTGGAAATTCATGTACGTTGGCTACCCTTTGAATTGACTTTGTGGCAGCTGCAGTCCCGCAAACGCCCTTTCCATTAGGAATTCTTACGCACGCAGGCAAACCTTGGAATGGACCTAATACAAGCTGATCTCCTTCAGTTAAATAAAATCCAACCCAATTCACTTCAGAGAGAAAGTTATTGAGTAGTGCTGAAGCATTTGCCAAGTTGGCGATCACGTTTTCCTCGCCATCTAATAATGCTTGAAGTTGTTTGAGTATTAATTGGTAGTTCTCTTCTTTTGTACCATTATACATTTCGACAGTAAACATAATAATATGCCGCCTTTCAATTTATAATAAAAGATTTGTCGAGCTCTTCTTAAAGGGGAATGTAAGGGAAAGCTTGAATATTTATATAAAGTTCTCCTTTAATAAAATGTATCTCTGTTTTGGTGATTATCTCCAAAAAGGGTGTGGAATAATGAAAAATCCCTCAACAAAGTTAAAGATAATGGAAGCTGCTATTGAACTGTTTAATACAAATGGCTATAACGGAACGTCTGTCAGAGAAATTGCAAAACAAGCCAATGTAAATGTTGCTCATATATCGTATTATTTTAATGGTAAGAAAGGGTTATCCGAGCATCTAATCTCACACTATTATGAAGGATACTTAAAATCTATTGAGATGATTATTGAAACCTATACCTCTGAAAATGTCAAAGAAAAATTATTAAATGTGATTTTCGCTATTTTATATTATGACTTTCAGAATCGTCAGCTAGCACGCTTTGTTCAAAGAGAAATAACGTTTGATAATTTGTTAGTAAGAGAAGTAATGACGACATATTTAAAAAAAGAACAATATTACTTATCTATGATCATTCAGGAAGGAGTCAAAAATGATTTGTTTAAGAAGATCAATATTCCGTATTTTATTATTCAATTAAAAGGACTCCTATCCTTTCCTTTTGTGCAACCACAATATATTGTTGAAGTACTTCATACCCTGCCTCATGAGCCATATTTTGTAGAAAAATATTATGAAGGAGTTAAAGGGTATATTGAGATCCATCTATTTAGAACGGAATCTTTAACTATTTAAAAAAGTCTCAACTCTTTGATAATCAGCACCAACATCATTAGCACAATGAGCATCAGAACCAAATATAAGGGGGATTTTATATTGCATAGCTTCTTGTAAAATAGTTTCTGTTGGATAAATTTGTCCACAGTCTTTTTTTCTTGTCCCTGCAGTATTCATATCCAATTGATATTGCGATGATGACATTTTTTTAAAAATTTCTCGGATGATTTTCGTTTCATAGGAAGTAGTTATCGGGAATTTTTTATTAAATTTTCTTACAAGAGTTAAGTGCCCCATTCTTTTTGGTTTGAAAAATCCAAGATCTGACTCCACTGCTTCGAGATACACTTGATAATATCGCTCGTAAACTTTTTCAATTCCTCCAAGTTGATTAATTACCTCTTGAAACATTTCTCGGCTATAGTCTATACATAACCACTTTTGATGCGTTTTAAGAAAATGAACGGATAAAATACTGTCATCTAGCATAGGACCGTAGTCGTTTAAGAAGTCTGTTATTTCTTTTTGAAAACCTTCAATATAATCTACTTCCAGTCCGATTTGTATGGAGATGTCGTCTTTATATCTCTGTTTTACTTGCCTCAATTCTTTTAAATATTTTTCGAGTTGAACAAAATTCATTGAACTATCTTTATGAGGTGTTGGATCCATAAACGACTTTGGTAAAGGGGCATGTTCGGTGAAGGATAACCGAGTAAAGCCTCTTTTTATTGCGGTTTCAACATATTTCTTTATACTGTCGCTACTCCCATGTGGACAATAAGGAGTGTGTACATGACCGTCCCATTTCATACTGTAGTCCCTCTTTTCTAATATTTGATCTTCGTTTAAAAATGTCTCCAATGATCTAAATAAAAGTATAAACTTTACGATGATATAGTGAGGACACATTCTCCTTAAACTAAACGTCTAAATTATGCACTATTTGTAAAAGAATCTGAAAATATTCATCAAAAAATGTTGGTTACATGGTATGATAAAGGAAAAAGATTTGTCAAAGAGATTACACTTAAAACTTTATTATATGATAGATCTATATATTGTAGATGAAACTTGGCGCATCAGTACGGGAGGATTTTTATGGAATATATCATTGGGATCATTGTTGTGTTAGTTTTATTATTTAGCTACAGCTATTACTTAAGAAGAAATATATACAAACAAGTAGATCGATTAGAAGGAAAGAAGATTGAAATTATGAATCAATCAGTGGCTGATGAACTGGCTAAAGTTAAGCAGTTGAAAATGGCTGGTCAAACGGAAGAATTATTTGAACGTTGTCGTAAAGATTGGGATGACATTATTACAAGCCAAATGCCTAAGGTTGAAGAAATGCTTTATGATGTGGAAGGCTATGCAGATAAGTATAGAATAAAACGAGCGAAACAGGTCCTTCAACACATTGAAGACTATTTAAATGTAGTGAATGAAAACATTGACTCAATTAAAGAAGAAATAATGAATTTAATTATGAGTGAAGAAAAGAACGCTACTGATATTCAAGAAGTAAAAAAACAGTTTAAAGAAATTAAAAAGCAACTACTTGCCCATAGTTATACATACGGAGATGTATTCGAAAAACTTGAAACTAGTTTATATGAAAGCTTTGATCAACTTAAAAACTTTGAAATAGAAACAGAACAGGGAAACTATTTTGCTGCTAAAAAAGTATTAGCTGAACAAAAACGTAAACTAGAAAAATTACAAAATCAAGCCAATAACATTCCAAGGTTTTTAATCGAATGTAACACGAACATTCCATCTGAGTTAGAAGAATTAAAAAAAGGATACCAAGAAATGATCGAAAAGGGCTACCACCTTAGCCATATTGATATAGATGATGAAATAGGAAAAGTTAAAGCGTTATTGGAAGAAACGTTAAAAATGGTCCATGATGGAGAAGTTTCAGGGGTAGAAGAAAATATTACTGGAATGAAAGATTTAATTGATGGTTTATATGATATTTTTGAACAAGAGGTAGAAGCGAAGCAATACGTTCATCAAGAATCGACTAGCATTATTTACACTATTCAAAAGCTATCAGCTGATCAGAAAGAAATAGCAGAAGAAACGAGTTTGATTAAACATAGTTATCAATTAAAAGAAGAAGATAGCAAGAAACTGACAGAGATTGATGAAGCTCTAGAACGAATTAAAAATCAGTATGAACAAATATTAACAAAAATGCAGATGCCGAATATACCTCACTCTCTGTCATGAAAGAAGATATGGAAAAAATTAAAGAGCAGTTAGAACAATCCTCAAACCTTCTTTCAGAATATAAACAAATGATTAAAGATCTGCGTAAGGAAGAGCTTGAGGCTAGAGCAAAAGTAAAAGAATTGAAAGATCTGTTAAGAGAGGAAAAACGTCGTATTGAAAAAAGTAATGTTCCTGGGTTGCCTTCTAAATATACAGAACATGTTCAAACAGCTTTTCAACATGTGGATATGATTTTCGAAAAGCTAAAAGAGGTTCCTTTAAATATTACTGAAATTCAAGACCTTTTGGAAAAAGCCGTTCTTGAAGTAGAGTCATTACAAAGATATACAGAGGAAATTATTGAGCAAGTTTATTTAATTGAAAAGGTGATTCAATATGGGAACAGATATAGAAGCAATAATAAGCAATTATCAAAAAGACTAGAGCAAGCCGAACGACTATTTCGCTCCTATCAATTTGATGATTCTTTAGAAGAATGTGCCGCGGCTATCGAAACGGTTGAACCGGGAGCTCTTAGAAAAATTCAGAAGTTAATTGATCATGAACAAGAATAATGGATAAAGCGAAGGACACCTCCTGTACATTTACAAGAGGTGTTTTATCTGTTTTTTTAGTATAAGCTTCTCAATAAATAACTGAATTGGTGATTAAACATATTTTTGAATTTCAAGGTAAAAATAAATGGAAGGCTTTGATCTTTTCTTGTAGTATAGTAAGGGATGAAAAAGTAAATAGTCATTAACTAACTATATGTGTATAAAGGATAAGGCTTTATTGGAGTATAGCTTTTCTTTTGGAGGTATTTATGCTTTATTTAGATAATAGCGCAACAACTAGTCCGTATGCAGACGTTCTTGAGACGTACAAACTTGTTGCTGAAAAATATTTTGCAAACCCTTCGTCTATTCATGCTTTAGGAGTAGAGTCTGAAAAACTCGTTGGGTCAGCAAGGAAACAAGTTGCTCAGTTGTTGGGAGTAGAAGAAGAGGAAATTTTATTTACAAGTGGAGGAACAGAAGGAAATAACTTGTCAATTAAAGGTATTGCGTTTTCTGCAGAAAAAAAAGGCAAACACTTAATTACGACAACGATTGAACACCCTTCTGTTAAAGATGCTTTTGAACAATTAAAAGACTTATTCAATTATGAAGTAACTTATATACCTGTAAAAGATACTGGAATTATTGATATTGAGGAATTAAAGCGATCTATTCGTGCTGATACCGTCTTAGTGTCTGTGATGCATGTGAACAATGAAACAGGGATTATTCAGCCAGTTGAGGAGATTGGCCAATTTCTTTCCAACTATCCGAATATCACCTATCATGTAGATTATGTACAAGGGCTAGGTAAGGTACCTTTAAAAATAAAGGAAGCTCATATTGATTTGTGTACAATGTCTGGGCATAAAATCCATGCAGTAAACGGGATCGGTGTATTATTTAAGAGGAAAGGCGTGAGCCTGACTCCTTTATTTTCTGGAGGAGGTCAAGAAGGGGCGATTCGATCAGGTACGGAAAGTGTCGCTGCAATTGTTTCATTTGCCAAAGCGCTAAGAAAGATATTGGAACAGTATGAAAACGAAATTGTTCATATGATCAAAATAAAGAAATATTTGATGGAGAACCTCTTGAATATTGATCAAATTGATGTAAACACAACTTTGCTTAATTCTGCTCCTCATATAGTTAATTTTTCAATTCCAGGAATAAAAGCGGAGGTCCTTGTTCATATGTTTGAACAAGAGGAGATTTATGTTTCTACCACGGCCGCCTGTTCTTCAAAAAAATCAAGTATGAGCCATGTTCTTTTACAAATGGGGAAATCTGAACAAGTTGCTTCTAGTTCCATTAGAGTTAGTCTATCTTATCAGCAAACAAAAGAGGAGATCGATTTCTTTTTGCGTCATTTACATAAATTTATTCATAAACTTCAAAGAGTAATGAGGGATTAACAAATGGTTGAAGATCATATATTAGTGCGTTTTGGAGAACTATCTACAAAGGGTAAAAATCGAAAACGATTTATTGATTTATTAAGAAAAAATATAAAACAAACATTAGCTGACTATCCTGAGCTTACCTATAAGGCGACAAGAGATCGAATTTATATACAACTAAACAGAACACCTTATGAAGATCTTGTTAAAAAGCTTCAGTACGTATTTGGTATTCAGTCGTTTAGTGTTGCAATAAAAGTGGAAACAGAAATTAACTCCATTAAAGAAGCTGCGTTAAGGACCATTAAACAGCAATATAAAAAAGGAGAAACATTTAAAGTTTCTGCAAGGCGATCTTATAAAAATTTTCCGTTAGATACCAATCAACTTAATTATGAAATAGGTAGTCATATTTTAATTCATACAGATGAGTTGAAAGTAAATGTTAAGAATCCAGATATTAATGTACGGGTTGAGGTTAGAGAAGAGGCTACTTACATTATGAGTAGAGATTATCAGGGCGCGAGAGGTTTGCCAGTTGGTTCAAGTGGTAAGACTATGTTGATGCTTTCAGGTGGTATTGATAGTCCTGTTGCCGGGTATTTAGCCATGAAAAGAGGATTAGAAATAGAAGCTGTCCACTTTTTTAGTCCTCCTTATACAAGTGAGCGTGCGAAACAGAAGGTTTTAGATTTATCAGCAGAATTAACGAAATACGGTGGATCGATAATAGTACATATTGTTCCATTTACAGAAATTCAAGAGGTAATTAAAAAACAAGTACCTGAAAATTATTCAATGACTTCTACAAGAAGAATGATGTTAAGAATAGCAGATAGTATTAGAGAAAAATCAAATTCATTAGCCATTACAACTGGTGAAAGCTTAGGGCAGGTAGCAAGTCAAACGATGGAAAGTATGTACGCTATTAATGAAGTGACAACGACTCCAATTATCAGGCCATTAATTACGATGGACAAAATGGAAATTATGAACATAGCAGAAAATATTGGAACGCTATCTATATCAACACGTCCATATGAAGATTGCTGTACAATTTTCACACCAGCTTCACCAAAAACAAAGCCTAAAAAAGAGAAAGTTATGAAATACGAAAGTTTTGTTGATTTTGAAGAGTTAATTCAGAAAGCAGTTGATAATGTAGAGACAATTAATATTTCAGCAAAGGAGAAGGAAGACCAATTTGCTCACCTTCTTTAAGTATGCGTTAAAAAGTTCATTGAAAACGAAACAAACCCAAGAATGTAGCCTACATTCTTGGGTTTTGACTATTATAGAAATGGTCCTTTCCAGACAGCCTTCTCCACTCACTCCCGCATGTTGATCAAAAGAATTTCACCTTGTAAGTAAATTACCAATAGTTAACTGAATGAAGTCGTATGATTTGTCACATTCTATACTCACAAGGAGGTGAGAACATGGCACAGCAAACACAACAAACTAGACAAAGTTCAAACCAACTTGTTGTCCCTGGAGCACAACAAGCGATTGATCAAATGAAGTATGAAATTGCTTCAGAATATGGTGTGACACTTGGTCCAGAAACGACATCTCGTGCAAACGGATCTGTTGGTGGAGAAATCACGAAGCGACTTGTTTCTTATGCTCAACAACAAATGGGTGGTTCTTACCAATAACAATTGAATACTATTGGCTAATAGGCGGGGGAAACCCCGCTTTTATTATGGAGTAAGAGTATAAAAATCTGTCCTTACATAGCTTGGTGCCCGTTTAGTGACGAATGAATAAGGAACATAGCCTTTCTTATGGCTTTAAAATAATTGAGCTCAACAAAAAAATAGAAGAGCACTCCGAAAACCTGTTTCGAATGTAACCCTTGTTCATTATGATGCTCTCGTATTTAGAAATTATCCCCTTTAAATAAAAATAATTCAAAAAAATGTACAGATAAAAAGGATTTATGCTTATTTATCAGAATTTTAAATATAATCAATAAGAGAGAGGGGATCGTTACTATGCAAACAAACTTTATTGCACCTCATATTTATAACTTAGTGGAGGAGTTTGAGCACCACGCCTATACAAGACCAGAAAAAGAAGCATTGATTTGGGAAGGCGAAAATAGTGGATGTAAACGGATTACTTATCGTCATCTTCTTTATTTAGTAAATAAAATTGGAAACGCTTTAAATGATTTAGGTTTAGAGAAAGGCGATAAAGTTTTAGTTGTCATGCCTAAATTAATCGAAACGTATGCCATTTATTTAGGGGCTTTGAAAAGAGGATTAATTGTAGTTCCTTGCTCAGAAATGTTACGAAAAAAAGATTTCAATTATCGAATAACCCATGGCAATGTAAAAGCAATCATCAGTCATCAAATGTATATACATGAATTTGATCAAGAAGCTGCTAATAAAAGAATAAAAATCGTTTTTGGTAACCATCAAGATTGGCTTGAATTTGAAGATTTAATTTCGAATCAACCAGTTGAGCTACCTATAGTTGAAACATTTGCTGAAGATGAAGCCTTTTTGTCTTATACTTCTGGAACAACTGGAAGCCCTAAAGGTGTCGTTCATACTCATAGTTGGGCCTATGCTCATTTACGAACGGCCACAAAAAAATGGTTATCTGTCCAGATGGATGACCTTGTATGGGCAACTGCTGCCCCAGGATGGCAGAAATGGATATGGAGTCCTTTTTTTGTCCACTTTATGTACAGGAGCCACTGGATTTATTTATGGAGGAAAATTTAATCCTGAAAAATATTTATCCTTAGTTGATAAATTTAAAATAAATGTATTATGTTGTACCCCTACAGAATACCGTATGATGGCAAAAGTTGAAAAATTAAATGATTATTCTCTACTTAGTCTTCATAGCGCTGTTTCTGCAGGAGAACCATTAAATAGAGAAGTAATAGAAACATTTCGTCAATCTTTTAATATTGATGTAAGAGATGGGTATGGTCAAACGGAAAATACTCTACTTATTGGTATATATAAAGGAATCGATTTAAAGCCTGGCTCAATGGGGAAAGCCACACCTGGCAATAGAGTAGAAATCATTGATGAAAAGGGACAGCTATGTCCTACTGGTACTGTAGGAAACATTGCTGTTCGTACTGATAGCCCAGCTTTATTCAAAGAATATTATAAAGCACCTCAAGAAATGGATCAGCAAATCATTGGTCGTTACTATATAACAGGTGATTTAGCAAGAAAGGATGAGGAAGGGTATTTTTGGTTTGAAGGAAGAAAAGATGATATGATCATAAGTTCTGGTTATTCAATTGGTCCTTTTGAAGTAGAGGATGCACTTGTTTCTCACCCCCTAGTAAAGGAGTGTGCGGTTGTTGCTAGCCCGGATGAAGTAAGAGGTCATATAGTTAAAGCTTTTGTCGTACTGAAAAAAGATATTGAGCAAAGTGATTTGCTTGTTCAAGAGTTGCAGGAACATGTCAAAAAAGTTACCGCTCCGTATAAATATCCACGGAGAATTCAGTTTGTTGATGAGTTACCTAAGACCATTTCTGGGAAGATTAGAAGAGTAGAGCTTCGGAATCAAGAAAAAATAAAAATGTAATGTGCTTGTGCTCAAGATGAAAGGGGGATGGTTTTGAAAACACTTTGGTATGGTGGAACTATTTATACAATGGAACAAAAATTTGAGACAGTGGAAGCGATCGTCACAGAAGATGGAAAGATTGTCGATGGGGGAAAGGTTAATTTCTTAGAAAGCTATTATCAAATTGAAAAGAAAATTAATCTACTTAATGCAACAGTATACCCAGGTTTTGTAGACAGTCATGTTCACTTAATAGGTCATGGTGAGAAGTTATCAAGGATTGATCTTTCTCACATGACTTCGGCTATTCAAGTTTTAGAGGCCCTTCAAAAGAAGGTGTCTGAAGCTAAAAAAGGAGAATGGATTATAGGTGAGGGGTGGAATGAGAATCAGTGGATAGATCGAAAAATCTTTCATCGAAAAGAACTTGATGAACTAAGTAAAGATCATCCGATTGTGTTGAAAAGAATTTGTCGCCATAGTTTAATCGGTAATTCTAAAGCTTTACAGATTGCTAGTATTGATTCAAGTACTCCAAATCCTGAAGGAGGTGCGATTGAAAAAGATCAACAAGGAATGCCAACAGGTTTGTTATTTGATCAAGCTCAAGAAAAAGTATTAAGTGTTATTCCATCTCCATCTAAAGAAGAACTAAAGATATACTTAAACAGAGCTATTGAAGATGCAGTAAGAAAAGGATTAACAGGGGTACATACAGAAGATTTGTCGTATTATGGATCTCTCGAAAATACGGTTCATGCTTTTCAAGAAGTAATAACAGAACAACAATTTCGCTGTCACCTTCTCGTACATCATCATGTTGTAAAGTCGTTTCAAAACAAAAAGTATGCTCAATTGCAGTCTAACTTCCTAGATTTTGGAGCGATGAAGCTATTTGCCGACGGAGCATTAGGTGGAAGAACAGCACTTTTATCGAAACCATACAACGATGCTCCTCACACAAATGGAATCGCCATTCATTCTGATGAAGAGCTCTATGATCTTGTTCGTTTAGCAAGAAGTTATGGAATGGAGGTAGCCGTTCATACGATTGGAGACTTAGCTTTTGAAAAAATGTTAAATGTTTTTGAACAGTTACCTCCTAAACCTGATCAACATGACAGACTTATTCACGGTCAAATCTTGAATCCAGCGTTAATCAATAGGGCAAGTAGAATGAAAATCATCATAGATATTCAGCCATCTTTTGTTGCATCAGATTTTCCATGGGTAATTGAACGAATCGGTAAAGAAAGAATACAAAGCTGTTATGCATGGAAATCTCTCTTAAATAAAGGGGTTACTTGCGCAGGTGGCTCTGATGCCCCTATCGAGTCAATTAATCCATTGGTAGGGATTCAATCTGCCGTTTGTCGAACGAGTATGTATGAAAAAGACAAGGAATGTTTTTTTCCTGAACAATGTTTATCTGTTTTTGAAGCGATATCCTTATATACGAAAGGAAGCGCAAAGGCCATTCATAAAGAAGATAAGCGAGGTATGATAAAAAAAGGGTTCGATGCAGATTTTACTATTTTGGAAAAAGATTTGTTTAAAGTTGATCCTCATAAAATAGGAGAGGTTAAAGTTAGTAAAACCGTTGTAGGCGGTAAGGTTGTTTATGATAATGACAACATTAAAAGAGGTGTATAGATGCTTACACCTCTCTTTGTTCACTCGTCGCTAAACGGCCGCTTCTGCTTTTCTTCTTGTCTAGCTCCAGCGACCAACGACTCGTAAGTTTTCGCCCTCCTCCTTATGATAAGTCAACATCGAAGCCTACGGCTTTTCGTGTTTCCTTTATCTCATACGGAGGTCTCAAGCCCCTTCGTCGTTAAACGGTCGCTTCTGCTTTTCTTATAAAAACGTTCTTTTTACTTTATCCCAGAAGGAATTGTCTTTTAGTTTGACCGTTTTAATCACTTTTTCACTTAATTTAAAGTCGATGTTCTTAACATGACGTATACTTAATGCTTCATTATCAATCCCAATAATTGGATGATCGTTGCCATCTTGAACAATTTGTAGCCGTAGTTTTCGTTCATTACTTAAAATAAATGGGGAGCCGAGCGTTCGATATTTATTATTGTTTAAAGAAGCGAGTTCATTGACTTGGAGACATGGTAATTTAGGATCAACGACCGCACCATTAACTGATTTGTTATATGCAGTGCTCCCAGTAGGTGTTGAAACAAGCATTCCGTCCCCTCTAAATGTTTCGAAATGTTGATCATCAATCCATACATCTATCACAAATGTTTTGATAATACCCGAGCGAATGGAGCATTCATTTAAACATAAAAACGAAGATTGTCCATCAACTGAAACTTCTAATACAGGATATTTTCGTACTTCTAACTGTTCAGATGAAATAGCTTCAATTATTTTGTCTTTGTCATCAAGAGAAAAATCAGAATAAAGACTATTAGGTCTATTTGTCGCCACTCCAACATATAAACAATCTTGACGAAAGTTTGTGTTTCGAACAGCTTGTAGAAAAGAACCATCTCCACCGAAGCTTACAATAATATTAGACTCTTTATAATGGTCTACGATGTTGAAACCATAATTTTTGGCAAACTCTTTAATTGTGTTAAGTTGACCTTCAATTTCACTGTTTCTTTTGTAATATAGATAAACGTTACGACGATCTTCCATTATTATATTCCCTCCAGTTAGGTGGTGAGTATCAACAATTTTTATAAGAAATGTTACAATAGGGAGTGGTAATTTTATTTTACCACTATTTTACTCGGGTGAAAATATATAAGGGAGGCAGAAGATATGAATGGTAAACGCTGGGGAGCGCTAGGGATAGCGAGTTTTTTATTTATTTTTTCGCTATTCACAAGTTTCATACCAGAAAGAGAACAACCGGAAGACAACCTATCCACCTTTTTAAATGAATTTGGTGAAGGGTTTTCTGAAACTGTGATTGAAGAAGGTACTGGTATGACAACTAAAAAGATTGTCGTATTAAATGTAGATGGTGTCATTCAAGATACTGGAGAAGATGCTTTATTTGCAGAAGGGTATCATCATCGGGAATTTCTCGCTATGCTTGATGAAGCAGCAGAAGATGACAATGTTAAAGGGATTCTGCTTCGAGTCAATTCTCCTGGTGGTGGCGTAATGGAAAGTGCAGAAATCCATGAAAAGATTGTTGAAATAAAAGAAGAATACAATAAGGCAGTCTATGTATCTATGGGCTCATTAGCCGCATCAGGTGGATATTATATTTCAGCTCCAGCAACTAAAATTGTTGCCGCTCCAGAAACCTTAACAGGATCTTTAGGTGTTATTATGCAGAGCATTAACTTTAGTGAATTTGCAAATGAACTTGGAGTTAAGTTTGAAACAATCAAGAGTGGAAAGTATAAAGATATTATGTCTTCATCTAGAGAAATGACAGAAGATGAACGAAAAATTCTTCAAGAGTTAGTAGATGAATCATATGAAGGATTTGTGGATGTCATTGCAAATGGTCGAAATATGACAGAAGACGAAGTGAAAAAAATTGCAGATGGAAGAATTTACAGTGGAAGTCAAGCGAAAGAACTTAATCTTGTCGATGAACTAGGTTTTTTTGATGACGCCTTAATCACTATGAAAGAAGATTTAGACTTAAAAAATGCGAAAGTGGTTGAATACGAATCAAGTATGGGATTGAACTCTTTATTCAAGATGAGTGCAACGAAAATCTTCTCTGGCGAATTTGAACTAATTTCAATGTATAAAATGGCAACTAACCCAAATACTTCACGTCTCATGTACTTATATACTGAATAGGAGGCGATTATATGGACACGACAATGGATCAGTTTGAATCAGAAAAACTTGTGGTCAAGTCAGAATCTTCTCCTCGGCAATATGCGGGGTTTTGGATGAGGTTTTGGGCTTATTTAGTTGACCTTATTGTGATTTCGAGTATAAATGGAATTCTTTTAAACCCGCTTTATAAGCTTTCACCATTAGAGAGAAGCGAAGAGTTTCTTTCATTATCAACTTTTTTAAGTGCTGTGATTATTTTCGGTTATTTTGTCTTGATGACGAAATTTTTTAGCGCTACCATTGGAAAGATGTTATTCGGCCTTAAAGTAGTTCATATCAATGAAGAATCGCTTTCATGGTCAACGATTATTTTTAGAGAATGGATATCTCGTTATTTCGTTTACACTATTTGGATTTTGTATATTGTGGTTGCCTTCACACCTAAAAAACAAGGATTACATGATATATTTTCTGATACGACCGTCATTCATGAAAGATAATAAGCCTACATTATTGTAGGTTTATTTTTTTGTCAATGTATAGGAAATTTATTGATACCTATACTGTGGATAAGGCTGTTTCTATGAAAGAGAGGTTACTTTACGTGTTCTGGGTAGGAATTGTGCTTGCTCTTATCTTTTTCCTCTTATTTTTATTCATCATTACCAACGTCTCCATTATCATTACTTATTTACATGAACAGGATGAAGACCAGCTCGTAATTAGATTTCGAGCTTGGTTTGGCTTATTAAAATATAAATATGAGGTTCCTTTTATTAAAATGGAACCTGATTCTACAGATGTCATTGTTAAAGAAGAAAAGTCTGCAAAAAAAGGACAAAAAGATGAAAAGACAGACAAAATTACCCCGGAAGAAGTGTTAGATAGTCTTAAAGAGTTTAAAGAATTCACTGAAAGAGTTAGAGGGCTAAATTTAATCATAAAAAGATTTTTGCAACGAGTGAAAATTAAACGTTTTGAGTGGTTTAGCATTCTAGGAATGAAAGATGCTGCTACAACAGGATTTCTAATTGGGACGGCTTGGACCATTAAAATGAACATTGTTTCGATTATCAGTTACCATTTTAGATTGGTTGCTCAGCCAATCGTGTCAGTTGAACCTAATTTTCACATCCCTCTTTCAAAAACTTCCTTTACATGTATGATTCGTTTTCGAATCGGTTATGCTATGTTAGCAGCTTTCCGTTTGTTGATAAATTTACGTGGTGGAATAAAAACGATTCGGAAAACAAATTCTAAGGCGCAAGAAATGTAAAAGTATTCATTTAAGATAATAGGTCCCTACATAAGGTTTACTAAAATTTGATCAAGGAGGAAATGAAATGAGTGAACATCCGATTCAAGGTTTGATGAAAACGGCAATGGAAAATATTCAGGAAATGATTGATGTGAATACAATCATAGGCGATCCGGTCGAAACACCAGATGGTAGTGTAATATTAACTGTGTCAAAAGTAGGTTTTGGGTTTGCGGCAGGTGGAAGTGAATTTAATGGAAAAAATATAAAGTCTAGCAGTTCACAAAGCTCAGAACAAAAGCACCCATTTGGCGGAGGAAGTGGGGGAGGTGTTTCCATTACCCCAATTGCTTTTTTTAATTGTCAGCTCTCAAGGAGTGAAGATTTTGCATTTGGATGAAAATACTCATTTATATGAAAAAATCATGGATTTGGCTCCTGTCACAATTGAGAAGATTCAATCTTTATTTAATAAGGAGAAGAATGGACAAAATGAGAAAAAAGAGCAGCATCAATCACAGCAACATTCAAATCAGTCAAATAACCAAAAGGAAGATTTAGATATATAGTTTGCTCTAGATTCTTTACAAAAATAGATTTGGCAATGTATAGTAGCAATAGATGATACATAAAACCAAATCAAATAAAGGGAGATGAGACTATGGCAAGCATAACATTTAAAGGGAATCCTGTTACTTTAATTGGAGAAGAAGTAAGTGCCGGAGATTTAGCACCTAATTTTCATGTTTTAGCTAATGATCTTTCCGAGGTGACTTTAGAGGATAGTAAAGGTTCTGTTCGCATATTATCTGTCGTTCCTTCTATTGACACTGGCGTTTGTGATGCTCAAACAAGAAGATTTAACGAAGAATCTGCATCTTTAAACGGTGTTGAAGTTTTAACGATAAGTATGGATTTACCATTTGCACAAAGACGTTGGTGTGGTGCGAACGGAATTGAACATGTACAAACGTTATCAGACCATCGAGATGCTTCTTTTGGTGAAGCTTATGGGGTTTTAATCAAAGAGCTTCGTTTACTTGCACGTGCGGTATTTGTTATAGATGCAAATGATAAAATTGTGTATGTAGAATATGTTAAAGAAGCAACGGATCACCCGGATTATGAAGCTGCCATTGAAGTAGCTAAAAATGCATAGTCTTTAGTCTTAAGGTTATAAAAGTACTGCTGACTCAATTATGGTTGGGTCAGTTTTTTCGTTGTTGCCAAATGAAGACTACCATTTTTATGAAATGAAATGATAGATGATTAACGCAGGAGGAATTAAGATGAAGCAATCAAAGGTTGAAGATCTATATAGTAAATTGAATAAAGGGGCAGAGTGGATTTGTAAGAAGAACGATATATCTTATATTGAAGCTTTGACCATACTAGCCGATGTTTTAAAAGGAGAAAATGAGCAAGAAAGTCACTTTAAAGAGTTGCTTGAACTAATTAATCCTATTCATTTTGATGACTATAGTAAAGAAGAGATAAGGAAATCTGTTCAATTAGTGATATTAAAAGGACAAAAAGAGGGAACACAACCTAATCATCAGATGACTCCAGATGCAATTAGTATTTTTATGGGGTATCTTGTTCATAAATTTGTTCAAGTGTTAGAAAATAATAAAAATGTCACAGTGTTAGACCCAGTTGTAGGAAGTGGGAACTTATTGACAGCTGTATTAAATCAGCTAGACGTTAAAACCTCTTATGGTATCGACATTGATGAAGTATTGTTGAAAATTTCAATGTTAAATGGGAATGCGCAAGCACATCATTTGGAGCTCTTTTTACAAGACAGCTTAATGCCTTTTTATATTGAACCTGTTGATCTTGTTGTTGCTGATTTACCAGTCGGCTACTACCCAAATGACGAAAATGCGGCAACCTTTGAATTGAAAAGTGAGCAAGGGCATTCTTATGCTCACCACTTATTAATTGAACAAAGCTTGAGCTATCTCAAGACAGATGGATACGGTTTTTTTATCATTCCTAATCAGTTATTTGATTCTCCTGAGGCGCATAAGTTAAAAACATTTTTACAAAAACATGCAATTGTACAAGGTGTCATCCAATTGCCATTAAATGTTTTTAAGTCAGAGAAATATGCAAAGAGTATCTTTATTTTACAAAAGAAAGGAGATGAAACGAAAGCTCCTAAGCAGGCGATGTTGGTCAACATGCCTAGCTTTTCTGACCCATCTAAAGTAGAGTCTGTACTTGGAAAAATTGATCAATGGATTAAAGAAAATAAAATTATTTAATGCTTTTAAAGGGGAAAGGAAATCCCCTTTTTCACTCTTAAAACTAGTCAGAATTTAATAAATTTTAGATGTAACCGATTCCAATTTTATTTCTTCTTGAAATCATCAGTGATCCAATGATTAAATGATAAAGTCGAGTGAAAATAATCACATACTTCGAAATAAACTTTGTTAGTATAAATATTTTTATGAGAAAAGACCTAAATCATATAGATTGAATGAAAATGAAGGAGCGGAATTAATGAAAAAAGTATTAGCAGTAAATGCGGGAAGCTCATCTTTTAAATTTCAGTTATTTGAAATGCCTTCGGAACATGTTATTACAAAAGGAATTGTTGAAAGAATTGGGTTAAATGAATCTATTTTTACGATTACTGTAGATGGAGAGAAGAAAACAGAAGTTACGGATATTCCAAACCATGCAGTTGCTGTTCAAATGCTTGTTGAACGTTTGACGAATTTTGGTATCATTCAATCTTTACAAGAGATCGATGCTGTTGGTCATCGTGTTGTACATGGAGGAGAGAAGTTTTCTGATTCTGTACTTATTACAGATGAAATATTATCTGAAATTGAAGCATTATCTGAATTAGCGCCACTTCATAATCCGGCAAATATTATTGGCATAAAAGCCTTTAAGGAAGTACTTCCACATGCACCAGCCATTGCTGTTTTCGATACAGCCTTTCATCAGTCGATGCCCGAACAATCATATCTTTACAGTCTACCATATGAGTACTATAGGGATTATGGAATTCGTAAATATGGTTTTCATGGGACAAGTCATAAATATGTTTCTGAACGAGCGTCTGAGCTTTTAGGGCGTCCAATTGAACAATTACGTTTAATTTCTTGTCATTTAGGAAACGGGGCTTCTATTGCAGCAATTGAAGGAGGAAAATCAATTGATACTTCAATGGGCTTCACACCGTTGGCTGGTGTGGCAATGGGGACGAGATCAGGAAATATAGATCCAGCGCTACTTCCGTTCATTATGGAGAAAACGAACAAAACGGCTGAAGAAGTTCTTGATGTTTTAAATAAGAAAAGTGGTCTATTAGGAATTACGGAAATGTCTTCTGACTTACGTGATATTGAAGGAGCAGCAGAAGAAGGAAATGAACGAGCAGAATTAGCTCTTCAAGTATTTGCGAGTCGTATCCATAAATATATTGGTTCATATGCTGCACGTATGAGCGGCGTTGATGCGATTATTTTCACTGCTGGAATTGGTGAGAACAGTACGGAAGTAAGGGAGAGAGTGTTAAGAGGTCTCGAATTTATGGGTGTTTATTGGGATCCAGCTTTAAATAAAGTAAGAGGAGAAGAAGCGTTTTTAAGCTATCCGCACTCTCCTGTGAAAGTAATTGTCATCCCAACAAATGAAGAAGTGATGATTGCTCGTGATGCGGTAAGACTAGCAATGTAATTAATTTAAAAGCTTGATTTTATCTTTAGATAAAATCAAGCTTTTTTACAGAGTAAGAAAGTATAAAAATAGGTACTTATTTAGCTTGCGGTTTTATTTCTTGTCTAGCTCCATTGCCCAGCAACTCCGACGAACACGATGTGCTAGCGTCAACGTTCCTCATCATTCGTGGCTAAACGGGCACTTGCGCTTTTCTTAACAATCTCAAATCGATACCAAATCCATAAGTCATTAATAATCGATGCCAATTCGGCAATATCATCATTCAATTGGCAAGAATGAAGGAAATCAGCCTCCACATTTAATTGCTCCTGCTTTTGATTAATTGCTTGTTCGAATTGTTTGATTTTATCTGGTATTGCTCCTCTTATTTGTTCCCATCTTAATAAGGACGCTTCACTATCGATTCTTTCAAGAAGTTTATGGTCTGGAATTTCAATCTCTAAGCGTTGATTATAAATAAAGCCTTTCATGAAGATCCCCTTTGCATATAAGTTAATTAATTATATTTTATCACGCTTATTTGTTTTTCAAATGAAGAATATAACTTTCAACAAACAAGGTTCTCCTCTATGTATAAATTATATGTTTTATCACATAGTAATGACGTAACATTAGATTACTTAAGGAGTGGATGAACAAATGGCAAAAGAGAAGAAAAAGTATGAGTATGAACAAAGTGGTATAGCGGAAACAACGAATCAAGTAACAAATGCTTATGAGAGTGGAGTAGCTGAACAAGCATATGAAAAAGAAAATAATTATGAAAAATATGACGAAGAAATAGAATGACTCATTAAAACCCTTCATTAGCGAAGGGTTTTAATGTTTAGGTGGCCTATTCTTCTTAAATATTATAGGGATATTTCTATCCTCCTCAAAAGGATTTTTACAAAGAGTCCTTGAATATACATAATAATGGTTCTGAGTGTTTGGTTTGAAAATAGTGAAGTAGATCATGTATGTTTGTTTTAGGTACATAAAAAATTAAATAAAAACTCTTCTAGGGGGATATAAAAGTGAGACATGCCCTCATAACGGCAGGGTCCAAAGGACTGGGACGGAAAGTAACAGAACACCTTTTAGAAAAAAATTATTGTGTTACGGTCAATTATAGAAGTGATTTCCATGCAGTGGAAGAACTAATTGGTGACTATAAACAAAAAAAAGACAATATTCATATTGTCCAGGGCGATGTAACGAACAAAGAGGATATCATCAAAATTGTACAGTCATCATATAAAAAATTTGGACGAATTGATACCTTAATTAATAACGCTGGTCCTTATATTTTTGAGAGAAAAAAATTAGTTGATTATGAAGATGTTGAATGGTATTCAATGATTGAGGGGAATTTGAGTTCTGTTTTTCATTTTGTAAAACAGGTAGTGCCTATTATGAGGGAACAACATTTTGGTCGAATCATCAATTATGGATTTCAAGGGGCAGAGCACGCATCTGGTTGGCTTTATCGTTCTGCCTTTAGTGCAGCCAAAGCGGGTCTTGCCTCTTTAACTAAGACGCTAGCAATTGAAGAGGCTGAAAATGGCATTACAGTAAATATGGTTTGTCCAGGAAATATTGCGGGTAGAATGAAAGAATCGACGATTGATGAAGCGAGAAACAGGCGTGATGATAAACCTATTGGAAGATCAGGAACAGGGGAGGATATTGCTCGATTAATTGGTTTTCTAATTCATGAACAATCAGATTTAATTACAGGGTCCATTATTGAAGCAACAGGTGCGGAAAATGTCATTCATCGTTTCAGGTGATTATCTCAAGTGTTATATAGTTAATTAATAGGAGGAAAATAAAATGAAGGTTTCTTATCATGGACATTCAATTGTCCTAATTGAAACAAAAGGAAAGAAAATTATTATTGATCCTTTTATTACAGGAAACAGTCTTACAGATCTTGATGCTAACAATTTAAAAGTTGATGTTATTATATTATCTCATGGTCATAATGATCATGTAGGGGATACAGTTCAGTTAGCTAAACAAAATGATGCGTTAGTAGTAGCTCCTTTCGAATTGGCGACTTTTTTAGGGTTTAAAGGTTGTCAAACCCACCCGATGCACATAGGTGGTAAGCATGAATTTGATTTTGGATTAGTCAAATTCACTCAAGCTTTTCATGGATCTAGCTTTATAGACGAAGATAATCAACAGATTGTATATACAGGAATGCCTGCTGGTATATTGCTTACCATTGATGAGAAAACGATCTTTCATGCAGGGGATACAGGACTATTTTCAGATATGAAGCTTATTGGAGAAAGGAATCAAATTGACCTTGCGTTCCTACCGATTGGAGATAACTTTACAATGGGACCTGAAGACGCTTTACTAGCAGCAAGCTGGTTAAATGTAAAGAAGGTCGTTCCTATCCACTACAATACGTTCCCAGTCATAGAACAAGACCCGTATGCATTTGCTGAACAGGTAACTCCAGGTGAGGGGATTGTACTAGAAGTAGGCGAATGTATTAAAGTATAAGAAAAATAGAGTCTCATTTCAAATGAGACTCTATTTTTTATATTCTAAGTTTCCTAGTAAAATAGCGATGATAAACCCTAAGGTAAAGGTAAGGAGGCACAATAAAATATTACTTGAAAATCCTTTATATACTACAGCAAGTGAGCCAGTTACCATACCAATAATGAGTGCGTACATAATACTCGTATGAGCAGACATTAAATAGTTTAATAATTTACTCATTGAAATAAACCCAAGCATCACGCCTAGAGCAACAGGAATTAAAATAATGAGATTAAGGTCATTAACTCCTCCAAGGACGGTGGCATAAACGCCAAATATTAAGAGTATAAAAGAGCCACTAATTCCCGGAAGAAGCATCGCCATACTAGCTACCCAACCAGATAAAAATAATAGGACTATTTCTTTCATGCCGATAACTTGCCATTGAGATGTATTTTGATCTAAAAAGACCATAGATGCGATAGCAATTGCAGCAACAATAAGAAGAATGTAATGTCTACTTGTAAAATTGTTTTTAACATCTGCTTGAAATACTAAAAATGGAAGAATTCCTAAAATTAATCCTAGAAAAAAGAGGTGAGTAGGTTCTTGATAATTTTCTAATAAACTCTCGAGTAAGTGACTTAACAGCAGAATAGCAGATATAACGCCTACCCCTAATGGAATGAGAAATCCTAGGTGTTTTTTCCATTCTTTTGAGAAAAAACCGTTGATTGCTGCAAGTAAGCTATTATAAATACCAAGTAAAACGGCAATAGTTCCAGCGCTTACCCCTGGTATAATATCACTCGTTCCCATTAAAAAACCTCTATATATATTTTTCCATTTCATAGTTTCACTCCTAAATAAGTCATAGTCATAGTTATAATGATAATCTTTTATAAAGTCAATAGGATGTCAAAACAGTTACACTTTAAAAGATAGAGCGATTGTTTATTTTGTTCGAATATAATTTTGAAAAGGTTCCTGCAGAAAAGCCGTGATATCAGATTGGAGGTTTAAGGGGAACTAGTGTGTTTGCTTTTTGCATTCTGAAGTAATGTTTGACGAGGGGATAACCTCGAAAGAGGTTATCCTACTCTATTGCTTTATCCATGTTTTCACTTATATAATAATATATATCATATGTCATGTTGAAAAAGAGGATGAGTTCGATTGGCTACAAAACATGAACAAATATTGCAGTATATAGATGGATTAGAAGTTGGTGAGAAAATATCTGTACGTTCGATTGCCAAAGAAATGAATGTAAGTGAAGGAACAGCTTACCGGGCAATTAAAGAAGCGGAGAATAAAGGGTATGTCTCTACGATCGAACGTGTTGGAACAATTCGAATTGAAAAAAAGAAAAAAGAAAACATAGAAAAACTTTCTTATGCAGAAGTAGTAAATATTGTGGATGGCCAAGTACTTGGTGGACGAACAGGTTTACATAAAACGTTGAATAAATTCGTCATTGGTGCGATGAAACTCGAGGCAATGATGAAATATACAGGAGCTAATAACCTTCTAATTGTTGGAAATAGAACGAATGCCCAACAGTCAGCTTTAAAAGCTGGTGCAGCAGTACTCATTACTGGAGGATTTGATACAGATGATGAAGTGGTTAAGTTAGCAGATGAACAAGAGCTTCCAATCATTTCAACAAGTTATGATACTTTTACTGTGGCAACCATGATAAATAGAGCTATTTACGACCAATTAATAAAAAAGGAAATCGTCCAAGTTGAAGATATTTTAACTCCTATTGAGAAAACCATTTATTTGTCTGCTAGAGATTCTGTTGAAAAATGGTTTGAGGTAAATAAAAGAACCGGTCATGGCAGGTTTCCAGTAGTAGATGAACAATTAAAAGTAATCGGCATTATTACATCAAAGGATGCAATGGGGCAGGATCAGCATACGTTGATTGATAAAGTGATGACGAAAAACCCCATTACGATTATAGGAAAGACATCAGTAGCTTCTGCTGCACAAATAATGGTTTGGGAAGGGATAGAAGTATTACCTGTTGTGGGAGAAAATAATAAAATGATTGGTATCATTAGTCGTCAAGACGTATTAAGGGCTCTGCAATCAATCAATAGACAACCACAAATAGGAGAAAAACTAGACGATACGGTCACTAGTCACATTGTAAGTGTTGATGAAGACAATGAAAAAGATGTTTATCGTTGTACAGTGACTCCGCAAATGACCAACCATCTTGGAACTGTATCTTATGGTGTGTTTGCTACATTGATGACAGAAGCAACCAATCGTTATTTACGTTCGAAGAAAAAAGGTGATTTGGTTGTTGAAAGCATGACCATTTATTTTTTAAAACCTGTTCAAATGGAGAGCATACTTCATATACGTCCCAGTATTTTAGAAGTCGGTAGAAAGTTTGGTAAAGTAGAAGTAGAGGTTTATTTAGAGACAGTAATTGTAGGAAAAGCTATGATGATGGTGCAACTTATCGACCGTTAAAGAATAACTCCACCTTAACAAAAAGGTGGAGAAACTATTATGGGCGCTTGCGCTTTTCTTATTTTGTCGTTTCGCTATTTTCTTTGATGGCTAAAGGTAAATAAAAGCGATAAGCTTTAAAGCCAGCCCAAACACTTCCAAGACCAATGACCACAAATATTGCTCCAATTATAATGGATAGAGAAGATCTGAAAAGAAAAAATTGATTGACTCCAAAGAAGAAAACGAATGCTCCTAGTGCGATACTTGATTTAGCTGAAAGCCATTGTCGTTCCATTTCTTTTGAAGACCTGAAGAACTTAACTTTATAATATAAGTAAAACATAAGAGCAAATATAATCAGTATCACAAAGATATGCAAAGTTATTACCTCCAACTGTTTGAATTACATATGGTTTATTTTATATGTTTTTATAAAAAAAAACTACTCATCTTATCACCCATTTAATCTTTATTTAGAACAGAAAGGTAGGAAAGGGAAATTGAAGCAAAAAATATTGGAAGAAATCCAAAAACATAATACCATTATTATTCATAGACATGTAAGACCTGATCCAGATGCGTATGGTTCTCAATGTGGATTGGCAGAGATTTTAAGAGAATCTTTTCCTGATAAAAATGTATTTGTTGTTGGAGAGGAAGATCCTTCTTTAACTTTTATGGCTTCAATGGAAGTCATTGAAGATTCAACATATGAGGGCTCTTTAGTCATCGTCTGTGACACAGCTAATAAAGAAAGAATATCAGATCAACGCTATAATCAAGGGAATCAATTAATTAAAATTGATCATCACCCAAATGAAGATCCATATGCAAGCATAGAATGGGTTGATTCATCCGCAAGTAGTGTGAGTGAAATGATATATGAGTTTTACTTATTTGGAAAAACTAAAGGGTTGAAAATGAATAATACAGCAGCTGAACTTATTTATCTCGGTATAGTTGGTGACACAGGAAGATTTTTATTCCCTTCTACCTCACCAAAAACATTTCAATATGCGAGTGATCTATTAAAATGGGAGATATCATTAGCAGAATTATACCAAGGATTATATAAAATAAAGCCAGCAGTGGCAAAATTAAGTGGGGTCGTTTTGCAAACGTTTGAACAATTGCCATCTGGAGCAGCCTTTGTCAAATTAACGAAAGAAACATTAGAAAGATACGGAGTTTCTGTCCAAGAAACCTCTCAACTTGTCGGAACTCTTGGTCATATTGAAGGTATAAAAGCGTGGATCTTTTTTGTAGAAGAGGAAAATCAAATCAGAGTTCGACTTCGTTCTAAGGGGCCTGTTATTAATGAATTAGCAAAACGTTATAATGGTGGGGGGCATCCAATGGCTTCTGGAGCCACTATAAAAAAATGGGGGGAAGCTGATCACGTAGTTGCTGAACTGGACAAAATATGTAGTGGTTCCTAAATGCTAAAAGCCCTCGAGAATAACAACCGAGGGCTTTTAAAGGAATTGATTAGGAATTAAATTGTAATGGTTGAGGAAGGTGTGAAAGGATTAGAGTATATGATGTTGGTTTTCTTGCACAGGAATAAACCAGTAACCGAACTCAGTTATATCTTCATGTACTGAAATGTTTTGTAATTCGAGTTCTCGTTTTATTTTTTGAGAAAGCTCCTCTGACTCTGCATAAGCTGATAACCCACTTCTAATCCGTTCTACTTTTTCTTTTGCCATCTGGTTTCGACTAAGTACATACATAGAAATCACTCCTTCACTACATATTGTTACTCTTATAATCATATTTTATCTAAATGTAGGTGTAAATGATACAAAAATTTAAAAAATTAAAGAAATGTTCAAAATTAACATTGTATGGATATTTTCTTATTTTGAAAACAGCAGTTCCACATCAACGACTAAGGTTGTATCAATAACAAGAACTTTTAATTCCAGCTTATATTTTTTATTATCAATATTGTAAATTTTGTTTTCGATTGTTTTTTTAATCAAAAATTGAGTTTTACTTACACTTTTGATATCTTTTGCGATAAGGGAGGATAAGTCCTCTTTTAAATCCGCAATGATTTCTTGTTTCGAGTATTCACGGAGTTTGTATTGATCTGCATTTTGGATAGAAATAGTGATATCTTGAATAGAAAGTTGTTGTTGATTTTTTTTATTTAATACATTGTAATCATCTTGTAAGACTTTTATTTTGTTCTCCAAACCTTCTTTGTCGTTTTGTAGTTCTGAAATCGTATTTAAGTATTCTTCTTGGTATATACCGTAACTGTATACAAAAAACCACCAACTAATTATGGTTCCAATCACAACCCCAACAAAAAAGCGCTGTGCCAAGATCGTTTTTTATATAGTGAAGGAACTCTCATTTTATTCCTCCTGTGTTAACCATGCTATAATCATCCAGCCTGTTTGTGCTCCTCCCATGGCTGAAACAATCACTAGAAATTGCTTGAATAAATCCTTAGAGGCTCCTTGAAAAAGTCCTCTTTCAAAATTAGAAAACGCATCAAAAGTACCGCCTATCGCAGCAACTAAAGCCCATATCTTTAGTCGGTTTGCAAAACGGAACATAAAGGATAATGGAGGATCGCCAGTCAAGTATGCTCCTATTCCACCTATCAATGCTCCTCCTAAAATAACACCTAAAGCAATAAAAAAACTATGAATAAAGAAAGGGATAAACGCTTCATTTTCCATTAATTTGTATCCTCCTTATACTCTAAAAAACTCACGGGTAGTAATTAAAAGACTCTCTATATTCTTCTTTATATAATTTATGGACGAGTGTTGAAAATAAGAAGTAATTTTAGAAGATTCCTTCGTGTGAACGTTGAAATTTGTCATCATTTAAAGGTAGATACTATAATATGAATAAAAGAGTTAAAAAGGTGGGGGTTAGATTGTCGTTTGTTCATCTGCAAGTGAAAAGTACATATAGTCTCTTAAATAGTACGGTAAAAATAGATGATCTCGTTGAAACGGCAAAAAAGGATGGCTATTCAGCGGTTGCGGTTACTGACTACCATACAATGTACGGAATCATTGCTTTTTATAAAAAGTGTATAGAAAAAGGGATTAAGCCTATTATTGGATTAACCGTTACCTATATTGTAGAGCAAATTCAATCTGAAATAATTCTTTTAGCAAAAGGATACCGAGGCTATCGAAATCTATTGATTTTAAGTAGTATGTTACAAACAAAATACGGAGAAGGGATTCCAATTGATTTAATTAAGAAGTACGGTCAAGATTTAATCGCTATTTCTCCAGGAAGAAAAGGGTGGGTTGAGCAGCTTTTCTTACAAAATAAAAGTGAAAGAGCAACAGAAGCAGCCGAAACGATAAAAAGATTATTCGATGATCAATGCTTCTTTTTTTCTGTTCAAAATCACTTTGATCCGAAAGAAGAGACACTTAATAGTAAAATGCTTACATTATCTAACCACCTTTCTATTCCGTTTGTTGCTTTGAATGATGTTTGCTATTTAAAAAGGGAAGATGAATTTGCTTATCGTTGTTTAAAAGCTGTGGGAAGTGGAATTCAGGTAGATCAACATGAATTGAGCAATAGTGAGTATTATTTAAAAACACCGGATGAAATGACAATACTTTTTGAAAAATTACCCATTGCCTTGAAAAATACGTTATCGATTGCGGAAAAATGTAATGTAGAAATTGAGTTAGGTAAAACAAAGCTTCCTTCATTCCCTTCACCTGAAGGGGTCGATTCTTATCAATATCTTAAGGAAGTATGTCGTCAAGGGTTAATGAAAAGAGGGCTATATGAGCTCAAATATCAAGAGAGATTAGCGTACGAACTAACGGTTATTGAAAAAATGAATTTTAGTGATTATTTTCTAATTGTGTGGGACTTTATGAAGTATGCTCATCAAAAAGGGATTATGACTGGTCCTGGAAGGGGCTCTGGCTGCAGGTTCACTTGTTGCGTATGTGCTTTTTATTACCGATGTTGACCCAATTAAAAATAATTTAATTTTTGAGCGATTTTTAAATCCTGAAAGAATCACTTTTCCTGATATCGATATTGACTTTCCAGATACGAGAAGAGGAGAAATGATCCAATACGTTACGAATCGATATGGAAAGCAACACGTTGCACAAATCATTACGTTCGGAACGTTTGCAGCTAGAGCAGGCGATTAGGGATGTGGCTAGAGTGTTCGGAGCAACAGCCTCACAAATCAACCAATTGATTAACCATCTTCCTCATGGAAATACAATGACGTTAAAGGAGGCCTATCAAGAATCGAAGTCCTTAAAAAAAATACTAAAAGAGTCTAAGTTATTAGAGGATATTTATCGAATTGCTCTTAAAATTGAAGGATTACCTCGTCATTCTTCAACACATGCTGCTGGGGTGGTCTTGAGCGATCAACCTTTAACCAATGTGGTCCCTATTCAAACAGGGCATGATGGAGGATACTTGACACAATACTCAATGGATTATCTTGAAGAGATAGGTTTAATTAAAATGGATTTTCTAGGATTGAGAAACTTAACGTTAATTGAAAATATTCTGAAAATAATCAAACGAAAAACAGGAAAAAAGCTTAGTGTATCAGAAATTAATTATCAAGATAAAAAAACAACATATGACCTTCTTTCTAAAGGAGAAACAAGTGGCGTTTTTCAATTGGAGTCAGAAGGAATGAGAAATGTTCTAAAAAGACTAAAGCCGCAGTCGCTAGAGGATATAGCTAGTGTCAACGCACTTTATCGTCCAGGACCTATGGATCATATCCCGGTTTTTATTGAAAGAAAGAATGGAACAAAACCGATTCATTACACACATCCAACATTAGAAAAAATATTAAAAAATACGTATGGAGTTATTGTTTATCAAGAGCAAATCATTCAAATTGCTTCCCAAATGGCTGGGTTTTCTTTAGGTGAAGCTGATCTATTGAGACGAGCGGTAAGTAAAAAGAATAAATCAGTGTTAGATGACGAGAGAAAGCATTTTGTAGGTGGAAGCATAAAAAAGGGGTACGATAAACGAACGGCCAATGAAGTGTATGACCTGATTGTTAAGTTCGCAAACTATGGATTTAATCGAAGCCATGCAGTGGCTTACAGTATGATTGGTTACCAGCTTGCTTATTTAAAGGCAAACTATCCGCTATATTTTATGACTTCTTTATTATCAAGTGTGAATGGAAATGATGTGAAAATAAAGCAATATATAAGGGAAGCTAATCAGTTAGGTTTACAAATTCTCCCTCCTTCTGTGAATCGGAGTGACTTTTCTTTTACTGTTGATAACAATGGTATTCGTTTTAGTTTAATGTCAATCAAAAATGTAGGTATACAGGCGATTAAAGCAATAGTACAAGAACGATTTTCTAAGCCATTTGCTGATCTATTTGATTTTTGTTCAAGACTTCCGCTGAAAATTGTCAATAGAAGAGTCATAGAAGCGCTTATTGTTTCAGGTTCTATGGATGAGTTCGGCAAAAATCGCAGCTCACTATTAGCTACTCTAGATGTAGCGATTGATCATGCTGAATTATTAAAGAGTAATCAATCTGATCATCAAGTAGACTTTTCATTCAATGATTTTTTAAAGCCCAAATATATCGAATTAGACGCTATGCCCATTGATGAAAAGTTAAAGTTTGAAAAAGAAGTGTTAGGACTATACTTATCAAGTCATCCAATCGAAAGTTATAACACAATTTTGAAAAATTTTCATACTGTAAAGCTGGCAGATTTAAAACAGTATCAATCGAGGAAGGTGACGGTGGGAGCTTACATTCAAGAAATGAAAACGATTCGAACGAGAAAAGGAGAAGTGATGGCGTTTCTAACGATTAGTGATGAAACGATGGATGTAGAGGCTGTTGTTTTTCCTGCAACCTATAAAAAAGTGACAATTACTAAAGGAAGCTTATTACTTCTAGAAGGAAAAGTAGAAGAAAGAAATGCCCACTTACAATTCATTGTACATGACATTAAGGAAATTAAGCATTTGAATAAAAGAACAAAAAAACTTTTTATTCGTATTAGTAACGAAGTAGAAGATTCACAATTATTGCATGATGTGAAAAAAGTATTAAGGAAAGATCAAGGAGAAACCCCTGTCTATTTGTATTATGAGCGTTTGAATCAAACAAAGCTCTTGCCGAATGATTATTATGTATCTGGTCATGAAGATTGTATCGCCCGTTTAAAAGATATGCTAGGAGATAAGAATGTAGTGGTAAAAGAGTCAGGCCCTGTGTTATAGTTTAATAAGCGTCTTAGTGGTCAGACCACTAATTAACTTTCTTAAAATATCTAATAATGATAGATTGAAAACATTTTCGGTTAACAGCCTATATATGAAATATTAAAAAATAAGGAGTGGTTTTTTGTCTTTACGAGAAGAAGCATTACATATTCATCAAACGAGTAAAGGGAAGTTAGAAACTACAGCCAAAATTCCTGTAAGAAATGCAAAGGATTTAAGTTTAGCGTATTCTCCAGGAGTAGCAGAACCTTGTAAAGAAATATATGATGAACAATTAAAAGTTTATGATTATACAATGAAAGGGAACATGGTGGCGGTTGTTTCCAATGGAACGGCCGTTTTAGGTCTAGGGAACATTGGTCCAGATGCTTCTTTACCAGTGATGGAAGGAAAAGCTGTTCTATTTAAGAGTTTTGCTGGTGTAGATGCTTTTCCTATTTGCTTAAATACAACCGATGTCGAAGAAGTCGTTCGTACGGTTAAATTACTTGAACCTACTTTTGGTGGAATTAATTTAGAAGATATTGCTGCTCCTAGTTGTTTTGCCATTGAAGAGAGATTAAAAAAAGAAACGAGCATTCCTGTTTTTCATGATGACCAACATGGTACGGCTATTGTTACTGTTGCAGCTTTAATTAATGCTTTAAAGTTGACGAATCGTAATCTTTCTTCCATAAAAGTTGTTGCAAATGGAGCGGGTGCTGCAGGAATTGCAATTATAAAACTACTTCATCGCTATGGTGTCAGGGATATTATTATGTGTGATTCCAAAGGTGCGATTTACGAGGGGCGCCCATATGGAATGAATGGTATAAAGGAAGAAGTATCAAATTATACAAATGTAAATAAGGTAGAAGGTGGATTAGAGGCGGTTCTTGAAGGAGCAGATGTCTTTATAGGTGTTTCAGTAGAAGGTGCTTTAACAAGAAGTATGATTCAAACGATGAAAAAAGATCCAATTATATTTGCTATGGCAAATCCTAATCCTGAAATAATGCCTCATGAAGCAATGGAGGCGGGTGCTAAAGTCGTGGGAACTGGACGTTCAGATTTTCCGAATCAAGTGAACAATGTTCTTGCTTTTCCAGGCATCTTCAGAGGTGCACTTGATGTTCGGGCAACACACATAAATGAAAGAATGAAGATGGCGGCTGCGGAAGCCATTGCCTCATTAGTCAGTGAGGAGGAGAGATCTTCGGAATATGTCATTCCTAGCCCTTTTGATCCACGAGTTGCTCCAGCAGTAGCAGGTGCAGTCGCAAAAACAGCAATGGAAACAGGTGTTGCTAGAATTGAAGTAGACCCAGAAGAAATCATCACAAAAACAAGACAACTTTCGATGATTGATAGTGAAGTGAGTGAGGTTAGTGACAACGTTAAAATCTAAAGTTTATATACAAATTGTTAACCAGCTTCGTACTATTATTCAATCAGACAGTTTGCAACCGGGTGACAAACTCCCTTCAGAGAGGGAACTTGCAAGTAGGTTGCAAGTAGGTAGGTCATCTGTCAGAGAAGCCTTAAGGTCGCTCGAGTTGTTAGGGATAATAGAAACAAGAAGAGGGGAAGGGACGTACTTAAAAGACTTTCATGATCACCACCTCGTTCGTGTGTTAGGAACGTTTATTTTAGGAGATAAAAAGGCGCTAACAGACATGTTAGCTTTAAATGAATTATTAGAAATAGATGCTATTCATTCCTTTTTAGATAGAAACAAAGAACGGCTCCCTATCACTATTTCTAGTCAAGTGGATAATGAACGCGAGTGGATGGAAGAAATTTTAAGACAAGCGAATAACTTCTTAAAATACCGCATCTGGGTTGTTTTAAATGAATATATTATGGAAGCTTTATCACATTCATTGGAAGAGCCTACTGAACGCCATCGGGCATTATTAGATGCAATTAATGATGAGGATAGAGATAGAGTGGATAGTGCTTATGAATACATCTCCTTAAAGAGGTTGTTCAAAAAGTTCTAAAAAATGTCGGTTGAATAACTTTGTTGGTTTGCTTTTCCGCTCCTTCATGCGCACAGGAGGTGCTAGCGCAGGTGTTAGCTCTCGCGACGTGGCTGTACTTAGCCTGCGTTCCATAGAGCAAACAGCCTCGTTCTTGTCTAGCTTCAACCCTTACACCCTCGAGGTCATAAGTCAGTGAGAACAAAAGATAAAGAACATCTTTCTTTTCTCCCCGCCTTATGCTCGCCCTAGCGTGAACAAAGGGTTTCAGCTTTTCTATTCAGCGTCCTTTTTTACCTACTTTTTGAACACGCACTTAAAGAATCTAGTCCGTTTTTAACAGGAATAACACCATTAAAGGGGGGGCAAAGGTGATTAAAAATATATTTGTGAAGAAACGAAAATACGCAACCATTCCATCTGAGGAATCCAAACAGGATGTTCCTGAAGGAATTATGACAAAATGTCCAAAGTGTAAGAAGATTATGATGACAAAAGAATTAGTCAAAAACCAAAAGGTTTGTCTTCATTGTGATTATCACTTGCAAATGAATGCAGGGGAAAGAATCCAGAGTCTGTTCGAAGAAAACAGTTTTATAGAGTATGACGCTCATATAACTTCTGAAAATCCACTCGACTTCCCAAATTATATGGATAAACTGGAAAAGGACCGATTAAAAACAAAATTAAATGAGGCAGTCGTGACTGGAGAAGGAACAATCAATGGATTTAAAGTTGTAGTCGCTATTATGGATGCTCGTTTTCGTATGGGGAGCATGGGCTCTGCGGTAGGGGAGAAGATCACGAATGCCATTGAAATGGCGAAACAAAAAGGCTACCCATTCATTATATTTACAGCATCTGGTGGGGCTAGAATGCAAGAAGGAGTTCTTAGTCTTATGCAAATGGCGAAGACGAGCTGTGCTTTAGAAAGCTTTAATCAAAGTGGTGGACTATTTATTTCTATTATGACTCATCCAACTACGGGAGGAGTTTCAGCAAGTTTTGCTTCTTTAGGTGATTATAATTTTGCTGAACCAGGAGCTTTAATTGGTTTTGCGGGTAGAAGAATTATTGAACAAACGATACGGGAAGAACTTCCTGATGATTTCCAAACGGCTGAGTTTTTACTGAAGCATGGTCAGTTAGATAAAGTGATTCATCGTAAAGACTTTAAGACTATATTAACGATGCTTTTAGATATTCATCGTCCTAGGGGGGGAAGTTCTTGGCTGGAGAATTAGAATTTGAAAAGCCGATTATTGATCTGCGTAAAAAAATTGAAGAGCTCAAGGAATATACCGAACAGTCAGATGTAGATTTAAATGAAGAAATTGCGCGGTTAGAAACTCGTCTTCAAAACCTTGAAAAAGAAATCTATGAGAACTTATCACCATGGGATCGAGTTCAACTGGCTCGTCATCCTCAGCGACCGACAACAGTAGATTATATTAACCATATATTTACTGATTTTATTGAATGCCATGGGGATCGGTTATTTGGAGATGATTTAGCCATTGTAGGTGGAGTGGCTAAGTTCAAAGGTCTTCCGGTTACGGTAATTGGTCATCAGAGAGGGGAAAGATACGAAAGAGAACCTTAAACGAAACTTTGGTATGCCACATCCAGAAGGTTATAGAAAAGCATTAAGGTTAATGAAACAAGCGAATAAATTTGAAAGACCTATTATTTGTTTTATTGATACGAAAGGAGCCTATCCCGGTAAAGCAGCAGAAGAGCGTGGACAAAGTGAGGCGATCGCTAAAAACTTGATGGAGATGGCCGGTATGACGGTTCCAATCATTTGTATTGTAATCGGAGAAGGAGGAAGTGGCGGTGCTTTAGCCTTAGGAATAGGGAATCATCTCTTTATGCTAGAAAACTCTACTTACTCTGTTATATCGCCAGAAGGAGCAGCTGCTTTATTATGGAAGGATTCCAGCTTGGCTAAAAAAGCAGCTGAAACTATGAAAATTACCGCTCCAGACTTAAAAGAGTTAGGTGTAATCGATGATGTGGTTCCAGAAGTTAAGGGGGGGCGCCCACTTAAATATAGAGGAGCAGTCAATCTTTATTGAAGAATGTTTATTGAAATCTTTAAATCAGCTTCTACCATTATCAAAAGATCAACTGGTGGAAGAACGGTATAAAAAATATAAACAAATTGGTACCCTTTCATCTAATAATAATGTTGAAATAGGGATAGACTAAGGAGGAGCCATGCGTTTTTGGGCAATATTTTGTTAAGTTATTTAACAATGATATTGTGTAAAGAGCATGGCACTTTCCCTAATTCCTCAAAAGTTGTTTATAGTTGACTTGAATGCGCTTACATGATATTATGATTGTTTTTTTAACATTTGTCACTTAATTCTTATCTGTTTTGGGTGTATAATGATAGAGGCTTGTAAATAGCATGTAATTGTAATAGGTATATGAACCCCTATTTAAGTCATTTCTGTTTTGAGGTGAAATTATGAAACGAATCGGAGTACTAACAAGTGGTGGCGATTCTCCTGGAATGAATGCTGCCGTTCGTTCTGTTGTAAGGAAAGCTATTTTTGAAGGAGTAGAAGTTTTTGGTATTTATCATGGCTATGAAGGATTAATATCTGGACAAATTGAGAAGCTCGAACTTGGATCAGTTGGGGATATTATTCACCGTGGTGGAACAAAACTTTTTACAGCAAGATGTCCAGAATTTAAAACAGTAGAAGGACAAAAAAAAAGGTATTGAACAGCTTAATAAGCACGGTATTGAAGGGTTAGTTGTCATTGGTGGAGATGGCTCTTATATGGGAGCAAAAAAATTAACAGAGCATGGTTTCCCATGTGTGGGCGTACCAGGTACAATTGATAATGATATTCCAGGGACAGACTTCACAATTGGCTTTGATACAGCATTAAATACAGTTATAGATGCAATTGATAAAATTAGAGACACAGCTACATCTCATGAACGTACATACGTCATAGAAGTGATGGGTCGTCATGCAGGGGATATTGCCCTATGGTCTGGATTAGCAGGTGGTGCTGAGTCTATACTCATCCCTGAGTCAACCTATGATCTTCAAGATATCGTTCACCGACTTAAGCGTGGCCATGAACGTGGAAAGAAACATAGTATCATTGTTGTAGCTGAAGGTGTTGGAAGTGGAATTGATATCGGTAAAAAAATCGAATCAGAAACCCAGTTCGAAACGAGAGTCTCGGTTTTAGGACATATTCAAAGAGGTGGTTCTCCAACAGCGTTTGACCGTGTGTTAGCAAGTCGATTAGGTGCTTATGCAGTTGAGTTGTTGCTTGATGGAAATGGTGGACGCTGTGTAGGAATTCAGAAGAACCAACTTATCAACCATGATATTATTGAAATTTTAAATGAAAAACATACAATTGAACCATCTATGTACCAGTTGTCTAAAGAATTGTCCATTTAAAAAGAAAATCAAAAGTCTCAAGGTGAAAAAAGTCATGACGTTTAGTAGTTAGACATTTTCATTATAGGAGGGTAATGTTTTATTCCCTCTCTTTTTCGGGTTTTTGAGGTGGACTTTAAAGGTATTGGTATCGTTTCCATAATTGTTTACAGGAGGAACTTTTAAAATGAGAAAAACAAAGATAGTTTGTACAATAGGTCCAGCAAGTCAGACAGTAGAAAAATTACAAGAATTGATGGAAGCAGGCTTAAATGTTACAAGACTTAACTTTTCCCATGGTGATTTTGAAGAGCACGGGGCGAGAATCAAAAATATTCGTGAAGCATCTGGAAATTTAGGGAAGCATGTAGCGATTTTACTTGATACAAAAGGTCCAGAAATTCGCACACATACAATGGAAAATGGCGCAATTGAGCTTGAAGCAGGGTCAAAGCTGACTGTATCTATGACAGAAGTAAGTGGGACGAAAGAGAAGATTTCTGTTAGTTATGAAGGGTTAATTGACGACGTACATGAAGGTTCTTCTATATTATTAGATGATGGATTAATCGAATTAGAAGTGAACGACATAGATAAAGCGAGTAAAGAGCTTCATACAACCGTTAAAAATGGTGGAACATTAAAGAACAAAAAGGGTGTTAATGTTCCTGGAGTAAGTGTCAACTTACCTGGTATTACAGAAAAAGACGCTCAAGATATTTTGTTTGGTATTGAGCAGGGTGTTGACTTTATTGCTGCTTCATTTGTGAGACGTGCTTCAGATGTGTTAGAAATTCGACAGCTTTTAGAAAAGAATAATGCAACAGGTATTCAAATCATACCAAAAATCGAAAACCAAGAAGGTGTCGATAATATTGATGAAATTCTGGAGGTTTCTGACGGTTTAATGGTAGCAAGAGGAGACTTAGGGGTAGAAATCCCAGCAGAAGAAGTACCACTTGTTCAGAAAGAGCTTATTAAAAAATGTAATAAACTAGGTAAACCTGTTATTACAGCAACTCAAATGTTAGATTCTATGCAACGTAATCCAAGACCTACTCGTGCTGAGGCAAGTGATGTTGCCAACGCTATTTTTGATGGGACAGATGCAATTATGTTATCTGGAGAAACAGCAGCTGGTTCTTACCCGGTAGAAGCGGTTCAAACAATGCATAATATTGCTTCTCGTGTAGAAAAATCGTTAGATTATGCTCATATTTTATCAGAGCGTAGTAAACAAATTGAAACAAATATTACTGAAGCGATTGGACAATCCGTTGCTCATACGGTAACGAACTTAAATGTTTCTGCAATAGTCGCACCTACGGTTAGTGGCTATACAGCAACCATGATTTCTAAGTATCGTCCAAAGGTTCCAATTGTTGCCGTTACTTCTTGTGATTTTGTATGTCGTAAGTTAGCTTTAGTATGGGGCGTTCATGCACAAATTGGACAACAAGCAGAATCAACAGATGAAATGTTGGATGTTGCCGTTCAAGAATCATTAAGTACAGGTATTGTCAAGCATGGTGATTTAATTGTCATCACTGCAGGTGTCCCAGCAGGAGAATCAGGCTCTACGAACTTGATGAAAGTTCATGTTGTTGGTAATGTACTTGCTAAGGCTCAAGGAATTGGCCGTAAATCTGCTTTTGGTAAAGCGGTTATTGTTAAAAATGCTGCTGATTTAAAAGAGATTAACCAAGATCATCCGTTTATAGTTGTTTCTTATAGTACGGAAAAAGAAATGATGCCTATGCTACAAAAGCGGCTGCGATTGTAACAGAAGAAGGTGGACTGACTAGTCACGCAGCTGTTGTAGGTCTAAACCTAGGGATCCCTGTCATTGTTGGTGTAGAAAATGCTACGGAATTAATTAAAGAAGGACAAGAGATTACGGTTGACGCTGATCAAGGAATGATTTACCAAGGTCATACAAGTGTACTGTAAGGTCTAAAGATTAAAACGAGAAAGGGTGGTTATGAATCCTTTCTCGTTTTTAATTTAGAAAAATATACCGTGACTTACGAACATAAAGTGCTTGTCGAGTCTAAATTAGCCGCTTATAATGTTGCTAAATCTACTTTATTGTGAGGTGAAGGAAATTGCGTTGGTTAGTTTCCTTTTTGATTATCGTGCCAGCTATGGAAATAGGACTATTAATATTGTCAGGAAAAACCCTTGGTGTCATTCCAACTGTTTTACTGATCATTTTTACTGGAATCGTGGGGGCTTATTTAGCGAAAAAACAAGGGTTAGAAACGATTCGAAAAGTTCAAGGTGAAATGAGTATGGGTCTAATTCCTCAAGATACGATTCTTGATGGTTTGTGTATATTAGTAGGTGGAGTCGTTTTGTTAACCCCAGGGTTTATTACGGATTTAATGGGCTTTCTTTTATTATTCCCTACTACTCGTAATATGATTAAACCAGGTCTTGTTCGCATTATTCGCCATTTTATTAACAATAATCGAATAAAGATTTTTCGTTTGTAAATGTTAGTGGATTTAAAGTCATGAATAATGAAAAGAAGAGTGTTCATTTTTTAATTGGCACTCTTCTTTTGTTTGAATTCTGTAAATTCCTTGAAAGACATAACGATTGTGAAAATTATAATTTGTATGAAAAAAGGCGTGAATACTCCTGCATAGATCCCTTTACTCACTTACTCAATCTACTTTAGGTTTTCCGACAATAAATTCATAAATTTCGTGAAAGACACGCGTTTTGTAAAGGGTATTGATAATGACAAGCGTGACTGGTCCAACAATTAATCCTAAAAAACCAACGAGTTTAAATCCGACAAACAGGGCAATTAACGTAGCTAAAGGATCTAGACCGATATTCGAAGACAGCACCTTAGGTTCCATGAATTGCCTTTGGAGCATGACAATTACATATAAAATGCTCATTCCAATCGCTAAAGGTATATTTCCACTGAAAATAAGGAAGATGATCCAAGGAACAAAGACTAGACCTGTACCTAAATATGGAAGTAAATCCACAAACCCAATTAATAAAGCAATGGTAATGGCATAAGGAACTTGAAGAACGAGTAGCCCGATCATCACAATAACTGCTGTCATAGAAATTAACGTTAGCTGTGCTTTTATAAAACCAGCCAATGCTTTTTTTAGCTCGTCGAATACAGATTTACCACTTGAGATCGCTTTTCGAGGTATGATGTTGACCATCATTTTTTTTAGTTTATACCAATCTTTACTAATGAAAAATGTAGCTAAAAAAGAGAAAACAATGGCTGTTGCTGTATTTGGTAGCCAACTGAAGATAGTAGGAATATTATTTAAAAACGTTGTTACAAAGTTTCCAACAGTCGTCGTAAGTTCAGTTCCAATCCCTTTTATATTAGACAAGATCGTTTCTTGCTGTCCGTTGTTCAAGTTATTAAAGATAGAAGTGACTTCGTTATATAATGGCAGGATTGTTTCAACAAAGTAGTTTTCAAGATATATACTTAGTTGTTCAATATTTTTGGGCACTACTCTTGATAAGTAAGCAGTTCCGTTAACAATCTCTGCAACTAATAAGGTTAATAATCCTGCGATGATGGTAAATACAATAATAATAGAGGAAAAAACGGACCATCCTCGATTCATTTTTGTTTTATTCTCTAATAGGTTAACAAGTGGATTCATAAAAATAGCTAGAACCCAAGCGATAATAAAAGGATAGGTCAGTTTAGCAGAGAATAAGACTAAATAACCACCGCCAATTAATATCAAACCTACTAGTAACGTCCGTAACGTTATGTATAAATATTGTTTATTCAATCATTTCACTCCTTAAAGTAGTGATTATCTATAAGAGGTTGTTCAAAAAGTCATGAAAAATTGCTGTCGAGTAACTTTGTTGTCTCGCTATTCCACTCCTCCGACGCACAGGATGTGCTAGCACAGGCGTTAACCACAGGAAGTGGTTGTTCTTAGCCTGTGATCCTTCTGTACGTACACTGTGGTGCTTCGATGCCCAGGACGGGCTAGCGCAGGCGTTGCTCTCGCGACGTGGCTGAATTTAGCCTGCGTTCATAAGCAGGACGCCTCGTTCTCCTCGGCCCTTTTTCCCCTACTTTTTGAACACGTACTATAAATATTTTACAACTTGAAAGGGTATAGTAAAAGGAAAATGAGGGAAAGATTTATTATTTAGTAGTTTTTAATATAAATGTATGTAAAGTTAAGTAAGTATCCTATGAAAATACGTTTAAACTTATTATATTACAACAAGGAAAATAAATGCTAAACCATATGATTTTAAGAAAAATGCCAGAAAAGTTTTAAAAAATTTAACATTTATCAGATTATTGTTTATAATGGGGATAGGCTGATTTTAAAAATAAGAATTAGTAACTGAAGTCTAAATATGAATCTAATAATATGTAAGCATTTTCTTTTTTGTAAAATATGATTTTTTTGGTATGCTTACATTTAGAGAACCTTATTGTAAGTGTTCAAAAAGTATAGGGGAAATAAACATTACCTTCAAATAGTTTCTGTTTTGTTAGCAAAAATGATACTAGTTAACTCAGACACGCTAAACTTTTTGAACAATATCTTATTTGTGTTAAGTTAGAGAGAAAGACGAGTGGTTACTAAAAGGGGTTAGGTTAGTCTTATTTACAGTAAAAGGAGAGATGGACATGACAATGACACGTGGTTTAGAAGGGGTAGTGGCAACAACGTCAGCAGTTAGTTCAATTATTGATGACAAACTAACATATGTTGGATACAACATTGATGACCTAGCTGAAAATGCTAGTTTTGAAGAGATTATTTATTTATTGTGGCATGGGAAGCTTCCGACAGAGGATCAATTAGGTACATTAAAACAACAACTGATGAGAGAAATGACGATACCTAGTGAAATTATTGCAAGTTTCCAATCATTTGAAAATGAAAGCGCTCACCCGATGGCAGTATTGCGTACAGCCATTTCTATGTTAGGTTTATATGATAAAGAAGCAGATATAATGAATGAAGAAGCAAATTATAAAAAGGCTATTCGTTTACAAGCGAAGATAGCAACGATTGTTGCATCTTTTGCGAGAATTCGTAAAGGAAAAGAGCCAATTCAGCCAAAAGAAGATTACAGTTATGCTGCTAACTTTCTCTACATGTTAACTGGAGAAGAGCCTAAAGATATTGAAGTAGAAGCATTTAATAAAGCGCTAGTTCTTCATGCTGACCATGAGTTGAATGCCTCTACCTTTACTGCTCGAGTTTGTGTAGCGACTCTATCTGATATTTATTCTGGAGTAACAGCTGCTATTGGAGCTTTAAAGGGACCACTTCATGGTGGAGCGAATGAACGAGTGATGAAGATGTTGACTGAGATTGGCAGTGTTGAAAATGCTGAACCATTTATCCGCGAAAAATTAGCGGCTAAAGAAAAAATCATGGGCTTTGGACATAGAGTATATAGAAAAGGCGATCCACGCGCCAAGCACCTTAAAGAAATGTCGAAAAAGTTAACAGAAATAACTGGTGAAAAAAAATGGTACGATATTTCAATTAAAATTGAAGAAATTGTTACTGGTGAGAAAGGTTTACCACCAAACGTTGATTTTTATTCTGCTTCTGTATATCATAGCTTAGGAATTGAACATGACTTATTTACACCAATCTTTGCAATGAGTCGTGTTTCTGGATGGTTAGCTCATATTCTAGAGCAGTACGAGAATAATCGTTTAATTCGTCCACGTGCTGAATATACGGGACCATCTTTACAGTCTTATGTTCCTATTAATCAAAGATAGTAAATTTTTAAAAAGTACTAGCTTCTCATTCATTTTAAATACTCTTTCATGAGAGGCTAGTCTATTCGTTACGAACAAGTTACATATTAGGAGGTAATCATCATGACAAACGGTGAAAAATTATCAGTTAAAGACGGACAGCTAAATGTTCCCGACCAACCAATCATTCCATATATCGAAGGGGACGGAATTGGTCCAGATATTTGGGCAGCTGCATCTAGAGTATTAGAAGCTGCAGTAGAAAAAGCGTATGATGGGAAAAAATCGATTGTATGGAAAGAGGTTTTAGCAGGAGAAAAAGCCTTCAATAAAACTGGAGAATGGCTTCCTGAAGAAACGTTAAATATGATTCGTGAATATATGGTTGCTATTAAAGGCCCATTAACAACACCAGTTGGTGGAGGAATTAGGTCTTTAAATGTTGCTCTTAGACAGGAGTTGGACCTTTTTGTATGTCTACGTCCTGTTCGTTATTTTCAAGGTGTACCTTCGCCTGTCAAACGTCCAGAAGACACAGATATGGTTATCTTCAGAGAAAATACGGAAGATATTTATGCTGGGATTGAATATGCTAAAGGCTCTGATGAAGTGAAGAAGGTCATTGAATTTTTGCAAACAGAAATGGGTGCTAACAAAATTAGATTCCCTGAAACATCTGGTATCGGTATTAAGCCAGTTTCTGAGGAAGGGACTAAGCGTATCGTAAGAGCAGCCATTAACTATGCCATTGAACATGGTAGAAAATCGGTTACGCTCGTTCATAAAGGGAATATTATGAAGTTTACAGAAGGTGCATTTAAAAATTGGGGTTATGAGCTAGCTGAACAAGAATTCGGTGATAAAGTGTTTACTTGGGCTGAATATGATCGTATTGTGGAAGTTGAAGGAAAAGAAGCGGCTAACAAAGCACAAGATCAAGCCGTAGCAGAAGGGAAAATTGTCGTTAAAGACGCGATCGCAGACATTTTCTTGCAGCAAATCCTTACAAGACCTGCCGAGTTCGATGTAGTTGCAACAATGAACTTAAATGGGGATTATATTTCTGATGCTCTAGCCGCTCAAGTTGGAGGTATTGGTATTGCACCTGGTGCCAATATTAACTATGAAACAGGACATGCTATTTTTGAAGCGACACATGGAACGGCTCCTAAATATGCAGGTTTAGACAAAGTGAATCCTTCATCCGTTCTTTTATCTGGAGTGTTAATGCTAGAACATCTAGGCTGGATTGAAGCGGCAAATATGATTACAAAATCAATGGAAAAGACCATTGCATCTAAAGTTGTAACATATGACTTCGCACGATTAATGGATGGGGCGACTGAAGTGAAATGTTCACAATTTGCTGATGAATTAATTGCTAATCTTTAAAAGCAAACGCAAGGATCTATCGGGAGAAATTATTTCAATTACTTAGAGGTAAACAAAGGGGATGCTATATAATGAATAGACGTAAAAAAGTTTCTGTCATTGGTGCTGGTTTTACTGGAGCGACTACAGCGTTTTTACTCGCTCAAAAAGAGTTATCAGATGTAGTGTTAGTCGATATTCCTCAAAATGAAAACCCGACAAAAGGAAAAGCTTTAGATATGTTAGAAGCTGGACCTGTCCAAGGGTTTGATGCAAATATTAAAGGGACTTCTAATTACGAAGATACAGCTGATTCAGATATCGTTGTTATTACGGCAGGTATTGCACGTAAACCGGGAATGAGTCGTGATGATCTTGTGCAAACCAATGAAAAAGTAATGAAGAGTGTGACGAATGAAATCGTAAAATATTCACCTAACTGTATAATTGTGGTTTTAACCAATCCTGTTGATGCTATGACTTATACGGTTTTTAAAGAGTCAGGATTTCCAAAGCACCGAGTGATAGGACAATCAGGTATTTTAGATACGGCGAGATTTAGAACGTTCATTGCAGAAGAATTAAACTTGTCAGTGAAGGATATTACTGGTTTTGTTTTAGGTGGTCACGGTGATGACATGGTTCCACTCGTTCGTTACTCTTACGCAGGAGGAATCCCACTTAATAAGCTTATTTCAAAAGAGCGTTTAGAAGCTATCGTTGAAAGAACGCGTAAAGGTGGAGGA
Source organism: Bacillus carboniphilus (assembly GCF_020524035.2). Taxonomy (NCBI): domain Bacteria; kingdom Bacillati; phylum Bacillota; class Bacilli; order Caryophanales; family Bacillaceae; genus Bacillus; species Bacillus carboniphilus. The sequence continues at coordinate 1,727,638 of NZ_CP129013.1, read as the reverse complement.
GAGATTGTTAGTTTGCTTGGGAATGGTAGTGCTTATTATGCACCAGCTGCTTCTCTTGTTGAAATGGTAGAAGCGATCTTAAAAGATCAAAGAAGAGTTCTTCCTTCTATCGCTTATTTAGAAGGTGAATATGGCTTTGAAGGTATTTACCTTGGTGTACCAACTATTTTAGGTGGAAACGGAATTGAAGAAATTATCGAATTAGATCTGCATGAAGAGGAAAAAAGTCAGCTTGAAAAATCAGCTGCGTCTGTTAAGAATGTTATGACTGTTTTATCGTAAGTGATATATAGCATATGAGGATGACTCGAAATCATGATTTTGGGTCATCCTTTTTAAAAAGATAATTATACATATTTTTGATTTTTATAAAATGGAGTGATGAAATGGTGTTAGGTAAAAAGCGGAAACTTGGGAGAACTTTTGAGGAGATCACTCTTGGAGAAAAGTTGACGCTTACAGAAAAAGTGGAAGATAAAGACTTACTTCTTTATTTAGGCCTTACGAATGATGCAAATCCATTATTTATTCAACATGATTATGCTACTCAAACAACATTTGAAAAGCCAGTGGTTCCCTCGATTATGTTAACGGGAATTGTTCTTTCGGCTGTTTCTAAATATTTACCAGGACCAGGGAGTTATATTCAATCACAGCAAATTGATTTTTTGGCTCCAGTTTATCATTATGAAGTGATTCATTTCTTATTTGAAGTCGTCGATAAAGATGAGAAATTAAAACGCATTTCAATTAAGGTACAGGTGAAAAATGAAGAAGGGAAAGAAGTATTAACAGGTAGGATGAGCGTTTGTCCACCGCAAAAAATGAAGAAGATGGATGGGAAATCACTAGAGAATTTCTAGCGCTGACAGTAAGATCAGCGTTTTTTTTACAGAGTAAGAAAGTATATAAACTGGTCCTTATTCAGATGGTGCTTTTATTTTTGTCTAGCTCCAGCTCCCAGCGACGGGGTAGCGCTTTCGATGCACAGGAAGTGCTAGCATCAACGTTGCCCACAGGACGTGGGCGTCTTTAGTTGATGTTCCATGTCTCTACGGATAAGTCAACGGAGACGCCTCCAGGAGGGAGGTGGATCTACGTTTGCTCGCGCGACGTGGCAGTAGTTAGTAGATCCTCCGCTTTCCGGCTTTTCGTGTTTCCTTTATCTCATGCGGCGATGCCCAGGACGGGCTAGCGTCAACGTTAGTCACAAGACGTGACTGTACTTAGTTGACGTTCCTTTGCACCTGCGTCGCTAAACGGGCGCTTGCGCTTTTCTTATGGTTATTTAGAACCAACCAGCAGCCTAAGTTAGAAAGAAAGTTGAAGTTTTAGTCACTTTTTCGCTAAAATATACATTAGGGAGTAAAAAAAAGAGATAAGTAATTATGAATGGTTCGGCTCCATGATAAGGGAAATAAAAAGATGGTGGAGGCTTTCTGATGAGTAAGAAAATTTTAGTTGTAGATGATGAGCAATCGATTGTAACGCTTTTACAATACAATCTTGAACAAAGTGGTTATAAAGTAATAACCGCAATGAATGGGGAAGATGGTTTTCAGCTTGCTCTTGAGGAGAAACCAGATTTAGTTGTACTTGATCTAATGCTGCCAAAGCTTGATGGTATGGAAGTGTGTAAGCAACTTAGGCAGAAAAAAGTGATGACTGCCATTTTAATGCTAACTGCTAAGGATGATGAGTTCGATAAAGTATTAGGTTTGGAGTTAGGTGCAGATGATTATATGACGAAACCTTTTAGTCCAAGGGAAGTCGTTGCTCGAATAAAAGCAATTTTAAGAAGAACTCAATCTTCTAATCAAACGGATGGTACTCAAGAACACGATGATGATGTCATGACAATTGCAGATTTAAAAATATTACCAGATCACTATGAAGCATATTTTCAAGAAGAACAGCTTGAGTTAACACCAAAAGAGTTTGAACTACTTGTTTACTTAGCAAAACATAAGGGGAGAGTTTTAACGAGAGATCAATTATTAAGTGCTGTTTGGAATTATGATTTTGCTGGAGATACGAGGATAGTAGATGTTCATATTAGTCACCTGCGAGAAAAAATAGAGCGAAATACAAAGAAACCAATCTATATTAAAACAATTAGAGGTCTTGGTTATAAATTTGAGGAGCCGAAACTGAATGCATAAGTTTCGTACTAGACTTTTATTTGGTTTATTAACCCTTATTATTGCGGTGTTAATAGGGTTAGGAATATTAATAGGGCAATTATTTCAAACTTACTATATTGATACATATAAAGATCGCATAAAGAAGGAAGCAGAATTAACAGAAACACTTGTTTTAAAAGAAGGAATAGATTCAACTAATCTTCAACCTATAATTGAAACGATTAGTGAGCAACTGGAATCCAATGTAGCCATTATTAACTCTGAAGGAGCGATTGTCACTGAAGCACTTTACGGTGAAAAGTCCCCTTATTACGACCGTACACTTGAACAGCTTTTGGGTGACAATAGGAACAAGAAGAAATCTTTTTATGAAATAAGAACGGAAGATGATTTATTTTTCTATGGGATGCCTATTATTAATGATTCAGATGAAGAGGGATTTATCGTTTTAAGTCTTCCTGTATCATCACTAAAACTAGTTAACCAACAAATATGGGGATTATTGATTATTAGTCTAGGATTAGCCTTAATTGTGATTTTAATTATAGGGGTACGAATAACATCTCAGTATACAAAACCAATTGAATCAGCTACTCAAGTGGCAATGGAATTGGCTAAAGGAAATTATAAGGCAAGAACATATGAAAATCATTTAGACGAAACGGGAATGTTGAGTCAATCAATCAATATTTTAGCTCGGAATTTACAGGATATGACCAAAGCTCAAGAAATGCAACAGGATCGATTACAAACGTTAATAGAAAATATGGGGAGTGGATTAATTTTAATTGATGGTAGAGGATATATAAATTTAGTCAATAGAGCCTATAAAGAAATCTTCCAGATTGATGAGAACTCTTATTTATATAAGTTGTATTATGAGGCGTTTGAACATGAGGAAATCATTGATATTGTTGAAGAGATTTTTATGACCGAAGTAGGTGTTAGAAGGCAGCTGATGGTTCCCTTAAAAATCGAAAGAAGACATTTTGAGGTATATGGAGTTCCGATCATAGGAAACAGTGATGAATGGAAGGGTGTTGTTTTAGTCTTTCATGATATAACAGAGTTGAAAAAACTAGAGCAAATGCGAAAAGATTTTGTCGCTAATGTTTCTCATGAGTTGAAGACACCCATTACTTCCATTAAAGGGTTTTCGGAGACGCTTCTCGATGGAGCCATGAATGAAAGGGAAACGCTAACTTATTTTCTATCTATAATTTTAAAAGAGAGCGATCGCCTGCAATCACTTATTCAAGATTTACTGGATTTATCAAAAATTGAACAACAAGGATTTGAATTAAATATCGAAAAATGTGATTTCAAAGAGATATTAGATGAAATAATCATGTTACTAGAACAAAAAGCGAAAGCAAAGGATATTAATTTAAATGTGGATAACCCATACCACCACGTTTATTTACAAGGAGATCCAGATCGATTAAAACAGATTTTTATTAACTTAATTGGAAATGCGATCAACTATACACTTGAAGGAGGCCAAGTTTTTGTTACTGTCAAAAACTTGGATGATCAAGTAGTGGTGACAGTAAAAGATACGGGTATTGGAATGAAGGAAGAAGAGATCCCTAGAATTTTTGAACGTTTTTATCGTGTTGATAAAGCGAGAAGTAGAGATTCAGGGGGAACAGGGTTAGGTTTAGCCATCGTGAAACATTTAGTTGAAGCGCATCATGCAGACATTTTTGTAACAAGCCATGTAGGGGAAGGGACTACGTTTACTATTACTTTTAATAAGGAAGGTAAGCACTTGCTTCGCTAAATGAACGTTTTCGCTTTTAGGATGATGTTCAAATGCTTGTTGTCGTCATTAGACGGGCGCTTGCGCTTTTCTTATGTTTACATGATGTTTACAATTAATTTATTCCAACTTAACAAATGGTTGGTAAGATAATCTGTGAAAACCCCTTCATCCAAGGAGCCAATTGGAGAGGCGAGAGCGAATGAGCTCTCGCTCTTTTTTGTATACTCATAAAAACCTATCATTATATGAAACTAATTGATGGTTTAATCGTATTTATTAGTATCAACTATTATGTAGAAAGGAAGGGTAAAATGAGTTTAAAAAGTATTTATAAGATTATAGGATTGTTCTTTGTCATTATTGTTTTAGGAATTGTCGCCTTCACTTCATGGTATACCGTCGATGAATCAGAACAAGCGGTCATTATCACTTTTGGTGAAGTAGAAGAAGGAATTATTGGCTCGGGCCTTCATTTTAAAATGCCTTGGCCGATTCAAACTGTCGAAAAACTTTCAAAAGAAACGTTTAGTTTGCAATTTGGCTATGAAGAAAAAGATGGAGAAATCGTTGAATACCCAAAAGAAACGAAAATGATTACAGGTGATGAAAAGATTGTGTTAGCGGATATGGTTGTTCAATGGAAAATAACAGATCCTAAAAAGTTTCTATTTAACTCTGAAGCTCCTAAAGATATTTTACACGATGCTACTTCTGCATCATTAAGAAGTATTATCGGAAGTTCTGAAATTGATGATGCTTTAACATCAGGAAAGTTAGAGATTGAAGCTGAGGTTCAAGATCTTTTAACCGAGTTGATAGAGAAATATGATGTCGGTATCTCTATTTTGGCTGTAAAGCTTCAAGACGTTGAGTTACCGAATGAAGAAGTAAGAAAGGCATTCACTGCTGTAACGGATTCTCGTGAAACGAAAAACACGAAAATAAAAGAAGCTGAAAAGTACTCCAATCAAAAAAAATTAGAAGCGGAAGGGGAGCGAGATGCGATCATTTCGGCAGCCCAAGGAGATAAAACAGAACGTATAGAAACAGCAAAAGGGGAAGTAGCTCTCTTTAATTCTGTTTATGAGAAATATACAGGTTCTAAAGAAGTAACGGAAAAACGATTAATCTTAGAAACGATCGATGAAGTTCTTCCTGATGCCACGATTTACATGATGAAGGATGATGGAAGTACAATGAAATATTTCCCGATTACTGACCTCCAAAAATCAAAAGACATCATTCCAGCAGAGGAAGGAAGTGATCAGAATGAGCAGTAAAGTGGTAGATATGGAAGAAAGAAAAGGTTCACAAAATTGGAGAAAATACATTCGAGGTGGTGTATTCTTTCTTCTTCTTATCGTGATCATTGGCTTTTTATTAACGAATATATATATCGTGAAAGAAAACGAATATCGAGTGGTCCGTCAATTTGGAGAAGTAATAAAAATTGTGGAAGATCCAGGATTGCATGTGAAAATCCCTTTTGTTCAGTCGGTAACAACGCTTCCTAAAAATCAAATGAAAATGAGTGTAGAAGAAGCGGAAATTAATACAAAAGATAAAAAGAGGATTATTATCGACAACTATGCGGTCTGGAAGATTGAGGATCCGAAAAAGATGATAGCAAATGCAAAAACCGTTGTTAATGCAGAAGCAAAAATGTCAGAGTTTATCTTTTCAACGATTCGTTCTCAGTTAGGTAAACTTGACTATGATGAAATTATTAATGATGAAAATGAATCAAGAGGAAGTTTAAATGATCAAGTGACTGAAACGGTAAACACTCTTCTAGACAGTAACAATTTTGGTATCGTAGTAACAGATGTCAGAATTAAACGAACAGATTTGCCTAATGACAACGAGAATTCCGTTTATAACTTAATGATTTCTGAAAGGGAAGCTAAGTCTCAAGAATATTTATCAGAAGGTGAAGCAGAGAAAAATCGTCAAATTGCTGAGACGGACAGAGAAGTGAAAGAAATGTTAGCGAAAGCAAAAGCAGAAGCCGAAGCCATTCGAGGAGAAGGAGAAAAAGAAGCAGGTCAAATATACAATGATTCGTATTCCAAAGACCCAGAGTTTTATGAGATGTTCCGCACCTTGCAATCTTATAAGAAAACAATCGATGGAGAAACGGTCATTATCCTTCCACTTGATTCTCCTTATGCCAATACTCTGTTAGGGAGTGAATAAAACCTCCTCCTTTGATTGGTATACCTTTACCTTTATAGTTTCGAAAAATTGGGTAGTTGGAGAAATTAGACTAATAGATCTTAAGGGGAAGTCAGTTTGATAGGACCTCCCCTCCCCTTGTTTTATTTATATTATTTTTGCTAATTTATTTCTTCAATACTTTAGTTGTTGAGTTAGTGGTTTTTAGAAATACATCTGGTGCAATGATGCTTTATCTATTCATCCTGCCATAACCCCACCTTCTTTTTTTTAGCCATTGATTGACTCTCCATATATTGTTGGAATTTTTCCGGATATTTAGAGATGTATTTAGAATCTTCATCCACTTTAATGTAGCCTTTTTCGAGTAAAAGAATAGCTATATCCTGATTGTTTATATCCACAAATCCTGAATATCCAGCCTCATCTTGACTGATGATATGTGCGTTTACTTTATCATGCCTCATATCAAACAGATAAGTAAGAGATTTTTGAGCAAATTCTTTTCGTTCACGTTCTTCAATTGAAGTCTCAACCATAATCAATTTAACGTCTTCATGAAAAGCAAAGCCATCCTTAACGACTCCTCTATCTAAGATAATATAGAAAGAATCTTCCAGATGAGCAACTGCATGTAATTTTCCAGAGAGAAGTGTTTCGGATTGACAACAAGTGATGAATAGTATTCCAAAAGTAATAAAAACTATTTTCACCATTCGCACACCCAAGACCTCCTTTGTAATACTCATTAAGTATATTACTTTTTAATATTAAATACCAGAAAAAGGGTTTAATTTCATTTATTGATATGATACTATACTTGTTGAAAAGCGTTCTGTAAAATATTCTCAAGTAGAGAGATTATAACGTTAATATTCCATAATAAAAAGTTTAAGACTTTAAACACCACGTCTTATAATCCCAATCTAATACACTCGGAATATATTCTCCAGTTATTGTTTAAGCAAAAGCTTTAATATCATTTGCTAAAATCCCAACGAAGATGAATTACTATAAGTGATATCAGACACTTTTGTAAATATCCCTATTTTAGTCATGAAAGCTGTACTCGAATAAGTTTAGTAATTTGCCCATTTTTAGAATGCAAGACGAAATAAGAAAAGTATAGATTGAGAAAAACTTCACTATTTATATCCTGAACAATTGAATTTACTAGGGAATCAAGTTAAATGTACAATTGGGCGATTAAAAAATCTACATTTTACTCTTCTAATGTCATGTGGTGCATATCAGTATATGATGGCTCATTCTCTTTTGCTAGGCTTCGAATTCAAAAGGCTAAACGTGAATAATTTTCCCTGAATAGACACAAAAGCCATGATTGCTAACAAGAGAGAGTGAACATTTAAATGAAAGTCTAGTGGGAATTTTCGTTATCTGATTTCCTAAATTTGAGTTATTTGACTTGAATGCTTATTCAAACTTAAATGGAGGGATTCTAATGAAGAAAGCAGGTTTTCTTTTTGTTGTAAGTATTTTGTTTCTTTCTGTATTTGTGTTTGAAGTTGAAGCAAGCGGCGAAATATCTAAAAAACAAATTGTTGCCGACCATATTGAAGGAATTGTAAAAGGTAGTGACTATGAACCAGCTAAATCCAGTGCCTACGCTGAAAATTTTAAGATATCTCAAGAAAATGGTAATGTAACAATTCAAGGGGATTTGTGGTATAAAAATAGTAAGTACCCACTTAATCTGAATGGAAATCTCTATCCTAAAATTAGTGAAGGTGCATATAGTAAAAAGCTAGTCCTTGGTGAATTGAGTGGTTCCAAGGAGTTTAATATTCTCCAGTTTAGAGTTGAGAAGGAAAGCAGACAGACTGCCCTTACAAATCAGAATAATAATTTGATTGGAAAAAATGTTCTCTCATTGATTGTGGAACATAAAGAGACCGGTGAAAAAATCTATATACAAAATGAAATATCAGATCAAAATTTTCAGGATTTTTTTGATGGAGCGCTAAAATTGATAAGCGAAAAGGACTTATCAGAAAACCAATTGAAAGAGAAAATAATTCAATTGTACAACATGAACAATAAATCCGATTACTCTCAAAATATTAGTCAGGAATCAACACAACAATTATCTGGAGTAGCTAGTTCTAGTGGAGATCTTTCAGTGAGTGAAAAAAGTTCTACTCAGAGTTCTACAATATATGTCAATCAAAAAGAGTTAATCCGATTACTAGATGATTTAAAGGACTACTCAAGTAATCCTGATCGGTCTGTTAAATTATCTGATTACGATGTTCCGGAAAGTCTCTTTAAAGGTACTGGATGGAAAAGTTATCACTATACTAATGGTGAACCACGCGGTGCATACACTGCTGGCAGCGTAGATTCAGGTTCATACACACTGACACAAATCTCTTACCTAAATGTAATTAGTAGGTTTAATAGTACTACCGAGTTTGTACTTCAAGTGGGGCAGAATGATGGAATGACTCTCGAGTATGATCATTACTCTGGCATTTTGTCAGTATTTTATTATGGATTAGGTCTAAAAATTGAGGATTTGGAGTTAGCGCATGGTGGACTGGAAGGGAATGACATATATATTAGTCAGGAGATTAATGCAGACCTTGACGGCAATTCTAACTATGTAAAAGCTTTCTTTGGGTTAATTCCTTATGCAGATAAAGTGTACAATCTTTGGGAAAGTTTAACTGGTCAAGATCCACTCCCATTAGGACAGTCAAGAGAATATGAAAATACTGTCGAAAGACAGAAATTAGCATATGATGGAAAAGTATACAGAACGATTTCGGCAAACTTTGATGACTTCACTATGAACAGTGATGGACACTTTGGAAATCTTATAGGAAAGTTTTACTATGATGATTATAATCTATCTGTTTCTTGGTCTTACAAGTATACAGCATACACAAGATGATATTAGGGATACTAATCTCTAAAACTACTACCCACCAAAGTGAATCTTTGGTGGGTTTTGTAAGTGTGCATGGTATGGATGGAATCTATCTATAGGGGGGAAGTTCTAATCCGTGAAGGTGGAAGGGGAAATTATCTTGACGCAAGGGCGTCTATTTTGAAGTGGAATCTATAAGAGGCCAGCAACAGACAGACTCTATTGAACAGATTGAATATTTTTGAAGGAGAGAAGAAGCAACCTAGATATTATAAAGAAGTGATAAATGAAAACAACCCTTTTTCATAATAAAATTGATCATAAAAAGAATGTAATTTTCTATAGCCAAACTTTATAAGGAAACGCAAGACTCCCGCGGAAAAACGGGAATGGCTAGGTCTGACCACAATGTGAGAAACGAACAAGGAGAATTGTTAGGACGTCCGCAGAAAGCGAGGTACAGTTATATAAAATAAAGCTAGTTTGGTGAAAAGAGCTTGAAAGAAATCCAATAGAACTTTTGACTTTCTATTAGGGAGTGAGTTATTTGTGAAAAAACCATAAAGACTTGACTCAATCCACCACTATTACCGCTTATGTTTTTATCTCTGAACATGATAAAATAAAATAAGTATAACGGACTCGCTTGAAGGAGGATTTTAGGTTGTCAAAAAAATTAGTACTAATTGACGGAAACAGTATAGCTTATCGAGCTTTCTTTGCTCTTCCCTTGCTGAACAACGATAAAGGGGTATATACAAACGCGGTTTATGGGTTTACCAATATCCTATTAAAAATTTTAGAAGAAGAAAGGCCTTCTCATATTCTTGTTGCTTTCGATGCAGGAAAAACAACGTTTCGCCATAAAACGTTTGACGAATATAAAGGAGGAAGACAAAAAACTCCACCTGAACTATCGGAACAATTTCCGTTTATTCATGAACTGTTAGATGCTTATGGTATACCTAAATATGAGTTAGAAAATTATGAAGCAGATGATATTATCGGTACGTTAGCTAAGCAAGCCGAAAAAGAAGGACTATCGGTTAAAGTTATTTCGGGTGATAAAGACTTAACACAGCTCTCTACAAAACATATCACTGTTGATATTACCAAAAAAAGGAATCACGGATGTTGATTCCTATACGCCAGAATTCATTGACGAAAAATATGGAATAAAGCCTGAACAAATTATACATATGAAAGGGTTAATGGGAGATAGCTCTGATAACATTCCTGGTGTACCGGGTGTTGGTGAAAAAACGGCACTAAAGCTCCTCCATCAATTTGAAACGATTGAAAATATTTATGAAAACATGGATGAAGTGAGCGGTAAAAAATTAAAGGAAAAGCTAACGGACAATAAAGAACAAGCATTTATGAGTAAACAGCTAGCTACGATTGAAATAGAGGCTCCTATAACTATTCAACTTGACGATCTATCGTATAACGGCTATGAAACGGATAAGATTGTCCCTATTTTTAAAGAATTAGGTTTTACAACGATGTTAGAAAAAATAGGTGTGGAAAAGGAAGAAGTCGAGTTGAAATCATATGATTTTCACATTGTTGAAGAAATTAAATCGTCCCTTCTTCCTAAAAAAGCAGCCTTTGTTGTGGAAGTGATGGAAGAAAATTATCACCAAGGAAACATTGTTGGTTTTTCATTAGCAACTGAAGAAGACTATTATTTCATCTCAAATGAAACGGCTCTTAACTCGACACTATTTAAAGAATGGCTGGAAGATGAGACTGTTGAAAAAATCGTCTTTGATGCAAAAAGAACAATTGTATCTCTCAATTGGCAAGGAATTTATGTCAAGGGAATGAAGTTTGATGCACAATTAGCCGCCTATATTATCAATCCTTCTCTATCCAATGATGATTTAGCTAGTATTGCAAGTGAACATGGATTAAACACAGTGTTGACAGATGAATCTGCCTATGGAAAAGGAGCAAAAAGAAAGGTACCTGATGAGAAGCAGTTAGGGGAACACCTTATTCGAAAAGCAGCCACTATTTTGGAATTAGAGCCATTATTAGTAGAGAAGCTAGAGAAGAATGAACAGCTAGATTTATTTGAGAATTTAGAACTGCCACTAGCAAAAATCTTATCTGAAATGGAAATACAAGGTGTATCTGTCGACGTTAATCAATTAAAAGAAATGGGTGCCCAACTAGCGGATAAATTAACAAGTTTAGAGAAAAAGATTTATGAGTTAGCAGGTGAAACATTTAATATAAATTCTCCGAAGCAGCTAGGTGTTATTTTATTTGAGAGACTAGAGTTACCCGTTATAAAGAAAACAAAAACAGGCTATTCGACTTCTGCAGATGTCCTTGATAAGTTAAAGCAGAAACACCCTATCATCGAAGAAATATTACATTATCGTCAGTTAGGCAAACTACAGTCGACTTATATAGAAGGGCTATTAAAAATGGTTCACCAAAAAACGGGGAAAAATTCATACCCGTTTTAACCAAGCATTAACACAAACGGGGAGACTCAGTTCTACAGATCCTAACTTGCAAAATATACCTATTCGTTTAGAAGAAGGAAGAAAAATTCGAAAAGTGTTTGTTCCTTCTCAGAAGGATTGGTTAATGTTTGCAGCAGATTATTCACAAATCGAATTGAGAGTGTTAGCTCATAGCTGAAGATGAAAACTTGATTAAAGCGTTCAATGAAGGTCTGGACATTCATACAAAAACAGCAATGGATGTTTTTCATGTTGAAGAGAAGGATGTTACTTCAAATATGAGAAGGCAAGCCAAAGCTGTGAATTTTGGGATCGTTTACGGGATATCTGATTATGGCTTATCACAAAATCTAAATATATCTCGTAAAGAAGCGGGGAAATTTATTGATCGTTATTTTGAAATTTATCAAGGGGTTAAGGAATACATGGAGGAAGCGGTTTTAGAAGCGAAACAGTTAGGATACTCACAGACCTTACTTCAAAGAAGGAGATATATTCCTGAAATTACGAGTCGCAACTTTAATGTTCGAAGCTTTGCAGAACGAACAGCTATCAATACGCCTATTCAAGGAAGTGCTGCTGATATTATTAAAAAGGCGATGATTGTTATGGCTGAACGTCTGAAAAAGGAAAACCTTCAATCGACGTTATTATTACAAGTTCATGATGAATTGATTTTTGAAGCACCTGAAAATGAAATCAAAATCTTAGAAAAGATCGTACCTGAAGTAATGGAAAATGCGGTTCAACTAAAAGTTCCATTGAAAGTTGATTATTCTTCAGGGCCATCTTGGTATGATGCGAAATAGAAAGGAAGTACAACAATGCCCGAGCTACCTGAAGTGGAAACGGTTCGCAGAACCCTTCATAATTTAATAATAAGTAAGCAAATTGAATCGGTTACTATTCAGTGGCCCAAAATCATTAAACATCCTGATGATGCCCTTGAATTTGAAACGCTTTTGAAAGGACAAAAAATTCATCAAGTGGACCGTCGAGGAAAGTTTTTGAAAATCTTCCTTGATGACTTTGTTCTTGTATCCCATTTAAGAATGGAAGGAAGATTTGGTGTATACACACACACAGAAGAAATAGATAAACATACCCATGTTATTTTTCATTTTACAGATGGCAAGGAATTACGATATCGCGATGTGCGTAAATTTGGTACAATGCATCTATTTCCTAAAGGAGAAGAGGAAAAACAGCTCCCTTTATCTCAACTAGGTCCTGAACCCTTTTCTAAAGATTTCACATTTGAAGACCTAAAAATGAAATTGAGTAAAACGAAACGATTTATTAAAGTAGCTCTTTTAGATCAACGATTCGTTGTCGGACTAGGGAATATTTACGTAGATGAAGCATTATTCCTTTCAGGGGTTCATCCTGAAAGAATCTCTAATGAACTTGGAGATGAGGAGATTGAAAGGCTTCACCATTATATTATTCAAACGCTGAAAAAGGCGGTAGATAAGGGAGGAAGCACCATTCGTTCTTATGTAAATAGTCAAGGTGAAATAGGGATGTTTCAAAATGACCTGTATGTATATGGACGAGAGGAACAACCGTGTAAACAATGTCAGACACCTATAAAAAAAATCAAAGTTGGCGGGAGAGGTACACACTTTTGTGAAGACTGTCAAAAATAAGCGATAACACAATTCTCTTTTGACAAGCTCCAAAATCTTGTTTTGACCATATATTATATTTAGCATTCTTCAATTTTGTTGTTGGAAAGAAGGGCTAAAATAATGATGGTCTATTTTATTTCTTTATTTTTCCTTGCCTTGGCAGTTAGTTTAGATAGTTTTACAGTAGGTTTTACCTATGGGATGAGGAAGATTAAAATTCCCCTAAAATCAATTGCCGTGATAACAGGATGCTCTGCGATAACCATGCTAGTTGCCATGGCGTTTGGAGAGCTTTTATTAAAATTTTTACCAATTCAAGTAACGGAAACCTTAGGTGGTTTGATTTTAATTGCAATAGGAGGATGGATTTTATATCAATTTTTTAGCACTGTAGATATGTCAGATCATGATACAATCAAAAAAGAAAAGCTATTAGTTGATTTTGAAATTAAAACATTAGGAATTGTGATTAAAATTTTGCATAAGCCAATGAGTGCCGATATTGATAAGTCTGGAAGTATTACCGGAGTTGAAGCTGTCTTATTAGGCTTTGCATTATCATTGGATGCATTCGGAGCTGGAATCGGAGCAGCCTTATTAGGTTATTCTCCTATCGCGATGGCGCTTGTGGTCGCTGTTATGAGTTCTCTTTTTGTGACTATAGGGATGAATATTGGGCTCACCTTTTCGAATTTTAAATGGATGGAAAAACTGACGTGCATTCCAGGTTTTCTTCTCATTATGATCGGGTTGTTTAGAATATAAAAAGGTTGTACTTTTAGAAAGGTTGATAAAAGATGATTATCGGGTTAACAGGTGGAATAGCAAGTGGAAAGAGTACGGTCTCAAAAATGTTTGAACAATTATTTATACCTGTTATTGATGCAGATCAGATCGCTAGAGGTGTTGTTGAAATTGGAAAACCAGCTTACCAAAAGGTGATTGAAACTTTTGGTGAGCAAATTTTAAATAAGAATCAGACCATCAATAGAGAATTGCTTGGCGATATGATCTTTAACGATGCAGAAAAAAAGAAAACAACTAAATAACATCGTTCATCCTGCTGTTTCGTTGCAAATGTTAAAGGAGAAAGAGTCATTAATAAAACAAGGATATAACATGATTGTATTAGATATTCCATTGTTATTCGAGAGTAAGTTAACATCACTAGTAGATCAAACCTTAGTGGTATATGTTAATAAAGATACTCAATTAAGAAGGTTAATGGAGAGAAACGGATATACAAAAGAACAAGCGTTAAGTAGGATTCACTCGCAGCTCTCCCTTGAGGAAAAAAGGAAACTTGCTGATGAGGTTATTGATAACAATGGAACAATCGATGAAACAAAAGAGCAGTTGATGGAATTAATTACTAAATGGACAAGCTTATAAGTCAGTAGGGCTCTTACGCTTTTCTTATTGTCTACTCCATCGCCCAGCAACTCGTAAGTTTTCGCCCTCCTCCTTATGATAAGTCAACATCGAAGCCTGCGGCTATTCGTGTTTCCTTTATCTCATACGGAGTGCTCAAGCCCCTTCGTTGCTAAACGGGCTCGTACGCTTTTCTTATTATTCACCCAAAAATGAAATTATTACCCCCTTTTATTCATAATTATGTTATACTATTTCTAACAATGGGGTTTAAAGTATAACCTATTAGCTGGAGGGGAAAACACATGAAAGCTAAAATAGCGATTAATGGTTTTGGGAGAATTGGAAGAATGGTCTTTAGAAAAGCAATTATGGACGATAGTTTAGAAGTAGTTGCTATTAATGCAAGTTACCCTGCTGAGACGCTTGCTCATTTAATCAAATATGACACCGTCCATGGGAAATTCTCCGAAGAGGTATATCCTTTTGAAGATCATCTTATGGTAGCCGGTCGAAAAGTTATTTTGTTAAATAATCGTAACCCGAAGGATTTACCCTGGGGAAGCCTTAATATAGATATTGTTATCGAAGCTACAGGAAAATTCAATGATCGAGAGAAAGCTTGGGCCCACATTGAAGCTGGTGCTAAAAAAGTGGTATTAACAGCACCTGGTAAAAATGAAGATATTACGATAGTGATGGGGGTGAATGAAAGGCAGTATAAGCATAAAGAACATAAAATAATTTCGAATGCATCTTGTACAACTAACTGTTTAGCACCTGTGGTAAAAGTGCTAGATGAAAAATTTGGAATAGTCAATGGATTAATGACAACTGTTCATGCCTATACGAACGATCAAAAGAATATTGATAATCCTCACAAAGATTTGCGGAGAGCTAGAGCTTGTGGTCAATCAATCATTCCCACATCGACAGGTGCAGCAAAAGCTTTAGGTAAAGTGTTGCCTCATTTACAGGGGAAGCTACATGGAATGGCACTAAGAGTACCAACACCTAATGTTTCATTAGTTGATCTTGTGGTTGATGTTGAAAGGGGAACAACGATTGATGAAGTAAATGATGTATTTAAAAATGCTGCTTCAAAGGACTTGTTAAATATATTATCTTTTTCAAACGAACCTTTAGTTTCAATTGATTATAATACCAATCCATATTCAGCAGTTATTGATGGGTTGTCGACAATGGTTATGGAAGGAAAGAAGGTAAAGGTTTTGGCATGGTATGATAATGAATGGGGCTATTCAAATCGAGTAGTGGACTTAGTAAAATATGTAGCGATCAACATGATTACGTTGTCTGCAGTATAAGTTAAATGCCGTTAGTGGTGCTGTCTAATTTGATATTAGGCAGCCATTTTTGTTTACTGACTTCATTAAAATGAATGAAATAATGTAAGGTGGGAAAAGTAAGACTGATTATCCTTCTACAACCTTTGCCAAAATATTTTAATGAAAGTGTGTTGCAAAAACAAATTAAACAAAGTATACTATTTTTCGTGAACTCCTCGAATATGGGCACATGTTGCTACTTAAAGGGTTAGGACCTCTTTGGACTAACTTTCCCCCCGTGGTAGTAAACATTCTGTAATGACAGGATTTATAGATTATTATTGGTTGAAGGGGGAATAAATGATTATGGAAACAATCGGACGTCACGTGATCTCAGAGTTATGGGGTTGCGATTTTAATAAGTTAAATGACATCGAATATATAGAAAAAACATTTGTTAATGCTGCACTAAAATCAGGTGCTGAAGTTAGAGAAGTCGCTTTTCATAAATTCGCTCCTCAAGGAGTGAGTGGAGTTGTCATCATTTCAGAGTCTCATTTGACTATACACAGTTTTCCAGAGCATGGCTATGCCAGTATTGATGTTTATACATGTGGAGATTTAGACCCAAATGTGGCAGCGAATTACATTGCTGAAGCCCTGAATGCAAATACGAATGAAACAATTGAAATTCCAAGAGGGATGGGAACAGTACAAGTGAATAGGACGTTAAATGTTCTTTAACTATTTAATCAGATTAAAGGGGTAGCCCATTGCTACCTCTTTTTCTGTACCTTCAAACAAAATAGTGGTGCCCACACCAGTAACAAGAGAGTTATGCTACAATTAAGGATAATAAAAGCTCGCATATTATTACTAATGTAGAAAGGAGTTAGTACGAATGAAATGTCCTTCATGTTATCATAACGGGACACGTGTATTAGATTCTAGACCCGTTGATGATTCAAAATCGATTAGAAGAAGGCGAGAATGTGAAAGTTGTCGCTATCGTTTTACAACGTTTGAAAAAGTGGAGCAAATGCCGTTAATTGTTGTTAAAAAAGAAGGGACAAGGGAGGAATTTAGTCCTGAAAAAATGTTAAGAGGACTGATTAAAGCTTGTGAAAAAAGACCTGTCCCCTTACAAAAGTTAGAGGATATTGTTAAAGACATTGAAAAGGATTTACGGAACCAAGGGAGCTCTGAAGTTCAAAGTGATTATATTGGGCAAATGGTAATGGATCGCTTAGCAGAAGTTGACGAAGTAGCTTATGTTCGATTTGCATCTGTTTACCGTCAATTCAAAGATATTAATGTTTTTATTGATGAATTGAAGGAACTTATAAAAAAAACATAATCTGTTAAGCAACCTCCATCATCTAAAAGTACCTCAGGAAAGGTTTGTTTTTGATGGAACAACATTGGAAAGAGTTACTTCCGATTGATAAATATCAAGTGAAATCTCGGGGAGTTCTTCAAGAATTAGATCGAAAGGTGATAACTGCCTTATACCAGCCTTTAATTGGAGCGATTAGTTATAGCCTATATATGACTTTATGGGAAGAGCTCGAACATAATCGTTTATGGGGCAAAGAAAACAACCATTACAGTCTGATGACAGCTATGCAGTTGAATTTAAAACTTATTTATCAAGAAAGAATGAAGTTAGAGGGAATAGGGCTATTAAAATTATATTATTATGAACAAGATCCTCGATTGTTTATTTATGAATTACTTCCTCCTTTAACTCCAAAACAGTTTTTCCAAGATGGTATGTTGAATATTTATTTGTTTAATCGAGTAGGAAAAAATAAGTATAATCAGCTAAAACAGTTTTTTCTTGATGAGGCCGTTCCAAATGGAGGGAAAGAGATAACGAAAAGTTTCAGTGAAGTGTTTAAATCCATTCATACATCGGAGCTGAAAAATTCAGAATTTGATCACAACGATGAAATTGAAGGAGAATTTCTTGAAAAAGAAGATGGAAAACAAGTCATTGTGGCACCAGAAACTTTTAATGAATCTTTATTTCTTGAAGGGTTATCAGAACATATTGTTCCTAAAAAGGCTTTGACGGCTAACGTGATGGAAGCCGTTTATAAACTTTCATACTTATATGGAATTGATGCGATTGAAATGAAAAATGTGCTTTTAAATGCACTTGATCATGACGATAAGGTGAATATTGAATCTTTAAGAAAAGCAGCAAGAGACTGGTATAGTTTTTCATATGGTGATCAAGTGCCAAAGTTAGTGGATCGAAAGCAACCTTTACAAAAGAAATCCCCTACAAATCAATTAGACGATAAAGAAAAACAATTAGTGACACAACTAGAATCCATTACCCCGAGACAATTCTTAATCGATTTGGCCAATGGAGCTGAACCATCTTCAAGTGATTTAGAAATCATAGAAGAAGTCATGTTTCAACAAAATTTATTGCCAGGGGTAGTCAACGTATTAATTTATTATGTCATGTTAAAAACAAATATGAAGCTTTCCAAGGCTTATATTCAAAAGATAGCTAGTCATTGGAGTAGGTGCAAAGTTGAGACCGTCTCAGATGCAATGACATTAGCAAAAAATGAGCATCGAAAATATCAACAGTGGGCAAGCTCAGATCAACCTAAACGCTCAAAGGATAAGCGTAGTTCTGTCATTCGTAAAGAAAAGCTTCCGAAATGGATGCAACAAACTGATGATGAAAAGAAAAGCAATACGAACAATAAAACAGATGAACAGTTTGAGCGGGAGAAACAACAATTGGAAAAACGGATAAAACAGTATATGAGTAATAAGAAGAGTACTGACTAGGAGGGAAACCTTTGGATTCAATTCAGCATTCACTGAAAAATATTGTTGGGAATAACAATCTTCAATCGAAATTAAAAGAAATGAAAGAACAATTATTAAAAAATGATCAGATCCTTTTATTTTTAGAGAAGGAACAAGTTCCAGAACAAGTGATAGAGAAAAATTTAGTTAAGCTATATGAATTTGCTAGTCAAAGTCAACAATGTTCCGAATGCCCAAGCTTGGACAAGTGTAAAAATATTTT
This sequence comes from Bacillus carboniphilus, assembly GCF_020524035.2. NCBI lineage: Bacteria > Bacillati > Bacillota > Bacilli > Caryophanales > Bacillaceae > Bacillus > Bacillus carboniphilus. The sequence goes on along the minus strand of NZ_CP129013.1, from coordinate 1,708,835 downwards.
ACAAGGTCATTATCCCTTACTTGAACGCGAAGGAAATACAATCAATATAAAATATGTGAAATGTGAGAACCAAAAGTTATACGAAAAAGAGAAAAAACAGAAATCATTGGTTGAAAGTATTTATATTCCTAGAGAAAACCTTAAGGCTCGCCTTAATAATATTGATTATGAGGATAATTCAAGATTAAAGGCTGTTTCATATGTTCATGAATTTCTAGAGAATTATGAACCAACTAAACCAATAAAGGGGTTATATCTTTATGGTGCTTTTGGTGTAGGAAAGACCTTTATTTTAGGAGCCATTGCAAATGAGTTAGCGGAAAAAAGTGTGGCATCAGTCCTTCTTTATGTTCCTGAATTTGTAAGGGAACTTAAAACATCTCTCCAAAACGATACATTTAATAGAAAAATTGAAGCCGTCAAAATAGCCCCTGTTTTAATGCTAGATGATATTGGTGCAGAATCTATGTCAAGTTGGGTTAGAGACGATATACTTGGCGCAATTTTACAGTATCGAATGCTTGAAAATTTACCAACGTTTTTCACTTCTAATTTTGATTTGAAAGAGCTAGAACATCACCTTGCCTATACCCAAAGAGGGGAAGAGGAAAAAGTGAAAGCTGCGAGAGTGATGGAAAGAATAAAATATTTATCAATTCCAATAGAGTTAGAAGGAGAGAATAGAAGAAATCAATAGTAGAAATTGTTATTTTGGTGTTGATGTATAATTGCTCAGGCAAAGGAGTTGGTCTTTTTTTTATCGCCTTTCTTTTTCTTTACTTCTAAAAAAAAACATCCCCCCATATATATAGAAGCAGGTAATCGGTAATAAGGGGGGGACAATTTGTGCAAATTTCATTCTCTACTGAGCAAGAGGCACAGTCTGTTTATAAATGGATCAAGAAAAGAAAAGAAGACAAACCTGATTCCGTAATGGATGTTTCCCTTACAAATGAAAGTATCATCTCTTGTCATTTTACGGACTCAGCTTTATTTGTTAGTCACATTTTAACGCCAGTTTTTATTCAATATTTCCATTATTTTAAAGACACGGGCATAATTTTAACGATCGTTGAGCAAAAATATCTTTTTTTAGATTTAGATGAGCAGCAGGAAATCTTACATATTACTCAATCAATTATGGAGGGAGAGAGAGAAGGAATTCCAAAAATAGAAGAAGTCACTCCTAAAGAGAAGCATATTATGGAAGCATTACATGAAATCATTCATCCTCACTTATCTTTTTCAATGGATTCATTCATTACTTTTCGGTTAAACGGTTATCAAGAAACGATTCAACAATATGTTGAAATTGCGATTGAAGAGTATAAACTGGAACAAGAATACCAAAACTTTATTCAAAGTTTAAGGGACTATGTTGTTACACGTCAATGTCAACTACCAATTGTACATCTTCTTCATGAAGGAAATTATAACCTCTTCAATAACGAATATTTGCCATTATCTTATAAAGAGCTTCAACAATTCATTGATCGGCATTTTATTTATCATCATCCAATGTACATAGATTCACAGTTAATAGCCCCTTTAGTTTCAATTGCTCCGAAAAAATTATTTATTTATACAGATCAAGAAGATGATAACATGCTTCAAACGATTCAAAATATTTTTCAAGAACGAGTATGTGTATATAATGTTAATGGGTTTTATGAGCAGAAACGAATGTTTAATTCTTATGTTAAATAATCTTGATTTTTGCTTTTAATACACTTATAATACGTATTAATTCAATAATCGATAAGTAATGATAAGGACACGGGAATATTTCTAGAGTTTAAAGAGAGGGAGGACAAGGGCTGGAAGCCTCCTAACGAACAGAGTATTCTTACCACCTTTGAACTTCAGTCGCGAAATTTAAGTAGTGTCTGACGGATCGTCCGTTAACGTTCTTTTAAGCTATTATTTATGTTTCTTACGTATGGTTAAAAGGATAGGGGGGATTCCTGCTTTTTAACGGTACATTTAAATAATAGGAAAAAGGGTGGAACCACGTTGATTACCTCGTCCCTTGTTGGGGGCGGGGTTTATTTGTGTTTAAAGTTTTATTAATAAAGGAGAAGTGAAATATGTCAATGATTGAACTAACATTTCCAGATGGCAATAAGAAAGAGTTTGAACAAGGTACAACAACAGAAGAAGTTGCTGCTTCAATAAGTCCAGGTCTAAAGAAAAAAGCTCTTGCTGGAATGATTGATGGAGAACTACTAGATTTACGCTTCCCAATTCTTCAAAGCGGAAAGATTGAAATTGTCACTCCAGATCATGAGAAAGCTCTTGAGATTCTTCGTCATAGTACAGCTCACTTAATGGCCCAAGCGATTAAAAGGCTATATGACAACGTAAAACTTGGCATTGGACCTGTCATTGATGGAGGCTTTTATTACGATATTGATATGGAAGAATCGTTAACACCTGAAGACCTTCCGAAAATAGAAAAAGAAATGAAAAAAATCATTGGTGAAAATCTCGTTGTTGAACGAAAAGAGCTTCCAAGGGATGAAGTGAAAAACATATATGAAGGCATTGGTGATGAATTAAAACTTGAGTTAATTGATGATATCCCTGAAGGTGAAGTACTGTCTATTTATGAGCAAGGAGAATTTTTTGACCTTTGCCGAGGGGTACATGTGCCATCAACTAGTAAAATTAAGGAATTTAAATTACTAAATTTAGCGGGTGCCTATTGGCGTGGAGATAGTAACAATAAGATGCTACAACGTATTTATGGAACAGCCTTTTTCAAAAAAGCTGATTTAGAAGAGCACCTTCGTTTGCTTGAGGAAGCAAAAGAACGTGACCATAGAAAGATTGGAAAAGAATTAAAGCTATTCACAAATTCTGATAAAGTTGGACAAGGATTGCCGTTATGGCTTCCAAAAGGGGCAACGATTCGAAGAATTGTTGAGCGCTACATTGTCGATAAAGAAGAAAAGCTTGGCTATCAACACGTTTATACTCCTGTATTAGGAAGTGTTGACTTGTATAAAACGTCAGGACATTGGGAGCATTACCAAGATGATATGTTTCCGGCGATGTCGATGGATAATGAAGATTTAGTATTACGTCCGATGAATTGCCCACATCATATGATGGTTTATAAACATGAGATGCATAGTTACAGAGAGCTTCCAATTCGAATTGCCGAGCTAGGGACAATGCATCGCTATGAAATGTCAGGTGCGTTAAGCGGCTTACAAAGAGTAAGAGGAATGACATTGAATGATGCTCATATCTTTGTCCGTCCTGACCAAATTAAAGATGAATTTATTCGTGTCGTACGATTAGTGGAAGAGGTATACAAAGACTTTGGTCTTAACGATTACTCGTTCCGCCTTTCTTACCGTGATCCAGAAGACAAAGAAAAATATTTTGATGACGATCAAATGTGGGAAAAAGCACAAGAGATGTTAAAGGCAGCAATGGATGAGTTAGATGTTGACTATTATGAAGCAGAGGGTGAAGCGGCCTTTTACGGACCGAAGCTTGATGTTCAAGTAAAAACGGCTCTTGGTAAGGAAGAAACATTATCAACGGTCCAGCTTGATTTCTTATTGCCAGAGAAATTTGATCTGACTTACGTAGGTGAAGATGGGAAGCATCATAGACCGGTTGTTATTCACCGCGGAGTTGTCTCAACGATGGAACGTTTTGTCGCCTTTTTGATTGAGGAATATAAAGGAGCTTTACCGACATGGCTTGCACCGGTTCAAGTTCAAGTGATTCCAGTATCTCCTTCTATTCATCTAGATTATGCAAAACAAGTAGAAGAAAAACTGCAACAAAAAGGGTTAAGAGTAGAGGTCGATAGTAGAGACGAAAAAATTGGCTATAAGATTCGTGAGGCCCAAATGCAAAAAACACCTTATATGCTTGTTGTAGGAGATAACGAAGTTGAAGAGCATACAGTAAATGTGAGAAAATATGGTGAGCAAAAATCTGAAACCGTCGATTTCAATATGTTTATTGAGCGAATTTCCGAGGAAGTCAATCGCTGATAAAAAAAATATTGACGAATGGTTTATCCTTATGATAGTATGTATAGAGTAATTGAATAGTCTGATACAAGAAGAGGCGCCCGCTTCTCACCTGTTTGACGCTAGAAAAGCAGTTATCAGGTTCACGGAGATTTTGTTAACTACGTAATCAACACGTGTGGGTGCTTTGTACCTACACGTTTTTTAGTGGGTTTAAAGATTTGTAACAGCTGAACTTAGCTCAAGCTATTCAGTTAATATAACATGGAGGTGGCTACTTATTAGCAAGCAGGACATGATTGTAAACGAGGGCATTCGTGCTCGTGAAGTTCGTCTAATTGGAGCAAATGGTGATCAATTAGGAATTAAATCTCGTCAAGAAGCTTTAGAAATTGCTACACGTGCAAACTTAGACTTAGTTTTAGTTGCACCTGGTGCCAAACCACCTGTTGCAAGAATTATGGACTTTGGTAAATACCGTTTCGAGCAACAGAAAAAAGAAAAAGAAGCACGTAAAAATCAAAAAGTGATTCACTTGAAAGAGGTTCGCTTAAGTCCGACAATTGAAGAACATGACTTTAACACAAAATTACGTAATGCGCGTAAATTCCTTGAAAAAGGCGATAAAGTTAAAGCGAGTATTCGATTCAAAGGTCGTGCCATTACCCATAAAGAAATTGGTCAACGCGTGTTAGATCGATTTTCTCAAGAGTGTGCTGACTTAAGTACGATTGAATCGGCTCCAAAAATGGACGGACGTAGTATGTTCTTAGTTCTAGCACCTAATACAGAAAAGAAATAAAAGGGAGGAAACACCTTATGCCTAAAATGAAAACTCATCGTGGCGCTGCAAAGCGTTTTAAAAAGACTGGATCAGGTAAACTAAAACGTTCTCGCGCTTACACAAGCCATTTATTTGCGAATAAATCAACTAAACAAAAACGCAAGCTTCGTAAAGCTACTGTTGTAAGTAAAGGTGACTTCAAACGTATTCGTCATTTGTTAGACAATCTTAAATAATTCGAAAATGAAGCAATAGGAGGGAATACACTATGCCACGTGTAAAAGGCGGTACAGTAACTCGCAAACGTCGTAAAAAGGTTCTTAAGTTAGCTAAAGGTTATTTCGGTTCTAAACACCGTTTATATAAAGTAGCAAATCAACAGGTCATGAAATCAGGTAACTACGCTTATCGTGATCGTCGTCAGAAAAAACGTGATTTCCGTAAACTATGGATTACACGTATCAATGCAGCTTGCTCGCATGAATGGACTTTCTTATAGCCGTTTAATGCACGGTTTAAAATTAGCTGGTATCGAAGTCAACCGTAAAATGCTTGCTGACTTAGCGGTTTCAGATGAACAAGCATTCGCTCAATTAGCAGATGCTGCTAAAGCGCAATTAAATAAATAATGAAAAAAGCTAACTCCGAGTGAGTTAGCTTTTTTCATTGGTCAACAACTCTTTAATTGGACTTTTCCAATCAATTTTTGCATAAGGATAGTGTTCTTTTATTTTTTCTTCTAGAAATCGGAAGTCCTCACTATTGAAGCCCTTGAAGTTGTTCTTCTTTTTTGCACCAAATAAAAATCGAGATGACTTCAAAGGATTGTTCCGTAGTACCTAAATATTTCTCTCCTTCAAATAAAGCACCTTTATACGTAAGCTGCATATTCTTCTGTACATGTTCTCGGTTATCTAAAAGATAATACCGCTTTTGTTCCTGTGATAGATCAAGCTTTCGTTTAGGATTTAAAATATATTTAAAGGCAGTATAAATGAAGAAAATGAATAAGCCTATTAATACAATTCTTAATACGATGACCATCCTCTTTTCCTCCTATATAGAATTATCCACAGTCCTAGTAAGTGTTAATACGGATGAGAGAAAGAAAGGTTTCATTTTTTTAAAAAATTTTATTTGAGAAGCAAAATTTTGATTTATCGCTAATTGTGATTCATCTTAAAAAAGATAAATTCATCATTTTATACAGATATTAACTAGTCATTATAGTATAATGGTTTCAAGTATTCGTAGTCTGAAAGTTACATAAGAATAGGGTGTATTTTTAACAACTTAATAATTTCAATTTTCAGTCTCTTTTTTCTTCGGGGAATTATTTTATTTCATTATGTTTCATGTATAGGTTCTTTTACATCAAAAATTAAAACTAAGGTGAGAGGGTGTGTAAATTGGGAATTGAGATTAATTCTCTAGTAAAAAGATATGGAAAGAACCCAATATTAAATGGGATTAACATATTCATTCAAGACCCAGGCGTTTATTTAATTGCCGGTCCAAACGGAAGTGGAAAAACGACACTCTTAGAGACCCTTGTAGGACTTAGAAAATACGATAAGGGAAAAATAGAAATTAATGGATCGAGCAAAGATGACATTAAAATGAAAAAGAAGGTAGGCTTTTTGACGCAACATAATACGTTAAGGAAAAACTGTACCGTTGGTGAAGAATTACAGTTAGTTAAAGAGCTGTTTAACTTGAATATTGATCCTTATGCCTTTCTAGAAAAGTTTAAATTGCAAGAATATTATCATATTATGACAAAAAAACTTTCAGGAGGTACAAAGAGAAGAGTATTGATTGCGATGCTGTTTATGCCCTCCTATGAGATTGTCGTTTTGGATGAGCCTGTATCAGGTTTAGATACGTTTAGCCGAGACGAAATTTGGAACATGATTACAGAGTATGCTTCAAATAAAATTGTTCTAGTATCTGACCATTATTTAAATCAAGCTGCTCAGTATAGTGATTTTGTTTATCTACTTAAAAAAGGAAAAATCATTTTAGAAGGAAAAACAACTGATCTTATTGAACATTTTGATAAAGGATATGTAATTAAAACTAGAGAACGAAACATTGAAGAATTGAATAAAATTATAGAGAAAGAAAACATCCTATTTGATATAAAGATATCTGGTTCTGTTTACAATTATTTCTTTAGGAGAGAAGATTACGATTCAATTCGTTCTATTCACTTATCTCCAAAATATAATATTCACCCCATAAATTTAGAGGATATTTACTTTTATTATACAGGGGAATACTTGGAAGAAGTGGAGTGAGAATGGAATGGCATTTCTAGAAATCGAGATAAAAGCCCTTTTACGTGAACCTATATCGTTGTTTTTTTTGATTGTCGTTCCGATTATTTTAATGATTGTTTTTGGCGGGGTGTTTGGAGATGAGCAAACCCACTTTGGTGAAAATGTACTCGGGATCGATACAGTGGTTCCAATCAATATCGTTTTTCTTCTAGCAAATGTGGGATTAATGGGAATACCTATTACCATTTTGGAGTTGAAGGAGCAAGGTGTATTAAAACGGTATAGTACTTACCCCATTAATATGAGAAATTACTTCCTTTCACTAATGGCTGCCTTCTCTTTATTCAGTATCATTTCAACATGTTTATTTATGTCACTATCATTTTTTGTGTACGGTGCATCCTACTTTATGAATCTCTTTGAAACCACCATATTTATTCTACTCTATTTTTTGATCATTTATATCTTTTATTCTATAGGGTTTTTACTTGCTTTATTTATAAAATCTTCTAGAACAGCCAATCTAGTATCCTCTGGTTTTTTTATAGCCTTACTGTTTACTTCAGGAATTGTGTTACCAATTGATTCATTGCCCCAATATATCCAAGTTATAGCTAAAATTTTTCCGATGTTTCACAGTGTAGAGGTCACACAAATGCTTTGGATAAGTGAATTATCTTGGAGTGATTCTTATCCAAGTATCCTTTACTTACTATTATTGGGAACAGGTATATTTATATTATTTAGAAATTTGAAAGTAAAGTGGGAAATTTAAACAATTCTATTTGGTGTTAGTTGAATTACACTGCTTAAAGCTTTCTCTTATGATAGAGTGTTTAAGTGAAAACTACACCTCAATAGATAAAAGTTTTTAACCTATGAAGTGCAGCTTTTTGAGTCTTTCTTAAGTAGAAGATTCTATGGTTTTATTGACCCTTTTTGCTAAATATTTGAAGGTGTGTTCTTCACCACAGAGTTGCTTTACCCTTTCACTCCATGTTAAAAGTTGACAAGGTTTTATATATTTCTCTTCGATCTCGTTAAAAACATCTTCTTGGTTATAGAGGCTATTTAACTTATATTTGTGTCGGATCATCTCCCTTGTAGCTAAAGCATAATTATAATCTTGGAAAAATACAGGAAGTTCAATGTAAAATAATTCACTAGCTGGGTGGAACACTTCTCCGTTATATCCAAAAACTTGTTTATAACATTTTGAAGCAATTTCATGAAAATCCTCATCTGGATCCTTATACAGTTCGTATTCCACTAAACTATAATAATAATTGATTTTCACCATGTTTAGAGAAGTTAATTGCTCTAACTCTTGGATGTGTGACAAAGTTTCTTCAGAAACAGTGAAACTTTTCTTAAGGAACGTTGGATCTGTTGGGATGGTTTGAAATAATTCAGCTATCCCCTCAGCTGCAATACTAGAATAAAAACGGTATAGTTCTGGATATTCATAGGAGCCCAGATGTCCGTCAATCGCATGCCCTAATTCATGGACTCCTGTTAAGAAAGCGGAATAGCTGTCTCGTTTGTTAATGACTAATCTAGTATCATCAGGAGAAATGTTCATACAAAATCCCCCCATAAGGGATTTCTAAAAGTTTAATAGACATAGGAAGAGAATTCATATCTAATCCTATGGTTTCTGTAATATCTTTTAACACTTCTATTATTTTTTTCGATGTGAATTGACTTCGATCAATTTCATGAAAGTTAAAGGTAGTATAATATTGATCATAGTGATGGATGGTTTTCCAATTAAACTTCTTTTGAATTTTTTCATTCCAATATTCCGTTTTTTCTTTTGTTTTCTCTAAAAAAGAGATTCATTTCTTTAAAATATGTATTAGTATTAATTTCTTTAAGGTTGAAAACAAGTTCATAATAATTGTCGAATCCACGTTGTTGAGCAAGTGTATTTCTAATTTTCAATAGCTCTCTAAAAAGAGTTTCATTTTCTTTGGCAATTTTACTTGATTGCATAAACAGTTTTCTTCGCAGTTCACGATCACCATTCTCCATAACAGTCGATTGTACCTTTCCTATGCTGTACTCCTCACCATTAATAAAAAATGTTTGATTCATTAATTTCTCTTGAAGTTCATTTTGAATCCTACTTATAGTTGGATGACACTCTAGTTCTTCAATATTAAGCTTAGATAAAAAAACTTCGAGTCTTCTGTTCCATAATTTATTGTCTTTTAGGGTTTCTTTCCACGTCAATAAGTGTTTTTTTTAGACTTTTGTCCATCAAAATATTCGTTTTGATGGTATCTATTTCGTCCATTCTCTTAGGTTTTTGTCCATCAATATAGTATTTATATAGTAATTGTTCCTCTTCTTGGTATAGTTTATCTAATTTCTTTATCTCTTCATTGTAGGTTGATTTCCATTGGGAGGGATCTTTTATCGAGTATAGATTTTTGAAATTCGGCATCATTTAAATTACATCCCCTATTTAGTGTATTTATTATTCCAATTATAAACAACCATCTTTTATATGTCACACTATTCTATCAGAAAATTAGATCATTTCTAGGTGGTAATAAGGCGAACAATGAGATGTTTGTAATGTTCGAAATAAAAGCTAGTGACCCTAATTATCGAGAAGGAACACTAGCTAAAATCTAATATAAAGTTATTGAGTTCATTATTTCTTTAACCCTTGTTCTAATATTTGAAGCATTTCTTCACGATCAGCTTCGTTTGCGGTTTGCCAAATCACTTCAAACAGAACGCCTAATCCTGGTAACATTTTTTCTTCACCACTTTTAATCGCATCTACTATCGTATCTTCTAATTGTGCTGGTGTATTTTCGGAAACATTAGCAAGGACGGCATGTCGTAAATTTAAATTCATCTCTTCACCTCATTTATTCTTGATACTTTTAATGTTTCCTACATTTCAATTTTCATGTAAATATTGTAGTATAAAAAGAAAAGCGGAAGCGCATTGAACAGTCACGACAAGTATAAAACGCGGAGAAAAAGAAGATGTTCTTTATCTTCTGTTCTCTGTGGTTTATAACCTCTAGTGGCTATGCGCTGTAGCTAGACAAAAGAAAAGCGGAAGCGCCCGTTTAGCGACGCAGGGGCTTGTTGTAAAAAACATATTAATGTATAAATAAGGATTTCTTGAAAAGTAAACATTAAAATAAGAGAAGTAAGTGAGATAGAGGTGTCTAGAATTGATCAAAATTGAATCGGCTCAAAATGACAGAGTGAAAAAATGGAGAAAACTTCACGAACGGAAATATCGAGAAAAACAACAACTTTTTTTAATAGAAGGATTTCATTTAATTGAAGAAGCACTGAAGTATAAAGGGATAGTTGAAGAGATTATCAAAACAGAGGGAGTGGAAATCCCAAATCATTGGAAAACGGCCGATATTATTAGTACTACGACACAAGTAATGAAGTCGTTGTCAGAAACGGAAACATCCCAAGAAGTAGTAGCCGTTTGTCATATGAGTACCACTCTTATTGATTTTACAAAGAAACGATTTTTACTAGTCGATGGCGTTCAAGATCCAGGGAATTTAGGGACGATGATTCGTACAGCTGATGCGGCTGGTTTTGATGCAGTTATTATAGGGAAAGGAACGGTTGATTTATATAACAGTAAAGTGATTCGTTCTACCCAAGGTTCCATTTTTCACCTGCCAATTGTAAAAGAAGATTTAAGTCAGGCTATTGAACATTTGAAAAATCATCAAATAAAGGTCATTGGAACAGCTTTGGAAAATAGTGAGTCCTATAATAAGCTTGAAAAGCCTTCTCGTTTTGCTATCATTGTTGGGAATGAAGGGAAGGGGATGAATAAACAGCTGTTGACCCAAACAGATGTAAATGTCTCTTTGCCTATTTATGGACAAGCTGAATCATTAAATGTAGCTGTTGCGGCAGGGATTTTGATGTATTATTATCGCTAGTCTTTTTAAGAAGAGAGGAGCGTTGGAATGGGATTTATGGAGGTACTAGGTGTGTCGATTATTACTGGACTCTTAAGTATATTCACCTTTTACTTTACCTTTTCAAAAAAAGCTGAAGATTTTTATAAGGAAACAAATGATGGATTTGACGACACGGGTTTTTTCTTAATAACAGGTTGGATATTCATGGGTTTTCATAAGTTGTTTAAAACAGTATCCAAAAATCATCATACACTTGCGTTGAGAATATTAATGTTTTGCGGTGGGATGGTTTTCTTAGCTATGTCTATTGGGATATGGGTTGTGACTTAACCTTGTTATTAAGGGTTGCATTTACTGTTTGTATTACATATAATAAAAATCAACAAAAAGAACGGAAAAACGATGACAGAGAAGAGTAATATGTGAGTGACATACAAGGGATAAAATGCCATAGACTGGAAGCGTTTTAATGTATGCTGCATATGAAGTTCACCTCTCGAGTTGACGCCTAGACCACAGACGTGTAAAGGCGGTTCGGTGATCACACCGTTATTGTGAGCTGAGGTGAGTGATTTTAAAAAAATCACTAACAAGGGTGGTAACGCGACGAACTCGTCCCTTTTTTGGGGCGAGTTTTTTGTGTTTTTCCGTTTTTAAAAAAGGAGGATCAAGCATGCAAGAAAAGCTACAGCATTTAAAAGAAGAAGCAATCCATGCCATAAATGAAGTGAAAAGCTCCAAAAAATTAAATGAGATTCGCGTATCGTATTTAGGAAAAAAAGGCCCGATAACAGAAGTGCTTAGAGGGATGGGGAAACTTTCAAAAGAGGAACGTCCGAAAATAGGGGCATTAGCAAATGTTGTTCGTGAAGAAATCGCTAATAAAATTTCTTTAAAGCAACAGCAATTAGAAGAAGAAGAAGTAATGAAAAAATTAGCGAATGAGACAGTGGATGTAACGCTACCAGGACGCCCAATATTGCAAGGTGGAACCCATCCTCTTACAGCTGTAACAGAGGAAATTGAGGATCTGTTCTTAAGCATGGGCTATTCAATCGCTGAAGGACCAGAAGTTGAGTCTGATTACTATAACTTTGAAGCACTAAATATTCCGAAGGCTCATCCTGCAAGAGATATGCAAGATACTTTTTATATCGACGAAGAAACATTGTTAAGAACACATACCTCTCCCGTACAAATTCGCACGTTAGAGCAATTTGAAGGGAAAGGTCCAGTGAAAATTATTTGTCCAGGAAGAGTGTATCGACGAGATAGTGACGACGCCACCCATTCTCATCAATTTGCTCAAATAGAAGGTCTTGTTGTTGATGAAAATATCCGAATGAGTGATTTAAAAGGGACGTTAGAAGTGTTTGCAAAGGCGATGTTTGGTGAAGAAAGAGAAATTCGCTTGCGTCCAAGCTTTTTCCCGTTCACCGAACCTTCAGTTGAGGTAGATGTATCATGTTTTAAATGTGGCGGGGCAGGCTGTAACGTTTGTAAAGGAACGGGATGGATTGAAGTATTAGGAGCGGGCATGGTTCACCCAAATGTGTTAAAAATGGCTGGATTTGATCCTGTAAAATATCAAGGTTTTGCTTTTGGGATTGGTCAAGAACGAATTGCCATGCTCAAATATGGAATTGACGATATTCGTCATTTTTACACGAATGATCTGCGTTTCTTATCACAATTTAAACAACTATAAGGAGGTTGGCTCTATGTACGTTTCATATAAATGGCTTGAACAATATGTTGATCTATTAGGAATTTCACCAAGTGATTTAGCAGAAAAAATTACAAGGTCAGGAATTGAAGTAGAAAGCGTTGAAACGCTTAATGAAGGAATAAAAGGTGTCGTAATTGGTCACGTTTTAGAAAAAAATCAACACCCGGATGCTGATAAGCTAAACGTTTGTCTAGTTGATATTGGGGGAGAGGATGCAGTGCAAATTGTTTGTGGTGCTCCGAATGTCGATAAAGGTCAAAAGGTTATTGTCGCTAAGGTTGGAGCGGTATTACCAGGTAACTTTAAAATAAAAAAAGCAAAACTTAGAGGTGAGCAATCACATGGCATGATTTGTTCCTTGCAAGAGCTAGGAGTAGAGGGCAAGCTGGTTGCTAAAGAGTATGCAGAAGGAATCTTCGTTTTCCCTGAAAATGTTGAAGTGGGAGCAGATGCTTTAGCTCAATTGCACTTGGATGATACGGTGTTAGAATTAGGTTTAACACCTAACCGAGCGGATGCATTAAGTATGCTTGGCGTCGCACATGAAGTGGCGGCAATTTTAGATAAAGAGGTAAGCTATCCTCCAACTGAGCATCAAGCAGTTGAAAAAAGAACAGATGCAACTGTTGCAGTCTCAGTAGAAGATGCTGAAGCGAATCCATTATACATTGCTAAAGTCGTTGAGAATGTTAAAATAGCTCCTTCTCCTCTATGGCTTCAAGCAAGACTTATGGCTGCTGGGATTAGACCACATAATAATGTAGTTGATATTACTAATTTCATTTTATTAGAGTATGGTACACCTTTACATGCGTTTGATTATGATCGAATTTCTTCTAAGGAGGTTCTAGTACGTTTTGCTAAGCAAGGTGAATCGTTAACTACATTGGATGAAGTAGAAAGAACACTATCTTCAGATCAGTTAGTCATTACTGATGGACGTGAGCCAATTGCTTTAGCAGGAGTCATGGGCGGAGCGAATACGGAAGTTCAATCTGATACTACAAACGTGTTAATTGAAGCCGCTTATTTTAATCCAGAGAGCATTCGTCGTTCTGTAAAAGCCCATAACTTAAGAAGTGAGGCAAGCACTCGTTTTGAAAAAGGCATTGATCCAAGTCGTGTCCGTTTAGCGGCAGAAAGAGCGGCAAAACTGTTGCAAGAACTAGCAGGTGGATCTGTGTTGAAAGGGTCAGTTGAAGTAGATACGTATGATTGGAAAGTAAATACAGTCACCACAACGGTTGGAAAAGTTAATGCTACCTTAGGTACCAACATTACACAAGAAGAAGTCAGTGATATTTTCAGACGTTTGCAATTTGACGTTGAAATAATTGGAGAGAAAGTAATTGTTCATGTTCCTTCTCGACGGGGAGATATTTCAATTGAAGAAGATTTAATTGAGGAAGTTGCTAGATTGTATGGCTATGACAACATCCCAACTACTTTACCAGTAGGAGAGCGAACCCCTGGACAGTTAACGACGTATCAGCAAAAAAGAAGAAAAGTTCGTCGCTTTTTAGAAGGAGCAGGACTATACCAAGCCATTACGTATTCTTTATCAAGTGAGCAAAGAGCGAAGCAGTTTGCCTTAGAAGATTCTGAATTAACAAAGCTAGCTTTGCCGATGAGTGAGGACCGAAGTGCTCTTAGATTGAGTTTAATTCCACATTTAATTGAAGCTTTAAAGCATAACATAGCAAGACAATCAGAGAAGGTAGCTTTATTTGAAATCGGTTCGGTCTTTTTAAAAGAAAATGAAACGCTAACAGAAAAAGAGCGTTTGTCAGGAGCATTGACAGGTTTATGGGAGAGTCATCCTTGGCAAGGAGAAAAGAAGCCTTTAGATTTTTTTGTGGCAAAAGGCATTGTTGATGGTGTTCTTCAAACATTAAATGTTTTAGACTTAGTGGAATATAAGCAGGCGAAAAGACAAGGACTGCATCCAGGAAGAACAGCTGAGATCATCTTTGATGGTAAGCTTATCGGTTATATAGGACAGCTTCATCCAACTGTTCAAAAAGAGCATGATTTACAAGAAACTTATGTGTTTGAGCTTGCTTTAGAAAGCCTTATGAATGTTATTGTTCCTGAATTGGAATATAAGGCTATTCCAAAGTATCCTTCTATTTCAAGAGATATTGCTCTTGTTGTTGATCAAAAAGTTGTAGCTGGAGATTTAGAAGAACAAATCCGTGTTACAGGAGGAAACTTGCTTAAGAAAGTTTCTATTTTCGATGTTTACGAAGGAGAACACTTACCTGAAGGGAAAAAGTCGATTGCATATAGACTGACTTATTTAGACCCACAAAAAACATTAACAGATGAAGAAGTGACAAGTAAGCATGAAAAAGTATTAAAAGTGTTAGAAGAGAAATTTGCTGCTACTTTGAGAAGTTAATTTTTCTTATCATAATAAAACAAAAAGACTCGTCAATTTTGACGAGTCTTTTTGTCTATGTTAAAGAGTAAGAAAGTATATAAATAGGTCCTTATTTGGATGGTGCTTTCTTTGGTTACTAAACGGGAGCTTGCGCTTTTCTTAAAGTCTTGCTGCTATTTTTTTCGCCTTTTCTGTATTTGCAAAATGTTTTTTTTGTCATTTCATCGAGCTGTTCGACTCCATACTTTTTTATAATCTTTCCGGCAACTTGATCAACTTTTGCACTCGCACCTTTGGGTATTTCAATGTTTACCATTTCAGATAGCTTGTCCATCTCTTTTAAAAAAGAATATCTTGCGATGATGGATGAGGCTGCTACAGCAACGTGTATGCCTTCAGCTTTTGTTTTAAAATATGTGAGATCCTTCATTGGAACGTTTTTCCCTTGAAGGTATTTGAAATAGGTTGGTGGGTAATGTGAATTGATCAATTAAAATCGCCTCTGGCTCTTCTGGAGAAATCTTATCTAATAAATGACTAATCGCTTGATTATGTAAAATAGCTTTCATTTTTCCTTGAGACATACCTGATTTTTGAAGTTGATTATATTTTGGATTATGTAAGACAAGTAAACTATAAGGTACATGCTTGATCAATATTTTTGCTATCTCAACGATTTGTTTGTCTGTTAGATGTTTTGAATCTTTTACACCAAGTTCCTTCATTAGTTCTATATCATCATGATTGACATAAGTTGCTGTTACCGTTATAGGACCAAAATAATCACCAGTACCTACTTCATCCGTTCCAATGATACTCATATCAGCAATATTTTGAGGAGGTAGAAAGGTATGATTACGAACAGAACTCGCTTTTTTCTTTTGTTGTAAAGGGGCTTGCTTATCAGCTGAACCCTTATTATATGATTGGGGGGTCTGATCTCCTTTATCCCAAAAGCTTGCTTCGTTCTCTGCGCCTTTCCCTTGAAAGAGAACCTTTCCAGAGTGATAAGCTGTAATAGTACATAAATCCTTTTTAGCTGTAAAAATGGCTCCAGAGGGAACGACATTCTTTTGATATTTTTTATAGAACATTTTCATTTCTTCCAAGCGCTTTTTATCGACCTTCATTACTTTATGTGACAATCAAATTCCTCCTTTTTCTTTATGTATCATAAACAACATCTTAAATAATCAGTTTAATAATATATGATGGTGGTGTTCATTGTAGTTTTATTTTATCGTTTCCATGTCTATCTTTCCATAACTTAATAGATCATGTTATTATAAGGTTTAGGATTGTAAAGGATGGGGGCTCCAATCTTGTCTGATGAACGTAAAAATAAAGCAATAGTTGATATATATGGTCAACAATTTTCAGTTGTTGGACCTGAAAGTATTAGCCACATGAGAAGTGTGGCGTCCATTGTCGATGAAAAAATGAGAGAAATTAGTGATAAAAACCCTTCCCTAGATTTAAATAAATTAGCTGTTTTGACGGCGATTAATGTTGTTCATGATTATTTAAAATTAAAGGAAGATTATGAAGCATTAGAATCATTACTTGAGGAAAAGGATTGAAACACATGCTTGATTTGCTTTTACTGTTTATTTTATTTAGTGGTTTGTTAGTTGGCATTAAAAGAGGTTTTATTTTGCAAACCATTCATTTAACTGGTTTTATTGTTGCCTATATAGTCGCCGTGTTTTATTATGATGACTTAGCACCACACCTTAACTTATGGATTCCATATCCATCTTTCAGTTCAACTGCTCCGGTTTTTGCTTTATTAGAAGGTGATAACTTAGAACAGGCTTATTACCTGGCGATTGCTTTTGTTATTCTATTCATAGGGTCAAAGTTTCTTTTACAAATCATAGGATCAATGCTTGACTTTGTTGCAATGTTGCCAATTTTGAAACAATTGAATCGATATGCAGGGGCTCTTTTAGGTTTTTTAGAAGTTTATTTAATTTTGTTTATCCTTCTGTTTATTGCAGCTTTACTTCCTATCGAGCAGTTACAAACAGCGATGGATGGTTCAGTCATTGCAAAAATGATGGTGAATCATACTCCATATTTTTCGTCTAAGATTCAAGCTCTTTGGATTGATTATGTCAGTATTTAATAGAAAAAAGATGAGGGTTGTTTTCCCTTATCTTTTTTGTTTTATTGTGTAAAAAAAGATATGATAGAGCTAATGGATAATTGGATGTGGGGTGTAAATGATGGTGAATAAAAAAGATGTGATCAAACTACTCGAAACGATTGCTGTTCATATGGAGTTAAAAGGAGAGAATCCTTTTAAAATATCGGCTTTTAGAAAAGCGGCTAATGCCCTTGAACAAGATGAACGGAGCTTAACGAATATAGAGGATTTCACGAAAATTCAAGGAATCGGTAAAGGAACAGCCACCGTTATTAATGAGTTTATTGAAACCGGCAAATCTTCTGTGCTCGAAGAATTAAAACAAGATGTCCCACAAGGGCTAATCTCTTTGCTGAAACTTCCTGGATTAGGTGGGAA
Organism: Bacillus carboniphilus; assembly: GCF_020524035.2. Taxonomy (NCBI): domain Bacteria; kingdom Bacillati; phylum Bacillota; class Bacilli; order Caryophanales; family Bacillaceae; genus Bacillus; species Bacillus carboniphilus. Next base: position 1,691,209 of record NZ_CP129013.1, on the reverse strand, counting down.
GAAAATTGCGAAACTATACCATCAATTGCAAGTTATTGATATTGAAACATTAAAAAAAGCTTGTGAAGAGAAAAAAGTGCAAGAATTAGCGGGTTTCGGTAAAAAAACAGAAGAAAAAATATTAGCCGAGATTGAAGAGTTAGGAAGTAGACCTGAGCGGTTACCTTTAGCGTTTATGCTTCCGGTCGCTGATGATATAGAAAATATCTTGCAATCTTTCCATTCTATTGAGCAGTTCTCTAGGGCAGGTAGTATCAGAAGGTTAAAAGAAACGATAAAGGATTTAGATTTTATTATATCAACCAATCACCCTCAAAAAGTGAGGGAACAGCTTCTATCTATTCCTCATATTGTGGATGTCATTGCAAATGGGGATACGAAAGTATCGATTGAACTTGAGTATGATTATCATGTGAGTGTAGATTTCCGCCTTGTGAAAAAAGAAGAGTTTGCTACTACGTTACATCATTTTACAGGCTCGAAAGACCATAACGTTAAAATGAGACAATTAGCAAAAGAGCGCGGGGAAAAGATTAGTGAGTACGGTGTTGAAAAAGTTGAGACGGAAGAAATACAGCATTTTGAAACAGAGGAAGCATTTTTTAATCATTTTGACTTGCCTTTTATTACACCTGAATTGCGAATTGATGGTTCGGAAGTGGACAAGGTAGATGAACTGTCACTACTTATTGACCAAAAGGATGTAAAAGGTGATTTACATATGCACTCAACATGGAGTGATGGTGCTTATACAATTGAAGAAATGGCAGAGGCTTGTAGAAAAAAAGGCTATCAGTATATGGCGATAACGGACCACTCACAGTTTTTGAAGGTAGCCAATGGTTTAACACCACAACGCTTGAGGGAACAAAAGAAAGAAATTGATGCGTTAAATAAAAAATATCATGATTTTTATATTTTCTCAGGAATTGAAATGGATATTTTACCGGATGGAACGTTAGATTTTGATGATGACGTTTTAAAAGAACTTGATTTTGTCATTGCTTCGATTCACTCTAACTTTTCTCAAGATAGAGAAAAGATTATGGAGCGTTTAAAGGTGGCTTTAAAAAATCATCATGTTAACATGATTGCTCATCCAACAGGTCGATTAATTGGGAAAAGAAAAGGCTATGAGATTGACGTGGATGGGCTTATTGAGCTGGCGAAAGAAACAAACACGGCATTAGAGTTAAATGCCAACCCTAATCGATTAGATTTACGTATGGAACACTTAGTAAAAGCACAAAAGAAAGGGGTAAGACTGGTTATAAACACGGACGCTCATAATATTGATATGTTAGGGCATATGAATATTGGAGTGGCCGCGGCTAGAAGGGCAAGAATCTTGTCCGGAAACGTTTTAAATACGATGGATGTAAACCAATTAAAAGATTTTTTGTACAAATAAATGAAGCAAGCTGTTAAGCAAGGAGAGAGAAAAATGCAAGCGACGAAAGTATTAGAATTTGATAAAGTACGTGAACAATTAGCCTATTACGCTTCTTCCTCTTTAGGAAAGGCAAAAGCAATCGAACTTTTACCAGCCAATACTTTGTCTAAGGTTCAAAAGCTTCAACAACAAACAGAAGAGGCTAGCACAGTTTTACGTTTAAATGGAGATATCCCATTGGGCGGATTAACAGATGTAAAAGAAAATGTAAAGCGAACAAAAATTGGTGGTGTGTTATCACCAGATGAGTTGATATCGATTGCGGGGACGATGTATGCTTCAAGGAATGTGAAGCGTTTTATCGAAAAAGTACTTGAGGAAGAGGACGTTAACCTTCCTCATTTACATGATTATATCAGCCAAATTGCCCAGTTAACGACTCAAGAAAAGGAAATTTATCGTTGTATAAACGAGAGCGGGGGTCTTGTTGATTCTGCAAGTCCTACATTACAAACGTTAAGAAGTCAATTGCGGTTAACAGAAGCAAGGGTGCGCGAGAAAATGGAAGGAATGACAAGATCTTCTGCTGCACAAAAACAGTTATCCGATGCCATTATCACTATTCGAAACGACCGCTATGTATTGCCAGTTAAGCAAGAATATCGAGCTGCTTATGGAGGTATTGTTCATGACCAATCTTCCTCAGGTCAAACGTTATTTATTGAACCTCAAGCGGTCGTTGAATTAAATAATAAATTACAACAAGTAAAAGTAAAAGAAAAACAAGAGATTGAACGTATATTAATCTCCTTATCTTCTTCCGTTGCTGAAGTAGCAAATGAGCTTTTGCATAATGTTAACGTTTTAGCAGAAGTGGATTTTATGTTCACGAAAGCAAGATATGCAAAAGCAACTAAATCGTCCATGCCAACAATGAATGATGAAGGAATGATTCAAGTCAAGAGGGCGAGACACCCGTTAATACCTGCTGATGAAGTAGTCGCCAATGATATTGAGCTTGGAACTCCTTTTTCCATGATGGTGATTACAGGACCGAATACAGGTGGAAAGACGGTGACCCTTAAAACGATTGGTTTGTTTACCTTGATGGCACAGTCAGGTTTGCAAATTCCAGCACTTGAGGGTTCAAAAATGGCCGTGTTTGAACATATTTACGCTGATATAGGTGATGAACAATCTATTGAACAATCGTTGAGTACATTTTCTTCTCACATGGTCAATATTGTTGAAATTTTGCATAAGGCTAATGATCGAAGTCTTGTTTTATTTGACGAACTTGGTGCAGGAACTGACCCTCAAGAAGGAGCAGCCCTTGCGATTTCAATTTTAGATGAAGTATATCATCGCGGAGCAAGAGTAGTAGCAACGACACATTATCCAGAGTTGAAAGCTTACGGATATAATCGAGAAGGTGTAACAAATGCGAGTGTTGAATTTGATGTTGAAACATTAAGTCCAACGTATAAATTGTTAATTGGCGTCCCAGGGAGAAGTAATGCTTTTGAAATTTCTAGACGTCTTGGTCTACAAGAACATGTGATTAGTGATGCTCGAGCATTGATGAGCTCTGAGCAAAATGAAGTGGATTCGATGATTTCTTCTTTAGAACAATCGAAAAAAAGTGCAGAAGAAGAGTTGCTTGAATCACAAAGGTTGCGGAGGGAAGCGGAAGAACTAAGAAAAAAATGGGAAGGTCAAAATGATGACTTTCAAGAAAAGCTTGATGCAGTATATGAAAAAGCAAAGGCTGAAGCAGAAGAAAAACTGCATCAAGCTGAAAAAGAAGCAAGCGAAATCATTCGTCATTTAAGGAAAATGCAAAAAGAGAAACATGCTAATATTAAAGAGCATGAATTAATTGAGGCGAAAAAGAAGTTAAAAGAATCTTTACCTGAATTTGAGATGAAATCTAAAAAGAAAAAATCTCAATCAATGCAGATTTCTAATCGGAATTTTCAATCTGGGGATGAAGTAAAGATCATTAATCTCGATCAAAAAGGAAGTTTAATTAAAAAAATTAATGATAAAGAATGGCAAGTTCAGATCGGAATTATGAAAATGAACGTTGAGGAAAAAAATTTACAATATGTTTCGACTCCTAAACAAGAGCATAAGCAAGCTATTTCATCTGTCAAAGGGAAAGACTTTCATGTTTCAATTGAACTAGACTTAAGAGGAGAAAGGTACGAAAATGCCCTTTTAAGAGTGGAAAAATACCTTGATGATGCGATGCTAGCTGGGTACCCAAGAGTTTCAATTATCCATGGAAAAGGAACAGGAGCATTAAGAAATGGAGTGAGAGAATATTTAAGAAATAACCGCTCCGTTAAAAAAGATTCGGTTCGGTGAAGCATCAGAGGGAGGAACAGGTGTAACGGTTGTTGAGTTAAAATAAATAAATAGGAGATTTACGTATGAATGGATTTTGGGAAAATCAACTTGTTCAAAGTGCGGCATATTACAGTGTTGTTGTTTTGTGTATTATTGTTTTATCGATTTTCGAGTTAGTCACTTCATATAAAAATTGGGAGCAAGTTCAAAAAGGAAACGTCGCCGTAGCGATAGCGACGGGAGGAAAGATATTAGGGATATGTAACATTTTCAGGTATTCTATAGAGCAACATGACTCTCTCTTTCAAATGATTGGCTGGGGACTATATGGATTTATTTTATTATTATTTGGTTATTTTATTTTTGAATTTATGACACCTAGATTTAAAATTGATGCGGAAATCAAAAAAGATAATCGAGCGGTAGGATTTATATCATTAGTTATTTCTGTTGGCTTGTCGTTTGTGATTGGTTCAGCGATTTAGGGAGTGGAGAAGATGGAAACTTTGGCGAAGGTGTTAATGATCTGTTCCACGTTGTTTTTGATTATTGGAATATTTTATTTAATGTTTACTTTGTAGTAAAGAGAAGCTTTAAGTTCTGTTTTCTGGGACTTTTAGCTTCTTTTTTAGTTCTTTTTAACTAAATAACTGGATATATAAATAAAAAGTTCGAAAATATTTATATTTCTGAATTCAAGTTTGGTATAATCTTGATAAAGGTTTAAAGAGGTTGGTCAAAAATTTAGGGGAAGTTTGAATAACCTCTCAAATGAATCAAACAAAGGGGGAGAAACGTTTGATAAATACTGAAAAACCATGGCTTAAACATTACCCATCAAGAGTTCCTCAAGAAATAGAGTGGGGAAATATCCCGCTTCATGCCTATTTAAAAAAAGCAGCAGAAGAACATCCTCAAAAAACAGCTGTTCACTTTTTAGGAAAAAAGCTAACATATGATGAAGTTTATGAGAGCTCACTTAAATTAGCTAACTATTTACAGCATTTAGGACTTGAAAAAGGGGATCGAGTCTCCATTATGCTTCCCAATTGTCCGCAGGCGGTCATCGCTTATTTTGCAGTATTACAAGCAGGAGGTATTGTTGTACAAACAAACCCGCTCTATATGGAAAGAGAACTAGAATTTCAACTTAACGATAGTGACACAGATATTATCATTACATTAGATCTATTATATCCAAAAGTGACTAAAGTGAAAGCGTTAACAAAGTTAAAGCATATTATTGTCACGAGAATGAAAGACTATTTACCATTTCCGAAAAATCTTGTTTATCCTTTTATGCAAAGAAAAGAACATGGCGTTGTTGTTCAGGTTGAACATAAAGGAGATACTCATCTCTTGACAGAGATCCTCAAACATTTTCACCCTTCAGAAATTAAACTTCAATGTAATTTAAAAGAGGATACGGCCATTCTTCAATACACAGGTGGAACGACTGGTTTTCCAAAAGGTGTCATGCTTACTCATGAAAATATTCTGTCAAATATTAGAATGTGTACTGAATGGTTTTCACTTGAAAAAGGGAAAGAGTCTATGCTAGGAGTTGTTCCTTTGTTTCATGTTTACGGTATGACGATGGTGATGTTTTACAGTGTCATTGAAATGTATGAAATGATCTTATTACCTAAATTTGATGCTGAAACCGTCTTGAAAACTGTTCATAAATTAAAACCAACTCTTTTCCCAGGTGCACCAACAATCTATATTGCTCTACTAAATCATCCAGATGTGAAAAAGTATGATTTATCGTCCATTAAGGGATGTATAAGTGGTTCTGCACCTTTACCAGTTGAGGTTCAAGACAAGTTTGAAAAAGTAACAGGAGGTACAGTAATTGAGGGCTATGGGTTATCTGAAACATCGCCAGTAACTCATGCGAACGTTTATGGTGAGGAAAAAGGAAATAGAAGAAAGGGAAGTATTGGTATTCCTTGGCCCAGTACTGATGCAATGATTAAACCACTAGATGGAAGGGAGGAAGTGGCTAAGCCATTCGAAAAAGGGGAAATTTGGGTAAAAGGACCACAAGTAATGAAAGGATACTGGAAAAAAGAAGATGAAACTCGCGCAGTAATAAAGGATGGCTGGTTTTTAACAGGAGATATAGGATATATGGATGAAGATGGATATTTCTATATCGTTGATCGAAAAAAAGACATGATTATCGCTGGTGGTTATAATATTTATCCTCGTGAGATCGAAGAAGTTTTGTATGAACATGAATATGTCCAAGAAGCGGTTGTTGTCGGTGTACCTGATCCCTATCGTGGTGAAACCGTGAAAGCTTTTATTGTTTTGAAAGAAGGTAAAACGTTAACGGAGGAACAACTAGATGAGTTTTGTAGAAAAAGCCTTGCTGCATATAAAGTACCTAAAATTTATGAATTTAGAGAGGAATTGCCAAAGACAGCTGTAGGAAAAATTTTAAGGCGTTCTTTAGTTGAAGAAGAAAAAGAAAAACTAAAAAAAGTAGAATAGGATCTAGTATATAGGGAGAGATATTTAATGGATACAATAAAACCTTGGTTACAAAAATACCCAGATTGGTTAGCGACAGAAGTTGAATGGGATGATATTCCTCTTCAAGAATATTTAAAGAAAACAGCCCAAGAGTACCCTCAAAAAACAGCTATATATTTTTTAGGAAAGAAATTGACCTATGAAGAAGTTTATGAAAGTTCGCTGAAAATGGCTAATTATTTGAAGTATTTAGGATTGGAAAAAGGGGACAGAGTGTCTATTATGCTTCCGAATTGTCCACAATCTGTTATTGCTTATTACGCGACATTACTCGCTGGTGGTATCGTGGTTCAAACAAACCCTCTGTATATGGAAAAAGAGATAGAATATCAGATTAACGATAGTGGTGCTGACATCGTAATTACATTAGATTTATTATACCCAAGGGTATCAAAAGTGAAAGCGTTAACCAAGTTAAAGCATGTCATTGTTACCAGTTTGAAGGACTATTTGCCGTTTCCTAAAAATGTCCTCTATCCGATTGTTCAAGGGAGAAAACAGAACGTCGTTGTTGATGTTGAACATAAAGGTGATTCCCATCTATGGACAGAAATTATGAAACAGTCAGAGACCTCAGAAATTGATTATCAATTCAATCCGAAAGAGGATGTTGCAATTCTTCAATATACTGGAGGAACGACGGGCTCTCCAAAAGGTGTTATGCTAACACATGAAAATTTAGTTTCTAATACAATGATGAATGTACAATGGTTAAATTGTGAAAAAGGGGAAGAGTCCATTTTAGGAGTTGTACCATTCTTCCATGTTTATGGAATGACCACGGTCATGAATATAAGTGTGATGAACGCATATAAGATGGTTCTTTTACCAAAATTTGATGTGAAAGAAGTGTTAAAAACAATTCAAAAAATTAAACCGACTATTTTTCCTGGGGCTCCGACGATTTATATCGGATTACTTAATCATCCTGACATTAAAAAATATGATTTGTCTTCTATTAAGGGATGCGTTAGTGGTTCAGCACCACTGCCTGTAGAAGTGCAAGAAAAATTTGAAGAAATAACGGGAGGTACCGTTATAGAAGGGTATGGATTATCAGAGACGTCGCCTACAACACATGCTAACTTTTTTGTTAAGGAAAAGACAATGAGAAAATTAGGAAGTATTGGTGTGCCTTATCCTAGCACAGATGCGAAGATTCAATCGTTTGATGGTGAAGAGAGGGCAAAGCCAAATGAGAGGGGAGAGTTATTAATTAAGGGCCCACAGGTGATGAAAGGATATTGGAATAACCCAGAAGAAACAGAGGCCGTGCTACAAGATGGATGGTTTTCAACGGGCGATATTGGGTATATGGATGAAGACGGATACTTCTACATTGTGGATCGAAAAAAAGATATGATTATCGCCGGAGGATATAATATATATCCACGTGAAATAGAGGAAGTATTATATGAACATAGAGATATACAGGAAGCAGTTGTTGCTGGTGTGCCAGACCCTTATCGTGGAGAGACAGTTAAGGCTTACATTGTATTAAAAGAAGGAAAAACAATATCAGAAGAAGAGCTTGATCAATTTTGCAGAAAGAGTTTAGCGGCTTATAAAGTACCTAAAATTTATGAGTTTAGAGACGAATTACCTAAAACAGCTGTTGGAAAAATTTTAAGACGTACATTAGTAGAAGAAGAGAAGAAAAAGATTGAAAAAGTAAATTGATTTAAGAAAAGGAGACTCGCAGGACGAGCTCCTTTTCTTCTGATTTTTAACAATTAATTAAATTTTATATAAATTGAAAAACATATTTGATAAAATAGATATTCGTGGACTTTTATAACGTTATAAGTGAGTGTTCAAAACTGACATGGCCTAGTGACCCCCACTATAAATGAAAATAGGAAGGTTATTTTCGTATAAAAAGTAGGGAAAAAAAGGACGCTAAATAGGTGTTTTTCTTTTCTAATTATAATGAAAACTTCACATTCTATTGGGTATACTATTTCAATGACAGGAATAGATAAATTATAATGACGATAAAAGAGTTTAATCTAAAGTGTCATTGTTGACAAAATTCGCAAATATCATTATCATAATATATGAATGATGATTCATTCATTTTTGAAGGGAAGAACGAAAGTGAAAGATAAAAGACCAAAGTACAAACAAATAATTGATGCAGCTGTTATTGTTATTGCAGAGAATGGCTATCACGCTTCTCAAGTTTCAAAAATAGCCAAACAAGCTGGAGTTGCAGACGGAACCATCTATTTATATTTTAAAAATAAAGATGACATCTTAATTTCTTTATTTAAAGAAAAGATGGGTCTATTTGTAGAAAAAATTGAGCAACAGATAGAGGGAAAAGAAACCGCTGAAGAGAAGTTATATGCGTTGATTGAAAAGCACTTAGCATTACTTGCTGAAGATCATCATTTAGCAATTGTTACCCAGCTTGAGTTACGTCAATCCAACAAGGAGCTTCGTTTAAGAATTAATGAAGTGTTGAAAGGGTACTTTCTTGTCCTAGATCAAATTATTGAGTATGGCATTCAAAGAAATGAATTTAGAAAAGAATTGAATACAAAAGTTGCTAGAAATATGATTTTTGGAACAATTGACGAGGCAGTGACAACTTGGGTTATGAACGATCAGAAGTATGATCTAGTTAATCTATCTCCAAGTATTAATGAGTTACTTATCCACGGTTGTGGAAGGAGTTAAGGAGGGGAAGTATGAATAATTTAACATGTTCAATTGAAAGTCGTATCGCTACTGTTGAAATTCAACATCCTCCAGCGAACGCATTGTCGTCCTTTGTTTTGAAAGAGCTTTCATCATTGCTTGATGAGTTGGAAACAAATGATCAAGTTAGAGTGATTGTGTTAAGAGGAGAAGGGAAATTTTTCTCTGCAGGTGCTGATATAAAAGAATTTACTACCGTTCAATCAGGAGAAGAATTTGCTGATCTAGGTAAAAATGGTCAAGAATTATTCAGTAAGGTTGAAAGGTTTTCTAAACCAATTATTGCAGTGATCCATGGGGCTGCACTAGGTGGGGGACTGGAGTTAGCGATGGCCTGTCATATGAGGATAGTAGCCAAAAAAGCGAAGTTAGGATTGCCAGAGCTTCAATTAGGAATCATTCCTGGTTTTGCTGGTACGCAAAGGTTACCTCGTTATGTAGGAGATGCGAAAGCGTTAGAGATGATGCTTACCTCTGAACCAATTTCAGGTGAGGAGGCATATAAATGGGGCCTAGCTAATCACTGCGTCGAAGAAGAAGAACTACTTTCAAAGGCGCAAGAGTTGGCTGTGAAAATTGCAACCAAGAGTCCGATTTCAGTAAAGGGTGTTGTAGATCTTGTAAACTATCAGTACAATCACTTTTTTGACGATAGTGTTCATAAAGAGGCTGAAATATTTGGGGAAGTATTTAAGAGCAATGATGCCAAGGAAGGAATAAGTGCATTTATTGAAAAACGCAAGCCTTCTTTTCAAGGGGAATAGAGCCATACAGCTCAAAAAATAGGATGTTTGTTGAACAAAATCTTTATGATTTTTTATATATTATTAGTCTTAACGATACAGGGGGATAAGAATATGAATATATATGTCATTATGAAAAGAACATTTGATACTGAAGAAAAGATTAGTATTAGTGGAGGAGCCATTAATGAAGATGGTGCCGAATTCATTATTAACCCTTATGATGAATATGCCATTGAAGAAGCTATTACTGTTCGTGATGAGCACGGTGGGGAAGTAACGGTTTTAACAGTTGGTACTGAGGAGGCAGAAAAGGAATTACGTACTGCCTTAGCGATGGGTGCAGATAAAGCAGTTCTTATTAATACTGAAGATGACTTAGAAGATGGGGATCAGTTCTCTACAGCACAAATCTTATTCGAATATTTGCAGGATAAAGATGTTGACCTCATTTTAGGGGGAAATGTTGCTATTGATAGTGGATCTGGTCAAGTTGGACCAAGACTAGCTGAATTGCTTAATATTTCTTATGTTACTACAATTACGGAACTTCAAATAAATGGTGAAGATGTGAAAATAACGAGAGATGTTGAGGGTGACTCTGAAATTATTGAAACAAAGGTACCTTTACTAGTGACTGCACAACAAGGTCTAAATGACCCTCGTTATCCATCTCTTCCTGGAATTATGAAAGCGAAGAAGAAACCTTTAGAAGAACTTGAACTCGATGATTTAGATATTGATGAAGACGACGTTGAAGCAAAGACTAAAACAATTGAGGTCTTTCTTCCACCAGAAAAAGAAGCGGGTAGAGTACTTGAAGGAGAGTTGGATAGTCAAGTTAAAGAACTTGTGTCCCTTCTTCGTGAGGAAGCAAAAGTTATTTAAGTGCGTGTTCAAAAAGGAAGGTTATTTTGAGCAAATATTAAACATGTGAACAAAAAGAAACGGTAAGAGGATATGTAGAAAAGTGCTTTCTCCTCTTCCATCAACTTCTTGCATCACATAATCATTGATTGATGTGGAGAAATATACGGTAAATTTTCAAAACAGGGGGAACATAAGATGAGTCGAAAAATATTAGTAGTTGGTGAAGTCCGTGATCAATCACTTCGTAATGTTTCATTTGAAGCTATAGCAGCTGGTAAGGTAATGGCTGAGGGAGGAGAAATTGTTTCTGCACTGATCGGCAAAGAAGTAAGTACCTTAGGGGATGAAATGGTTGCTTATGGTTCAGACCGAGTTGTTTATGTTGAAGATGAGAAGCTAGAAAATTATACTCCAGATGGCTATTCTCAAGCTTTATTATCTATCATTGAACAAGAGAACCCAGAAGGGATCGTACTTGGCCATACTTCACAAGGAAAAGATTTAGCTCCTAAAATAGCTGCAAAACTAGGTTCAGGACTAGTTTCAGATGTAACTAGTTTAGAAGTAGAAGGTGGAAATGTTGTCTTCACTCGTCCAATATACTCTGGGAAGGCTTTTGAAAAGAAAATCGTAACGGATGGTTTATTATTTGCTACTGTTCGTCCGAACAACATTGCAGCTTTAGATAAAAACGAATCAAGCTCTGGTGAAATTTCTAAAGTAGATGTAGAAATTAAAGATTTACGGACGATTGTTGCAGAAGTTATAAGGAAAGCTACTGACGGTGTAGATTTATCAGAAGCGAAAGTAGTTGTTGCAGGTGGAAGAGGAGTGAAGAGTGAGGATGGTTTTGAGCCTCTAAAAGAGCTTGCTGATGTACTAGGCGGAGCAGTCGGTGCTTCAAGAGGAGCTTGTGATGCTGAGTACTGCGGTTATTCTTTACAAATAGGACAAACAGGTAAAGTAGTTACACCTGATTTATACATTGCTTGTGGAATCTCGGGAGCAATCCAACATTTAGCTGGAATGTCTAACTCAAAAGTCATTGTTGCTATTAATAAAGATCCAGAGGCGAACATCTTCAATATTGCTGATTATGGTATTGTAGGCGATTTATTTGATGTTGTACCTCTACTTACAGAAGAACTTAAGAAACTAAAAGTACACTCTTAATTTTATGATTCGAATAGATAAGGCAACCAAAAGCGTGCAGACTAATTCGCACGCTTTTGGTTTTAATTATGACTAAGTTTATTCCTGTATTGTAAGGTATCCATAATCAAAAAAGCGTTTAGTTCGCATTTTTAAAAGGTTAGGTGATATACTTTTAGTATGATATCATTCAAGTGAATGTGTAGAGATGAACTTCTTGGGAATTATATAGTCTTGGTGAAGTTAAGTAGCCAATGTCTATGATTTACTTTGATTAACCAGTTAAATTCATGGTTACCTCTCTTAACACTTGTATTGAACCATTCATAATGAGAATTTTGTTAACATTTAGGAGGAATTAATAATGGCTATAGTTCATGCAACGGACCAGAATTTTAGTACTGAAACAAATGAAGGTGTCACTTTAGTTGACTTTTGGGCACCTTGGTGTGGGCCATGTAAGATGATCGCTCCTGTTCTAGATGAGCTTGATCAAGAAATGAGTGATGATGTTAAAATTGTAAAAGTAGATGTGGATGAGAATCAAGAAACAGCATCTAAGTTTGGAGTAATGAGCATTCCAACCCTACTTGTCTTAAAAGAGGGCGAGGTAGTTGATCAAGTTGTTGGATTCCAACCTAAGGAAGCTTTGAAAGAGTTATTGACTAAGCATATATAAAAAAAAGGTCTGATCTTTATCAGATCTTTTTTTGTACTTAAAAAATCAGCTTTGGCTTTTTTTGATATGTTTTCTACTTCACTTTACAGCTAGGTGTTGATACAATTAAGCAAAATAATGAATGATAACGAGTGATTGACATGAATGAAAAATTACGAAATAAATTAGCTATATTACCTGATCAACCAGGATGCTATTTAATGAAAGATATGGATGACACTGTTATTTATGTTGGGAAAGCCAAAGTCCTAAAAAATCGGGTTCGATCATATTTTACTGGATCACATGATGGAAAAACGACTCGGCTCGTTAATGAGATTGAAGATTTTGAATACATTGTTACCTCTTCCAATATTGAAGCGCTTATTTTAGAAATGAATTTAATAAAAAAGTATGATCCTAAATACAATATTATGTTAAAGGATGACAAATCGTATCCATTTATTAAAATTACAGCAGAAAAACATCCTAGACTTATTGTGACAAGAAAAGTGAAAAAGGATAAGGGCCGTTATTTCGGTCCTTATCCAAATGTACAATCTGCGAGAGAAACAAAAAAACTTCTAGATCGCATGTATCCCCTACGAAAATGTCAAATAATGCCTGATAAGGTGTGCATTTATTATCATATTAAGCAATGTAAAGCTCCTTGTGTTTATTCTGTTTCAGATGAAGAAAACCGAGAGATGGTAGAAGGAATTACAAGATTTCTAAAGGGTGGCTATCATGATATAAAAAATGAATTGTCAAATAAAATGATGAGAGCTTCAGAAGCTCTTGACTATGAAAGAGCGAAAGAATATCGCGATCAAATTCATCATATAGAGGCAACGATGGAAAAACAAAAGATGAATTTAACCGATTTGCTTGATCGCGATGTTTTCGCTTTTTCTTATGATAAAGGATGGATGTGCATACAAGTATTCTTTATTCGCAATGGAAAGCTAATTGAACGTGATGTTTCGTTAATCCCGATGTATCAAGATCCAGAAGATGAGTTTTTAACGTTTATCGGGCAATTTTATCAACAGAATAATCACTTTTTACCGAAAGAGGTTCTTTTGCCTAATAATGTTGATGCCCAATCTGTCGAGCAGTTACTGCAAATAAAGACTCTACAGCCGAAAAAAGGTCCAAAAAAAGAGTTATTATTATTAGCACATAAGAATGCCAAAATTGCCTTACAAGAAAAGTTTTCAATGATTGAACGGGATGAAGAACGTACAATTAAAGCGGTAGAAAAGCTTGGACAAAAACTTGAAATTCCTACACCTAACAGAATCGAAGCATTCGATAATTCAAATATTCAAGGGACAGATCCTGTATCAGCTATGGTCGTCTTTATTGATGGAAAGCCCTACAAGAAAGAATATCGAAAATATAAATTAAAAACCGTAGCAGGCCCCGATGATTATGAGTCCATGCGGGAAGTGATTAGAAGAAGATACACAAGGGTGCTTAAGGAAGAACTACCACTTCCTGATCTTATTCTTGTTGATGGTGGGAAGGGACAGCTTGCTGCTGCTACAGATATCTTAGAAAATGAGCTTGGAATTGATATTCCTGTGGCAGGTTTAGTGAAAGATGAAAAACATCGGACTTCAGATTTAATTATCGGAACTCCCCCCTGAACTGGTTCATTTAACGAGAAATAGTCAAGAATTTTATTTGCTACAACGAATTCAAGATGAAGTACATCGATTTGCAATCACTTTTCATAGACAATTGCGAACGAAATCGTCTTTTCAGTCCTCTTTAGATGATATCCCAGGTGTAGGTGAGAAACGAAAAAAACAATTGTTGAAGTATTTTAAATCAATTAAGAAAATTAAGGAAGCATCGATGGAAGAATTAAGAAACGCTGGTATGCCAGTTAATATAGCACAAAATATAACCGATAAGTTTAAAGAATAGTGGTTGTTATTTCAGCCATAGTCTGTTATGATACAAAAAACTTGTGATAGAGGTGCGAGCTTCAAAAGTAGATATTTGGAGGAGAATGGTCTCCGGTGAAAAATATCAAAAGGGAATACTCGCCGAAGTGTGAACTAAAACCATTATTAGTTACACTGGTTTTATACTGAATAAGTATAAAACTGTCAAAGGATTTAGTCTGGTCCTTTGGAGTGCTATCTCATCGTTCTTAATGATCGCTATTAAGGGCAGTAATGAGATAAATCTCTTTACTGCTCTTTTTGTATTTTATGTTTTATGAAAGTAGGTGATGAAATGGGTCTTATCGTTCAAAAATATGGTGGTACGTCAGTAGGCTCTATTGAGAAAATTGAAAAGGTAGCAGACAAAATCATCGAAGAGAAAACAAGTGGAAATCAAGTAGTGGTTGTTGTTTCTGCTATGGGGGATACAACAGACCAACTACTGTCTCTTGTTCAGAAAATCACAATGAGTCCATCTAGCCGAGAGTTAGATATGTTACTTTCAACAGGAGAACAAATGAGTAGCTCTTTACTAGCGATGATGATTAATGAGAGAGGACATCGTGCCGTTTCTTTGACAGGATGGCAGGCTGGAATTATGACAGAATCTTTTCATACAAATGCAAGAATTATGGACATTGATATAAGTAGGATCAATTTGCATCTTGCACAAGATGAAATTGTGATCATTGCAGGATTTCAAGGAATTTGTGTTAATAATAATATTACAACACTTGGAAGAGGGGGGTCAGATACAACGGCAGTTGCTGTTGCGGCAGCTTTGAAAGCAAAAAAGTGTGATATTTATACGGATGTAATGGGTGTTTTTACGACTGATCCAAGAATTGAAGAAAAGGCGAAAAAGTTAAACCGTATAGGATATGATGAAATGTTAGAGATGGCAAATTTAGGAGCAAGTGTACTTCACCCACGTGCAGTAGAATTTGCTAAAAACTATCAAGTTCGACTTGAAGTAAGGTCAAGTATGTGCTCTGAGAGAGGAACTGTTATAGAGGAGGACAAAAGAGTGGAGCAAAGTCATATAGTAAGTGGTGTTGCGTTTGATGATAACATTACAAGAGTGACCCTTATAGATGTACCAATGTTATCGTTGTCATCGATCTTCACGCTTCTTGCTGATAAAGGAGTAAATGTAGATGTTATCATTCAAGGTGCCCCCCAACAAAACCGAATGACCATTTCTTTTTCAATAAAAACAGATGATTTATCTCAAACAGTTAAAGTGTTAAAAGAAAAAAAACAAATACTTAATTTTAAAGATATAGATATAGAAAGTCATTTAGCGAAAGTATCGATTGTTGGATCTGGAATGGTGTCGAACCCAGGTGTTGCTGCAGAGATGTTTACAGTTTTAGATAATGAGGGTATTGAAGTTAAAATGGTGAGTACGTCGGAAATAAAAGTCTCTACTATCATTTCTTCGGAAGAAAAAGAGCTGGCAGTTTCAGCGCTTCATGACGCTCTTATTATTTCAAAAAAGGCAGTTTATTTAAAGTGAGTTTAACAGCCCTCTTACAAGAAATATCCTAAAGGAGGTTGTTCAAAAAGTCCTACGATGGCCTGGATGGCCAAGCAACATCGTTAGCTCGCGCGACGTGGCTGAACTTAGCCCGTGTTCCTTTAGCATACCGCCTCGTTCTAACCCTTACATCGGGAGACGCCTAAAGGATTTAGGTGGATCTACGTTAGTCACACGACGTGACTGTTCTTAGTAGATCTTCAGAATAAGTCAAACATTTAGTGAAGGTAAAGAACACCTTCACGTTATGTTCGCCTTATGCTTGTCGGCGATGCACACGATGTGCTAGCATCATCGTTAGCCGCAGGACGCGGCTGTTCTTAGATGATGGACTTACAAAGGGTTTCAGCTTTTCTATTCAGCGTCCTTTTTTCCCTACTTTTTGAACAAGCACTAAAGGTAGTTGTAAGAGGGAATAAATCAATCTATTGGATCTTTCACATCTGATTTCACTGTAAAAGTTACCTTTTTAGCTCTCGATTTCATTTTTTCGTATGTTTCTGTAATAGAACCATTCATTTGTTGAATTTGTTCAGCTAAAAAACCTGCTTCAAGTTTATAAGTAAGGTCCTTTTCTATTTGGAATCGTTTAGATATTAAGGGGCTTGTTAATTCAAATTCGACTTCATTTTTCTTTTGAGTGGTCAATGATAAATTACCCCATCCAGCAAGAGTAAAGAAAGATTGAACTTCTTCAATGCTTGATAGCGGGTATTTTCTCGCTAAACTTTTCCCAGCCCAATAAAGCATTTGGTTTGACTGCTTACCAAGCATATCAGATATTAACTCATTCCTAATTAATTCATAGCCAAATGCTGGTGTCGTCATATCTTCTAAATCCTTTAATTTTAGATCAAATGGTTTTTCTTTCACAAAATTCCCCTCTTTCTTTCTTCTTGTCTATTATAACAAGCATTCGCCTTTATTGAAATATATGTAATGTTTTTTGAAAATATTTTTGTCTAGGGCTGTTGAGAAAGAAAATAAAAACTTTTCCTAATATTAATTTGCTTTCCAGAGATATATTGATAAAATAAAATTGAGATAAGAACTTTCGAAAAATTAGAATTGTTGAATGCGTTTTCTTGACGCTACCACATGATGGGAGTAAAATGAATTTGTCGCATTTTATTCACAATTATTGTCGAAGAATTCTACTATTAAGTAGAAAATAGTGTTCTTTAAATGTGGGAAACAATCGGGGAGTATGGAGAAACGAACTATTTAAGACTAGGGGGTATTTTAATGGCGGGAAATAAAGAGTTTTTTAATCGAAAGCTGCATTCATTACTAGGAGTGATTCCTGTTGGAGTCTTTCTTATTCAGCATCTTGTTGTTAATCACTTTGCAACAAGAGGTCCTGAAGCATTTAATGAAGCAGCTGCTTTTATGGAACATTTACCGTTTCGATATGTTTTAGAAATATTCATTATATTTCTTCCTTTGTTGTATCATGCGGTTTATGGGATTTATATTGCATTTACAGCAAAAAACAATAACGTTCAATATAATTATTTTAGAAATTGGATGTTTATGCTACAGAGGGTATCTGGCATCATTACATTAATTTTTGTTGCTTGGCATGTATGGCAAACTCGCGTACAAGCATTTTTTGGTGCAGAAGTGAATTATGACATGATGGCAAGTATATTAAGCAGTCCTTTTTATCTTATTTTTTATTTAGTAGGTGTATTAGCTACCATTTTCCACTTTTCAAATGGTTTATGGTCGTTCGCAGTAAGCTGGGGAATTACTGTAACGCCTCGTTCACAAGTCATTTCAACTTATGTTACCATTGGAATTTTCATTGCTCTTTCAATTGTTGGAGTTCGAGCAATTTTCGCATTTGTTTAATTATGTGGGATCAAATAGCTAGTAAAACACGTGTTCAGGACAAGTTAACGACTTTGAACAATTTGGAATAGTTGAACACAAAGGGAGTGGGTCATATGAATAACCAAAAACTAATTGTTGTCGGCGGTGGATTGGCCGGTTTAATGGCAACAATTAAGGCAACAGAAAAAGGGATAGCTGTTGATTTATTCTCGTTAGTACCTGTTAAACGATCACATTCTGTATGTGCTCAAGGCGGGATTAATGGAGCGGTAAATACAAAAGGAGAAGGAGATTCTCCTTGGGAGCATTTTGATGATACGGTTTATGGAGGAGATTTTTTAGCGAATCAGCCACCTGTAAAGGCGATGTGTGATGCGGCACCTTCCATTATTCATCTGCTCGATCGTATGGGGGTTATGTTCAACCGTACACCTGAAGGACTCTTAGACTTTCGTCGTTTCGGTGGAACGCAACATCATCGAACGGCATTTGCGGGTGCAACAACAGGACAGCAATTGTTATATGCGCTTGATGAGCAAGTTAGGAGACATGAAGTAGCAGGTCTCGTGACAAAGTATGAAGGTTGGGAATTTTTAGGTGTGATTAAAGATGATGAAGGACGCGCAAGAGGAGTAGTTGCGCAAAACTTAACGAATATGGAAGTGCACTCGTTCCGAGCTGATGCGGTAATTTTGGCAACGGGTGGTCCAGGGATTATCTTTGGAAAGTCAACTAATTCTGTTATCAATACAGGTTCTGCAGCTGCCATAGCGTATCAACAAGGAGCTTATTATTCAAACGGAGAATTTATTCAAATTCATCCAACCGCTATACCTGGAGACGATAAGCTCAGATTAATGAGTGAGTCAGCTCGCGGTGAAGGCGGTCGAGTATGGACATATAAAGACGGGAAGCCATGGTATTTCTTAGAAGAGAAATATCCAGCATATGGTAATCTGGTTCCTCGTGACATTGCAACGCGAGAAATTTTCCATGTTTGTGTAGATTTAAAGCTAGGATTAAATGGAGAAAACATGGTCTATTTAGATCTATCTCATAAGGACGCTAAAGAACTAGATATTAAATTGGGCGGTATTATTGAGATTTATGAAAAGTTTATGGGGGACGATCCTAGAAAAGTACCGATGAAAATCTTCCCAGCTGTTCACTATTCAATGGGGGGACTTTGGGTTGATTATGATCAAATGACCAATATTCCTGGCTTATTTGCAGCAGGTGAATGTGATTATTCGATGCATGGAGCCAATCGTTTAGGTGCTAATTCACTATTATCAGCTATTTATGGTGGTATGGTTGCTGGACCAAAAGCTGTAGAATATATGCAATCACTTGATAAGACTGCAGAAGATCTTCCTTCTGATATTTTTGAACAGCATGTTCAAGAAGAAGAACAAAAATGGCAGGATATTATGAATATGAACGGAACAGAGAATGCTTACGTTCTTCATAAAGAATTAGGCGAATGGATGACAGACAATGTAACAGTTGTAAGACAAAATGACAAGCTTTTAAAGACAGATGAAAAAATTCAGGATCTATTGGAGCGCTGGAATAATATTAACATTAATGATACGGCAAAATGGAGCAATCAAGGAGCTATGTTTACAAGACAGCTGAAAAATATGCTTCATTTAGCAAGGGTGGTAACCCTTGGAGCTTATAACAGAAACGAAAGTCGTGGAGCTCACTATAAACCAGAATTTCCTGATCGAAATGATGAGGAATGGCTCAAGACGACGATGGCTAAATTTAACGGAAATGAAAAACCACAATTTCATTACGAAGAGGTTGATACATCGTTAATCGAACCCCGAAAACGTGATTATTCTAAAAAGAAGGGTGAGAAATAATGAGCGAAAATAAAACGGTTAAGCTTACTATTGTAAGACAAGACAATACCAACTCGAAACCATATGAAGAAACATTTGAGATTCCTTACCGCCCTAATTTAAATGTTATCTCATGTTTAATGGAGATTAGACGTAATCCTGTAAATGCTAAAGGAGAAGAAACAACTCCTGTTACTTGGGATATGAACTGTTTGGAAGAGGTATGTGGAGCTTGCTCGATGGTTATCAATGGGAAGCCGATGCAATCTTGTACAGCTTTAGTCGACAAATTATCTCAACCCATTAAATTAGAGCCAATGAAAACATTTCCTGTCATTCGTGATCTTCAAATTGATCGAAGTCGAATGTTTGATTCGCTTAAAAAGGTAAAAGCATGGATTCCTATTGATGGGACATACGATTTAGGACCAGGGCCTCGTATGCCTGAAAAAAAACGTCAATGGGCATATGAATTATCTAAGTGTATGACTTGTGGTGTATGTTTAGAGGCTTGTCCAAATGTAAATAGTAAATCGAACTTTATTGGTCCAGCACCTCTTTCACAAGTTCGTTTATTTAATGCTCATCCAACGGGTGAAATGAATAAATCAGAGCGTTTAGAAACCATCATGGACGAGGGTGGGCTTGCGAATTGTGGTAATTCGCAAAACTGTGTACAATCTTGTCCAAAAGGAATACCACTAACAACATCAATTGCCGCGCTTAACCGAGATACAAGTATTCAGTCATTTAAAAATTTCTTTGGTAGTGATAAAAGTATTTAAACAACTAGAAGGGCTAACTCCATGATTAATGAATGAGTTAGTCCTTTTTTAGTTTAATAATTAGGAGGCGATGAACTTGAAAATTAAATATATTGAAAGTTCAATAGAGGATTGGAAAGAAGAATTTACTTTTTTTCATAAAACAAAGGTGCGATTTAGTGAGACAGATATGTTTGGCCACATGAACAATACAGTTCCCTTCACTTATTTTGAAGAAGCACGGTTTGAATTCTTTAAGCATCTTGGATATAACCAAGATTTTCAACAGTCAGAAGTGATTCCTGTAGTTGCAGATTTACAATGTGACTTCCTAAGGCAAGTATATTTTGGTGAGGAATTGACCATTGGTGTGAATATTGACAAGTTTGGTACATCATCCATGGATATTCATTACTTAGCTGAAAATATATCTGGTCAGCTTTGCTTTGTTGGTCGTGGATCGATGGTACAGATTTCAAAACGAACAGGAAAAAGTGCTCCTTGGAATGAGGAGGACAAGAAAAAAATGTTAGAGGTTATGAATAGCAAGGAGAGCAACCATATTTAAATATTCGAGAAATAATAGCTGTTTTGATGTCACAGATGCCCTCTAACAAGCATAAGATATGGTGACTAATTATATACCCATCCGTTAGATCAGCTCTCACCATAGCAAGGAGGGGTACAGTATTTGAAGGAAAAAGAATATCAAAACAAGCCATTATTAACCAAGAGAGAGAAAGAGGTTTTTGAATTACTTGTTCAGGATAAAACTACAAAAGAAATCGCTAGCGAATTATTCATTAGCGAAAAGACAGTTAGGAATCATATCTCTAATGCTATGCAAAAACTTGGTGTTAAAGGACGATCTCAAGCTGTTGTCGAACTCCTTAGAATGGGAGAACTAGAACTTTAAGTGTTAATGAGAATATGATTTACCTTCCGTTCATTTATATTCATATTTAAAAAACTCGGATAAACGGGTTTTTTTTTGTGCACATCCGTCTTTTATAAAGGTTAGTTAGGCTTGCATTTTTCATAGAAAATAGAGAGAATACTTATAGTGCGTGTTCAAACAGTTCTTTTCTATTCAGCGCTCTTTTTTTCGATTTTTTGAACATGTATTATGTATTAATTACGTATTGTAAGAAAGGGATTATTTATGTCGAATTCTAAAATTGAAGATAATCATGTAATTGATATAGAAAGATCATTGCGTCATATTTCAAGTATTATTAAACAAAAGGGTAGAGAAATATTAACAAGCTATTCAATTACACCTCCTCAATTTATTGCTTTACAATGGTTATGGGAGGAAGGAGATATGACAATAGGAGAGTTATCGCAGAAAATGTATTTAGCTTGTAGTACAACTACAGATCTTATTGATCGTATGGAAAAGAATCACCTAGTCATACGAATAAAAAACCCTGATGATCGAAGAGTCGTTCAAATTCATCTTTTGAAAGAAGGAGAAAGAATGATTGAAGAAGTAATTAATAAGCGCCAACTATACTTAAAAGACGTTCTTAACGACTTTTCTATAGATCAAAAAAAACAATTAGATTCATTATTAGCTAAATTAAAAACAGAAATGAAAACAGAATGAGGTCGATTTTTTGGATAATCCAATTGGAGTTATAGATTCAGGAGTTGGTGGGATGACGGTAGCTAGAGAAATCCTCCGTCAGTTACCAAAAGAAAGAATCATTTACTTAGCTGACTCATTAAGGTGTCCATATGGACCAAGACCAAAAGAAGAAGTTCATAAATATACTTGGGAAATGACAAACTATTTGCTGAAAAACTATCAAATAAAAATGCTAGTAATTGCGTGCAATACGGCCACAGCTGTTGCATTAAGTGATATTCAAGAAAAACTTGATATTCCTGTAGTAGGGGTTATTCAACCGGGCGCAAGAGCGGCGATAAAGGCAACGACCAACCATAATATTGGCGTGATTGGAACAATCGGAACAATCAATAGTCAGGCTTATACTGATGCAATAAAGGCGATTGATAGCTCGATAAGTGTTTATAGTTTAGCATGCCCCGATTTCGTTCCTTTAGTAGAAAGTGGTCAATATGAAAAAAAAGAAGCTAAGTATGGTTACGAAGTCGTTGCTTCCGTTAAAAGGGAAAAGGTTAGATACGTTGATTCTAGGATGTACGCATTATCCTATTTTAAAAAGATTAATCAGTAAGTCTTTAGATAAAGATATTAATATTATCCATTCGGGTGATGAAACAGCAAGAGATGTGAGCACTATACTTGCTTATAGACAAATGCTTAATCGGGAAGAAAATACTGGAAACAATCTATTTTTGACAACGGGTTTAAATAGTCGTTTTCAACGAAATACATCGAAATGGTTTGGTTACCCTATTAACGAAGTTCAAACTATTCAACTAGGTTGACAAGGAGACTATTCAAAGCGAATAGTCTCTTTAAATTGAAATAAAAAGTTGTTTTGGTCTATTTTTTTTGAAGGCTCGTATACATAATAGTACAAACTTCCTTAAGGGGGAAAAAGTATGAGCATCAGTAAAAAAAGGATCATATTGTCTGCAGTTTTTTCATGTTCTATATTATTGAGTGGTTGTGGAATGTTAGAGGGATTAGGAGTAGATAAAGAAGAAAATTTAGATATTGATCAGGAAGTGACCTATTTAAAAGAAACAGAAGAGGGTAAAACAGAACAAAACGAAGAAAGTGAGAAAGCAACAGTTGCTCAAGAGCTTTATTTATTTAATAAGGATGGCCTTGTTGTTCCTAAATCGTTTCAACTTCCAGCTACCAATGAACCTGCCCAACAAGTGATTGAATACTTAATTGAAGGTGGGCCAATAACAAATATCCTTCCTAACGGTTTTCGAGCGGTACTACCTCAAGATACTACTGTACAAGGAATTGCAATTAAGGATGGAACAGCGACTGTAGACTTTTCAAATGAATTTGTTAACTATAATTCAAAAGATGAGCAAAAAATTGCTCAATCGATTACATGGACATTAACGCAATTCGACACGATCGAAAATGTGAAGATATGGTTAAACGGAAAAGAGATAACGGAGATGCCTGAAAGTGGGTTTAAGGTAGCGGATAAAGGGATGAGTAGAGATCAAGGAATTAACCTCCATGTTGATAGTCCCCTTGATATTACAGCTACTTCTCCTATGACTTTATACTATTTAGCAGAAAATGAGGGGGAAATCATGTATGTTCCAGTAACAAAGAGAGTACAGATTGATGATAACAAGCTTCAAACGGCTATAAATGAACTAATTAATGGTCCCGAACCTGGAGATGGATTAACGAGTTACTTTCAGCCGAAACTACAGTTATTAGACGAACCAAAAGTTGAAGATGGAGTAGTTACATTAAATTTCAATGAATTTCTTTATCATAGTGCTGATGGAGAAAAGAAAATAGTATCAGAGCATGTGTTAAATGCGTTAGTCCTCACATTAACAGAACAAGAAGGGATTAACAGTGTATCTGTTCAAGTAAATGGAAAAGATGATTTATTGACAGAAGGTGGTGAGAAATTATCTGAGCCTGTAACAAGACCAGAGAAAGTTAACACAGGTAGTTTTTAAATGAGTGGTTTTGTTATACTAAAGAGTATGAAGTAGATGTGAGTAAAGAGGCTAGCTTCATTGCTGCCTCTTCCTTGTTTAGAACGGTCATTTAGTGGAGGGAACGATATGAGAAATGATGGAAGAAATACAGATCAATTAAGACAAGTAGAAATGCAGTTAGACTACATTAAACATCCAGAAGGTTCTGTTCTTATTCAAGTGGGAGAGACGAAAGTAATATGTAATGCAAGTATAGAAGATCGTGTCCCCCCCTTTTTTACGTGGTGAAGGAAAAGGATGGATTACAGCAGAATACGCCATGTTGCCGAGAGCGACAGATCAACGAACGATTAGAGAATCTTCAAAAGGAAAGGTTTCAGGAAGAACGATGGAGATTCAGCGATTAATTGGACGTGCATTAAGGGCCGTTGTAAACTTAGAAAAGATTGGGGAGCGTACCGTTTGGATTGATTGTGACGTGATTCAGGCAGATGGTGGGACAAGAACGGCATCTATTACAGGAGCATTTGTTGCGATGACCATTGCTTTAAATAAACTAGTGGAACAAGGAAAATTAAAAAAATTACCCGTTCACTCTTATTTAGCAGCTACATCGGTAGGGATCATTGCAGAAGAAGGAGAAATATTAGATCTTAATTATGGGGAAGATTCGTCGGCTAAGGTGGATATGAATGTGGTAATGACATCAAATAAAGAATTAGTCGAAATCCAAGGTACTGGCGAAGAAGCGACTTTTTCTAGGCAACAACTAAATCATTTGCTTGATCTGGCCGAAAAAGGAATTGATGAATTGATACATATTCAGAAAACTGTACTAGGAGAAATAACAAAAAAAATAGGGGACTGACTATGAAAGAAGTAATAATTGCTACAAAAAATAAAGGGAAAATAAAGGAATTCCAAACAATGTTCGAACTTAAAGGAATAAAGGTAATATCCCTTCTAGATATAGATGATTCGATGGAAATTGAAGAGACTGGCGTAACTTTTGAAGAAAATGCTAAAATAAAGGCTGAAACCTTAATGAAAAAATTAAATAAAACAGTCATAGCAGATGATTCCGGATTGAGTGTAGATGCATTAAACGGTGAACCGGGAGTCTATTCAGCTCGGTATGCAGGAGAGAACAAAAATGACAAGGATAATATTAATAAATTACTAAAGAAATTAGAAGGTATAGAAAAACGGGCGGCTAGATTTTACTGTGTATTAGCCATAGCTGAACCAGGAAAAGAAACGATGACTGTAGAAGGAACTTGTGAAGGTGTAATAACAAGTGAACCGCATGGAGACGGAGGCTTTGGTTATGACCCAGTCTTTTTTGTAAAAGAGAAAGGTTGTACGATGGCTCAACTAACGAAAGACCAAAAAAACAAAATAAGTCACAGAGCAAAAGCATTGAAAAAGTTTGAAGTTTTATTAAAGCAATAATGTACTAAAGGGGTTTTACTGTGAAAGCACTTATCGTTAGCGATAGTCATGGCTTAAATGAAGAACTAATTACTATTAAGGAAAGGCATATAAATGAAGTAGATGTAATGATTCATTGTGGTGATAGCGAACTTCAAAAAAAGGATGATGCTTTAGAGGGATTCGTTGTGGTCAGAGGGAATTGTGATTTAAATACCTCTTTTCCAAATGACCTTGTTCAGCCCGTAGATAACAAAAATGTTCTTGTTACGCATGGACATTTGTATGGCGTTAAAAACAACTTAATCAGTTTAAAATATAAGGCGAAAGAGGCAGGAGCAAACATCGTGTGCTTCGGACATTCTCATATAGCTTATGTCGAAAAAATAGACGATTTACTCTTTATTAATCCAGGAAGTATTGCCCTCCCTAGACTTTTTAAAGAAAAAACGTATGCAATATTATCCGTTCAAAACGATGAAATAGAAGTGTTATTTTACACGGATCAAGGCAGGAATATCGAGTCTTGGAGTCGTACATTTAAAGCATAGAAATTTTTCGAGGGGGATTTCTCCTCGAAAAATTTCAAAAAAAGTATTGACTTTATATTAATATGGTCATATAATAAAAAATGTCGTTGCGAGTTATTGAGAAATTAACTAGTAAGATAACTTCTCCAAGTAGCTCAGCTGGATAGAGCACGAATGAATAAACATCCATGAATGAGTAGCAAGCACACCAATCGAGCCACTCCTTGAATAAGCTGACTGAGATTGGGGTGACGAAAAAGGTAAGAAAAGCAAATTGAATACTTATTATAACTATGTCCCAGTAGCTCAGCTGGATAGAGCACGAATGAATAAACATCCATGAATGAGCAACAAGCACACCAATCGAGCCACACCTTGAATAAGCTGTCTGAGATTGGGGTGACGAAAAAGGTAAGAAAAGCAAATTGAATACTTATTATAACTATGTCCCAGTAGCTCAGCTGGATAGAGCACGAATGAATAAACATCCATGAATGAGCGAAAAAGCACACCAATCGAGCCACACCTTGAATAAGCTGACTGAGATTGGGGTGACGAAAAAGGTAAGAAAAGCAAATTGAATACTTATTATAACTATGTCCCAGTAGCTCAGCTGGATAGAGCAACGGCCTTCTAAGCCGTCGGTCGGGAGTTCGAATCTCTCCTGGGACGTCAAATAAAAAACGGTGATTGTAACTAATCATCGTTTTTTTCATATTTGAAAAAGTATGATCCTATAAAGAAAGATGTAAAAGTACAACTTTGGAGATGGATTTATAAATGATTGTTTCACATGTAAGCTACATTATTTAGCAGGTAGCTCAGCTGGATAGAGCACGACAGAATAATCATCCTCGAATAATCACCCAGCACACCAATCGAACTGCGCCTTGAATAAGCTGCCTGAGATTGGTGTGACGCCAAGAAAAAAAGAAGAATGAATGAAGAAAATGTAAACGATGTAATTAGCCAGAATGAGTCGGTCGGGAGTTCGAATCTCTCCTGGGACGTCAAATAAAAAAACGGTGATTGTAACTAATCATCGTTTTTTGCTATTTATATGGCTCTATACTGAATGTGGTAGTGTACATTATTCTGATGCTTGTTTGAGGACTAACTAAAAAACATAAAAAATAACATCCTACTCTCTCTTTTTGATATCCTTAAATTGGCTAATAAAAGGGAAAAGGAGAAAGAAAGGATGCAAAAACATATTATCATAAAATTACTTGCGGTTAAAGACCTGCTAAAAAATGCAAAGGTAAAAAACCCTTACTAAGTAAAGGATGGATATTTTTTACTAGATAGTGTTGATAGTCTATTTTTCATTTTAGCCTATGTAGAGGGTGTTATAATATTGATGTGAGGAGGGATTACATGAAAAAGCTAATACCTATAAAGGAACACATAATAATATGGTTAATGGTACTAGGTTTATCAGTTACTTTAATTTTCACACAATATTTTGCAGATGGATTAACAAAACAATTCTGGTTATCCTTTATTCCTAGCATTATTATAGATGGGATTTTTATACTTATAGCATCTTATTTAATATCTTATTTATTAAAAAAGAATGAAAAGAGGAAAACTAAAGAAAAAGTGTATAGAATGTTGGGCACAAGGTATGAAATAATGATAATGAATTTTGCAAAAGACTATATCACATACATAACTAAGGAGCCTAGCGAGGTTTCTAAAGGTATTAATAATATTCAAGGTATAAAGTCTCAAGTGAAAAGTATTAATTCTGATCTAGACAATTATGTTCAGGCTGACTTTTTTAAGAAAGGTATTAAAGTGCTTCTTTTAGATAATAGAATTAATACTGGAAATATATTCGATAACTTTAGAGAGCAAGTATGGTCTGTTCCGCAATATACTAATTACTTTAAACAAAGACATTCCAAAGAGATTGATGCTTTTATAAATAGATATATATCAGTTATCCCTGAAGAATTAAGAGAAAGGTTGTTTAAGGTTGAGGATACTTTGCAATCAGAAGTATTTACAACAGGTTCTGAGCATGGACTACCTATTGATTTATCAAAAGCCACTTTTAATCTTAAAGATTTATCAAAAAGCATAGGGGAGTTAGGACAAGACATTTATTTATTGCTTACATACTTTGAGGAAACACAGGAGGATAATACCTCAAAAGAATCTAACGATGTTTTTCTGGGCAAGTATTTAGACGATGAAAAGATATTGTTAGGGTTACTTTGTTTAATGCTTTCTCTCATCAGCATTAATATTCTCATTTTGTAATTTTTTTATCAGAAATTTAAGGTAACCCCCTTTTAGCAGGTTCTTTGAATAGGTTACACTTAGTTGGACAGATTCGTTAAGGTCATATAAACTAGATTCAATTAATTCATGACAGAGGAGAATCCAATATGACCAAAAGAACAAGGAGAAGTTTTTCGAAAGAGTTCAAAGAACAAATCGTCCAGTTATACCACCTAGCAATGAAATGATCAAAGAATACGAACTGACGGCTTCTACCTTTGATAAATGGGTTCAACAATATACGACAACGGAATCTTTTGAAGATAAAGACAATTGAATACCAGAACAGGAGGTGTTAATCAGACTCCGCAAAGAAAATCAAAGGCTTGCTATGGAAAATGATATTTTAAATCAAGCCATGCCGATCATGGGACCAAAGTAGATGTGATACTTAATAACCGTCACAAATACTTGGTATCAGCAATATGCACCTTCCTCCAACTTCCTTACGGTTTCCAGGAAATTTTCCTTTCAGAGACAAGCGTCAAATAACAATAAAATGTTTTTGACGCTTTTTCGATCTGATTTTTTTTATCCTAAAATATACTCCGCCAACACAGTCTGTAATTCATAAATATTTAAATTCTTATTAAACGTCTTTTGGATCGGAGTTGTACTACTCGAGATCCAAATTTTTAATTCAGCATCTAAATCAAAGTTTCCCGCTGTCTCTATACTAAAATGACTAATACTTTGATAAGGGATCGAATGATATTCGACCTTCTTACCGGTTATCCCTTGTTTATCCACTAAGATTAATCGTTTGTTTGTGAAAATGAATAAATCTCGAATAAGTTTATAAGACCTTTCAACCTTTTCGTTGCTCATCAAAATTTGTGAAAATTCTTTCTGTACATCTTCATTACTAATCTCAGATGCATTTCCCATTAAACCATCAAAAATGCCCAATTCCATCTCCTCCTTGTTTTCAATATCATTACCATCTTATTTTACCATTCTATATGTATTAATAATAAATGAATTTTATCCACTTTTTGAACACGCACTTTTAAAGGTTTGTACTAAAAACAATACCGAACCTACTTTAATAAAATTTTAACAATCTCTCTACTTCATTAGTATGAACAGTGAAAGCGCATTCAAATATTCTAAACTTTATAAATTATCGCACAATTCTTTAAAAAACTATTGACTGTTTTTATTTATGAGCGTAATATATCTTAAAACAAACAAAACCACACGTTTTCTAAAGGATAAAATAAAGAACGTTATCTGCATTCATTCTTTTTTTTACTTTTTAATTTAATAATAGAAAGCGTTAATTATTTAAAGGAAAGGTGTGCTGTTAATGGGAGATCAATGGATCTTTCTTAACGACCGATTTGTCACAAAAGATGACGCAAAAGTGTCGGTTTACGACCATGGCTTCTTATATGGAGATGGGATTTTTGAAGGAATTAGAGTCTATAGTGGAAATGTTTTTCGATTGAAAGAGCATATGGACCGGCTTTATAACTCAGCAAAGTCCATATTATTAACGATCCCTTATGCTCAAGAGGAGTTGACGAGCTTAGTCATTGAAGCCGTTAAAAAGAATCAGCTTAAAGATGCCTATATTCGACTAGTGGTTTCGCGAGGTGCTGGTGATTTAGGTTTAGACCCCAATAAATGTAAAAGTCCGAATATTGTGATTATTGTTGAACCACTTGCGTTATACCCAGCACATTTGTATGAAACAGGGCTCGAAATCATCACTGTTGCGACAAGAAGAAATCGTCCTGATGTTTTAAGCCCGAAAATCAAATCACTAAATTATTTAAATAATATTTTAGTGAAGATAGAAGCAAATTTGGCAAATGTAAGTGAAGCATTAATGTTGAATGATCAAGGGTATGTAGCTGAAGGTTCTGCTGATAACATTTTTATCATTAAAAACAATCAAATTATCACTCCACCAGACTATGTTGGAGCTTTAGAAGGAATTACAAGAGGAGTTATTATTGAAATTGCCAAAGAACTTGGCTATGAGTTGAAAGAACAACCGTTTACTAGACACGATGTATATATAGCAGATGAGGTGTTTTTAACAGGAACTGCTGCTGAAGTTATTGCCGTTGTAAAGGTAGATGGACGAACGATAGGAGATGGACGTCCAGGTGGTATAACCAATCATTTGCTTGAGGCATTTAGGGAAAAGGTATGTGTAGATGGTGTAGCCATTGATTTTGATGAAGGCCGTGGAAACGTTAATGTTAGTTAAGCAACTCTTTATAAATGAAAACATTAAAACGACAAGAGGATAAGTAGTCGTCGACACGAGATTTTTAGAGAGCTAGGGGCTGGTGAAACCTAGTAATCTCATCGATAGATGAACTCGCCTCTTAGAGGATGTGAATCCTCTTCGTGTCACTCTGAAAGTCTCAGTAGGAGTGGTCGAGTGAAGATTGAATACACTCGTTATCAAAACGAACAGCGTGTGTTGTTCCTAAGGTAGTGATGAACTACGAATAAGGGTGGTACCGCGGAAAGAATAAGTCTTTTCGCCCCTTCTTCCTACAATCAGTAGGTTTTGAAGGGGGAAAGGGCTTTTTTATCTTTTAAAATTGTTAATTGTTTTGGGCTTAAAACTAAGAAGGAGGGAAATAACTTGGAGTGCTCTAAAGTACAAATGCAAGGAGCAGAATGTACGACGATGACAGGTGCTGAAATGCTTATTCAAGCTTTAAAAGAGGAACAAGTGGATGTCATTTTTGGATATCCTGGTGGAGCTGTTTTACCCATTTACGATAAATTGTATGATTGTGGTATTTTTCACGTTTTAAATAGACATGAGCAAGGCGGTATTCATGCTGCTGAAGGGTATGCCCGTGTTTCTGGAAAACCAGGGGTGGTAATAGCGACTTCTGGTCCAGGTGCTATGAATTTGGTTACGGGAATAGCTGACGCAATGATTGATTCCTTGCCGCTCATTATTTTTACTGGTCAGGTTGCTACGAGTGTGATTGGAACAGATGCTTTTCAAGAAGCAGATGTCCTCGGTGTAACAATGTCCATTACAAAGCATAATTTTCAAGTGCGGGATGTCAATGAGCTTCCTAAAATGATTAAAGAAGCTTTTCATATTGCTACAACAGGGAGACCCGGTCCGGTTGTTATTGATATACCAAAGGATATGGCAAATTTGAGTGGCGCGTATTCTTACCCAAAAAAAGTATTTTTAAGAGGCTACCAACCTACTACAAAACCAAATGATATTCAGCTAACCAAACTAGTGGAAGCAGTTAGTCAAGCTGAAAAACCTTGTATATTAGCAGGTGCTGGTGTTTTACATGCTAAAGCATCGGATGAGTTATTAAACTATGCAGAGCAGCAGGAGATTCCTGTTGTAAACACATTGTTAGGCTTAGGCTCATTTCCTGCAGATCACCGATTGTTTCTTGGAATGGGGGGGATGCACGGCACGTATGCAGCCAATATGTCGATGTATGATTGTGACTTACTGATCAGTATTGGAGCTCGCTTTGATGACCGTTTAACTGGAAACTTAACTCATTTTTCCCCAAAAGCAATGGTTGCTCATATAGATATTGACCCTGCTGAAATAGGTAAAAACGTTCCTGTGCAAATTCCTATTGTGGGAGATGCAAAATTTGCTCTTCAAGGGTTAATTAAGAGGAATGGTCAGCAAGGTAATCATGAAGAATGGATAAAAAATGTCTATGAATTAAAGGGGAATTATCCATTTTGGTATGAGGATGAAGCAGAAGTGATAAAACCACAGTATTTAGTTGAAGAAATTCATAATCTAACTAAAGGTGAAGCGATTATCACAACAGACGTAGGCCAACATCAAATGTGGGCTGCTCAATTTTATCCATTCAAAAAACCGAATCGTTGGGTCACTTCTGGTGGGCTAGGGACGATGGGTTTCGGATTGCCATCAGCCATCGGTGCACAATTGGCTGAAAGAAAGAGTACCGTTGTCTCTATTTTGGGGGATGGAGGATTTCAGATGACGTTGCAAGAGCTATCTGTTCTCGCAGAACTCAATTTACCCATTAAAGTCATTTTAATTAATAACTCCTCATTAGGAATGGTAAGGCAGTGGCAGGAGATCTTTTATGAAGAACGATATTCTCATTCCAAATTCGTGAGCCAACCAGACTTTGTTAAGCTAGCAGAATCATATGGGTTAAAGGGTATTTTGATTAAAGAGAAACAACATCTCAAACAAGGTTTACAGGAAGCGTTATTTACAGTTGGACCTGTGGTGGCTGATATTCATGTTTGTCAAAATGAAAATGTTTATCCGATGGTTGCTCCTGGGGAAAGGCATTCACCAAATGGTAGGAGTGAAAAAATGAAGCGAATCATCTCTTTAACCGTTTTAAATGAATCTGGTGTATTAAACCGAATAACGGGACTCTTAACAAGAAGACACTACAATATTGAGAGTATTTCGGTCGGTCATAGTGAAATAGAAGGAGTATCACGAATGACGTTTGTTGTTCACGTAGATACGGAACTAGAAATAGAACAAATCATTAAACAGCTCAATAAACAAGTATCCGTTTTAAAAGTAGCCGATATTACAAATCAATCTATTGTT
This sequence comes from Bacillus carboniphilus, assembly GCF_020524035.2. NCBI lineage: Bacteria > Bacillati > Bacillota > Bacilli > Caryophanales > Bacillaceae > Bacillus > Bacillus carboniphilus. The sequence continues at coordinate 1,658,447 of NZ_CP129013.1, read as the reverse complement.
GCTAGAGAGCTCGCCTTAATTAAGGTGTTAACTACACCTTCGTCAAGGATTGAAATATCAGGAATTATTGAACCTTTTCGTGCTTCGATCATTGACGTAAGCCAAGAAAGTGTCGTCATTCAAGTCACTGGTGAATCTGAAAAAATCGATGCTTTAATTGCTTTAGTAAGGCCGTATGGAATAAAAGAAATTGCTCGAACGGGAATTACAGCTTTCCCAAGAGGAAGTCAACATTCCAATCAATTAGTGAAAAAAAGTTCTATATTCCAGTGAAAAATTTTTAGTAAAGAAGGAGAGAGGCAAATGGTAAAAGTATATTATAACGGGGATGTAAAGGAAGAGGTTTTAGAAAACAAAACGGTAGCGATTATCGGTTATGGTTCACAAGGTCATGCGCATGCGCAAAACTTAAAAGATAGCGGAATAAAGGTAGTTGTTGGTGTTAGAAAAGGAGGATCATACAACTTAGCAGTTGAAGATGGATTTGATGTATATTCTGTTTCTGAAGCAGCAAAACAGGCGGATATCGTCATGATTTTATTGCCAGACGAACATCAAAAAGACGTATATGAAAAAGAAATTAAACCACATTTACTACCAGGAGATGCGTTGTTTTTTGCCCATGGATTTAACGTTCATTTTCATCAGGTGGTACCTCCTAAAGACGTTGATGTTGCTTTAGTAGCACCGAAAGGACCAGGACATTTAGTAAGAAGGACGTATCAAGAAGGAGCGGGTGTTCCTGCCTTATTTGCTGTAGAACAAGATGTTACTTCTAACGCGAAAGAATTGGCTCTTGCTTATGCAAAAGCGATTGGTTCAGCTCGAGCGGGTGTATTGGAAACGTCTTTTAAGGAAGAGACAGAAACCGATCTTTTTGGAGAACAGGCGGTTTTATGTGGAGGGTTAACATCGCTTGTAAAGTCAGGGTTTGAGACGCTTGTTGAAGCAGGATATCAACCGGAAGTCGCTTACTTTGAATGTTTACACGAACTAAAACTTATCGTTGATCTCATGTATGAAGGTGGATTAGCAGGAATGAGACACTCTATTTCTAATACGGCGCAATGGGGAGATTTCGTATCAGGACCAAGAGTAGTGAATGAGAAAGTGAAAGAATCCATGCAGGCGGTGTTAAAAGATATTCAAACAGGTAAATTCGCCAAAGAGTGGATTTTGGAAAATCAAGTGAATCGCCCTCAATTTGAGGCGATCAACAAACGAGAGAATATCCATCAAATTGAAGAAGTTGGTCAAATGTTAAGAGAAATGATGCCGTTTGTGAAACAACAATCTCATAAAAAGGAAGCGGTGGTTAAAGGTGCGAACAGTTAAGCTGCTTGACACAACTTTAAGGGACGGAGAGCAATCACCAGGTGTTAATTTAAATCTTGCCGAAAAAGTTGAAATTGCAAAGCAGTTAGAAAGATTAAAGGTAGATATTATGGAAGCGGGGTTTCCTGGCTGCATCAAAGGGAGATTTTGATTCTGTTCATGAGGTGGCAAAGACGATAAAAGACTGTTCAGTAGCCGGGTTGTCAAGAGCAAGTGAGCGTGATATTGATGCAGCATGGAATTCGTTAAAAGATGGGGTGCAGCCCCATCTCCATATCTTCCTTGCGACATCGCCTGTTCATCGAAAGTATAAATTGAAATTATCGAAAGAAGAAGTGATTGATCAAGCTATCCATTCAGTAAAATACGCAGCTAAATATTTCCAGTTGTACAATGGTCTGCCGAGGACGCTTGCAGGACCGAATTAGACTATTTAGCTGAAATTGTTGAGTATGTTATTAAAGCTGGGGCATCAGTCATCAATATTCCCGATACGGTCGGCTATGTTACTCCTAAACAATATGCCCATATCTTTTCTTATTTAATGGAGAATGTTAAGGGAATTGAAAATGTTACTTTATCTGCTCATTGTCATGATGATTTAGGATTAGCGGTTGCTAATAGTTTGAGTGCAATCGAACAAGGCGTAGGTCAAATTGAGGGCACCATAAATGGCATAGGAGAAAGAGCAGGAAATGCTTCTTTGGAAGAAATTGCTGTTGCTCTTCATATTCGAAAAGATTCCTACAAAGTTAGCTCTAACTTGGACCTTAGTCAAATTAGTCAAACAAGTAGTTTAGTCAGCCGTTTAACAGGGATGATAGTCCCGCGTAATAAAGCAATTGTGGGAAAAAATGCATTTGCTCATGAAGCCGGTATTCATCAAGACGGAGTGCTGAAAGAAAAAACAACGTATGAAATTATTTCACCTCAATTAGTAGGGGTGTCCTCCAATGACTTAGTTCTTGGTAAGCATTCGGGACGTCATGCATTAAAAGAAAAATTAACGAGTTTAGGGTTTGCTGTTTCGGATGAGGAATTAAAAAAGATCTTTATTTTATTTAAACAATTAGCGGATAAAAAAGCGACATTTACGGATGAAGATTTCCGAGTACTTGTGATGGAACACCGAGTTGAAAATAAGGAAGAGGACATTGAACTATGTTCACTTCAAGTCAATTATGGGTTATCACAAACACCATCTGCTACTGTACGTTTGAAGCAAAAAGGTTCCATAAAAGAGGAGGCAGGCTACAGGGAATGGGAGTGTTGAAGCGATATATAATACCATTGAACGGTGTCTTGAAATGAATATTTCTTTATTGGATTATCAAATTCAATCTAATAGTAGTGGTCGTGATGCGCTAGCTCAAGTATTCGTTAAACTAAAAGTGGATGGCGAAGAAACAAGCGGAAGAAGTGTGGCTCAAGATGTTTTGGAAGCCTCAGCAAAGGCATATATTAATGGAATTAATAGATTGAATATTCTGAATAAAAAGTTAGTATCTGTTCATGAGGGGGGGAGAAAAATGAAAAAGCAAATTGCGGTATTACCAGGAGATGGGATCGGAAAAGAAGTAACCAATGCAGCTTTAGAAGTTTTATTAACGATTGGTGCGCAGTATAACCACGAATTTGAATTTCATTTTGCGGCGGTAGGTGGTGGTGCCATTGACCAATATAATACCCCGTTACCAGAAGAATCGCTTAATACCTGTATGCAAGCCGATGCTGTATTGTTCGGGGCGGTTGGAGGTCCGAAGTGGGATTCGAATCCTTCTCATTTGAGACCAGAGACTGGCTTATTACAGTTAAGGAAGAAACTCCAATTGTACGCGAATATAAGACCCGTCCATGTTTTCCCTGCCTTAGTGAACAGTACACCCTTAAAAGAACAAATCATCAAAGGGGTCGATTTGGTGATTGTACGCGAGCTTCTAGGAGGCCTCTACTATGGAAAGCCTTCTGGGAGATCTTTTGAAAATGAGCAAGAACAAGTAGTGGATACACTTTTTTATAAACGAACAGAAATTGAAAGGATCGTGGAAGCGGCTTTTCAATTAGCTCAAAAAAGAAGAAAAAAATTAACATCGATTGACAAAGCAAACGTTTTATCTTCTAGTCAGTTATGGAGGGAAGTGGCAGAAAGTGTTAGTGGAAAATACCCCGAAGTAGAACTCAATCATATGCTGGTTGATAATGCTGCTATGCAATTAATTATCAATCCTAGCCAATTTGATGTTATTGTTACGGAAAATATGTTTGGAGATATTTTGAGTGATGAATCATCCATTTTAGGAGGTTCTCTAGGAATGCTGCCATCCGCAAGTCTTTCAAAGTCTGGAGTTCATCTATATGAACCTGCTCATGGTTCAGCACCTGATATTATGGGGAAAAACATTGCGAACCCAGTCGCGGCTATTTTATCCGTTGCCATGATGTTAAGAACGTCCTTTCAATTAAATAAAGAGGCAGAGACGATTGACAAAGCAGTTCATGAAGTATTTGAAGCAGGATATGTCACAAGAGATTTAGCAAAAGGAAACCAGCCAGTTTTATCTACAAATAAGTTTGTGAGTGAAATAAAAGAAAGGTTAATAAGAAATCAAGCCATTAACAATATCATGAATGCTTACGAATAGTAAAGGAGGGAGAAAGGCAATGCCAAAAACAATTATCGATAAAATATGGGAGGATCATATTGTAGTAGACTTTCCAACTCAACCGAACTTAATCTATATTGATTTGCAATTAGTTCATGAAGTAACGAGTCCACAAGCGTTTCAAGGATTGCGAGAAAAAGGGCGTAAAGTAAGAAGATCTGATTTAACGTTTGCGACAGTCGATCATAATATACCGACGGTGAATCGACATGTGATAAAAGATGAAATTGCGGCTACACAAATCTCAACATTAGAGAAAAACTGTAATGAGTTTGGGATTAAGTTAGCAGGAATTGATAGTGAAGACCAAGGAATTGTTCATGTTATTGGTCCTGAATTAGGTTTAACCCTCCCTGGTAAAACGATTGTATGTGGCGATAGCCATACTTCTACACATGGAGCTTTTGGAGCTCTAGCCTTTGGGATAGGCACAAGTGAAGTGGAGCATGTACTCGCTACGCAAACCTTGTGGCAAAACAAACCGAAGTCATGTCGAATCCTTTTTGAAGGGGAGTTGCAAAAAAGGAGTTACAGCAAAGGATTTAATCCTTTATTTAATTGGTGAGTATGGAATTGAATTTGGAATGGGATATGTTTTCGAATATGCAGGTAGTACTATTGAAAAGTTATCAATGGAAGAACGAATGACTATTTGTAACATGTCTATTGAAGCTGGGGCTAGGGCAGGATTGATCGCTCCAGATCAGACAACAATCGATTTTTTAAAAGAGAGAAGGTATGCGCCTAGTGATGAAGAGTTTGAGAAGTGCACGCGAAAATGGCTCTCTTTAAGAACAGATGTTGAAGCCGTTTTCGATAAAGAAATAAGAGTGGATGTCAAAAAAATAGAACCTATGGTTACTTGGGGAACCAATCCTAGTATGGTAGTCCCAATTAATGGTGAGATTCCTAAAAGTAAAGAAGGGGATCAAAAAACAGAAGGGTTTAATCGAGCCTATGAATATATGGATGTTTCTCCTGGTCAACCGATCCAAGATGTTGAAATTGACTATGTATTTATCGGTTCTTGTACGAATTCTAGGTTATCCGATTTACGTTCAGCTGCTTCACTTATAAAAGGGAAAAAAGTGCATCCAAATGTTACCGCTATTGTTGTACCTGGATCACAATCAACAAAAAGGAAGGCAGAAGAAGAGGGGCTTGATCAAATCTTTTTAAATGCGGGATTTGAGTGGAGAGAATCGGGATGTAGTATGTGTTTAAGCATGAATGAGGATGTCATTCCATCTGGTAAAAGGTGCGCATCCACTTCGAATCGTAATTTTGAAGGAAGGCAAGGGAAAGGGGCTAGAACACACTTGGTTAGTCCAATTATGGCAGCTGTTGCAGCATTATATGGGAAATTTGTTGATGTGCGAAAGGAGTATCAAAAAGTTGGAAGCATTTAAAAAGTTAACGAGTCAAGTTGCTGTTCTTAACCGTGCGAATGTGGATACAGATCAAATTATTCCTAAGCAATTTTTAAAAAGAATTGACAAATCAGGATTTGGAAAGTTTGCCTTTTTTGACTGGAGGTATCTTGATGATGGTAGCTTAAACGACCAATTCGAGTTAAATCATCCTTTATACAAGGAGGCAAAAATACTATTAGCAGGTCCAAACTTTGGTTGTGGTTCATCTCGTGAACATGCACCATGGGCTTTACAAGACTATGGTTTTGAGGTGATTATTGCTCCTTCATTCGCGGATATTTTTTATCAAAACAGTCTTAAAAATGGTTTGTTACCCATTGTAATAGAAGAAAGGATATTTCATTCGATCTTAAGTAAAGCAGCAGAAAAAGAATATGAACTAACCGTTGATTTAAAAGGAAAGAAACTTTTAGACCAAGAGAGAAATGAATATCATTTTTCGATCGATCTTTATTGGCAGGAAATGTTGCTGGAAGGAAAAGATGAGATAGACGTAACATTGAAATATAAGGAAGAAATTAATAAGTACGAGATTAAACAAGGATTCGTGGACTGAATTCAAAAGGGTGTCTCTTTCAGAAGAGGCATCTTTTTTAGTAAGGAAAGGGATCGAAGAGTTTTAGATAATGTTTGCGTTAATCTTTTTTGGGTTATAAGATTTGTATATGGTGTTGAAGCTATTTATTAATTAAAGAGGTTGTTCAAAAAGTTATAAAAAATTGCTGTCGAATAACTTTGTTGGTTTGCTTTTCCGCTCCTCATGCACAGAGTACGTACGCTGCGAGTGCTTCGATGCCCAGGAAGTGCTAGCGCGGGCGTTGTCACAGGACGTGGCAGAACTTAGCTCGTGTTCCTTTAGCAACCGCCTCGTTCTTCTCGGCTCTTTTTCCCTTACTTTTTGAACACGCACTTAAAGTTAAATTACATTTCGAAAGTGGGAGTATTATGAATTACCTTTTAGTGCTTATTGGATTTGCTCTCTTAATTAAGGGAGCTGATTATTTTGTCAAAGGAGCGTCAAACATTGCCTACACTTTGAGAGTTTCACCAATGTTAGTAGGTTTGACTATTGTAGCCTTTGGTACGAGTGCACCTGAAGCATCGGTAAGTTTTATTGCTGCCTTTCAAGGTAACAGTGATGTAGCAATTGGAAATGTCGTTGGGAGCAACATTTTCAACACTACTTTAATTTTAGGAGCTACAGCAATTGTATTACCTTTGACAGTGAATAGTGAAACAATAAGAAAAGAAATCCCATTTGCTATACTAGCGGCCGTTTCGTTACTACTCTTAATCAGTGATATTCAACTTCAATACTCAGAAATTAATTTGATTACAAGAACTGAAGGGATTATTCTTCTTCTCTTTTTTGCTATTTTTCTTTACTATGTTTTCGAGATGGCAAGGAACAACCGAAGTCAGAAATATGAGAATCCTTCTACCTTTGTGGATACACGATGGTCAAAAAATTTTTTGTTCACAATTGGTGGACTTGCTGCTGTTGTGATTGGTGGAAACCTTGTAGTCGAAAATAGTATGAAAATTGCTCTCTCCCTTGGGATGAGTGAAACTCTTGTCGGTTTGACTATAGTAGCTGTGGGTACATCCCTCCCTGAACTTGTCACTTCTGTAACAGCAGCATTTAAGAAACAGACTGAAATTGCTCTTGGTAATATTGTTGGTAGTAATATTTTTAATGTGTTCCTTATTTTAGGAGGATCTGCTACGATCCATCCTTTAGCAGTTGATTCAAGAATATTTCTAGATATTTGGCTTATGATTTTTGTGACATGTTTATTATTAATCCTATCAAGAACCCACTACAAAATTTCAAAAATAGAAGGTGCATTCTTAGTAATTATCTATATTATTTACTTTGCTTATATTATTCTTAGAAATTAGAATATTAGGTTTGTTACAACCTAAGCGCTCTAAATGGCGATAAAGAACGAAAATAACAAGTATTTCCATGTTGTCAAAGCTAGGCGAAATAAAATTTTAACGGTTTAAGCTGAAACACATTAGAATAATTTTTCAAGTGTTTTTTGATTCTACATTATCCGTAATTGCTGTATTCATTGCATAAAGAATAGTGTTGATGTAAAATTGTGAAAACAGTTTAACTTGGAGTGAAGCATTAGATGGATGGAGAAAAGAGTAAAATCATCCCTTTTCCAAATGTAAGTGACCGACTAGTAAGTAAGGGAATGGATGCTCTAAAAGAAAAAAAGTACATTCAAGCAAAAGACTTCTTCACTGAAGCACTTAAGTGGGATAAAGATCACTCAGAGGTTCAGTTAGGGTTGGCCATTTGTTTAATGGAAATGGGAGATCTAAAAGAAGCAAAAGAGCTTTGTAAGAACATGTTGTTTGAAGACCAAGGTGATTACTTTACGGTCTTGCAAATATACTTATCCATACTTGTTCAATCGGGAGAGTATGTAGAAGTTCAATCGATGATTGAAGCTCTTTTGGAGGAAAATAAACTACCAGCAAGTCAAGTGGAATCTTTTTATAAGTTACTCCATTTAAGCAGGAAAATGAACGACCAGAAAAATCAAAAACAGTCAGTTGAAAGAATAAAAGTGGATCTAGATGCTTCTCCAGAACAGCATACTGCTTTTTTACAGTTGATCAATCGAGATAATATAAATCAACATCTAGACATCTTACAGGAAATACTTACTTATAAGTTTATTCACCCAGTAATAAAATCAATGACTTTGACCTTACTGAAAGAAAATCAAATCAACCAGTCATTTATCGTGAAAAAATTTAATGAACAATTAGAAGTAAATCCATATCTTTTAGACGATTTGTCAGAGATGTCCTTTACTCTTGAAGTGTTAAATGAACTAGAAGCAATATTAGCTCAAGAAAACCCAAGTTTATTTGAAGTGGTAAAAGAAATCTGGATTCGTTATCTTTATGTTTATTATCCCATTCAGCCTATTTCACAAGGTCGTAAGAATTGGGCGGCTGCACTTCATCTTATAGGGCATCAATTTCATGGGATTGAGTGTGATTTGGTAGAAATTTGCGAACAATATCAGGCAAATAAAGATGATGTGAATGAATGTATTGACCAATTAAATCAAAATGAAGAAATTTCTTATTTTGATTTATGATCAAATTCTTGAAAGGATTTGTTTGTATGTTATAATAAGATGGTTGTATAGTGTCCTAATCTTGAATACATTCAACCTACCCCGATTATGGAAAAAGGGGTTATTTACTTAGTAATAATATTTGATGCAACATTTCAAATTGGTTTATTCATTTTTAATGTTACTTATTTTATAGATTTTTGGAGGGAAATACATGTCAGTAAAATGGGAAAAGAAAGAAGGAAATAACGGAGTCTTAACAGTAGAAGTTGAGGCATCAGAATTTAACAAAGCACTTGATCAAGCATTTAAAAAAGTTGTGAAGAAAGTAAATGTACCAGGTTTCCGTAAGGGGAAAGTTCCGCGTCCAATTTTTGAAAATCGTTTTGGTGTTGAATCTTTATACCAAGATGCTTTAGATATTATACTTCCTGTAGAGTATTCAAAAGCAATTGAAGAAGCTGGGATTGAGCCTGTAGATCAACCGAATATTGACATTGAACAAATTGAAAAAGGCGAAAACTTAATTTTCACAGCTGAGGTTGTTGTAAAACCAGAAGTGAAGCTTGGTGATTACAAAGGTTTAGAGGCTGAAAAAGAAGATATTGAAGTAACAGATGAGGATGTCGAAGCTGAATTGAAATCCCTTCAAGAAAAGCAAGCAGAGCTTGTTTTGAAAGAAGAAGGTGAAATTGTAGAAGGAGATACAGTTGTTCTTGACTTTGAAGGATTCGTTGATGGTGAAGCCTTTGAAGGGGGAAATGCTGAAAATTATTCTCTAGAAATTGGTTCAAACACGTTCATTCCAGGATTTGAAGAACAATTAATCGGTTTGAAAGCCGGTGATGAGAAAGATGTAGAGGTTTCATTCCCTGAAGAGTATCATGCGGAAGATCTTGCTGGAAAACCTGCTGTTTTCAAAGTGAAGATTCATGAATTGAAAACAAAAGAATTACCTGCTTTAGACGATGAATTCGCAAAAGATGTAGATGAAGAAGTTGAAACGTTAGAGGAACTAAAAGAAAAAACAAGAAAAAATCTTGAAGAGTCGAAAAAAACTGAAGCTGAAACGAAGCTTAAAGATACGTTAATTGAAAAAGCTGCAGAAAACGCAGAAATTGATATTCCTGAAGCAATGATCAATACTGAGCTTGACCGTATGATGAATGAATTTGATCAACGTCTGCAAATGCAAGGGATGAATCGTGAGTTATACTTCCAATTCTCTGGTCAAAGTGAAGAAGACCTTAAAGAGAGCATGAAAGAAGATGCTGGAAAGCGTGTGAAGTTTAATTTAACGCTAGAAACAATTGCAAAAGTTGAAAACATTGAAGTATCTGACGAAGAAGTTAAAGAAGAATTAACGAAGATGTCTGAGATGTATAATATGCCTGTTGAAAACATTGAACAAGCACTTGGATCTACAGAAACGCTAAAAGAAGATTTAAAAATTCGTAAAGCAATCGATTTTCTTGTAGAAAACCACAAAGTTGTTGCATAATATAAATTAGAAGTTAATAAAAAGCAGGGCGCGATGTAATCGTGCCTTGTTTTATACACATTGCTGTTTTATTGTTTTGGATTTGGGCACGCTAATAAGGTGCATCTTCATTTAGTATTAGGTTTTCAGCTACATACATATAATCTTCCGCATGCTTTACATCATTGTTTTTTTATACATATTTGGGTTTTTTCGTTTTTACATAATTGTTCGTTCATTTCGTTTTTAAAGAGAGACAAAAGATATAAGGGGTGAGAATATGTTTAAATTTAATGAAGAAAAAGGTCAGCTTAAATGTTCATTTTGTGGGAAGACGCAGGATCAAGTTCGCAAATTGGTTGCAGGTCCTGGTGTGTACATTTGTGATGAGTGTATTGAGCTTTGTACTGAAATTGTAGAGGAAGAGCTTGGAACAGAAGAAGAGGTTGAACTAAAAGACATACCAAAACCTAAAGAAATCCGAGATATATTAAATCAATATGTAATTGGGCAAGACTCGGCTAAAAAGTCTCTTGCTGTAGCTGTTTATAATCATTATAAACGTATCAACTCAAATAATAAGGTCGATGATGTAGAACTATCTAAAAGTAACATTTCCTTAATTGGACCAACTGGTAGCGGTAAGACGTTACTTGCCCAAACGCTAGCGAGAATCTTAAATGTGCCTTTTGCCATTGCGGATGCAACGTCTTTGACGGAAGCTGGGTATGTTGGGGAAGATGTTGAAAACATATTGTTAAAGCTTATTCAAGCGGCAGATTACGATGTAGAGAAAGCTGAAAGAGGGATTATTTATATTGATGAGATCGATAAAGTAGCCCGTAAATCTGAAAACCCATCAATTACAAGAGATGTATCTGGGGAAGGTGTGCAGCAGGCTTTACTAAAAATATTAGAAGGAACAGTCGCTAGTGTACCTCCTCAAGGTGGCCGTAAACACCCTCATCAAGAGTTTATTCAAATTGATACGACGAATATCTTGTTTATTTGTGGAGGAGCCTTTGACGGGATCGAGCAAATTATTAAGCGTAGACTAGGTCAAAAAGTAATTGGATTTGGTTCTGAGAAAAAACAGGAAGATTTAGATAAAAACGGGTTACTTGCTAAAGTACTACCTGAAGATTTGTTAAAGTATGGTCTAATCCCTGAGTTTATTGGAAGACTTCCGGTCATTGCAAGCTTAACTGAGCTAGATGAAGAAGCGTTAGTAGATATTTTAACTAAGCCGAAAAATGCACTAGTTAAACAATATCAAAAAATGCTTGAGCTAGATGATGTAGAGCTTGAATTTGAGGGAGATGCTCTTCGTGAGATCGCCAATAAAGCGATTGAAAGAAAAACAGGAGCCAGGGGTCTTCGCTCAATTATTGAGGGAATTATGCTGGATGTTATGTATGATCTACCTTCTAGAGACGATATTGAAAAATGCATCATTTCAGATAAAACAGTTACTGAAAATGAATCGCCTAAGCTTGTGTTAAAAGACGGTTCTGTGATGAAAAACAATGATAAATCTGCTTAGTGCAAAAAAAAGACCCTCAAAGGGTCTTTTTTTGTTACATAAAAATGACGGCTAGTAGATATAGATATGTGTTTGGGCATGTTTTTGTTATTTGAGTGTTGTTCTTTTATCCCCTTCGTCGCTAAATGGTCGCTTGCGCTTTTCTTGTTGTCTAGCTCCAGCGCCCAGCGACTCGTAAGTTTTCGCCCTTCTCCTTATGATAAGTCAACATCGAAGCCTGCGGCTTTTCGTGTTTCCTTTATCTCATTCGAAGTGCTCAAGCCCCTTCGTCGCTAAACGGTCGCTTGCGCTTTTCTTATTGTCTAGCTCCAGCGCCCAGCGACTCGTAAGTTTTCGCCCTTCTCCTTATGATAAGTCAACATCGAAGCCTGCGGCTTTTCGTGTTTCCTTTATCTCATACGAAGTGCTCAAGCTCCTTCGTCGCTAAACGGTCGCTTGTGCTTTTCTTATTGTCTAGCTCCAGCGCCCAGCGACTCGTAAGTTTTCGCCCTTCTCCTTATGATAAGTCAACATCGAAGCCTGCGGCTTTTCGTGTTTCCTTTATCTCATACGAAGTGCTCAAGCCCCTTCGTCGCTAAACGGTCGCTTGTGCTTTTCTTAGTTACCAGAAAATATTTATAGTGGTAAACTATACATTTTTTAATTTGCAGGATGATGTTTACTAGGTTGGGGCCTCGGAGATAATAAGATAACAATTATCTTAGGAGGTATCCGTTATGAGTTTTACTAGTATTGCCCTCTTCATTCAATTATTTTTTGGTGTCATTATTGGGTTATATTTTTGGAATTTGTTAAGAAACCAACGTACACAAAAGGTCTCATTAGACAAAGAATCAAAAAAAGAGATGGAACAACTTCGAAAGCTGAGGGCAATTCGGTTAACGGAACCATTAGCAGAGAGAATTAGACCAAAATCCTTTGGAGATATTGTGGGACAAGAGGATGGAATTAAAGCGCTAAAAGCAGCCTTATGTGGTCCCAACCCACAACACGTCATTATTTATGGGCCACCAGGAGTAGGGAAAACTGCAGCGGCTAGATTAGTATTGGAAGAAGCAAAAAAAAACCAAAAATCCCCTTTTAAAAAAAATGCCGTTTTTGTCGAATTAGATGCAACAACCGCTAGGTTTGATGAACGTGGTATTGCAGACCCGTTAATTGGTTCCGTTCACGACCCTATTTATCAAGGGGCTGGGGCGATGGGGCAAGCAGGTATTCCACAGCCTAAGCAAGGAGCAGTTACGAATGCCCATGGTGGGGTTTTATTTATTGATGAAATTGGTGAATTGCATCCTATTCAAATGAATAAGTTGTTGAAGGTATTAGAGGATCGCAAAGTGTTTTTAGAAAGTGCTTATTATAGTGAAGAAAATCAAAATATCCCAACTCATATTCATGAAATTTTTCAAAGGGGCTTACCTGCTGATTTTCGTTTAGTTGGTGCAACAACTAGATCCCCTTCTGAAATCCCGCCTGCGATTAGATCCCGATGCTTAGAAGTGTTTTATCGAGATTTGGATCGTGATGAACTGGCCATTGTTTCTCGAAAAGCGGCAGAGAAAATTAACATGAATCTGGATGAAGTTAGTATACATACGTTAACCTCTTATGCAAAAAATGGGCGGGAGATTATTAATATTATTCAAATTGCAGCTGGTATGGCATTAACAGAAGATCGAAATTTTATCTCACATGAAGATATTAAATGGGTTATTCATTCAAGTCAGCTCACCCCTCGTTATGACCCGAAAATAGGAGTAGATGCAAAAGTTGGCTTAGTTAATGGCTTAGCCGTTCAAGGTCCAAACTCAGGTTCATTATTGGAAATAGAAGTAACAGTCATTCCTGTGAATGAAAAAGGCTCAATTAATATTACAGGAATTGTGGAAGAGGAGAGTATTGGTGGACAAGGAAAATCGGTTAGAAGAAAAAGCATGGCAAGGGGCTCAATTGAAAATGTTATGACTGTATTAAAATCAATGGGCATTAAAGCAGAAGAGTTCGAAATTCATGTTAACTTTCCAGGTGGGGTCCCTATTGATGGTCCTAGTGCTGGAATAGCAATGGGAGTAGGCATCTTCTCTGCTATTCATAAGATCCCTATTGATCATACAATCGCAATGACTGGAGAATTAAGTATTCATGGAATTGTTAAACCAATAGGTGGTGTTGTGCCAAAAATAAAAGCGGCGAAGCTTGCAGGTGCTAAAAAAGTCATTATTCCATATGAAAATTTAAAAGGGTTAGTGAATGTACAAAATGATATAGAAATTGTCCCAGTGAGGCATTTCCAAGAGGTTTTGGATATTGTTTTAGTCAATCCACCAACAGAAATGGTAGAAGAGATCAATTTGAAATCCACTCAAGACTCAAAAATATAACGTCCTATATTTATAAATAATTCGTTTGAACCTTTATGGATTTCCTCTTAGAGGAAGGGTCCATAAAGTGATGCTAGACATGTTCTTAGTGATAAGATAAGATGAGACAAAATACGACTCTTTATATTATAATAGTCATACTATCGTCATGGAGGTGTTGAAAAATGGCGAATAAAGATGAGGTGAATATTCCTCTCTTACCGCTTAGAGGTGGCCTATTAGTTTTTCCATCTATGGTTTTACATTTAGATGTAGGTCGAGACAAATCTGTTCAAGCGTTGGAACGGGCGATGATGGATGATTCAATCATTTTTCTTTCTACTCAGAAGGAAGCTTCCATTGAAGAGCCATCTAGAGAAGATGTATTTAAAATCGGTACGCTAGCAAAAATAAAACAAATGCTCAAACTTCCGAACGGAACCATTCGAGTGTTAATTGAAGGGTTACAACGTGCTCAAATTGTTGATTTTTCTGATCGAGAGGATTATTTTTTTGTTAAAGTGAATAAAATTTCTGAACAAAAAGTGCAAGGGGCTCAAATTGAAGCCTTAATGAGAAAGGCACTAGAATATTTTAATCAATACATAAAAATGTCGCAAAAATTAACGAACGAGACGTATGCTACGGTTATTGATATTAAAGAGCCTAGTCGATTAGCTGATATCATTGCTTCTCATTTACCAATTAAAGTTGAAGAAAAACAAGATATTTTAGAAACCATTGATATAAAAGAGCGATTAAGTAAAGTGATTGAAACGATTCATAATGAAAAAGAAGTGCTTAATTTAGAAAAACAAATTGGTCAACGTGTAAAAAAATCAATGGAACGAACGCAAAAAGAGTATTATTTAAGAGAACAAATGAAGGCCATACAAAAAGAATTAGGTGGTAAAGAAGGAAAAACAGATGAAGTCGAAACATTAAGAGAAAAAATTGAGAAATCAGGTATGCCAAAGAACGTAAAAGATGTAGCGGAAAAGGAATTAAACCGTTACGAAAAGGTTCCATCTTCCTCTGCTGAAAGTGGTGTTATTCGTACATATATTGACTGGTTATTGGCATTGCCATGGACTGATGCAACAGAAGATCAGTTAGAAATCGATCGTGCAGAAAATATTTTGAATGAAGATCATTATGGTTTAGAAATCGTAAAGGAAAGAGTGTTGGAATATTTAGCTGTTCGCAAATTAACGAACTCTTTAAAAGGACCCATCCTTTGTTTAGCAGGTCCTCCCGGAGTAGGGAAAACATCTTTAGGCTCGCTCTGTTGCCAAATCGCTAAACAGAAAATTTTTGTGCGTATTTCATTAGGTGGGGTAAAAGACGAATCTGAAATTCGAGGTCATCGCCGAACTTATGTCGGGGCTATGCCTGGGAGAATTATTCAAGCAATGAAAAAAGCAGAAACGATTAACCCCGTCTTTTTGCTTGATGAAGTGGATAAAATGTCAAATGACTTTAGAGGTGACCCTTCTTCTGCTCTCCTTGAAGTGCTAGATCCTGAGCAAAACCATACGTTTAGTGATCACTATATTGAAGAACCTTACGATCTATCCAATGTCATGTTTATTGCGACTGCCAATAATTTAGCGACGATTCCTGGTCCCCTTCGTGATCGAATGGAAGTGATCTCTATTGCAGGTTATACCGAAATAGAGAAAACAAATATCGCTATAGATCACTTACTTCCTAAGCAACTTGAATTACATGGGATGAAAAAATCTCAATTGCAAATACGTGAAAAAGCAGTGATAAATATTATCCGTTATTATACTAGAGAAGCTGGTGTACGTGGTTTAGAAAGACAACTTGCATCCATTTGTCGAAAAGCAGCCAAATTAATTGTATCGGAAGAACGAAAAAAAGATCGTCATAACTCCGAAAAACTTACATGAATTTCTTGGGAAAAATAAGTTTCGTTATGGTCAGGCTGAAGTCGAGAATCAAGTAGGTGTAGCAACTGGATTAGCTTATACAACCGTTGGTGGAGACACCCTATTTATTGAAGTATCTTTATCTCCTGGTAAAGGGAAATTGATTTTAACAGGAAAACTAGGAGATGTTATGAAAGAATCTGCTCAGGCAGCATTTAGCTATATTCGCTCAAATGCTACTGAGTTAAATATAAATGAAGATTTTCATGAGAAAAACGATATTCATATTCATGTACCTGAAGGGGCCATTCCTAAAGATGGTCCTTCAGCAGGAATTACGATGGCGACAGCCCTTATTTCAGCTTTAACGGGAAGAGCTGTGAATAAAGAAGTAGGGATGACTGGAGAAATCACGCTTCGGGGAAGGGTATTACCAATCGGAGGCTTAAAAGAGAAATCCCTTAGTGCGCACCGAGCAGGTCTGAAGAAAATTATTATTCCAAAAGATAATGAAAAAGACATAGAAGATATACCAGATAGTGTGAGAGAAGACTTGAAAATCGTTCTCGTTTCTCACTTAGATGAAGTATTAAAGCATGCTCTAGTAGGAGAGGAAAAATGAAGGTAACAAGTTCGGAAATTATTATTAGTGCAGTAAAACCTAGTCAATATCCAGGTGACGATCTACCGGAAGTTGCGTTAGCTGGAAGGTCCAATGTTGGAAAATCGTCCTTTATTAATAAGATGCTGCAACGAAAAGGATTGGCGCGAATATCTTCTAAACCAGGAAAGACGCAAACATTAAACTTCTTCTTAATTAATGAGGAGTTTTATTTTGTCGATGTTCCTGGCTATGGATATGCAAAAGTGTCCAAGAAAGAACGTGAAGCATGGGGTGAAATGATTGAAACGTATATGACGACACGAGAGCCATTGAAAGCGGTGGTTCTCATCGTGGACGTTAGGCATAAACCGACACAGGATGATGTGCTAATGTATGAATTTTTAAAACACTACGGCATTCCTGCAGTCATTATAGCAACAAAAGCAGACAAAGTTCCTAAAGGAAAATGGCAAAAGCATTTGAAGGTTGTCAAAGAAACGTTAAACTTAGAACCTACTGATTTTCTCGTTTTATTTTCTTCAGAAACTGGTCAAGGAAAAGACGAAGCTTGGGGAATATTAAAAAAACTAATGAAGTAGTAAGATTAATTACTCCCCTTGCTTAAAAGAAGATGTCTAAAAATTCCACTTTGGTATTAAATAAGAGTATTTTAAAGAGCCAAGAATGTTGAAAAAACAGCATTCTTGGCTTTTACTATACTATACTGGCCTTTTGATATTTTAAAATGAGGTTTCCTTGGTATATATTTCTTCCTGAAACAAACAATAACTATTAGTCATTTAGTATAGCTTGCTTGAGTTGTTGTATTCTGATATTGTACAAGTTGGAATAAATATATTGGATAAATGAGTGTATTTTTAGATATAGGTTTAATGTTTTCTTATTTCATATTTTCTTCACATTTTATTTCTGGCTGATCAAATGGGACATGATATAATGGAAACTAATGAGTATAGATTCGTTGGGGGGGACATCTAAAGATGTATATACTTGCAGTCGGCCTAAATTATAGAACTGCCCCGGTAGAGATCCGTGAAAAAGTAAGTTTTAAAGCCGAAGAACTTGCCACGGCTATGAAAAAGCTTAAGAATCAAAAAAGTGTATTAGAAAACGTCATTGTATCTACTTGTAATCGAACAGAAATCTTTGCAGTTGTTGATCAGTTGCATACTGGACGTTACTATTTAAAGGCGTTTCTAGCAGAATGGTTCGATCTTGAGAAAGAAGAATTCGCTCCGTTTTTACAGTATTATGAAAATGATAGTGCGGTAGAGCATTTATTTAGAGTGGCTTGTGGCTTAGATTCCATGGTGATTGGAGAAACACAAATCCTTGGGCAAGTACGATCAAGTTTTCTTTCTGCTCAAAATGTGGAAACGACCGGTACGGTATTTAATCATCTATTTAAGCAAGCTGTCACAGTTGCTAAAAAAGTACACTCTAAAACAGATATTGGTTCGAATGCTGTATCTGTCAGCTATGCGGCAGTAGAACTTGCCAAGAAAGTATTTGGTTCGTTGCATAATCAGCATGTGCTTATTTTAGGTGCAGGAAAAATGGGAGAATTGACTGTTCAAAATCTCCAAGGAAGTGGAGTGACAGACATATCTGTTATTAATCGCACACATAGTAAAGCACTTTCTTTAGCAGATCGATTCACTGGTCAAGCTAAATTAATGAGTGAAATGCAATGTGCTTTAGTCGAAGCAGATATTGTCATTAGTTCAACAGGTTCTTCAGATTATGTCGTAACAAAAGAATTTGTAAAAAATGTAGAAAAACTAAGAAAAGGCCGTCCTTTATTATTAATAGATATAGCAGTTCCAAGAGATTTAGATCCCGCTCTTTCAGAATTGGATAGTGTATTCTTATATGATATCGATGATCTAGAAGGAATTGTACAGGCGAACATAGAAGAACGTTCTCAAGTAGCAGAAAAGGTAGAGCTATATATTGAAGAACAAATCGTCTTCTTTAAACAGTGGTTGGGTGAACTTGGCGTGGTACCTGTTATTTCTGCTCTGAGACAAAAGGCTTTAAGTATCCAAGCTGATACAATGGAAAGTATTGAACGGAAAATTCCTGATTTAACTGAACGTGAAAAGAAAGTGATTAGTAAGCATACAAAGAGTATTATTAATCAAATGCTACGCGACCCTATTTTAAAAGCAAAGGAGCTATCTGGTGAGTCTCATTCAAAAGAAAAACTTGAGTTATTTAAACAAATTTTTAATCTTGAAGAACAAATAGCGATCCAGTTAGAAAAAGATCAAAGAAAAGTAGCCTCATGGCAAAGAGGAGAAAAGCCTTAGTGAAAGGGGCGTTTCACTTCAAATGTAAGTGAAAGTGCGTGTTCAAAAAGAGTGAGATCACAATGGAATGTTTCTCTAAGTAGCGTGTTTAAAAAGTAGGGAAAAAGGACGCTGAATAGAAAAGCTGAAACCCTTTGTAAGTCCATCATCTAAGTAGCAACCACGACGAGCGAGCTAACGATGATGCTAGGCCATCGTAGGACTTTTTAAACAGCCTCTTTAACTTTTTGAACAACTTTTGAAAGGAATCTAACTTATGTTTGATATTAATTTTGTTCGTATTAATGAGTTAATGCTGATCATTTATACAGTTTCTTTACTTTTATATTTTGTTGATTTTCTTCATAATAACCAGAGGGCCAATCGGATCGCCTTCTGGTTGTTGTCTATTGTTTGGTTGTTACAAACCATTTTTTTATTTACTGAAATGTTGATGACCGGTCAGTTTCCAGTATTGAACATGTCCGAAGGACTTTATTTTTATGCTTGGGTTCTTGTAACGTTATCTCTCGTCTTAAACCGCTTTATCGGAATTGATTTTATTGTTTTTTTTACGAATATAATAGGGTATGCAATGGTGACAATTCACATTTTTGCTCCTGCTCGTTTTGAATCGACTTCTTTATCAGAGCAATATATTTCAGAATTATTACTCATTCATATTACAATGGCTATTTTATCTTATGCGGCCTTTGCAGTGTCGTTTGTGTTGTCAATTCTTTATATGATTCAATATAACTTATTGAAGAAAAAAAAATGGGGAAAACGGTTATTAAGAATTCAAGATTTAACGAAACTAGATCATATGGGTTACGTTTTAAACGTAATTGGAGTTCCTCTTTTATTATTAAGTTTGATCTTAGGGGTTATTTGGGCTTCACTTGTGATCCCTACCTTTTTTTGGTTAGATGCTAAAGTAGTAGGCTCATTTACGGTCCTCGCTATTTACAGTATTTATTTATATAATCGGATTGTTAGGGAGCTACAAGGTAGGGACGTGGCTTTATTAAACATCGCATCGTTTTTATTATTGCTTATCAATTACTTTTTATTTGGTAGTTTATCGGAGTTTCATATTTGGTATTCGTAGGTATTGCTTAGGAGGAAAACAGAAAATGAGAAAGATCATCGTAGGTTCAAGAAGGAGTAAGTTAGCTCTCACTCAGACAAATTGGGTCATTAAAAAACTAAAAGAACTAGGAGCACCTTACGATTTTGAAGTGAAAGAAATCGTGACAAAAGGGGACAAAATTTTAGATGTTACGCTTTCTAAAGTGGGTGGAAAAGGGTTATTTGTTAAAGAAATTGAACAAGCCATGTTAAATGAGGAAATTGATATTGCTGTACATAGTATGAAGGATATGCCTGCAAAGCTGCCTTCAGGTCTAGTGATTGGCTGTGTACCTGAAAGAGAAGATCACCGGGATGTACTAATATCTAAGGATCATATTCCTTTTTCACAATTAAAAAAAAGGAGCGGTTGTTGGGACCAGTAGTCTAAGGAGATCGTCACAACTATTAGCAAAGCGTCCTGATATTGAAATTAAATGGATTCGAGGCAACATTGATACGAGGTTAAAAAAATTGCAAACAGAAGTTTATGATGCGATTGTATTAGCAGCAGCTGGTCTTGCAAGAATGGGATGGAGTCATGAAGTTGTGACTGAATATCTAGAGCCTGAGCTATGTTTGCCAGCAGTAGGTCAAGGAGCATTAGCGATCGAATGTAGAGAAAACGATCAAGAGGTGTTATCGCTTTTAGCAAAGTTAAATGACGAAGAAACAAGGCTTACAACTATGGCTGAACGCACCTTTTTACACCGCCTTGAAGGAGGTTGTCAAATTCCAATAGCGGGTTATGCGACTGTAGATGATCAACAAGAAATCTCCTTAACTTCGCTCGTTTCTTCTCCAGATGGGAAAATTGTTTTAAAGGAATCTGGAAGAGGTAAAGATCCTGTTCAATTGGGAGAAAATTTGGCGAAAAGATTAGCAGAGAAAGGTGCCAAAGGTCTTATTGATAAAGTAAAGGAAGAAGAGTAGTGGATATGCAGCTTAATGGGCGTAAAGTAATTATTACTCGAGGCGAAAAGCAAGCAAAGTCTTTTGCTAAACTCGTTCAAGAAAAAGGAGGGGTCCCTCGAATTATTCCTTTGCTTGAATTTGAAATCGCTCCATCCACAAAACGAGTACAAGAGCAGTTAGAGAATATAAACAAACAAGATTGGGTCATATTTACGAGTGCCAATGGAGTCAGTGCCTTCTTTCATCATGTTGAAAAATTAGACATCACCTTAAATCATCACGTAAATATAGCGGTAGTTGGAAAAAAAACAAATAAAGCGTTGGAGAAATACGGATTTGAAGCTTCCTTATTTCCTGAAACATTTGATGCTAAACATTTAGCTGAAAAGCTGATTAAGAATAGTTCAACCCCGAAAAAAATATCGGTTATAAAAGGAAACTTATCTAGACCTTATTTAGTAGAGACTTTAAAGGAGAATGGTCATCTTGTATCAGAACTAACTCTTTATGAAACAACAATAAAAGATGATCAAACAGAAAAATTATTAGACTGTATAAAAAATGATTCACCTGTTTTTATTACATTAACCAGTCCTTCAGCTGTCCACGCATTTATGAGGTCTATGTTGAGGAAAGCTTTTTTTGTAAACGTTATTTTTGTTTGTATTGGTCCGATAACAAAAGACGCTTTATTGGGCTATGGCCAATACCCTTTATTGATGCCGAGTCAATATAGTGTGGAAGGAATGGTGGAAATCATGTGCCTCTATTTGAAAGGAGATGTTAATCTGTGGAAAAATTCACAAGACATCGCAGATTAAGAAACTCTCATGCGATGAGATCGATGGTTAGAGAAACAAAGCTTCATGTAGAAGATTTAATATATCCTATTTTTGTCGTTGAAGGTGAAAATAAACGCAATCCTGTCCAGTCTATGCCAGGGGTGGAACAGCTTTCTTTAGATTTACTAAAAGAAGAAATTAATGAAATCGTTTCACTTGGCATTAACTCTATTATTCTTTTTGGAGTACCTGAAAGTAAAGACGAAGTTGGTTCAGAAGCTTATCATGAATGCGGGATTGTCCAACGTGCAACATCGCAAATTAAAGAGCAGTTCCCCGATCTTGTTGTGATTGCAGACACGTGTTTATGTCAGTATACAAGTCATGGACATTGTGGGGTAATAGAAGACGGATATGTCGATAATGATGCTTCACTATCCTTATTAGTAAAAACGGCGATTAGTCAGGCGAAAGCAGGTGCGGATATTATTGCACCTTCCAATATGATGGATGGATTCGTCATCGAAATTCGCAAAGGGTTAGATGAAGCAGGTTTTAAAGAGGTTCCGATTATGTCTTATGCGGTTAAATATGCAAGCGCTTTTTACGGTCCGTTTCGAGATGCTGCTCATAGTAGTCCTCAATTTGGTGACCGTAAGACGTATCAAATGGACCCAGCTAATCGAAAGGAAGCTTTGCGGGAGGCAGACTCTGATATCGAAGAAGGTGCAGATTTTCTCATTATTAAACCTGCGCTGTCTTATTTAGATATCATCCGAGATGTGAAAAATCGCTCGTTATTGCCAATTGTTGCTTATAACGTCAGTGGTGAATACTCCATGATTAAAGCCGCAAGCCAAAAAGGCTGGATTAATGAACAGCAAGTGGTACTTGAAATGCTCACGAGTATGAAAAGAGCAGGAGTCGATTTGATTATTACATATTTTGCGAAAGATGCAGCTCGTTGGTTAAAAGAAACGAAATAAGGAAGGGGTTCATCATGAAAACTTTTGAACAATCGGTCAAAGCTTATGAAGAAGCAAAGACGATGATGCCTGGTGGAGTGAACAGTCCTGTTCGTGCATTTAAATCGGTCGAAATGGAACCAATCTTTATGAAAAAGGGAAAAGGTTCAAAGATTTACGATATTGATGGAAATGAATATATAGATTATGTATTGTCTTGGGGTCCTCTTATTTTAGGGCACGCCAATGATCAAGTAGTAGAAGCGTTAAAAAAAGTGACTGAAGATGGGACAAGCTTTGGAGCACCTACGTTAATCGAGAATAAGTTAGCGAAACTTGTCATTGATCGAATTCCGTCTATAGAAGTGATCAGAATGGTCAACTCTGGTACTGAAGCAACAATGAGTGCCTTAAGACTAGCTAGAGGATACACAGGAAGAAATAAAATTATTAAATTTGAAGGGTGTTATCATGGACATGGCGATTCTCTTTTAATTAAAGCAGGATCAGGTGTAGCCACATTAGGATTACCTGATAGTCCTGGTGTACCGGAAGGAATTGCGAGCCATACGATCACTGTACCATATAACGATTTAGAAAGTATTCGACTAGCATTTGAACAGTTTGGTGAAGATATAGCGGCAGTCATAGTAGAACCAATCGCTGGGAATATGGGTGTCGTACCACCTAATCATGGTTTCTTACAAGGCTTAAGAGATGTAACAAAAGAGTATGGTTCCATGTTAATTTTTGATGAAGTGATGACAGGGTTTAGAGCTGACTATCATTGTGCTCAAGGATATTTTGGGGTCGAACCAGACTTAACATGTTTAGGGAAAGTTATCGGTGGTGGCTTACCTGTAGGTGCTTATGGAGGAAAAGCTGAAATCATGGAACGAATTGCTCCAAGCGGGCCGATTTACCAAGCGGGAACGTTGTCTGGAAACCCATTAGGGATGACAGCTGGATATGAAACGTTAAAACAGCTAACACTTGAAAGTTATCTAGAGTTTAACCGCAAAGCAGCAAAATTAGAAAAAGGAATGATAGCAGCTGCTGAAAAATATAATATTCCTATTTGTGTTAATCGCGGTGGTTCGATGATCGGCTTTTTCTTTACCAATCAAGCGGTAACGAACTATGATAAAGCCAAAACATCTGACTTAACGATGTTTGCTCGCTTTTATCAGATGATGGCCCAAGAAGGTATTTTCTTACCACCATCGCAATTTGAAGGATTATTTTTATCGACTGCCCATACAGACGAAGATATTGAATATACTGTTCAGGCAATTGAAAAAACGTTTTCTAATTTATAAAAAAACAGAAGCTGTCTCGAAAGATTTTTTCGGGGACAGCTTTTTTTTTGAAAGATAAGAAAGTATATAATTTCGGGTCTACCACAGTCTTAGAAACTGTGGTATTTTGATGTCATGGAGAATAATATATTAAAACAAATTTTCTTTGATAAACATAACCATTGGGATCACTTTCAAAAGAAACATGGAGCTAAAATCCGTCCAATAGTAAGAAAGGAAATAGAGAAATTCAGAGGGTGTGGGAATCCCAAAAATGGATTTAAGCTATTTGTTTGTGAAGGTTGCCATGATGTCAGGAAGGTTCCGTATCGTTGTAAGGGTCGATTTTGTACCACTTGTTCAGTAGGAGAAAGCGAAGAATGGAGTCGACTACTAACAGAAGAGGTCTTACAGGTGAATCATCGTCATGTCATCTTTACAATTGATGAAGGACTGCGTGATGTGTTTTTGCTTCATCGCCATCTGTTAAAAGATTTGATGGACGAGGCGTATGATTAATCATGGATTTTTTCAAAAAGAAAGCGAAAGTGACCCCTGGAATCATATCAGGCTTACATACTTTCGGATCCAGAGTGAATTTCAATCCCCATGTACATATGCTAGTGACGATGGGAGGTCTTACGAAAAAGGGGGAATGGAAACAGTACGATTATCTGCCATTTGAAATGTTAAGAAAGCAGTGGCAGACCGTGGTGTTAAAGTTCATACGCAGAGGTGTGTCAGAAAAAGAAAAGAAGAGAATACAACCTCGATTACAACAGGCGTTTCACAATAATGGGAAGGGCTTCTATGTGCATGCGCCAAAACAGGAAGGGAATGTAAAAGAACAACTTCGCTATATTGGCCGTTATATTCGTCGACCTGCGATAGGACTGAATCGGATCGAGGCATATGACGGACAAAAGGTAACCTTTACGTATCATGATAAGACAGACGGAAAAGAAAAGAGAGAAACGATCAGTGTAGAGGAATTTATCTCTAGGCTTATTCGTCATATCCCAGATGAACAGTTTAAGACGATTCGTCATTATGGGATGTATTCAAGGAGATGCAAGGGCTTGAGTAAAAAGTCTTATGTCAATGGCAACAGAAAGCGAAACGCTGGATAGTGAAAGCAAAGAAAACAATGCGCCGTCAGACATGGAGGGAACGAATCGTATCAAGTGGTAAGAGAGACCCTCTTATTTGTGAAAAATGCCAGTGTTACTATGAATACAAGGGAGAAGTCTGTCTTGAAAATGGTAGACTAGAAATCAAGGTGGCCTTGTGTACCACGACAAGAGCCTATTTAGAAAGGGTGATTCATCATTTCACCAGTATCGAAACACCGAAAAAAGGCAAGAAAAAAAAAAAAAAAATGGCCCAATCAAAACAGAGCATCAACTTTGTTTGTTTAGTGTGTCATGAAAAAGAAGAGATTCCACAACAAGTGGTAAGAGATTTTGATTTAATGGATGGAGGTGATCCAGCCGTCCCCCCTATGTTCTCCTGTGAAAAATGTGGAGAAGACATGTATCCTGAATACTATAAAGGTATTCATGGGAAGGAATACAGGATTGAGGATATTCTGAGCACCAAAAAGGACCAGGTGTGATTTTTAATCACACCTGGTTTTTCTTATAAAGAAAAAATTCATAAACTATTTGGATAAACATCCCCATTCTCACCCTCCTACTCACTATTTTACCTAGGTTCTAAACAACAACTCTTATTAAAATTTTCAAAAAAATACTCATGGACGCATTCTTTATATCAAAAAGTAAACATATTCCTAAGACTTTACTCATAAACCTATAATGTCATCAATGTTTCTGTTACGTATTTGGTTTTGAAAGGAGGATATTTACATGTCAGAAGCTCAATCTCCATTGCGCTTTGAGGTAGAGGAAGTCATATGGTTTCAAAAAGGACAGGAAGTTAGAGAGCTAGTTAACATGTCTTTAGAACCTGATGTAGCCATTCAAGAACATGAGCAATATGTCTCGATTAAAGGAGCCTTAATATTAACAGGGGAATACCGAATGGCATCTGAGCTTAATACAGTCGATTCAACCGTTATTCACCCAAATGCACGATATATTCATGAAGTGACAACAAGAGATGATGGGGTATCGGAATTTATTAATCGATTTCCTGTTGATATAACGATCCCAAGAGACCGAATTAATAGTTTAGAAGAAATCTATGTGAATGTTGATTCTTTTGATTATGATTTTCCTGAAACACGTTGTCTCCAACTACAAGCTGGTTTACTTATTAGTGGTTTGCAAGATCAAGTTCAATTAAATTCGGAACGTGAAGAAGGGTCTGTTAGCATTCAAGAACAACCTGAATCTATTGAAGATGTTGAACAGGAAGCACTTTACCGATCAACTACACTTGAAGAGGATGTTCCTATCGTAGAACCTCAAGTAGAGGAAAGAGTGCAAACGCTTTTGGATGAAGATGAAACAGACGAACATGAACTTTATACCATTTATGAGGAAGAAGAGGAAGATGAATTAACTGTAGAGGTGAGGAAAGCTCGTTCACCTCAAACACCAAATCATCAAATGGAACAAGGGATAAATCAGACAAGCATTCAACCAATGAATCAAGGTGGTCAGGAAGAAGAGGAAGAAAGAACAAATGACAACAGTTTATATTTAAAGGATCTTTTCACGACAAGTGAAGAAGAAGATTTTTCAAAGTTGAAGCTTTGCATTGTTCAGCAAGGGGATTCTTTAGAATCGATTTGTGAACGGTATGATGTAAGTATGCAACAATTAATACGAGTCAATCAATTATCGGCAGATGATGATGTATCAGAGGGGCAAATTGTTTATATTCCGCTTTATTCAATGCAAAACAGTTAATTATCTAGTGTAAAAAAGATTATTTAGGTATTGTAGCAGCTATCGAGCAAAGTATTCACTTTGTTAAATAGCTGTTTTTTATAAGATCAGAAAACTATACGCATGGTTTCATTCAATGAGTCTTCTTATGAAAAATGAAACCCTGGGAAAACAGAAATATTTAGAGAAAACGTTACTTTAATGAGGGAGTAAAAACTTTGTCCATTTAACTTCTTTGAAAGAAGGTGGTATTATTGAATACACAAACATTAGATATGCCACTTGTTCTACGAGCTTATCAAATTGTTCCTCAATACATTAATCAATATACTGATAAAGTGTGGAAAATCCAATCCAATACAGGGACTTATGCTTTGAAGAAAGTATTAAATCGTTCATCGTTAAATGCAGCGATTCCGATTCTGAAACAAGCTGGATACCATAAGTTTGTTCCCATTTATCCTTCGATAGATGGACAATTATACGTAGTCGATCAGCAAGGTCATTCGTATTATTTAATGCCATGGATACAAGACAATCAAAAAATTGATGAGAAACAAAAAAAAAGAACAGTTCTTCAAAGAAGTTGGTTCAATGCACACGGCTACTTCTACTTTTAATAAGCTGGAAAAAGAAGTGGCTAAGCAGCATTATGACGAAATATCAGCTAGATGGCTCCAGCAGCAACAACAGTATGAATCGTATATTGAAAAAGCTGAAAAGAGATGGTATATGTCTCCTTTTGAATTACAGGCTGTCACTTATTTTATTGAAGCACGTCATTCCACAACATTTGCGCTAGAGAAATTGGAAAAATGGGTAGAGCAGTTAGAAGAAGAGGAGCAAGGAAGGGTTGTATTAAATCATGGCAACCTTTCGCCCGATCATTTTCTAATAGATGATGAAGGAAGTCCTTATTTAATTAATTTTGAAAAAGCTTCTTACTCCTCTCCTATTTATGAGTTTATTTATTATTATCGCTCGTATTTAAACCAGTATCCTTTTATAAGTGATGAGTGTGTCAATTTATTTTATACGTATCAAAGTCAATGCAAGTGGACAGAGGCGGAAAAATCACTTTTTATGTGTTATATGGCGTATCCTCATAACTTATATCAAGTGATAAACGAGTTCAAACAAGGCAAATTAGATGAAATGACTGGCTGTAAACTCATCAATAAAAAAATATGGCAGATGAAAAACATCGAGTTTGTTGTTTTGAAAATCAAAGAGACAGAAGATAAAGAGAATCAAGAAAAGGTAGAAACCTAATCAATATGAGATTAGGTTTCTAATAATTTTCGTCCTCCTCAAAATAAAAAATATCCTCAATCGGTAAGTTAAATACACGTGCAATATTCATCGCTAAAAGCAATGAAGGTACATAGCTTCCTTTTTCCAACGCAACAATTGTTTGTCTCGTAACGTCAACTTTTTCTGCTAATACGTTTTGGGTCATGTAATGTCTGGTTCTTAATTCTTTCACGCGGTTTTTTATTTCCATTTCCCATCACCTTTTCTATTCCCTATTGAGAAACCAACTCATTAATTCAAGTAGGATCTTCTCCAAGAAATAAGATATGTAATAATTTGTGTTAAAGGTAGTAATAAAAAAACAAGGATAGGATAGTAAGGGATCAGGTCTGATATAAAAGGATAAAAAACAAAAAGCCCACAGATGATAGGTGAAGCATACATCATACTCACATAGGATGTTCTACAAGCTTGACTCGTAATTTGCTTTTCTCTTTCATCCTTCTCTTCAAATTCATCTGGTTTGATACGAAAGAAATTTTTTCGTGCATCTTTAATGAAAAAATAATAACCAGCAACAGTTAGTATTAAAAGTAATGTAGGGATCATATTAATTTCAAACATAAAGGAATCAGTAGAATCATTTTTGATAAAATGGACAATATCTATATTGGCGTTATAAAAATAAATCAATTGCCATCCAAATAGCATAAGCATAATAATTGTGAAAACACCTCTAGTTACTACTTTCATCTTTTCTCCTCCTTTAAGGACAAATTGGTAAATATCACTAATATACCTATATTGTATAGTAAACTTTACATTATGTAAAGTTGATTTTACTTTTAAATAGGGATAATATGTTTTTGTAAGAGTTATATATTGGTTTGGAAAATAGGGGAGAGAATATATAGACAAGCATAAGCTAAGGTTGAACATTATGCTTGTCGTGGCTATACAATGCGCTTCCGCTTTTCTTATAGCCATTCATAATAATAAGCGAATGATAGACCCAAAAGGATGGCTAGTAGGAAGACATCGATCGTTGAAGGAAGAAAAAGTGTACGAAAGGCTTGAAAAACAGTTAGGGGGATAATAAACTGTCCAAGAACAGCACGAACTTGACTTAACCAAGGGGGCAACGAATATCGGTTGAACTTTTTCATTGTAGATTCCTCCGATTCATTCTTTTTGTAGAATCATTTTATGAAGAAAAATAAAAAAGTGTTCCGGTCACTTTGATAGTCAATTTATTTTGTTAATTCAATTGACGGGCAAACGATTTTTTTTTAAGATGTATACATAACTCTTTTTTTGTTGACGATGATAATATAAATATTTAGTGATCGACTATGAGAGGGCTAAAAGTTGAATATCGCTTTTTAGAGAGAGGAGTCATTAGCTGGAAGATTCCTTAAAGTAGAGTCAATTTTACGTCACCCTTGAGTCACTTCTTCGAACGGCTCTAAACCTAATAGAAGAAGTCGGTTTAAAAACCGTTACAGTTCCAAGTGCATAAGATCTGTTATGATTTTATGAATAAAGGTGGTACCGCGAAGCTCTTTCGTCCTTTTTAGAGGATGAAAGGGCTTTTTTTAAAAGATAAGAATGTATAAACTTTGTCCTTTATAAGAATATGCTAACATTGCTGTCTAGCTCCAGCGCCCAGCGACTGGTGATGCTTCGCCCTCCTCTCTACGATAAGTCAACATCGAAGCCTGCGGCTTTTCGTGTTTCCTTTATCTCATGCGGCGATGCACAGGAAGTGCTAGCGTCAACGTTAGTCACAGGATGTGACTGTACTTAGTTGACGTACCTTTTCACCTGCGTCGCTAAACGGGCGCTTGCGCCTTTCTTATATGAAAAACTGGAGGTAAAAAAATGGAAAACTCGATTCCAAAGAAATATGATCCAAATACAATTGAAAAAAACCGCTATGATTTTTGGGTGAATGGAAAATTTTTTGAAGCTACAAACGATGATACGAAGACCCCTTATACGGTTGTTATTCCCCCACCAAACGTTACGGGTAAGCTCCATTTAGGTCATGCTTGGGATACAACACTGCAAGATATCACAACAAGAATTAAACGAATGCAAGGTTATGATGTTTTATGGCTTCCTGGAATGGACCATGCGGGTATTGCTACTCAAGCAAAAGTGGAAGGAAAGTTACGTAAAGAAGGGAAATCTCGATATGACCTCGGTCGAGAAAATTTTGTGAAAGAAACATGGAAGTGGAAAGAAGAATATGCTGAATTCATTCGTAGTCAATGGTCAAAGCTTGGCCTAGGGCTGGATTATTCTCGTGAACGTTTTACTTTAGATGAAGGATTATCAAAAGCAGTACAAGAAGTGTTCGTTAAACTATACAATAAAGGACTTATTTATCGCGGGGAGTATATCATAAACTGGGATCCTCAAACAAAAACAGCCTTGTCTGACATAGAGGTTATCTATAAAGATGTACAAGGAGCATTTTATCATATGAAATATCCATTAGTTGATGGATCTGGTTTTATTGAAATCGCGACAACTAGACCAGAAACAATGCTAGGTGATACGGCTGTTGCTGTACATCCTGATGATGAGCGTTATCAACATTTAATTGGCAAGAAAGTGAAACTACCAATCATTGATCGTGAAATTCCAATTGTTGCCGATGATTATGTTGATATGGAGTTTGGTTCTGGGGCTGTAAAAATAACCCCTGCACACGATCCAAATGACTTTGAAGTAGGAAATCGCCATCAATTAGAGCGTGTTCTTGTTATGAATGAAGATGGAACAATGAACAAAAATGCAGGTAAATATAACGGTTTAGACCGCTTCGAGGCAAGAAAGCAGTTAGTTAATGATCTTCAAGAAGAAGGGGTATTATTTAAAATTGAGGATCATCTTCATTCTGTCGGTCATAGTGAACGTAGTGGAGCGGTTGTTGAACCTTATTTGTCCACACAATGGTTTGTTAAAATGGAGCCGTTAGCAGAAAAAGCGATTGAATTACAGAAAAAAGAAGAAGAGAAAGTTCATTTTGTACCCAATCGTTTTGAAAAAACATATTTGCACTGGATGGAGAACATTCGAGACTGGTGTATTTCTCGTCAACTTTGGTGGGGACATCGAATACCTGCTTGGTATCATAAAGAAACAGGAGAAGTATATGTGAATCAAGAGCCGCCAAAAGATATTGAAAACTGGGAGCAGGACCAAGATGTATTAGATACGTGGTTTAGCTCTGCCTTATGGCCGTTTTCTACGATGGGCTGGCCAGATTTAACAGCGGAAGATTTTAAACGTTACTATCCAACAGATGTACTAGTAACGGGCTATGATATCATCTTCTTTTGGGTTTCTAGAATGATCTTCCAAGGTTTAGAATTTACAGAGGAACGACCATTTAAAGACGTTCTTATTCATGGTCTCGTTCGAGATTCTGAAGGACGAAAAATGAGTAAATCTTTAGGTAATGGTGTAGACCCTATGGAGGTAATTGAGAAATACGGAGCAGATTCGCTAAGATATTTCTTATCTACAGGAAGCTCACCAGGACAAGACTTGCGTTATAGTCATGAAAAAGTAGAATCAATTTGGAATTTTGCCAATAAAATATGGAATGCGTCTCGGTTTGTTTTGATGAATTTGGAAGGACTTCAATATGAGGATATTGATTTATCAGGAGAAAAGTCAGTTGCAGATTACTGGATTTTAACTCGCTTAAATGAAACGATCGAAAACGTGACGAACTTAGTAGAAAAATATGAGTATGGTGAAGTTGGTCGTCAGCTATACAACTTTATATGGGATGATTTTTGTGATTGGTATATTGAAATGGCGAAAATCCCTCTTTACGGTAAAGATGAAAAGGCGAAAGCTATAACTCGCTCGATTTTAGCGTCTGTTCTTGAACAAACGATGAAATTGCTTCATCCATTCATGCCATTCATTACTGAAGAAATATGGCAAAGCTTACCTCACCAAGGACCGTCGATTACCTTATCCAATTGGCCTAAAATTGATCCAAAGGTAACGAACGAGGAAGCTTCTCAACAAATGAAAATGCTCGTTGAATTAATTCGTTCGGTACGAAATATTCGTGCAGAAGTCGATACACCAATGAGCAAAAAAATTCCGATACTAATAAAAGCGAATTCCGAAGAAATTAAACAGCAGTTAGAAAAAAATAAACAATATATTGAAAGGTTCTGTAACCCAAGTCAACTTAAAATAGATCTGCAAATTAAAACATCTGATAAAGCAATGACAGCTGTATTATCAGGAGTAGAGTTAATTCTACCTTTAGAAGGGTTAATTGATGTTGAGAAAGAGTTAACGCGTCTAGAAAAAGAACTTGAAAAATTAACGAAAGAGGTAGAACGAGTTCAAAAGAAATTATCAAACCAAGGCTTTATTCAGAAGGCTCCTAAAAAAGTCATTGAAGAAGAACGTGAGAAAGAAAAAGACTATATAGAGAAACGTGATATTGTATTGCAACGTATAGAAGATTTAAAAGGCTAATATTAAACAGAGAGTGACTCGTTTCATGAGTCACTTTCTCCTTTACTTGAGGTGAGAAATGGTTACAAATGTTCAAGAAGCAATTGATTGGATTCATTCCAAACTAAAATTTGGAGTGAAACCAGGAATAGATCGAATGAACTACATATTGGATAGGCTAGGAAACCCGCATCAAAAATCAAAGTATGTTCATATTGCTGGAACAAATGGAAAAGGATCAACTTTAACCTTTTTAAATGAAATTGTTCAATCTGCCAATTACTCTGTAGGTACGTTTACGTCGCCTTATATTGAATATTTTAATGAACGAATCAGTGTAAATGGGAGAATGATTTCGGATGATGAACTTGTCACATTGGTCAATATTGTTGCTCCAATTGTTGATGAGATGAAACATGCTGAACTTGGAGAAGCAACAGAGTTTGAAATTATCACTGCCATGATGTTTTATTTTTTTGCTGAACTTAACCCTGTTGACTTAGTCATCGTCGAAACGGGACTCGGAGGTCTTTATGACTCCACTAACGTGATTAAACCCATTATTTCTATCATTACGAATATCGGTTTTGATCATACAGATATACTTGGTGACACAATTGAAGAAATCTGTAGGCAAAAAGCCGGAATAATTAAAAATGAAGTTCCCGTTGTTACAGCTGTTGAGAATCAAGAGGCTTTGAACGTGATTGAAAAGCAAGCAACTTTAACTTTATCTTCTTTATACACATTACATAAACGTGTTACAGTCGCTTGCAAATCAGGAAACCTTTGATGTACAAGCCCCTTTTTGTTCTTATCAACATTTGTCGATCTCTATGAAAGGACAACATCAAATAAAGAATGCTGCTCTTGCTGTGTTAGCGGCTGATTTATTAAAAAAGGGAGACTTTAACAATATTCAAGAAGCAGATATAAAGAGAGGCTTGAAAAAAAGCTTTTTGGAAAGGGCGATTTGAACAAGTTTCTGATCATCCAACGATTATTTTGGACGGTGCCCATAATTTAGAAGCTATAGAGACTCTTATTGACACAATGAAATCGTTTGAGAAGAAGCCATATATCATTTTTTCTGCATTACAAAATAAACCGATCAAAAAGATGCTCAGAATGCTATCTCCTCATTGCGAAAAAATGATTTTAACTAGTTTTCAATTCCCAAAAGCTGAAAAAGCAAATGTAATGTTCTCCTATTTGGAAAGGCAACACCATATAGTAATTGAAGATTGGCAGCGAGCGCTTGAATATGCAACTGACCAGGCAAAAAAGAACAATCGTCCTCTCGTTATTACAGGATCATTATATTTTATTTCTGAAGTAAGAAAGTTTCTTATTAATAAGTAAAAATAAAGATTTAGTGATTCAAAATGAAAGTTTCGCAAATTTTAACAATGGAATCAACAAATAGTATATAGTAAGAACAGGTAGTAGCTGTTCTTACTTTTTTCATAGAGTAAAAACGGATAAAAATTAGCACGCGTTCATCATCAGTCGTTACTATACGGGCGCTTGTGCTTTTCTTATTTTGAAAGGATGTGAAAGTAAATAATCTATCTATTTCTTTTTATGATTGGCTTAATTATTGGATCGTTTGTGAATGTTGTAGGTTATCGAACCGTTCATCATCAGTCTTTAATTTGGCCATCCTCCTATTGTCCGCAGTGTCAGACCCCTATTAAACATATACACAAAATTCCTCTTGTATCATTCGTTCTCTTAAAAGGAAAATGCTCTACGTGTCAATTTTCGATCTCAATTCGATATCCTATCGTTGAATTGTTAATGGGCTGTTTATTTGTTATTTCTCCCTTGGTATTTGGGTACACCACAAATCTCTTAATTGCCTACACCTTTTATATTTTTTTGTTTATAGTCACAGTAACCGATCTAATAGAGATGATCATACCTAATAAGGTGATCCTTTTGTTTTTTATTATTTTCCTAGTGGAAATAATGTTTTTTTCTGATTGGCTATTTTCAATAGTAGGGTTATTAGTAGGGTTTTTTCTTTCTTTTTTGATTGTTGTCTTATCGAGAGGAAAAATGGGAATGGGGGATGTTAAGCTATTAGCTATTGTAGGGTTAGTATTAGGATGGAAAGGTATGATTTTATCTTTTTTTCTCGCAAATATGCTAGGTACCCTTTTTGTCTTTTTCATGAATCCACTGTATCGGAATCGTCCGATTCCATTTGCACCGTTTATTACTGCAGGTAGTTGCGTTAGTATTTTATTTGACAGTCAGTTGATTTCTTGGTACTACACTTTTCTTTAAAGCATTGAGTTTTTCTTCGGTTAGACAATATTTTCTATACGGTCACTTGCGCTTTTCTTATTTGCAAAAAACGTAGGAAATTGATGAAAAGCTTTTAGGACAAGTCGACAAATGTCTAGCTATTTTTTGATTTTGGTATGCTAGGATGGGAGATATTAAACTATGTCCGGTCTTTAGAGATAAGGTGGTAATCAATGAAGGAATCAAAAAAAGATCCTATTCGTATATCATTAAATAAAAAATCTAATGAGAGTTCAAAGGAACCTATTGTTGTATCCTCATGGGAGGACAAGGCTAAGGCTGAAAGAGAAATAGCATCGGCTAAACACGAAGAAGATTTTCCATGGGCTCTACCTGAAGAAGATACACAGAAAGATCCGAAAGTTGTATCATCAAAGAAAAAAAGAAAAACTTATACCAAGTCAACCAGCTCCTATTCCCCTTATACTAGAAAACCCCCTTCTTTTTCAGCGTTGAAAAAATTATTTGTAATTGTTGGAGCTGCAATTGGTCTTAGCGTCTTTTTTGGTATTCTTCTCATGAACTTTTTATCCAATGAATCAAATTCCCCTCAGCAAGTATTAAAAGAACCAATTTCAGGTGAATCTTTAGATTCAACCAATCAACCATATACTGAAACAAGTAGTCAAACAAGTAGTATTGATCTTTATATGGTGCAAACAGGCGCATTTTCAAGTGAGCAAAGTGCACAAGAAGCGGTTGACCAAATGATTGATAAAAGCATCCCAGCGATTTATATAAAAGGTGATCAATATTATTCAATTTATACGAGTGTATATACGACGGAACAACAAGCGAAAGAAAAAGTTGATTTGATAAAAGAAAAGGGAGTAGATGATGCTTTTGTAGATTCTATACAGTTAAGTGTGGCTACAGAAGATGAAAAGCAAGTAATAAATCTTCTATCACTAATCATTACTAATTTGGAAAAAGACGAGGATGCGGTTAATAAGAAACAACTAGAAAGCTCGCTTTCTAGTATCAAAAATGATGAGAATGACTACATGAAAAAGATACAAATGGCTGGAGAAATGGCACTTGAAAGTGGTTTGAACAGTAAAGAACAGTCGGAAGTTATGCAAGTCTTAGCAAGCATGTTGAAAACAAACTGAAACTTTTTTTTAGTGTATTTTAACCTTTTTGTAATAAAAGTAAGTGGATTTTTCGTTAGAATAGATGGAAGGCTAATATGAATAAGAATAATAGCACGAGGAGGAACTATGAAACAACATTTAATATTAGCATCTAAATCTCCACGAAGAAAGGAACTCCTTAAACTTATTACTCCATCTTTTGATGTAATTGCAAGTGATGTATCTGAACATTTAGATGAAGAGGTCTCCCCTCATGAGACAGTTTCTACTTTGTCTGAGCGAAAAGCAAAAGCAATTGCGCAAAAATATGTTGATAGTTTTGTTATTGGTGCTGATACGGTCGTCTGTTTTCAAGGGGAAATTTTAGGGAAACCCCATACACCGAAACATGCGAAGGAAATATTAAATTTACTTTCAGGAAGAAAACACCAAGTTTTCACCGGTGTAACGATCATTCACAATAACATTAATGAAACCTTTTTCGTAGAAACCTCTGTTACGTTTAGGTCCTTAGAAAAAGATGAAATTGACAGTTATATAGAAACGAAAGAACCCTTTGACAAGGCAGGTGCATATGGAATTCAAGGGTATGGGGCGTTGTTTGTTGAAGAAGTGCATGGGGATTACAATTCTGTCGTTGGGTTACCAGTAAGTAGGACGTATTTGGTACTTAAAGAGCTAGGCTTTCATTTTAATGAAAATAAATAAAAAAATGAGCTTGTTGGGGAATCACAGGAGGAATATATGTTAAAAATTCACGATTTCCCAATAGATGAAAGACCAAGAGAACGAATGATTCAAGAAGGAGCAAAAAGTTTATCTAATCATGAGTTGCTCGCTATATTATTAAGAACGGGAACAAGGAATCAATCCGTTCTTCAGTTAGCTAATAAAGTATTGAAAAAGTTTGAAGGGTTGCGATATTTAAAAGAGGCGTCTGTTGAAGAAATCGTTTCTATTGAAGGCATTGGAGAGGCCAAGGCCGTTCAAGTATTAGCAGCGCTAGAGTTAGGAAAAAGAGTACACCAATTGCACTTTCAAGATCGCTATGTCATCCGTTCACCTGAGGATGGAGCAAATTATTTAATGGAGGAATTACGCTTTTTACAACAAGAACATTTTGTATGTATATACATGAATACGAAAAATCAAGTAATTCACAAAAAAACCATTTTTATTGGAAGTTTAAATGCATCAATTGTTCATCCGAGAGAGGTAATGAAGGAAGGGATTAAAAGGTCAGCGGCTTCCTTTATTTGTGCTCATAATCATCCGAGTGGGGATCCCACACCGAGTAAAGAAGATATTCATGTTACGAAAAGGTTATTTGAATGTGGGAAAATGATGGGGATTGAACTGTTAGATCATATTATTATTGGTGAGAAAAATTTTGTAAGCTTAAAGGAAAAGGGATATTTGTAAAGTGCTTTTTTTTTTCTTTAAATAAGATATAATAATGTTTGTGAGTCTTGTTTTTGAAAAAGTGTAAATAGATCCTATTGAAACGTCCATGTATTAGTTGGCTTACATAAATAATAGTGGATAAGATTAAAAACAATTATGATTCATTCGATTTGATAAATTAAAATAAGATGTTTATTTGCTTTTAGAAAGGGAGATACAACCTATGTTTGGTTTTGGTTCAAGAGACCTTGGAATAGATTTAGGTACGGCTAATACGTTAGTCTTTATTAAAGGGAAAGGGATTGCTGTGAGGGAGCCTTCTGTTGTTGCAATTAAGACAGACTCTAAGCAAATCGTTGCGGTTGGAAATGATGCTAAAAGCATGATTGGTCGTACTCCCAGGAAATGTCGTGGCGACCAGGCCGATGAAAGACGGAGTCATAGCTGACTATGATACAACAGCTACAATGATGAAATATTATATTAAACAAGCTACTAAGAGTAAGGGGATTTTCTCTAGAAAACCGTATATTATGGTTTGTGTCCCTTCTGGCATTACCGCTGTTGAGGAAAGAGCGGTGATTGATGCTACCAGACAGGCAGGAGCTAGAGATGCATATCCTATTGAAGAACCTTTTGCTGCAGCAATAGGAGCGAATTTGCCAGTATGGGAACCTACTGGGAGTATGGTTGTTGATATTGGTGGAGGTACAACGGAAGTTGCCATTATTTCTTTAGGTGGAATTGTGACGAGTCAGTCAATTCGTGTCGCAGGTGACGAAATGGATGAAGCCATCATTTCTTATATTCGTAAAACGTATAATCTTATGATTGGTGATCGAACCTCGGAAGCTATAAAGGTTGAAATAGGATCAGCATGTGAACCAGAAGGCATTGAAAATATGGAAATCCGTGGTCGAGACTTGCTGACAGGATTACCAAAAACGATAGAGATTACGGCAAAGGAAATTTCTGAAGCTTTAAATGATACGGTAAATTCTATTGTAGAATCTGTCAAATATACGTTAGAAAGAACACCACCTGAACTAGCTGCAGACATTATGGATCGTGGAATTGTCCTAACTGGTGGTGGAGCCCTTCTTCGGAATTTAGATAAGGTTATAAGTAACGAGACAGATATGCCCGTATTGATTGCAGAAAACCCATTAGATTGTGTGGCAATTGGTACAGGAAAAGCACTTGACCATATCCATTTATTTAAAGATAGAGTGAAAAATTCTAAGTAGTAAGAGGTGTAAACTTTGCCACAGTTCTTTCTAAACAAAAAGTTGATTGTCTTACTTGTAAGCATAATTGTTCTAGTGGCATTGATTGGCTTTACTTTAAAGGAAGACCGAGAGATGACTTGGCCAGAGAAGTTTTTGAAGGATACGGTTGGATTAGTTCAAAATGTCTTTCATAAGCCCGCTCAAGAAGTAGCGGGCTTCTTTGAAAATGTCAGCCACTTGAAAAATACGTATACAGAAAATGAAAAGTTAAGAGAAAAGCTCGAGGGTTATATGGCAATGGAGGCTCAACTTGAAAGGCTAGAAGATGATGTTCAAAAGTTAAGAGAAAAGCTAAATTACGAAGATCAAAACTTAACTAGCTTTGAGAAGATTTCGGCAGTTGTATATGGTCGTCAAAAAGATCAATGGTTAAACTATATCTACATTAACAAAGGATCCAAGGATAACGTAGAAAAAGGTGATGCGGTCATCACTACAAGGGGACTGATTGGTAAAGTAAAAAGTGTTCAAGAGTTTGAAGCAACTGTACAATTGTTAAGTACAGAAAGTGGCAATCTCAACGTTTCCGCTCATGTATTGAATGAGAAAAATGGTGAAGTTTTTGGTATTATCTCAGGTTATGATAAAGAGAAGGAAATGCTAATTTTAGAAAATTTTGATGAAAAAATAACAGAGGGAGACAAAGTTTTTAGCTCTGGATTAGGTGAGGTTTTCACAGAGGGATTGGCTATTGGAGAGGTCTCTGAAATTGATTCTGATTCTTATGGATTAGGAGACATAGCCTATGTTAAGCCTTTTGCACAGTTTCAAAATATAGACGATGTTTTCGTTATTAAAACGGATGTCGGGAAACCATTAGATAAAGAAGGTCAGGGCAATACGGAGGATACGGACTAATGCGTCAAGTCATTCTTCCTATTACTATGCTTTTGTTACTTATAAGTGAAAGTATTTTTGTGGAAATCGTCAATCTCCCATTTGTTAATGATCAATATATTATTGTTCCTTATTTTTTATTATTAGGGCTTATTGTTTTAGTTGCCTATCTCCCAATTAGTATAAGTATTTTATACAGTGCGATTTTAGGGTTATTGTTTGATATAGTGTATGTTGAAATCATCGGTATTTATTTCTTTTCCTATCCTGTTTTGTCGTATTTAAATTATCAAGCATTTAAAGCTCTGCATAATAATTATTTTGTTATTTTATTTTTAAGTACCATTTCTGTTTCGTTGTTAGAGTTTTTTGTTTATGGTATTCATCTATTAATCGGTACTACCAATATGGAATTGGAGTACTTTATACAAATTCGATTAGTCCCTACATTAGTTGTTCATTTTATCTTTGCACTTCTACTTATTTATCCGTTAAAAAAATTGACGATGCAGACGATAAATCAACAAAATGATTCAAATTAATTTGCGTGTTTTTAATGAAGGGGATAAATAGTCAAATGTACGGAAAACAAACTATTTTAATGATTAAAACTGTAAATTATAGATATCGAACATTTTTTGAAGTTTTTAAATAACCTTTTAAAGGATATCCAAAAGATCACGTCGAATTTGTATATGTATATTGAGGTGAGGACACCGTGAAAGTGCAAAAACAGCAAAATGTCACGATAAAAGGGACTAGAGATGGATTAACACTTCATATTAATGATCGATGCTCATTAGATGAAGTGCTAATAGAATTAGAACATGTATTAAACCAAAAACAGTATGATAAGGAGAATGGTCCATTAATTACGGTTAATGTGAATGTAGGAAATCGTTATTTAACTAATGCCGATGAAGAAAAGATTAAAACGATCATTCGAAAGAAGCCTAATCTAACCGTTCAATATATTAATAGTGATATTATGACGAAAGAAGAAGCTGAAAGATGGAAAGAGGAATCAGAAGTAACAACTGTTGTGAAAATTGTTCGTTCAGGACAAGTTTTACATGTTGAAGGTGATTTGCTGCTAGTTGGTGATGTTAATCCTGGTGGAAAAGTAATTGCCAATGGGAATATATTTATAGTGGGTGCATTAAAAGGATCTGCACATGCGGGATTTAAGGGAGACGGACAAGCTGTTATAGTGGCATCTGTTATGAATCCTATGCAACTAAAAATATCGAATATTATTAATCGTGCTCCTGATCAAAATGAAGATAGTTCGAGAATACATATGGAATGCGCCTATATAAACGATGAAGAGAAAATTGTCATTGAGCGTTTACAACAGTTGTCTCATATAAGGCCTAATTTAAGTAGGTTTGAAGGAGGAATAAATGGTGGGTGAGGCTATCGTTATTACTTCAGGAAAGGGCGGAGTTGGAAAGACGACTACCTCTGCCAATTTAGGAACGGCATTGGCCATACTTGGAAAAAAAGTGTGTTTAGTCGATACGGATATTGGTTTAAGAAATTTAGATGTAGTGATGGGTTTAGAGAATCGGATTATCTATGATTTAGTAGATGTTGTAAACGAACGTTGTAAAATACATCAAGCACTTGTGAAAGATAAACGGTTTAATGATCAATTATTCTTGTTGCCAGCAGATCAAACAAGTGATAAATCAGCTGTTACCCCTGAGCAAATGATTAATCTAATCAATGAATTAAAACAAGACTATGATTATATTATTATTGATTGTCCAGCTGGTATTGAACAAGGATTTAAAAATGCTGTTTCTGGTGCTGATAAAGCGATTGTTGTGACCACGCCCGAAATATCTGCAATGCGCGATGCGGATCGTATCATTGGTCTACTTGAACAAGAGTCATCAATTGAAGCTCCAAAGCTGATTATTAATCGAATTCGAAACCATCTTGTTCATGACGGTGATATGCTAGAAGTCGATGAAATTGTTGAACATTTATCAATCGAACTACTAGGTATAGTAGTAGATGATGACGAAGTGATTCGAGCAGCAAATAACGGAGACCCAATTGTTCTGGATGCTAATAATCGCGCATCGATTGCATATAGAAATATCGCTAGAAGAATATTGGGAGAATCGGTTCCACTTCAATCATTTGAGGAAGTTAATAGCGGTGTTTTCTCTCGGATAAAGAAGTTTTTTGGTGTGCGAGTTTAACTTTTACAAGCAATAAAATTTTTATATGAGCGTCAGTAATCTGTTATTCGTTAGGAATAACAGATTACTGACGCTTTTCTTATTGTCTAACTCCAGCGCCCAGCGACGGGTAGCGCTTTCGACGCACAGGAAGTTTTAGCATCAACGTTAGCCACAGGACGTGGCGGTAGTTAGTAGATCCTCTGCTTTAGGGCTTTTCGTGTTTCCTATATCTCATGCGGCGATGCCCAGGACGGGCTAGTGTCAACGTTAGTCACAGGAGGTGACTGTACTTAGTTGACGTTCTATATTCATGTTTCGCTAGATGGACGCATGCGCTTTTCTTATTGGTCATAATCAGGGAGGACAAGTCATAAGATTAAGTAACTTATCAAAAAAAGGATGAATAAAAAATGAATAATCGACGAGCGAGTGAAATTAAAAAGCGAATTGAAAAAAGAAAACGTCAGAAGGTGGAGCGTTATCAAGATAATCAATCAACTGATTTTTTTGATGAAAGAAAATATATGGATGAGCTAAACTCTCCATACATTGTATCCTCAGGTCAACAAAAAGGTGATCATCCTATTTTGAAAATAGATCGGTTTTTATTCAAAATGCTTCTCTCTGCATGCCTTGTTTTAATTGTCGCCATCATTTATAAACAAGACGCTCCTTTTTTTGATAATGCTAAAGTGGTGATTGAAGATACGATGGAACAAGAATTTCAATATGCCATGGTAGCTAATTGGTATCAGGAGCAGTTTGGCTCTCCGCTTGCTTTTTTTGATGGGTCGACTAAAGGTAAAATGGATTCAATCGATTATGTTGTTCCGGCATCTGGGATTGTTACCGAAAGTTTTTTAGATAATGGACAAGGAATCCAAGTGGAAACTGTCAATAAGGAAGTGGAAGCAGTTGGAGAAGGTATTGTCGTCTTCGTTGGAGAGAAAGAAAATCTAGGTCGTACGGTCATCTTACAGCATTCAGACGGAACTGATACTTGGTACGGAGAACTAGGGGATATTCAAGTTTCCTTATATGATTATGTTGATAGAGGATCTTCGCTTGGTAGTGTTAAAAAAGAGGAAGAAGAAAAAGGAACCTATTATTTCGCTATACAAAAAGATGATACGTTTATCGATCCAATACAGGTGATTGATTTTGACTAAATATATAGAGCTAATCATGAAGGTTCACATTCACCCGTTATTATGGGTTGTTATGGGAATTGGAGTAATGACAGGGTATTTCAAGCCTTTATTGATTTTAGTTTTTATTGTGTTTATACATGAAATGGGGCATGCACTATGTGCCTATTTTTATGGATGGAGAATAAAGAAAGTCCTGCTCCTTCCATTTGGAGGTTACGTAGAAGTAGAAGAACATGGAAATCGTCCTATGAAGGAAGAGTTATTTGTAACCATTTCTGGTCCTATTCAACATGTTTGGATGCTAGCGTCTATGTTTTTTCTTTCTCCTTATATTAGCCAGGAATTGATTCAAACCTTTACAATATATAATGTGATGGTTTTTTTATTTAACCTTCTACCTATTTGGCCTTTAGATGGAGGGAAAATTTTATTTATTTTGTTATGTAAAAAATACTCTTTTTATAAGTCCCATCAATACATGCTCGTTGGTTCCCTCTTGTTTATTACGATTCTTGTAATTATTTTATGTTTCTTTGCTATTTCTCAATTAAATAATTGGCTAATTGTGAGCTACTTAATTTACTGTGTTATTTTAGAATATAAACAAAGACAATTTACTTACATTCGTTTCTTATTAGAGAGATATTATGGAAAGAAAAGAGATGCTTTTGCTCTAAAACCTTTAATAGTAGACATAAATGACTCAATAATGGATGTGTTAATTCGTTTTCATAAGGGGTATAAGCATCCGATCATTGTCATGCAAAATGGGGAAAAGGAGTTTGAACTTGATGAAAATGAATTATTGCATGTTTACTTTTCTGATAAAAAGACATCTATTTCGATGACAGATTTAAAATATGTTATATAAATGTACCTTTTAAAAGATCACCCATAGTATTATAATGACAAAATAATACTTGCTAGAAACGAGGGTCCACACTTGCAGAAACAGTTATATATTGAAATGTACCATCAGAGAGAAAGAGTAATTGTAGTAGAAAAAAATCAACTAACAGACGTATTTATAGCAGAAAAAAATGATAACCAACATGTTGGACAAATCTTTAAAGGACGTGTAAAAAAAGTATTGCCAGGCATGCAGGCTGCATTTGTAGATATAGGTAATTCAAAAAATGCCTATTTACATCTTGATGATTTATATGAGTATCAAAAATGGAAAAATGAAAAGTATCAATCTGTAAAAGACAATATCCGTCATCATCTCACAGAAGGACAAGAAATTATTGTTCAAGTTTTGAAAGAAGGAGATGAGCAAAAAGCTCCTAAGCTAACAACAAAAATTGAATTATCGAGCATCCATTTTGTTTATCAGCCATATGGAAATCACTTATCTATTTCAAAAAAAGTTACGGATCATTATGACCGTGAACGTTTGTTAAAGCTCCTAAATGGACGGGGAGGAGGCTGGATTATTAGAACAGCGGCTCTTCAACAAACAAATGATACCCTTATTTGTGAGATTGAGGAATTAAAAAAGAAGTTTAATTCCATTGAACAATCTCAACAGACTCCTCCTTGT
This sequence comes from Bacillus carboniphilus, assembly GCF_020524035.2. NCBI lineage: Bacteria > Bacillati > Bacillota > Bacilli > Caryophanales > Bacillaceae > Bacillus > Bacillus carboniphilus. Next base: position 1,614,192 of record NZ_CP129013.1, on the reverse strand, counting down.
TGTCTACATAAAGGGGGTTCTTTTCCTATGCAAATCGTAAAAGAGCTATCTCCCACAAATATTGAGAAAATTGTATGTAATAGTCGTACTATTTATCATCAATTAAAAGAGTCATTATCTCCATTTAATCATATAGAGATCAGCTACCTAAATAGAGAGACATTTATTGATTTTGAACATGACGTTGAAAAGGTTAAAAAAAGAGTCGTCTGGTTGAAGAGTGGGGCATCGATCGTTTTTGATGAAGTAGAAGCCATGACTGTAATAGATGTCAATACAGCAAAGTTCTCGGGTAAGTCTTCTTATACACAAACGATAGTAAAAACAAACGAAGAAGCGGCAAAAGAGATTGTAAAACAAATAAAATTAAGAAATATTAGTGGGATTATTTTAATTGATTTTATTGATATGAAAGACCGAAATGATAAAGAAAAAATATTAAATGTTTTAGAAAGACATTTAAAAAATGATCCAGTTCATACAAAGATCCTTGGCTTTACAGCGTTAAATATACTCGAAATAACGAGGAAGAAAACACGAAAGTCATTGCTCGAACAAACTTCCGTTAAGTGCCCATTGTGTCAAGGTGTAGGGATGATAAAGGCACCTAAAGAATGGGCATTTGAGCTAGAAAGAGAACTTTTTTCTTATCAAAATAGAGATTGTCAGTCTGTTATAATTGATATTCATGAAAGAGTCATGGAACTGTTTGACGACAATTACAAGTCATTTTTAGAGGACAAGCTAGGTTTTTTTATTAGTTTTATTCCTTCATCTCAAGTAGGTTATTCCATTAGGCGGATAAACACATAATATTTACATTGACATTCTTTTTATATATCTGATAATATTGTTATGTTATTGGTTGTAGCACCATTGCTGCAACCGCTTAGGAAAGGTTTTTTAAGATCATTTGGAAGTGCGTGTGCAAAAATAAGGATAAACGAATTCCACTTTTTAAACACCCTACTATATGACACCTTTACCTGGCGAGTCTGAGTCTACTAGGAGGTGCAAAAATGTACGCAATTATTGAAACAGGTGGAAAACAACTTAAAGTTGAAGAAGGCCAAGCAATCTTTGTTGAAAAGCTTAGCGCTGAAGCAGGGGAAGAAGTTACTTTTGATAAAGTACTTTTCGTAGGTGGAGAGAATACAAAAGTAGGAAATCCAACTATTGATGGTGCAACTGTATCAGCAAAAGTTGAAAAACAAGGACGTGCGAAAAAGCTTGTTGTGTTTAAATATAAAGCCAAGAAGAATGTTCGCAAAAAGCAAGGTCATCGTCAACCTTATACGAAAGTTGTTATCGAAAAAATAAACTTATGATCCGTATAAATGTGACACGTTCAGAGGAAGGAAGCATTCAATCTTTTGTACTTGAAGGGCATGCTAAGTTTGATGTTCACGGACAAGATATTGTCTGTTCAGCGGTTTCGGCCATTTCCTTTGGTTCAATTAATGCAGTTCTTTCTTTAACCGGAGTAGAACTAGAGATTGATCAAGGAGGAGAAGGCGGTTATTTGAAATGTGTGATACCAGATGCACTTTCTAATGATCCATCCTTCGATCAAGTGCAATTGCTTTTTGAAGGGATGCTTGTTTCTCTAGGAACGATCGAACTTGATTATGGTGATTACTTAAAGATAACTGATCCTAAAGTATAAAAGGAGGTGGGACTTATGTTGAGATTAGATCTACAGTTCTTTGCGTCAAAAAAAGGAGTAGGTTCTACTAAAAATGGTCGTGACTCTATTTCTAAACGTCTTGGTGCGAAGCGTGCTGATGGACAATTAGTTACAGGTGGTTCTATCCTTTATCGTCAACGCGGTACTAAGATTTATCCAGGTGAAAATGTTGGTCGCGGTGGGGATGATACACTATTTGCAAAAGTAGATGGCATTGTTCGTTTTGAACGTTTCGGACGTGACCGTAAAAAGGTAAGTGTATATCCTGTTGCTAAAGAAGCTTAACAGATAAAAAAACTCTAACCACAATTGGTTAGAGTTTTTTTAGTTTAAATGTAACCTCAAATTTAAATATTTCTATTCAACAGTAGGTTTGTTATAATTTTGATACATATGCTGTTCGATTTTTATAGATAATTATAGAATGACATAGAGAGAAATTGATGGGATATAGAGATTGGGAGTGCATGTATGAATAATAAAAATGAAGAATGGTCTGTACTTGATATTCTTCGACATTCAAGGCATGATTGGATGAATAGGTTGCAATTAATCAAAGGGCATATCGACTTAGGTAAACACGATCAAGTTAAGCATATTATAGAGGAGATTATTATAGAGGCTAAACAAGAAGTCATGTTAACAGAATTAAAAATGAATTCCTTTTCAACTTTATTATTGCTTTACAATTGGAGTAAACATGAAACTCATATAGAATATGAAATAATTGGTAATTCTAAAAATTTATCAAAATACGATAAAGAATTGACAATATGGATTGAAGAGTTTCTTATGGTTTTGAACAAGTATGTTGATTCCAATAAGACAAATCACCTACTTATCACCGTTCAAACAGAGCCTTCTGAAGGTGAAGTATGTTTGTTTTTTGAATTTAATGGAATAATATCAAATACTAAATCATTGACTGATTTTATTACGGCTTCTAAATTTCAAAATGTTTATATAGAACAGTTAAAAACAACGACTTTTTTCATTACACTTACGATTGAATGAAAGAGCAACAGGAGGAAAAAACATGTTTGTTGATCAGGTGAAGATTTACACTAAGGGTGGTGACGGTGGTAATGGGATGGTTGCTTATCGTCGCGAGAAATACGTACCAAATGGAGGACCTGCCGGTGGAGATGGTGGAACAGGAGCGGATGTCATTTTTGAGGTAGATGAGGGCTTACGAACATTAATGGATTTTCGATATAAGAAGCACTTTAAAGCTCCTCGAGGAGAGCACGGCATGAGCAAAAATCAACATGGTAAAAACGCTGAAGATATGATTGTAAAAGTCCCACCAGGAACAGTTGTTAAAGACGATGATACAGAGGAAATCATTGCTGACCTTACAGAGCATGGACAAAGAGCTGTGATCACTAAGGGAGGACGTGGTGGAAGGGGAAACACTCGTTTTGCAACCTCAGCAAATCCAGCACCAGAAATTGCAGAGAATGGTGAACCAGGACAAGAACGATATGTCATATTAGAACTGAAAATATTAGCGGATGTAGGTCTTGTTGGATTCCCTAGTGTAGGGAAATCTACTTTATTATCTGTTGTTTCATCAGCTCGTCCAAAAGTTGGAGCTTATCATTTTACAACAATTGTACCGAACTTAGGTATGGTTGAAACGGATGATGGAAGAAGTTTTGTTATGGCTGATCTTCCGGGTCTCATTGAAGGTGCCCATCAAGGAGTTGGTTTAGGTCATCAGTTCTTACGTCATATCGAACGGACTCGTGTCATTGTACATATTATTGATATGTCGGGAATGGAAGGAAGAGACCCATATCAAGATTATGTAACCATTAATCAAGAGTTATCAGAATATAATATGCGTTTAACTGAAAGACCACAGATTGTTGTTGCAAATAAAATGGATTTACCAGATGCAAAAGACAATTTAGCAATATTTAAAAAGCAAGTAGATGAAAATGTTAAAGTTCTTTCTATTTCTGCTGTTACTCGTGAAGGGGTAAAAGAATTATTATATGAGGTGGCTGATCTTGTCGATCAAACCCCTGAATTTCCTCTATATAGTGAAGAAGAACTTAATCAATCAAGAGTCTTATATAAATATCAAGAAGAAGATAAAGGGTTTGAAATAAAGAGAGATAGTGATGGAGCTTGGGTCCTATCAGGTGAGAAAGTAAGTAAATTGTTTAAGATGACGGATTTCTCTCGTGATGAATCTGTGAAGCGTTTTGCAAGGCAATTACGTAGTTTAGGGGTAGATGATGAGCTAAGAAAAAGAGGAGCGAAGGATGGAGACTCTGTCCGACTCTTTAAATTTGAATTTGAATTCGTTGATTAAAAGAAAAGCGGAAGCGCATTGAACAGCCACGACAAGCATAAGATGCGGAGAAAAGAAAGATGTTCTTTATCTTTTGTTCTCCGTGACGATTGCAGAAGATCTACTAAGAACAGCCACGTCCTGTGACTAACGTAGATCCACCTACTTCCTGTAGGCGTCTCCAGGCTAGGCGCTGGAGCTAGACAATAAAGAAAAGCGGATGCACCCGTTATGGAAAAGGAGGTTTCCTTTGAAAGAAGAAGTATTTTACCTTGTACGTGAGGATGTCTTATCAGAATCCATAAAAAAAACACTAGAAGTAAAAAAATTACTCGAAAGAGGAATGGTCGAATCAGTTCAAGAGGGTGTTCGGAAAGTTGATATGAGCAGAAGTGCATTTTATAAATATCGAGATGCCGTTTTTCCGTTTCATACAATGATTAAAGAACGAATCATTACATTATTCTTTCATTTGGAAGATCGTTCGGGGACATTATCAGATTTATTAGCAGTTGTTGCTCAAGCTGGTTGTAATGTCTTAACCATCCATCAAACCATCCCCTTACAAGGACGAGCAAATGTAACATTGTCTTTAAATGTTAATGGGATGACTGAAGATATTAACACTTTGCTAAATAAGTTAAAAAAACTCGAATTTGTAGAAACTGTTGAAGTATTAGGTTCAGGCGGTTAAGTGAATAATTCATTTGAAAAACCTCTTGAATATCTCTCATAGAGGAGTGAATAAATTGAAGGTTGGGTATTTAGGTCCTGAGGCAACTTTTACGCATTTAGCTGTAACAAAGTTTATGCCTAAGACGGTTGAGGCAATTCCTTATCTAACAATCCCACAATGCATGGACGCGGTCGCTAATAAAAAAGTAGACGTAGGGGTCGTTCCATTAGAGAATGCTATAGAGGGGTCTGTCAATTTAACTATTGATTATTTAATCCATGAGCAACCCTTGTCACTAATTGGTGAGATGATTCTACCTATTAACCAGCATTTAATGGTTCATCCCGATAACAGGAACCAACTTGATAAGGTTGAACAAATATATTCTCATTCTCATGCTATCGCTCAATGTCATAGATTTATTCACGAAAACTTTCCTAATGTCGATATCCATTATACGAATTCAACAAGTGCAGATGCACAGTTCGTTTTTAATCACCCGGAAAGTAAAATAGCGGCAATTGCCAATGAGTTATCATCATATAAGTATGACCTCCATATTGTGAAGGAAAACATTCATGATTACCATGAAAACCATACTCGTTTTGCTGTTTTAAACGTTGAACAAAAAGATCCTCTGTGTCTTTTTAAAGAAAATAAGACAAAAACAACATTAGCTGTTATGCTTCCCGAGGATGATCATTCGGGAGCTCTTCACCTAGTATTATCAGCATTTGCTTGGCGAAAGCTTAACTTGACTAAGATTGAATCAAGACCTATGAAGACTAAATTAGGAAATTATTTTTTTATTATTGATATTGATCAAGGAATGGATGTTGTCCTTATCCCGGGAGCAATAGCAGAATTAGAGGCATTGGGATGTAAGGTAAAATTGATAGGCTCTTATCCTACTATTCAATTAACTTAAAAAGCTGAATCTATCACTTGATTCAGCTTTTGCATAACTATTTGTGTTATTCTTCTTCGTTTAAAAGAAATTTTGCTGCTTGTAATTCTTTGAAGGCAGATTCAAGTTTTTCTTTTGAGTCTGCAACTAATGTGTGCATATGAACGCCATCGGTAAGCTCAGATAAATAAGAGGCTTTTGTACGATTAATCTTATGGATGAATTCTTTTACTTCTTGACGATTACTTACCATAATAGAAGCCGTTAAATCTCCATACACGGGGTGTTCTATTATGACGTCCTTTACAGTAACACCGTGATCGACAATCATAAACAATTCGTTTTGAACATCAATAGGTTTATGTTTTGCAACGATTAATCTTTCGAAACATTGGGTAGTACCGTTCAACTGGTGATGTTGATATAAATAACCTTGACTAGTAGCTATAATTGGCGCACCTTTTGCTTTTAAAAGAGAGATGTCCCCAACAATTACTTGTCTACTTACGTTTGTCCTCTCAGCTATCATTCTACCTATGACTGGATGATGACTGTTTTTTAGCCAATCAAGAATAAATTCTCTTCGCTCTTCTCCTAGGATCTTGTTCAACTGTATCCCTCCGTTTCATTAATGTTTAATATGAAGCGCCCATGTTTATTGATGAAATTCTTCAATTATTTGTTCAATAGATTTTGAAAATTTGTTTATATCTTCTTCTGTAGTTTGGATACCAAATGATACTCGAATAAACTGCTGGGCATCCTGTTCATTAAATCCCAAACTGGTGATTACTGGAGAAGGTTTTTGGAGTCCTACTTGGCAAGCGCTCCCAGTTGAAATAGCAATCCCTTTTCGATTACATTCAAGCATACTCCACTGTCCTTCAATTCCGTGCACAATCATACCGATGATGTGTGGGAGTTGATGTTCAGATTCAATTACTTGAACAGATGGAGGGAGTTGCTTTTTTAGAGTTTCTCTATAAGAAAGATGTTGTTTTTGATTTTTTTCATACATTGGTAATAGCTCGGATAATGCAGTAACAAAAGCTGTAATCGATGGGACATCCACTGTTCCGGCCCGGAAACCATTTTCGTGGGTAGTCGATAAAACGGGTCTTATCCAATGTTTTGTTGGATCTAAATAAATCGCACCACAGCCTTTAGGACCATAAACTTTATGGCTAGAAAAAGTGTAAGCATCAGCTCCAATATCTTCTACATTTAAAGGGATTTTTCCTAAGCTTTGAACACAATCACAGTGAAAGAATATAGCGTGTTCTCGAGCAAGAGAGGAAATGCTTTTAATTGATTGAATAGCTCCAATTTCTGAATTTGCATGTTGAATACTGATAAGAGCCGTATCAGGACGAATTTTTTTATTTATATCTTCTATTTTTATTGTGCCATTAGATTTCGGACTAACGAAAGTGACTTCATATCCTTGTTCTATTAGCTTTTTCATATAATTAGAAATGCTAGAATGCTCTAATTCGCTTGTGATAATATGCTTTTTTTTGCTATTTGTTTCAAGAAGAATATCAATGGCTAAACGATTTCCCTCTGTTCCACCTGATGTAAATATGATGCCTTCTTTGACACCGCCAATAAAGGAGGATAACTTTTGGCGACATGTTTCTAATAAATCATTCACCTTACTTCCTTCATCATGTAAAGAGCTCGGATTAGCGAAATAATTTTGCGCTACTTTAGTGTACACTTGCAAGGCTTTTTCAGAAATAGGGGTTGTGGATGCATAGTCTAAATATATCATTGGTAGCTCCTTTATATCATAGAGTAATTGCTTCTCAAATCTCCATATTTTGTATTGAGCAATGCCAGTCTTCATACTAGAAACACGACTCACATTAATTTCAGATTCTTAAACACGTGCTTCCGTCTTTCTGATGTCTAGCTTCAGCCCTTACATCGGAGACGCCTCCAGTAGGGAGGTAGATCTACGTTTGCCACAGGACGTGGCAGTAGTTAGTAGGTCCTCTGCTTTATGGCTTTTCGTGTTTCCTTTATCTCATGCGGCGATGCACAGGAAGTGCTAGCGTCAACGTTAGTCACAGGACGTGACTGTACTTAGTTGACGTACCTTTTCACCTGCGTCGCTAGACGGGCGCATGCGCTTTTCTTATAGTTGACAAAGTTTTGGTTCTTAATAGAATAGATAGAGTAACTGGAAAAGAAAAAACTCTTGTCATTATTTTAATTTTATGTAAACATAGGTGTCAAGACAGGTGAAAAAACAGGAGGGTCTAGTGTGGCTAGACATGATGTTATAATTATAGGTAGTGGGATTGCTGCGTTATCTTTGGCTGCTCAAATATGTGAAAAAATGAACGTTTTAGTATTCACAAAGTCCTCTCGTGAAGAAAGTAATTCTATTTTAGCACAAGGCGGTGTAGCAGCGGTTATTACAGAAGATGACGATTTGTCGTTACATGTAAATGATACCATAGAAGCAGGTGTCAATCATAATTCAGAAGAGGCTGTTCAGTTTTTAGTAGATAAAGGTTCTAAAGTGGTTAAAAAGCTAATTCAAGAAGGTTTTCCTTTTGATAAAGATCTAAATGGTAATATTTTGTTAGGAAGAGAAGGAGCTCATCAAAAAAATCGAATTGTTCATGCTGGAGGCGATCAAACAGGTAAAGCCTTGACAAGTTATTATTTAAATCGAGTAAAGGGCATGGTCGAATTAAAAGAAGAACATATGGTCATCGATTTAATAGTAACTCAAGGTCATTGTGTTGGTGTAAAAGCTGTCGATCAAAAAGGTGAAAGAAACGAGTATTTTGCAGAGCACATCGTTTTAGCTACTGGAGGATGTGGAGCGCTCTATTCTTATACTTCTAATCAGCAGGTGATGACTGGAGATGGTTTAGCTATAGCCTATCAAGCAGGGGCTAGGTTATCAGATCTTGAATTTTTACAATTTCACCCCACTATGTTATATGTGGATGGTTACTGTAAAGGACTCATATCTGAAGCGGTTAGGGGTGAAGGAGCTTACCTAGTTAATGAAGATCATCAACGTATCATGCAAGGTCTTCATAAATTGGAAGACCTCGCTCCAAGAGATGTTGTAGCTAGAGCAATCTTTCAGGAGCGTAAACTAGGAAAAGATGTATATTTAAATGTATCTCCTATAAAAAAATTTGAAAAGAAATTTCCGACTATATATTCCATGTGTCAAAGGAATGGAATAGCAATTGAAGACGGGTTGATACCGGTTGCTCCAGGTATGCATTTTTTAATGGGAGGAGTAGAAACGGACTTAAAAGGAAGGACATCTATTCCAGGGTTATATGCGATTGGAGAAGTTGCCAATACGGGTGTTCATGGTGCGAATCGTTTAGCCAGTAATTCGTTACTTGAAGGACTGGTTTTTGGTGAGAGCCTAGGCCAATGTCTTCTTCAAGAACCGAAGGGAAAAAGAGATCATTTGATCCCATCCAATACAGTAAAACCTATTGTAGTTCATAAAATTAAATTGCCAACTAAAAATGAAATTCAGCAGGTGATGTCATTATATGTAGGCATCGAACGTGATGAAAAAGGACTTAAGAAAGCAAAAAGTTGTTTTGAAACTTATATTAATCAGTCTTCTTTTTGGGATATAAATGTGAATGAGTTCACAATAGAGGAATTGGAAATTCGTAATATGTTAATTGTTAGCTATTTAATTACAAAATCAGCTCTACAAAGGAAAGAAAGTCGTGGCGGACACTTTCGATTGGATTTCCCTTCGAAAGATAATGTTAATTGGGGAAAAGTGAAAGTGGTCCACTCAAATGAAACAATTAAAAGTAAGGTAGGTGTTGGCTAATATGAACAAGGTTTTAATGAAAAAATACCTTCGTAATTTCTTTATAGAAGATATAGGTGAGGGGGATGTGACGAGTGAATCCATTTTTCCCTTTAAGGATAAAAGTAAGGCTTTTATGATTGCAAAGGAAAATGGTGTTTTCTCAGGTCGTCAAGTAATACGAGAAGGATATACAATTATTGATTCTTCAGTAGAGGTCAATCAATTGATCAATGATGGGGAAGCTGTTTCAAAAGGCGATGTGATTGCTGAAATAACTGGTTCTTCTCAATCAATCCTTCAAGGAGAACGTGTTATTTTAAATTTGATTCAAAGAATGAGTGGTATTGCAACGTTAACAAACAAAGCAGTTGCTACCACCAATTCTGATCACACACGGATATGTGATACGAGGAAAACGACACCGGGCCTACGAATGTTTGAAAAGTATGCGGTAACGTGTGGAGGAGGTTTTAATCATCGATTAGGACTTTATGATGGAGTGATGATTAAAGATAACCATATTGCCTTTTGTGGCTCGATAGAAGAATCTGTTAAATTGGTCAGGTCAAAATTAGGTCATATGGTCAAGGTTGAGGTAGAAATAGAATCCGAACCGCAATTAATAGAGGCTATAAAATCTGGTGCTGATATTATTATGTTTGATAATCGCACGCCAGAAGAAGTAGAAAGGTTTGTTGAAATGACGCCAAAGTCAATCACAACTGAAGCTTCAGGTGGTATTACATTTGAAAATTTACGAGAGTATGGTCAGACCGGTGTTGACTACATTTCATTAGGGATGTTGACACATTCTGCAAAATCTTTGGATATTAGCTTAAATGTGAATAAATAGGAAACGAGGGGGAGCTCCATGGAAATCTTAGATATGGTTGAATTTGATAAAAAAGAAGCAATGCCAAATAGCTATAAGGAAAGAAGTTATGAAGAATTAGAGCAGAGAGTTCTTGAAATTAAACAAAAATTAGGAAAAAAATTATATATTCCGGGTCATCATTATCAAAAGGATGAAGTGATTAATTTTGCTGATACAACAGGGGATTCACTTCAATTAGCTCAAGCATCTGCAATAAATAAAGAAGCTGAGTGGGTTGTATTTTGTGGTGTTCACTTTATGGCGGAAACGGCTGATATGTTAACAGATAAAGAGCAAAAGGTCTTATTGCCAGATATGAGAGCAGGTTGTTCTATGGCAGATATGGCTAATATTAATCAAACAGAAATTGGGTGGGAAAAGCTTCAACAAATGTTTGGAGATACGATTCTACCGTTAACCTACGTGAACTCAACTGCTGACATAAAAGCGTTTGTTGGAAGAAATGGTGGAGCAACAGTTACTTCATCAAATGCAAAAAATATGCTGAAATGGGCGTTTAAACAAAAGGAAAGAATTTTGTTTTTACCAGACCAACATTTAGGAAGAAATACTGCTTATGATTTAGGCGTTCCGTTAAATCAAATGGCCGTATGGGACCCAATTACGAACCAATTAGAGTATGACGGGAACTATGAAGATGTAGTTGTAATTTTGTGGAAAGGTCATTGCTCTGTACATGAAAAATTCACGGTAAAAAATGTTGAACATATTCGTGAAACAAAACCTGATATGAATATTATTGTTCATCCAGAATGTCCAAGAGAAGTGGTTGCAATATCAGACTATGCGGGATCAACTAAGTATATAATTGATGCGATTTCACAAGCTCCATCTGGTTCTAAGTGGGCAATTGGGACAGAAATGAACTTAGTTAAACGGATCATTGATCAGCATCCTGATAAAGAAATTGTGTCCTTGAATCCATTTATGTGTCCTTGTTTAACCATGAATCGGATTGATCTACCTCATTTAGCATGGGCATTAGAAAGTATTGAGCAAGGACAGCCTGTTAACCAAATTAAAGTTCCTGAAGATGTAACAAAGCAAGCTGTTTTAGCATTAAATCGTATGCTTGAAAATGTATAAAATTCAATACAGTTTACAAGTAAGAAGTACGTGGATCATGCGTACTTCTTTTTGTTTTATCCCTGCCTACTATAAAAGCTTTTACGAATAACTAGAAGAGCCCATGCATATATTGTGTTGAGTCATAATGACAGTTTTCTTAATTATGAGAATAAGCTTAATTGCTTTATTATAGGAGGGGGAAAATTGAAAATCCATATTGTTCAAAAGGGCGACTCTTTATGGAAAATTGCACAAAAATATGGTGTCAATTTTGAAGAACTAAAAAAGATGAACTCGCAATTAAGTAACCCAGACTTAATTATGCCCGGAATGAAAATAAAAATACCGACAAATGGGGTTCAAATAAAAAAAGAATTTCCCATTACAAAGGAACAGCCTATCCAAAAAGAACAACCTGTGCAAAAGCAACAAGCTTCTCCAAAGCAACAATCAAATAATAAATCGAATGATATGAAGAGTGCTCCGTATGTTCCAAATACCAAACCAACGCAAAAACCTTTTTATCCAGAAAGTGATGTGAACAATAATTATTACACTTTCAATATGTCAATGTCACCTCAAGAAAAGCAAAAAAATCAAGCCCAATCACCGAAGTTACCACCTAAGCCAGCGAATGTTTTGCCAAATATGATGGATACTGCAGAAGAAAAAGGGAAGAAATCACAAACATCACCAGTTCAGGAGCATGCTTTAAAAAATCAGCAAATGTCACAAGTTCAAGGGAGCCAGTACGCGCCTAATTACGGTTACTACAGTCCTCAAATGATGCCAAATAATTTTCAATCTACACAAGTGTCTCCAGCTTATCAGCCTTACTCTAATATGGTGAATAACCAACCTGGAGTTGCAGGAGTGCAAGATGAAAATATGGGTAATAATGATAATAGTCAAGGACAGATGGAGAACATTCCATTTTCACAAACCCAAGGTGCATACGCTCCTCAATATGGAATGGTTCCTCCAACTTGTTATTATCCTGTATCTCCTGTTATGCCAGGTAGTGGATTTGATTGCTATCCACAAACAATGGCTGCAGAACAGGAAATGAGTAATAAGGAAAATGAGGAACAATCTCCTGATATGACTGCTCCATCTATGAACAATCAAATGGCGCATGCAACTATGCCGATGTTTCAAGAGGATTGTGGTTGTGGAGGTCAATCAATGCCCGGGCAGCCTTATCAAATGCCTTTTGGTGTCCCAAGACCGATGATGCCAGCACCAGGACCTTACGGAATTGGAGGGATGCCAGGTCAAGGAAGCCCATATGGTTATGGAGGAGGTCCTGCTCAAGGCCCATATGGTTATGGTGGAATGCCAGGTCAAGATCCATATGGTTACGGAGGAGGTCCTGCTCAAGGCCCATATGGTTATGGTGGAATGCCAGGTCAAGATCCATATGGTTACGGAGGTGGTCCTGCTCAAGGACCATATGGTTATGGTGGAATGCCAGGTCAAGATCCATATGGTTATGGTGGAATGCCAGGTCAAGATCCATATGGATATGGAGGAATACCAGGTCAAGGTCCATATGGATATGGAGGAATGCCAAGTCCAGGTCCATACGGTTATGGTGGAATGCCAGGTCAAGGTCCATATGGAGGTATGGTTCCAGAAGCAGGTGGAATGGTTCCTCAAGCAGAAAGAATGTCTCAACAACAACAATTATCAAATGACGGTACAGCAACAAATCCTAGTGCAATGTTTGGTACTCCAGACTATCGAAATGAAGAAGATGATGAGAAAGATGATAAATAATCAAAAAAGGTAGAGAGGCTGTTAATCAGTCTCTTTTTATTTACAGGAATTCGACTCCCAAAGTGGTTGAAATGGAAATGATTCCACGATCATATTCAGTCGTCGTTAAACGGGTGCTTTCGCTTTTCTATTGTCTAGCTCTAGCGCCCAACGACTCGTAAGTTTTCGCTCTCCTCCTTATGATAAGTCAACATCTAAGCCTGCGGCTTTTCGTGTTTCCTTTATCTCATACGAAGTGCTCAAGCCCCTTCGTCGTTAAACGGGTGCTTCCGCTTTTCTAAATTCCTAAGAACTAACATTAATATTCCCCCAAATTACGTAAAAGATAATAACGAGCGTGTCTTTCTCGCTTATTTTCTATCGAGGGGGTAATAAATTTGAGAAAAACGGCAAAATTAGTTACTGCCTTAACGATTATGTCGACAGGCTTGGTAGCATGTAATACAAATAATGAAGCGATGGATAAAAACTACAACGACAATACCCAACCGATTGGTTATTACTCAAATGACAAAATGAATGATCGCAATCGAGGTGGGGTAACAGATATTGTTGACGACACAACAAGAAATAAACGAGATAACAACTATGGAACCAATATGAAAGATTATAACAAGCAAAATGTTAATAATCGACGTGATATGAACATTTTTAACGGCGATGCAAATGGAAACTTAGCTGATTCAATTACAGATAGAGTATCGAGAATCAGAAATGTTGAGGATTGCCGTACGTTAGTGAATGGGGATAACGTAATTGTTGCTGTAGATACAGACGATAAAAACAATGCAGACGTAACAAATGAAGTGAAAAAGGAATGTTCAGACATTGCAGCAGGTAAAAACGTACAAGTTGTAACAGATGAAAATTTGTTTACAAGGGTCAGGGATATTGATGACAATCTGAGAAGTGGAGCCGGTATGGAAGATATAAACGCGGATATGGAGGACCTAATGGATAACATTAATGACTCCATGAAAGATATGTTTAACAATCGATAAGTATAAAATAAGGTGTCTCTTTTTGAGACACTTTTTCATATGTAATTTTTCGAGGAATGTACCATTTAGTGATGAGATTACTAAGGAAAAACAATACACATAAAGTGAACTTAGTCATTGTACCAAGTAAAAAGAACTATGATATAGTAAAGAGCGGATAGATTTTTAGGAGAGGTGAATTAGAATGGCAGGTCATTCTAAATGGAAGAATATTCAGCATCGGAAAAATGCACAAGATGCAAAGAGAAGTAAAATTTTTATGAAACTTGCAAAGGAAATATATGTAGCCGTTAAGCAAGGTGGGGAAGATTCCACGACGAATGCAAGTTTACGTTTAGTGTTAGATAAAGCAAAGGCGGCAAATATGCCAAACGATAATATTGACCGAGCGATAAAAAAAAGCAGTAGGAAACCAAGATGGTGCAAACTATGAGGAAATAGCCTATGAAGGGTATGGTCCAGGTGGTGTGGCAATAATGGTTTCTTGTTTAACGGATAATAAAAATCGAACGGCTGCAAATGTGCGCACGGCATTTAATAAAAACGGCGGAAACTTAGGGGAAAGCGGTTGTGTTTCCTACTTATTTGATCGAAAAGGATATCTTGTTATTGACCGAGAAAATTTAAGTATAGATGAAGATGATATGCTGCTTGAAGTGTTAGAAGCGGGTGGTGATGAATTAGTTACCTCAGAGCATGCTTTTGAAATTTATACAACACCTGAATTATTTTCTGAGGTAAAAACGAATTTAAGTGAATTTTCCTTTGCTTCGGCAGAATTGACAATGGTTCCACAAACTTATACTTCTTTAGACGAAGAATCATTTGAAAAGATGATGAAGCTTATAAATGTGCTAGAGGATGATGATGATGTACAAGAAGTTTATCATAATATAGAGATGGAATAATACTTATATATGGATATTATAACAAAAGGGCATTACTTTGATGGTAATGTCTTTTTCATACTTCTATCACCATCCAGTTCACTTGTGCCTTTTAAGTTATTTAATGATACACGAAATTGTGGTGGTCATCCTTTTCATACCGCTATGAAAAATGATTTCGTTTATGGTACAATGTACTTCAGTTAAATGAGGTGAAACGAGCTTTGATAGAGTTTATAAAAGGAACCATTGATTATATAACCCCTGAATACATCGTTATTTGTAATAATGATATAGGATATATGATTTACACTCCAAACCCATTCATTTTTCATAAAGAACAACATACCACTATATATACATACCAACATGTTCGAGAAGACATTTTAGCTTTGTATGGATTTCAAAACCGAGAAGAACGACTACTTTTTACTAAGCTTCTTAATGTGACAGGAATTGGTCCTAAAGGTGGCTTAGCAATTTTAGCCACTGGTGATGCATCTCAAGTGGTACGTGCGATTGAAAATGAAGATGAAAAATTTTTAACGAAGTTTCCTGGCGTAGGAAAAAAGACGGCTAGACAAATGATTCTAGATTTAAAAGGGAAACTTACCGATATAGCTTCAGTACCTGAGCAACTAGAAGCCCAAGAGCAGCATTCACCTGAAACAATGACTGAAGCAGTAGAAGCTTTAAAAGTATTAGGTTATAAAGAAAAAGAAATTATAAAAATTATTCCCTCAATAGAAGAAGGTTTAACCACAGAACAGGTTGTCAAACAAGCTCTTCAAAAGCTTTTAAAGTAAGGTGATAATATGGAAGAACAACGATTAGTTTCTTCTGAGGAAAGAATAGAAGATTACTCGATTGAACAAGAATTGCGTCCCTCCTTCTTAAATCAATACATTGGACAAGACAAAATCAAGGAAAATTTACGCATCTTTATTGATGCTGCAAAAATTCGACAAGAAACGTTAGATCATGTGTTGTTATACGGTCCACCTGGACTTGGAAAAACAACGCTTGCGTCTATCATTTCGAATGAAATGGATGTTAATTTACGAACAACTTCTGGACCAGCAATTGAAAAGCCTGGTGATTTAGCAGCTATTTTAACAGCTTTAGAGCCAGGAGATGTTTTGTTTATTGATGAGATTCACCGTTTGCAGCGTTCAATAGAAGAGGTTTTATATCCAGCAATGGAGGATTTTTGTTTAGATATTGTCATTGGAAAAGGTCCCTCTGCCAAAAGTGTTCGTTTAGATTTACCCCCGTTTACGTTAATAGGAGCGACAACGAGAGTGGGAATGTTAACGGCACCATTACGTGACCGATTTGGTGTTCATGGTCGATTAGAATTTTATAACCAAAGTCAGTTGACGTCAATTGTTGAAAGAACGGCTCGTGTAATGAAAATTGGCATTGAAAAGAAAGCGGCAGAAGAGATTGCCAGAAGGTCAAGAGGAACCCCAAGGATAGCCAATCGGTTATTAAGAAGAGTGAGGGATTTTGCTCAGGTGCTTCATTTAAAGGAGATTACGTACGAGATTAGTCAAAGGTCATTAGAACAGCTCCAAGTGGACAAAATGGGCTTAGATTACATCGATCATAAACTTTTAAAAGGGATGATTGAAAAGTTTAGAGGGGGCCCTGTAGGCTTAGATACGATTTCTGCAACGATAGGAGAAGAGTCTCATACGATAGAAGACGTTTATGAGCCCTTCCTTCTGCAAATTGGGTTTATTAAGCGAACCCCTAGAGGAAGGATTGTGACAGATCAAGTTTATCAACACTTTGGGATGGAGGTTCCAGAATAATGATGGAAATCCCTAAAATCCTTATGTTAGTTGGCGTTGTTTTTCTTGCTTTAGGAATACTACTTCAGCTCATCGGTAAAGTACCAGGGGACATATTATTTAAAAAGGGAAATACGACGTTCTTCTTTCCCATTGTCTCTTGTATTATCATTAGTATTATTTTAAGTGTGATTCTCTCTTTATTAAGTCGTTTTAAATAAGAATAAAAAGACAACAAGAAACAAGGTGAAAAAATGAAACTAGACTTATTTGATTTTCATTTACCTGAGGAGTTAATTGCTCAAGTTCCTTTAAAAGAGCGAGATGCTTCAAGGTTAATGATTTTGAATAAACAAAGTGGAGATATAAATCACGAACAATTTCGACATATCACAGAATATTTTCATGCTGGCGACTGTTTAGTTTTAAACGATACAAGAGTCCTGCCTGCCAGGCTTTATGGTGAGAAACAAGAAACGGGAGCTAAAATTGAGGTATTGCTTTTAAAACATAGTGAGGACAATAGTTGGGAAACGTTAGTGAAGCCTGCGAAAAGAATTAAAGAAGGCTCAACGATTCGGTTTGGTGATGGCAGGTTAACGGCCACATGTCGTGATGTTTTAGCAGATGGAGGAAGAGTGCTAGAGTTTAAGTATGAGGGGATCTTTTATGAAGTATTAGAATCACTAGGTGAAATGCCGCTTCCGCCGTATATTAAAGAGCAACTTGATGACCGTGAGAGGTATCAAACGGTATTTTCGAGAGAACAAGGTTCTGCGGCCGCTCCTACTGCAGGTTTGCACTTTACAGAAGAAATATTACAACAATTAAAAATGAAAGGTGTTCATATTGTTTTCATTACCCTTCATGTTGGTTTAGGTACATTTCGTCCGGTTAATGTGGACCAAATTGAGGAGCATGAAATGCATGCTGAATATTTTCAAATGAGTAATGAAACGGCTACTATTTTGAATGCTGCTCGCGAGAAGGGATCTAAAATTATATCTGTTGGCACGACCTCGACGCGAACGTTAGAAACGATCGCTATGAAAAATAATGGAGAGTTTAAAGAAGAAAGTGGTTGGACAGACATCTTTATTTATCCAGGATATCAATTCAAAGCGATTGATGGTATGATTACAAACTTTCACTTACCTAAATCCTCCCTTATCATGCTTATAAGTGCTTTAGCAGGTAGAAAAAACGTTTTAAACGCTTACGAGAAAGCAGTCGAAGAAAGGTATCGATTTTTTTCTTTTGGCGATGCTATGTTAATAATATAGATGAATGATTAGAGGTTTAAGTCAGTAAAGGGAAATTAGAGGAGGAAATGAAGCTTGTCAACAACACCAATTCGCTATGAATTATTGAAAACTTGTAAACAAACAGGGGCAAGACTTGGAGTCGTTCATACACCTCACGGGTCCTTTGAAACGCCTGCTTTTATGCCAGTAGGAACTTTGGCAACTGTTAAAACAATGTCTCCAGAAGATCTGGTTGAAATGGGTTCCAATATTATATTAAGCAATACGTATCATTTATGGTTAAGACCTGGTCATGATATTATTAAAGAGGCTGGTGGACTGCATAAGTTTATGAACTGGGATGGTGCCATTTTAACGGATTCAGGAGGATTTCAAGTCTTTAGCTTGAGTGAATTTCGGAAAATTGAAGAAGAAGGTGTCCATTTTCGAAACCATTTAAACGGAGATAAACTCTTCTTATCTCCTGAAAAGGCGATGGAGATACAAAATGCACTAGGGTCTGATATTATGATGGCATTCGATGAATGTCCACCATATCCTGCTGAATACGACTATATGAAACGATCTGTTGAGAGGACAAGTAGATGGGCAGAACGGTGTCTCAAAGCACATCAACGACCCGATGTACAAGGATTGTTTGGAATTGTTCAGGGAGGTGAATATGAAGACTTACGAAAACAAAGTATTAATGATTTAGTTTCGTTAGATTTTCCTGGTTACGCCGTTGGTGGACTTTCTGTTGGTGAGCCAAAAGATGTGATGAACCGAACGCTCGAATTTACAACTCCGCATTTACCAATGAACAAACCAAGATATTTAATGGGCGTGGGTTCACCAGATTCCTTGATTGATGGAGCAATAAGAGGAATTGATATGTTTGACTGTGTTCTCCCTACTCGAATTGCAAGGAACGGAACATTAATGACAAGTCAAGGTAGACTTATTGTCAAAAATGCTAAATTTGCCCGTGACTTCAAGCCGATTGATGAAAATTGTGATTGTTATACGTGTAAAAACTATTCAAGAGCTTATATTAGACATCTTCTAAAATGCAATGAAACGTTCGGAATTCGTCTTACGTCTTATCATAACCTTTATTTTCTGTTAAAATTAATGGAGCAAGCTCGTCAAGCTATTCGGGAAGATCGTTTAGGTGATTTCCGCGATGAGTTTTTTGAGCAGTATGGGTTTAACAAACCAAACGCTAAAAACTTTTAGTGGGTATTTAAGCGTCTAAGAATAGATGGTAAGTGTAAATTTGTATAATCACGGAAAGGTGGTGAAAAAGATGGAGGGAACTTTAGGATTTTTACTTCCTTTAGTATTAATGTTTGCGATCTTTTATTTTATTTTAATTCGTCCGCAACAAAAGCAACAAAAGAAAGTTCGTGAAATGCAAACCAATCTTGCAAAAGGTGATAAAGTTGTGACCATTGGTGGTTTACATGGAATTGTTGATGCAATTGATGAGGAAAATGTGGTCATTAAAAGTGGTGAAGCAAAGTTAACGTTTGACCGTAGAGCCATTCGAGAAGTTGCTGAAAAGACAAATGTATAATACATAGAACAAAGTAAGCGGTTATCTCCCGTAAAGATAACCGCTTTTACTATTGATTAGCTTTTGAAATTCTTCGATAACGTATTAACTCCGAACATTCCTCCGACCATGGCAGTTATTAAAAACCCAAGGTGATGAAGTAATGAACTAGTGGATAAACTAGAAGCGTAACCTAAATATTGAAATAAAGCGATGATAAGCGTGTAACATAAAGCTGTTATTCCGCCAATGAACCACCCTTTCTCTTGTCCGATCCCTCCAGAAATGAGCCCACCTATAAAAACGGCTAAAAAAGATAAAATTAATAAAGGAAAATAAATAGACTCTTCCGTCAGATCTGTAAATTTTAATAAAAAAGTAAATAAGAAACTAACCACTAACGCGATTGAAAATATGGTTATTAATCCATACAAAATGGCTTTTCCAAAGCGCTTTGGTTGATCCATTATTATCTCCTCCCATATGGACTTGCTCTTTAATAAAGAATATTCCTTAAGAAAAAAAATAGAATACAAATATTTTCTGGGACTAGCTTCATATAGTAGTAGTATTCAAACGTAATGGAAGGGGAAGCTAGATGCAGACGTTTGTGACTTTAATGATTTTTATAATTTGCTATTTCTTTATTATCATAGAAAAGATAGAACGTTCCCTCATAGCAGTAGCGGGTGGCGTGTTGATGCTTTTACTAGGGATTTATTCAATAGATAGAGCTTTTATTCACTATATAGATTGGAATACCATTACGTTATTATTTTCGATGATGATTATTGTATCCATTACTAGCAAAACGGGGGTTTTCGAATTTTTAGCGATTGGACTAGCTAAATTGTTAAATGGGAGACCTATTCCTTTATTAATCATGATTTCCATCTTAACTGCGGTGGGTTCGGCCTTTTTGGCAAATGTGACGATTGTTCTTTTGCTAGTTCCCGTTATTTTTACGATTGTAAGAATATTAGAGTTACCTGCCATTCCATTTTTAATTGTAATGATTATTGCGTCTAACATTGGTGGAACAGCGACTTTAATTGGTGACCCCCCTAATATAATGATTGGTCAAGCAGTTGAGCATTTAACCTTTAATGCATTTCTCATTCACTTATCTCCTATTGTGTTGATTGTCTTCCTTAGTACGATGTCGTTATTGAGTTATAAATATAGAGGAAAGCTCACTTATAACGCAACGTTAGTAGCGAAACTACAAAAGATTAAAACTACTTCTTATTTGAAACAAACTCCAGCTTTGCCTAAGTCATTATTTGTTCTTTTGTTAACGATTGCAGGGTTTATGCTCTACCCTTTTATTCATGTTGATATAACAACAGTTGCATTAGCAGGAGCGGTTTTATTGTTATTGCTTACTTATGATGAGTACCAAATAGATACCATTTTAAAAGAAGTTGAGTGGGGAACGTTATTTTTCTTTATTGGTTTATTTCTCTTAGTGGGAGGGCTAGAAGAGGTTGGACTGCTCGATGAATTGGCAAGAGCAATTGTTTACTATACAGAAGGTGACTTAAGGACAACCGCTTTCTTTATTTTATGGGTAACAGGATTATTCTCAGGTTTTGTTGATAACATTCCTTTTGTTGCAGCAATGATTCCAGTAGTTAATGAATTTAAAGCTTACGGTATGACGAATCTTGATCCCCTATGGTGGTCTTTAGCTATGGGAGCGTGCTTTGGAGGAAATGGAACGTTACTTGGTTCAACGGCAAACTTAGTTGTAGCGGGTATGGCAGCTAAGGAAAAAGAACCAATTTCATTTATGGAGTTTTTAAAGGTAGGATTACCAATTGTGTTTTTATCGTTAGTGATTTCAACGATCTATATATATTTCCGGTATTTAATTGATTTTTAATTAGGCCATTCATCATTGTCACATCTTAACCTTTCTAAACTAAACGACTCCGCACTAAAGTACGGAGGTTTCTCGTAGGCGGACTGAACCGCCTACGAGTTTTATCGGCTAAAGCCGACTAAAAGAAATGCTACTAAAAGTAGGTGGTTTTATACCACACCTCCTGCTACGCAGGTGCTTCCGCAAGCTAAAGCTAGGTATAGAAAATAAACTATAAGAGGTTGTTCAAAAAGCTCTACGATGGCCTGGATGGCCTAAGCATCATCGTTAGCTCGCGCGTCGTGGCTGTTCTTAGCCTGCGTTCATTAACCAAACCGCCTCGTTCTTGTCTAGCTTCAACCCTTACACCGGAGACACCTAAAGGATTTAGCTGGATCTAAATTAGTCACAGGACGAGACCGTTCTTAGTAGATCTTCAGAAATAGTTAACCATTTTGTGAAGGTAAAGAACACCTTCACGTCATGTTCGCCTTATGCTAGCCAAAGTGTAATCAAAGGGTTTCAGCTTTGCTATTCAGCGTTCTTTTTTCCCTACTTTTTGAACACGCACTATTAGTGAGTTTTAATAAGTAAATGATGGTATAGAAGTTGTATCAGATAATCTTGTTTGGGGAAACGAGGTAAGTTGTAATTTAAATGGAATAGGAATAGGCCAAGGGATAACAACAATATTATTGAAAAAAATAAATGTGTCAATAATCAAGAGATTGGAATTTCAATAGAAGCAGCTAATAACATCATAGATCGAAATTTGATTTTAAAAAATGAAATTGAACTCTTTTTAAGACTTACGTCTGAAGAAAGTTGTTATCGATCGAACTGTATTCAAAAAAATATTGAGTATGTGGTTGATGAAGGAACGAATAACGTTTTGGATTCTAATTGTACGGAAGAATGATGGGTAAGCTAAGAAGGCATTGGGCTATTACAAATAGCCCAATGCCTTTTAAAAATGTATAATAATTTTCAAAATAGCCGTTCTCCTATAAATGGAATCCTTTGTAGTTCTTCTTTTTTTTACTAGTTTAAAAATGATCAATAAGATGACGTAGATAATAATTGTGAAAATGATACTAAAGAATAAGATGAATAAATGGTTTTCTTGTGAAAATAACGTTTGATAGAATAAATACCCTAAAAAACCAGAAATAAACATAATGATGATGCTATATATGTAATCTTTTATGTAAATTGAAAAATTTAATTGTTTTAATAATGTCCCATAATGAAGAATAGTCACCACCATAATTCCGATAACGATTGCTAATGCAGCTCCAGTAATTCCAAGTTCCGGACGTGAGGCAAGGAAAAAGATAAGAGTGAGTTTTACAATACTCCTATTAAACTATTAATCATCGCTGATCTAGCTAAATTTAGTGCTTGTAGTCCAGCTTGCAAAGGTCCTTGAAAGTAATAAAAAAGGAAAAAAGGAGCCATAAAACGGACGTACTTTCCAGAATTTACATTGTTAAAGAGAAGGTCCATAATGGGATAAGCAAAAACGTATAGGACAACTACAGCAAGTCCACCTGTTACAATACATAACCTTAAAGCTTGTCTTAAACGATGTTCTGCTAGTAACTTTTTTTTCTTTGCCATCGCTTCACTTATCGCTGGGACTAAAGAAGTACTTAAGGAATAGGTAATGAAAGAAGGTAAGAACAGAATAAACAAGGCATATCCAGTTAACTCTCCGTATTGCTTCGTGGCTAAAGCTGTACTAATACCAGCGATTGCTAAACTTTGAGAAACAATGATCGGTTCTAGAAACCAAGAAATACGGCCAATTAATAACCCTCCAGTTGTAGGAAGAGCAATACTCATTAAATCTTGTAAGGTTTCCTTTCCTGCTTTAATTGATTTGAAAAAATGTTTACGAACTCGGATTCTTTTTTTTCTTTTAAACATGATAGATAAATATACTAAAGAGACTAGTTCTCCAATGACAGCTGAGAGCATTGCTCCTGCAGCAGCATATTCAACGCCATAAGGAAAAAATATTGTCGTAAATGTATAGATAAGAGTGATTCGTATGACTTGTTCAATTATTTGTGACATGGCTGCTGGCTTCATATTTTGTCTTCCTTGGAAGTATCCTCTAATAACAGATGAAATAGCAACGATAGGAATAACAGGAATGATGGCGATTAAAGGATAAAGCGTTCGTTTATCTGTAAATAAGGTTTCTGATAATAAAGGTGCAAAAAAAGAATAAGGTTGGAGTGAAAATGAGTGAAAGGGTTAATGTTAGTGATAAAGAAACGACAAGGATCTTTTTTATTTTTTTTTGATTCCCCTCTGCTTCGGCCTCAGCAACAAATTTAGAAATGGCTGTGGGTAGTCCAAGTTGCGTGATCGTTATGATTAATACTAGTGAAGGAATGACCATCATATAGAGGCCAACGCCTTCCTCCCCAATAATTCTTGCCATTATAATTCGATTGAAAAAACCGAGAATTCTCGTAATGAATCCTGCAATAATTAAGATTAGGGTACCTTGTAAAAAAGTTTGTTTTGACATTTTATTTTTCCCTGCCTTCTCAAAGAAACAGATATCATATACAATTACTATATGCATGATGGTTGGCCAAGCATGACAAGCAATTCAGAATTGAAGAGATGTTCACTAGTTATTTATTATTAAAATGTTTAAAAAGGAGAGAAGACGTATGACAGAAAAGAAACATCCTGTAGATACGTTTCGAGACCATGTACGTCCGTTTTTAAAAAGTAAATTGGAAGAGTTTAAATTTTTAGATTATGATGAAGTAACAGAAGATGAACTTTGGTCTTATCTGAAGGCGAAAAAATGGAGAAAGAATCAAGACATTCCTATTCATCAAATTGTCAGTGATATTTCTTCAATGAAAATTGTTAATTTTATGAACTTTGCTACGGTCGAATCTTATAAAACATCAAGCTGGTTTGGGAGTAAAGAAGGAGAAGAATTATTAAAAGAAGTTGTGCAAGGTAACAATGAAAAATAAGGTGATGGAATTAAGGAGGAGCAAATACATATGGTGAAAAAAGGACGCCTAATAGCATTTTTTCTTGTTGTTGTTCTATTAGGCAGCTTAATCGGATATACAACAAAAGGTGTAACAAACAATATTACCCTTGGGTTAGATTTGCAAGGCGGTTTCGAGGTATTATACGATGTTGAGCCTGTGAATGAGGGAGATGTCATTGATCAAGACGTCTTAAATAGTACTGTCAATACATTAAATAAACGTGTCAATGTATTAGGTGTCAGTGAACCTAACATTCAAATTGAAGGAAACAACCGAATTCGAGTACAATTAGCTGGTGTAGAAGATCAAAACCGAGCAAGAGAAATATTATCTACTGAAGCACATTTAACATTTCGTGATACAAACGATAAAGAAATGATGGACGGAACAGATCTTGTCGAAGGGGGAGCGAAGCAATCCTTTGATTCTCAGTCTGGAGAGCCAATCGTTCAAGTTAAGCTTAAAGATGCGTCAAAATTTAAAGAAGTAACAACAGATATACTCGAGATGCAGCCCAATAATCAGCTTGTCATTTGGCTTGATTATGAAGAAGGCGATTCGTTTAAGGAAGAATCTACAAAGGAAGAGCCTAAATATATTTCTGCTCCAAATGTTAATCAAGTATTGAATACAACGGATGTCATTATCGAAGGGAGCTTCACTATTGAAGAAGCGCAAGACCTCGCGGAAATGCTAAATGCGGGAGCCCTCCCAGTTGAATTGATTGAGACATATTCGACTTCTGTAGGGGCAAAATTCGGTGAGCAAGCGATGGATAAAACGGTGTTAGCTGGAATTGTTGGAATTGCCATTATCTTTCTGTTTATGGCTATTTTCTATCGCTTACCTGGATTTATTTCAGTCATTACGTTATCAACATATATTTACTTAATTTTAGTTGTGTTTGATTGGATGAACGGTGTGTTAACATTGCCAGGAATTGCTGCTCTTATACTTGGAGTGGGGATGGCAGTTGATGCTAATATTATTACGTTTGAGCGAATGAAAGAAGAATTAAAACTTGGGAAATCGGTCAAATCAGCGTTTAAATCAGGTAATCGTCGTTCTCTTGCCACAATTTTAGATGCGAACATTACCACTTTACTAGCTGCTACGGTCTTGTTTATCTTTGGTACAAGCTCTGTTAAAGGGTTTGCCACAATGTTGATTGTTAGTATTCTCGTCAGCTTTGTTACAGCTGTATTCTTAAGTCGAATCTTACTGAGTTTATTTGTAAACAGTCGTTTTCTGGATAAACGAAAAACTTGGTTTGGTTTAAAAGAAAAAGATATTATGGATATTCGTGATACAAATGAAGATACTGAAATCCCAACCATTTATGATGGTTTAGATTTTGTGAAACAGCGGAAAAAGTTTTTCTATTTCTCTTCTATGATGGTCGCAGTTGGATTCATTATTTTATTAATCTTCCAGCTCAACTTAGGAATTGACTTTTCTTCTGGTACGAGAATTGAAGTCTTAGCTGAAGATGGAAGCATCACTGCTGAAGAAGTAGAAGAGTCTTTAGCTAAACTTGATTTAGAAGCAAAAGAAGTTGTGATATCAGGAACAGAGAATGATATTGGGGTTGCCCGCCTTTTAGGCGTTTTAGATAAGGATGAAATTAGTAATGTAAAGGAAGAGTTGAAAGCAGACTTTGGAACGGAACCAAACGTAAGTACGGTTTCACCTACTGTTGGAAAAGAACTCGCTAGAAATGCCATGATTGCTGTCGCTATTGCATCCGTAGGAATCGTCATTTATGTGTCCATTCGTTTTGAATGGTATATGGCTTTAGCAGCAATCGTAGCTTTACTGCATGATGCGTTCTTTATCATTGCTTTCTTCAGTATCACAAGACTTGAGGTGGATATCACCTTTATTGCAGCGGTATTAACGATCATCGGTTACTCTATTAACGATACGATTGTGACCTTTGATCGCGTAAAAGAAAATTATAAGCGTAAGAAGAAAATTAAAACGTTTGATGATTTAGCTTATATAGTGAATCGAAGCTTGCAACAGACGTTAACTCGCTCCATTAACACAGTAATTACAGTTTTAATAGCTGTAGTCGCATTGTTAATTTTAGGAAGCTCGACCATCTTGAACTTTTCTATCGCCTTATTAATTGGGTTAATCGCAGGTACTTACTCTTCCATCTTTATTGCGTGTCAGTTATGGTTAATATGGAAAGCAAAATGGCTTGCTAAACCTAAAAAAGAACCCGTAAATGAAGAAATTTGAACAATACAGATAAAGAGCTGAGAATACTCAGCTCTTTATTTAATAGGGATAAAATGTCTTTTGCGATCGAAGGGCTTTTCCCTTTCTAAAACGGCAGCAATATTGTGTACAGCATCTTTTCCCCAACGGTCAAAAAATACTTTTTGACTATTGTAGAATACTTCATGCTGCTTTTTCATATTGTCCTTGAAGCTACTCCCCTCCATAATGATGAATAAAAACATCATTTGTAACCCATAATTTCTTTCCATATATTTGAGTTCTAATCGAGAAGTCGTTATCTTCGTAATATCCAGGAAAATAACGGTGATCAAATCCGCCAATTTGCTCTATCAGCTCTCTTCTAAACGCCATGCACAGACCACTTAAAACATCTACTTGAAACCCTTGTCTAAAGTAAATCCTTTCTCTTTCTTCTGCAAAATTATTTAGATCATCAAGGGTTTTATAAGTAATATTGTGTATCATTTGTTTTGGCATAACAAAATTAGATCTCGGTCCAACGATGCCAATCTCTCCATCTTTCTCTAGCCACCAAATAAGGTTTGAAAGCCAATTCTTTGTAACGATGGTGTCATTATTTATTAAGACAAAATAATCTCCTTCTGCGATTGTAAATCCATCATTACACCCTTGGGCAAACCCCATGTTTTCTTTATTTACCATCAATTTTTTATTCGGGATTGTTTGAAGAAACTCGACAGTTTCATCTTGAGAATGGTTATCTATAAAAACAAATTCGTAATTCTCTTTCGTATGTTGTAAAATGCTTGAAATGCATCGTTTTGTCAATTCTAGTCCGTTATGAGTCAAAATAATGATGGAGATCAGAGGTTTTTTATTTTGCATGATGTGATAAACTCCTTAATAAAAATGGGATGAACCTATTTTGAAACATAATATGAAAGGTAGCAGAAGAAAGTGTTACCTTTTAAGGTCAGGCTTTAAGCTGTTTACCATCATGTGATTTTCCCAATTTCGTAGGACAGGGTTATTATTTGGCCTTTTCAACTTATAATCATAATAGTAAAGGACTTTGTCTATTACTTCTTCGGATCTAATTAAATGACATACTTGATGAGCCCAACGGTCATCCTCTCCATAGCTAGTATCTGGGAACTTATATTGACTAGCGATTCTTCTTGCGTAGCACATGATATGATTAGGTTTTCTGTAATAAAAATTTTCATCTTCAGAATAAGTTAAAGAAGAATGATATTTCGTTTTTTTTCTACTTAATCCTGCAATATCTACCTCTACTAAAAAATTTATACAATCTGCTTGTGGATTTTTATTTATTACATGGAGTAATTCATCAACATAATCAGTGGCTATCCGATCATCATCATCAACGAAGGATATAAATTCCCCCTGGGCTTGCTGAATGAGTGAACTTCTTTTCGAACCAGTTGTTCGTTTTTTGTTATCTAAGAGGACGAGAATTTCAACTGGTTTGTTTTTTGCTTGCCTTTCTAGTTCGCATACTGTTCGAGCAAGGTGTGTCATTCGTTCAGGGATAGAAGGGATTAAAATGGAAAGGCTTATGGGCACACAATCACTTCTCCTTTCTACCAATTATAAGGATGATTCATGTTAACTGTTCTGTCGCGAGTTAGAAACTACTTTTTTATAATTCCTTTATTTACAAAGTCATTAGTGGAGTTTTTTTCAAGGGTACTAAGAAGTTCATCTACATAGTTAGAAGATATTTCGGTATGATCCTCTATAAAAATAATAAAATCTCCTTTTGCCTCTTCTTTAAGACTATCTCTTTTCGAATCAGTTGTTCGTTTCTTATTGTCAATGAATGCTAATATTTCAACAGGTTGATTCGCTGTCTGTTTTTGTAACTTTTTTATTAAATGATCAAGTTCGGTCAAATGATCAGAGATAGAAGGAATTAATATGGACAGTTTAATTGTCATATGTACCGTTCCCCTTTAGGTTTATTCATGCCAAAATATAATTCATTGATACTACCTTATTCGTCAAAATGATATTTATGTTAGTCAATATGAATGACTTTCTACTTTGAAATAAGTGAAGATAGTTGCCATGATTAATCAAATGGATTGAGAAATTGAAAAAGATCATAACTTGTATGTATAATGAGGGAGTTAAGAGGTGAAAGAATGCTTAAACCGAGTAAACGGTGGATTGTAGAAAAAAATAATAATGAACAAGTGGTTGAACGGTTATCAAAACAGCTTTCTATTAATCCGATAGTCTCATCAATGTTAGTAAAAAGAGGCGTGGAATCTGTTGAACAAGCGGAAAGTTTTTTAAACACAGAAAGTACAAGTTTTCACGATCCCTTTCTTTTTAACGGTATGGATAAACTTGTTGCAAGGATTAATGATGCGATTGAACTTAATCAATCTATTATGGTTTATGGGGATTATGATGCAGATGGTGTCACTAGTACAACAGTTTTATTATCCGCCCTACGTGAACTAGGTGCAAAAGCTGATTTTTATATACCGAATCGTTTTTCTGAAGGGTACGGTCCCAATAAAGATGCGTTTCAATTTATTGCAAATCAAGGGTACGGTTTAATTATTACAGTTGACAATGGAATTAGTGGAACAGACGAAGTAGAATTTGTCAATCAGTTAGGTGTGGATGTCATTATTACGGACCACCATGAACCTGGACCAGTCCTTCCTGACGCATTTGTTATTATTCATCCGAAAATTGAAGGTTCTTCCTATCCCTTTGAGGAATTAGCGGGTGTTGGGGTTGCTTTTAAGGTTGCCCATGCTCTTTTAGGCTATGCTCCAACACAATTGTTAGATTTAGTAGCAGTAGGAACTGTTGCGGATTTAGTCCCATTGCACGGAGAAAATAGAATAATTGTAAGACAAGGAATTGATCAATTAAAAAGAACGAAAAACATAGGACTTAAAGCGTTGATGAAAACAGCTTCTGTTGATCCACTTACTATTAATGAAGAGTCTATAGGTTTTTCTATTGGCCCTAGACTGAATGCAGTCGGTCGACTCACAGATGCTGATGCAGCAGTTGAATTATTATTGTCTGATGATGTACAAGGGGCAGAAGCTCTTGCTGAGGAAATTGATAAGTTTAATAATGACCGCAAGAAGATTGTTAGTCAAATAACGGGGGAAGCGGCTCAACAAGTAGAAGAGCTTTATCACGAGATTCCTTCTGTTATTGTCGTGGCAAAGGAAGGATGGAATCCTGGTGTTGTTGGAATTGTTGCTTCCCAACTTGTAGAGAAGTTTTATCGCCCAACGATTGTATTAAGTATCGATTCGTCTTCAAACATAGCAAAAGGCTCTGCTAGAAGTATAGAAGGATTTGATATTTATCAAAATCTCTTTCAATGTAAAGAACTATTGACGAACTTTGGTGGACATCCCATGGCAGGGGGAATGACTTTATCTAGTAACAATTTGAAGGAATTTCGCTTACAGATTAATCAATTAGGAGAAGAACAATTGTCTGCTGAACAATTAACTCCAGTTTTAAAAATTGATCAAGTTTGCACGCTAAAGGATATTACGATTGAATTGATTGAGGAAATTGAGCAACTCGCTCCTTTTGGTGTTGGAAATGGGAAGCCACTATTTTTAATAGAGGACACTAAAATTTCTTTTTTTAAAAAAGTTGGAAGTGACTCCTCACATTTAAAGCTCGTTATACAAGAGGAAGAACAATCGATCGACGTGATCGGTTTTGGGTTTGGAGGAATAGCTGACGAACTCTCTTTAAATACGAAAGCCTATTTCGTTGGTGAACTATCAATTAATGAATGGAATAATAACCGAAAACCTCAAGTTATGCTCCGTGATTTGAAGGTTGACGAATGGCAACTATTTGATCTTAGAGGATCTAAGCAAGTGAGCCAGGAGCTACTAAGCCAACAAAATACTATATATTTGGCATTTGACATAGAAACTAAAAAGCTCCCTGAATTTGATTTTATTAAAGAGAAAATTAATCTTATTGACGATTTACCTCAAGGTGCATTTTCAAATAAATATGTTGTCTTACTAGATATGCCACAACATAAAGATCAACTTGATAAATTACCTATTTTTGGAATACCTGATCGAGTTTATACAATTTTTAAACAAAAATCGGAACATTTTTTTTCGACTATACCAAAAAGAGAGCATTTCAAGTGGTATTTCGCCTTCTTGAAAAAAAGAGGACGGTTTGATATGCAAAAACATGGAGTCGAACTGGCGAAATATAAAGGATGGACGAAAGATACGATCAGATTTATGTCGCAGGTGTTTTTTGACTTAGGATTTGTTACAATAGAGAATGGTGTTATTTTATTAAATGAGAACATACAAAAAAGAGATCTTCATGAATCTAGTACGTTTTCACTAAAACAAGCCCAAATTGAAATGGAACAGTTAATGCTATATTCTTCAAAGGATGAGTTAAGAAAATGTTTGGATCAACACTTTCAACAAAGTTCCAGTGTGGTATTGACATGAGGAGGACATAAGATGGACTTAAAGAAATTTGTGACAATTGTTCCTGATTTCCCTAAAGAAGGGATTAAATTTAAAGATATTACAACTTTGATGGATAACGGTGAAGCTTACAAATATGCAACCGATCAAATTGTAAAGTATGCCCAAGATAAAAAAATAGATATAGTCGTTGGACCCGAAGCAAGAGGATTCATTATCGGTTGTCCGGTCGCTTATTCATTAGAAGTAGGGTTTGCCCCTGTAAGAAAACCTGGAAAACTTCCTCGTGAAACCGTACAGGTTGATTATGGTTTGGAATATGGAAAAGATTCTCTTACGATTCATAAGGATGCGATTAAACCTGGTCAGCGAGTCCTTATTACGGATGATTTATTAGCAACGGGTGGAACAATAGAAGCAACAATTAAGCTAGTAGAAGAATTAGGTGGCGTTGTAGCAGGAATTGCCTTCTTAATTGAGTTATCATACCTTGAAGGTCGAAGTAAGCTTGACGGATATGATATACTTACTTTAATGAAATATTAATATAGTCGAACAAAAAGCACTCTATAGAGTGCTTTTTTTGTAAGTGATAAATACGTTTATTTGGGAGCTTTTGTTTTTCTTTGTCTAGCTCCAGCGCATAGCGACGGGTAGCACTTTCGACGCACAGGAAGTGCTAGCATCAACGTTGCCCACAGGACGTTCTAGCGCAGGCGTTGTCACAGGAGGTGACTGTGTACTTAGTTGACGTACCTTTGCACCTGCGTCGCTAAACGTGTGCTTGCGCTTTTCTTTTAAATGCTCTTTACAGAGGGTTGTTTTTTTCTGATAATAAAAACAATAAGTTTCAATATTAAAAGGTGATATGATGGCGAATGAACAAGTGTTAACCGCTGAGCAGGTAATTGAAAAAGCTGAAAAATACCTCTCAGATACCCATATAGATTTTGTGAAAAAAGCATACGAATTCGCTAAAGAAGCACATAAGCACCAGTATCGTAAATCTGGAGAACCTTATATTGTGCACCCTATTCAAGTTGCGGGAATTTTAGTGGATTTAGAAATGGACCCATCGACTATTGCAGGTGGATTTTTACATGATGTGGTTGAAGATACGGATACAACTATTGAGGATTTAACAGAAGTTTTTAATGAAGAAGTCGCCATGTTGGTAGATGGCGTAACAAAGTTAGGGAAAATTAAATATAAATCTCATGAGGAACAGCAAGCCGAAAACCATCGCAAAATGTTTGTTGCTATGGCGCAAGATATTCGTGTGATCTTAATAAAGTTAGCCGATCGTCTTCATAATATGAGAACTTTAAAACATTTACCTCAAGAAAAACAGAGACGAATTGCGAATGAAACACTCGAAATATTTGCTCCTTTAGCTCATCGATTAGGGATATCAAAAGTTAAATGGGAACTTGAAGATACATCCTTACGTTACTTAAATCCTCAACAATACTATCGAATCGTTAATTTAATGAAAAAGAAACGGGCAGAAAGAGAAGAGTATGTTGAAGAAGTTATTAACGAAGTGAGAAACCGTATTGATGACTTAAAGATTAAGGCTGAGGTATCAGGTCGACCTAAGCATATTTATAGCATTTACAAAAAAATGGTTCATCAGAAAAAGCAGTTTAGTGAGATTTACGATTTACTAGCCGTTCGTGTCATTGTGAACAGTATTAAAGACTGTTATGCAGTTTTAGGGATTATTCACACTTGCTGGAAACCGATGCCAGGTAGATTTAAAGACTACATTGCTATGCCAAAACCGAATATGTACCAGTCATTGCATACCACAGTCATTGGCCCAAAAGGAGACCCTTTGGAAGTTCAGATTCGAACAGAAGAAATGCATAGTATAGCTGAGTATGGGGTTGCTGCTCACTGGGCGTACAAAGAAGGACAAGATGTTAACGAAAAATCAACCTTCGAAAAAAAATTAACTTGGTTTAGAGAAATTTTAGAGTTTCAAAATGAGTCAACGAATGCGGAAGAGTTTATGGAATCTTTAAAGATTGACCTTTTTTTCGGATATGGTCTTTGTGTTTACACCTAAAGGCGATGTTATTGAACTTCCTGCAGGATCCGTCCCGATTGATTTTGCCTATCGAATACATTCTGAAATTGGAAATAAAACCATTGGAGCAAAAGTAAATGGAAAAATGGTTCCGTTAGACTATAAGTTTAAAACTGGTGATATCATTGAAATCCTTACTTCGAAACATTCATATGGACCGAGCCAAGATTGGTTAAAGCTTTCGCAAACATCTCAAGCTAAAAATAAAATTAAACAGTTTTTTTAAGAAACAAAGAAAAGAAGAGAATATCGAAAAAGGAAAAGAAATGATCGAGCGAGAAATAAAAGCTCTTGACTTTGATTTGAAAGAAATTTTAACGTCTGAAAACATTAACCGCGTCGCAGAGAAATTTAATTTTTCGAACGAAGAAGATATGTATGCTGCTGTTGGATATAACGGTATCACAGCTATTCAAGTTGCGAATCGGTTAACAGAAAAGTTGAGAAAACAACGTGATTTAGAAGAGAAGCATTTAGAAGTAATGGTCTCTGAAATTAATACACCAACGATAAATAAAAAACGTGATGCAGGTGTCAAAGTAAAAGGGATAGATAATTTATTGATCCGTTTGTCAAAATGTTGTAACCCAGTTCCGGGGGGATCATATTGTTGGCTTTATAACGAAAGGACGAGGTGTTTCCGTGCATAGGGAAGATTGTCCCAACGTGCATACAGATGAAGCAAAGGAACGGTTAATTGAAGTAGAATGGGAAAACCAGACGAATTCTAAAAAAGAATACAATGTTGAAATCGAAGTTCTTGGTTATGATCGTCGCGGGCTTTTAAATGAAATATTACATGTAGTCAACGAATCAAAGACGAATATTTCTTCCGTTTCAGGTCGATCAGATCGAAATAAAGTTGCCACTATAAATATGACAATTTCCATTCAAAATATTAGTCACCTTCATAAAGTGGTTGAGAAGGTAAAACAGATTCAAGATGTCTATGCCGTCCGAAGAATCATGAATTAAGAAAGGATTTGTTCTTGTGAAAGTAATCTTACAAAGGGCAAAAGAGGCGAAAGTAACTGTAAACGATCAAGTTGTCGGAGAGATTTCATCAGGGATTTTACTTTTAGTAGGTATTACGCATGATGATACTGAAAAAGAAGCCGAATACTTAGCTAATAAAATTGTTCATTTACGAATTTTTCCTGATGAAACAGGAAAGATGAATCGCTCATTGCTAGACATAAAAGGTGAAATACTATCTGTTTCACAATTTACCCTATATGGCGATTGTTCGAAAGGAAGAAGACCTAATTTCATGGGAGCTGCAAAGGGTGAGCATGCTCTACAGATATTTGATCGATTTAATGAGTTGTTGAGAAACAATAATCTTACCGTGGAAACAGGCTCTTTCGGGGAAATGATGGATGTTTCATTTACAAATGATGGACCTGTCACGTTAATTTTAGAAAGTAAATAGTCGCTATACGATCTCATGAGAAGGGCAGATCATGTCCTTCTTTTTTATAGAGTAAGAAAGTATATAAATAGGTCCTTATTTGGATGGTGCTTTTATTTTTGTCTAGCTCCAGCGCCCAGCGACTGGTGATGCTTCGCCCTCCTCTCTACGATAAGTCAACATCGAAGCCTGCGGCTATTCGTGTTTCCTTTATCTCATGCGGGGGTCTATAAGCACCTGCGTCGCTAGACGGGCGCTTGCGCTTTTCTTAAAAGATAAGAAAGTATATAATTTCGGGTCTACCACAGTCTTAGAAACTGTGGTATTTTGATGTCATGGAGAATAATATATTAAAACAAATTTTCTTTGATAAACATAACCATTGGGATCACTTTCAAAAGAAACATGGAGCTAAAATCCGTCCAATAGTAAGAAAGGAAATAGAGAAATTCAGAGGGTGTGGGAATCCCAAAAATGGATTTAAGCTATTTGTTTGTGAAGGTTGCCATGATGTCAGGAAGGTTCCGTATCGTTGTAAGGGTCGATTTTGTACCACTTGTTCAGTAGGAGAAAGCGAAGAATGGAGTCGACTACTAACAGAAGAGGTCTTACAGGTGAATCATCGTCATGTCATCTTTACAATTGATGAAGGACTGCGTGATGTGTTTTTGCTTCATCGCCATCTGTTAAAAGATTTGATGGACGAGGCGCGATTAATCATGGATTTTTCAAAAAGAAAGCGAAAGTGACCCCTGGAATCATATCAGGCTTACATACTTTCGGATCCAGAGTGAATTTCAATCCCCATGTACATATGCTAGTGACGATGGGAGGTCTTACGAAAAAGGGGAATGGAAACAGTACGATTATCTGCCATTTGAAATGTTAAGAAAGCAGTGGCAGACCGTGGTGTTAAAGTTCATACGCAGAGGTGTGTCAGAAAAAGAAAAGAAGAGAATACAACCTCGATTACAACAGGCGTTTCACAATAATGGGAAGGGCTTCTATGTGCATGCGCCAAAACAGGAAGGGAATGTAAAAGAACAACTTCGCTATATTGGCCGTTATATTCGTCGACCTGCGATAGGACTGAATCGGATCGAGGCATATGACGGACAAAAGGTAACCTTTACGTATCATGATAAGACAGACGGAAAAGAAAAGAGAGAAACGATCAGTGTAGAGGAATTTATCTCTAGGCTTATTCGTCATATCCCAGATGAACAGTTTAAGACGATTCGTCATTATGGGATGTATTCAAGGAGATGCAAGGGCTTGAGTAAAAAGTCTTATGTCAATGGCAACAGAAAGCGAAACGCTGGATAGTGAAAGCAAAGAAAACAATGCGCCGTCAGACATGGAGGGAACGAATCGTATCAAGTGGTAAGAGAGACCCTCTTATTTGTGAAAAATGCCAGTGTTACTATGAATACAAGGGAGAAGTCTGTCTTGAAAATGGTAGACTAGAAATCAAGGTGGCCTTGTGTACCACGACAAGAGCCTATTTAGAAAGGGTGATTCATCATTTCACCAGTATCGAAACACCGAAAAAAGGCAAGAAAAAAAAAAAAAAAAATGGCCCAATCAAAACAGAGCATCAACTTTGTTTGTTTAGTGTGTCATGAAAAAGAAGAGATTCCACAACAAGTGGTAAGAGATTTTGATTTAATGGATGGAGGTGATCCAGCCGTCCCCCCTATGTTCTCCTGTGAAAAATGTGGAGAAGACATGTATCCTGAATACTATAAAGGTATTCATGGGAAGGAATACAGGATTGAGGATATTCTGAGCACCAAAAAGGACCAGGTGTGATTTTTAATCACACCTGGTTTTTCTTATCCTTTTTTTGAACTACATCTGAGTATATTTTTTTCATTTTCAGTTAATGTTAAATAATATTCGTGAATGTTAATCAAGGAGGTAAAAGGGCTCGTGAGGTCGAACGAAAAATCGTCTCAAACATATGAGAAAAAAGATGTATTTGGGGTTAACTTTCATGATTTTATCGTACTAGAATCCCAAGCTACAACTTATGAAATCGCTTCAGAATTTGGTTTAAGCTTACGAGATGTAAAAAACCTTCAAAAAAAAATAAAACGATCTTGACATATATGAAGGTAGTACGTATGATTATAGAAACAAAAAACAACAATACATATCACCAATGAGGGAGAAAAGTAGTTAAGATTCTGATTGGATAGAGAAGAAATGTCACAGGCTGGAAGCATTTCTCCATGTCAACTTAACGAATGACACTCCTAAGGTTTCTTATTGAAAAAGAATTGAACTTTAGTAAATAAGAACGTGTAAACAAACGTTACTGTTTAAGTGAAAGTCTTTTGACTTTAATTAGGGTGGCACCACGGGCAAAACTCTCGTCGTCCCTACATAGATAAATGTAGGGATGGGGGTTTTTTGTATTGATTCAAAAGTTAAGCTACTTAATGAAAATAGGAGAGATGACAATGCCTTACAATATCCCACGAGGAACGCAAGATATACTACCAGGTCAAGTAGAACGATGGCAGTATATTGAAAAAGTGATGCAGAACATTTGTGAAAGATATCAATATAAGGAAATTAGAACACCGATTTTTGAGCATACAGAGCTTTTTCAAAGAGGCGTGGGTGACTCAACCGATATTGTTCAGAAGGAAATGTATACGTTTCAAGATCGCAAGGGGCGCAGTATAACACTTAGACCTGAAGGTACGGCTTCTGTTGTTAGATCCTATGTTGAAAACAAAATGTATGCGAGTGCAAACAGTCTCACGAAACTATTTTATATAGGACCCATGTTTCGATATGAAAGACCTCAGTCAGGACGGTACAGACAATTTTGGCAGTTTGGAATTGAAGCAATTGGAACGAAAAACCCTGCAATAGATGCAGAAGTCATTTCACTAGCCATGAATGTATATGAATCAGTAGGTTTAAAAAATCTCAAATTAGTCATCAACAGTTTAGGAGATGATGAAAGCAGGAAGCAGCACCGAGATGCATTGGTTGGCCACTTTGAACCTCGAATTGGAGAGTTTTGTTCTGATTGTCAATCAAGATTAAAACAAAATCCATTAAGAATTTTGGATTGTAAAAAGGATCGCGGGCATGAATTAATGGGAACAGCTCCAGCCATATTAGACTATTTGAATGAAGAAAGTAAAGCCTATTTTGATCATGTGTTAAACTATTTGCAAAATTTAGGAATAAATTATGAAGTTGACCCTAATCTTGTTAGGGGGCTGGATTACTATCATCATACCGCTTTTGAAATTATGATGGATTCAGATAAGTTTGGTGCAATCACAACCTTAGCTGGCGGGGGAAGGTACAGTGGTCTTGTGCAATCGATTGGTGGACCAGAAGCTCCCGGTATCGGTTTTGCGCTTAGTATTGAACGATTACTATTAGCCATAGATGAGCTTAATATTTCTTTACCTATTGACGAAGGAATTGATTGCTATTTAGTAACTTTAGGTGAAAAGGCAAACGAATACTCGGTTGCTTTACTCGAACGTTTAAGAAAAGCAGGTCTTAAGGCAGAAATGGATTACCAAAATAAAAAACTGAAAGCTCAATTTAAAGTTGCTGATCGATTAAATGCAAAGTTTGTTGCCATATTAGGTGATGATGAACTATCTGGAAATTCAATTAATGTGAAAGATCTTACTGATGGAAATCAAGAGAAAATAGAAATTGATAAGCTTATCGAATACTTGAAGAAAAAGGGGGAGAAATAATGACTGAACGTACACATTATTGTGGAGAAGTAACAGAAAAATTTATTGGCAAGCAAGTTGTTTTAAAAGGTTGGGTTCAAAAAAGAAGAGATTTAGGTGGATTGATCTTCATTGATTTAAGGGATCGTTCTGGATTGGTTCAAGTCGTGTTTAATCCTGAACATTCAGAGGAAGCCTTATCCGTTGCAGAATCTATTCGGACTGAATTTGTTTTAGAAATTATTGGTGAGGTTATTCCTAGGGAAGAAGGAACTATTAACCCAAATTTAACAACAGGAAAAATAGAAGTCAAAGCATCAAAGGTACAAATACTTAATGAGTCAAAAACACCTCCTTTTGTAGTAAATGACCAAAAATCAGATGTCTCTGAAGATGTTCGTTTAAAATACAGATATTTAGATTTAAGAAATCAATCATCTTTTGAAACGTTAAAAATGAGACATAATATCACCAAATCGATTCGTCGTTTCTTAGATAATCATAATTTTATGGATATAGAAACCCCTATTTTGACAAAAAGCACACCTGAGGGGGCACGTGATTATTTAGTCCCTTCGAGAGTACATGAGGGAGAGTTTTACGCTCTTCCACAATCTCCTCAGCTTTTTAAACAGCTGTTAATGGTAGGAGGCTTTGATCGTTATTATCAAATCGCTCGTTGTTTTCGAGATGAAGATTTAAGAGCGGATCGTCAACCGGAGTTCACGCAAATTGATATTGAGATGTCATTTATGAATCAAGAACAAATCCTTTCCTTAATGGAAAAAATGATGGCTAACCTTATGAAAGACACGAAAGGCATGGAGTTACCGTTACCGCTGCCGAGAATGACTTACGATGAAGCGATGAGTCGCTATGGTTCAGATAAACCAGATACAAGATTTGAAATGGAGCTTATTGATTTAAATGAAGAGGTTAAAGACTCTGGATTTAAAGTCTTTACTCAAGCGATTACTAACGGTGGAAGTGTGAAGGCAATTAATGTAAAAGGGGAAGCTAGTAAATATTCTAGAAAGGATTTAGATAATTTAACAGAGTTTGTAAAACCATATGGGGCAAAAGGGCTTGCTTGGTTGAAGAAAGAGGAAGAAGAACTAAAAGGTCCAATAGCCAAATTTTTCAATTCTGAGTACCAAGAAAAATTAGGATCCAAACTTCAAGCTGAAGTAGGTGACCTTTTATTATTTGTTGCCGATCGCAATAAAGTTGTTGCGGATGCGCTAGGAGCTCTAAGATTAAAGATGGCAAAAGATAATGGATTGATTGACCAATCTAAATTTAACTTCTTGTGGATCGTTGACTGGCCACTTTTAGAGTTAGATGAAGAAGAAGGGCGATATTATGCAGCACATCACCCATTTACAATGCCTAATGAAGAAGACCTGAATTTATTTGAATCGAACCCTGAGAAGATGAGAGCATCTGCTTATGACTTAGTACTCAATGGTTTCGAGCTAGGTGGAGGTTCATTAAGAATTTATAAAAAAGACATTCAAGAAATGATGTTTGAAGTATTAGGCTTTACAAAAGAAGAAGCATATGACCAATTTGGATTTTTGTTGGAAGCTTTTGAGTATGGAACACCCCCACATGGAGGAATTGCATTAGGGTTGGACCGTTTAGTTATGCTGTTGTCAAATCGTACGAATTTACGTGATACCATTGCTTTTCCTAAAACAGCAAGTGCGAGTTGTTTATTAACGGAAGCTCCTGATGGCGTCTCAGATGAACAGTTAAAAGAACTTCACATTAAACTTACTTCAGAATAATTATGGATAATAATGTATGTTAAGGTGACTTGAAAACGGGGACTGATTGTGATAACCTAGAATCAGAAATCAGATAGGATTCCTGATGTGTACGTTGTTCACCTAGTTTTGACCTAACATTTATGAGTAAGGGAGCTTACGTTTTTAAATGAAGTAAATGCCTCCGATTCAGCTCGAGGACTTACAACATTTAAAACAGGGCACCCACCTGCGGAGGCGGGGCTCAAAACTAAGGGAAAGGCGACGGCACGATTGGGGTCCTATTTTTTTATGCCTTCAAACAAATAGGACATACTATTCGAGATATAGTGAGAACGAAAAAATATTGGAGTGATCTTTTTGTTGCATCAATTTTCTAGAAATGAATTAGCCATAGGAAAACAAGGATTAGAACAATTAAAAAATAGTACAGTAGCGGTGCTTGGAATAGGTGGAGTCGGTTCTTTTGCCGCAGAAGCGCTAGCACGGTCAGGTGTAGGTAAGCTGATTTTAGTTGATAAGGATAACGTTGATATAACGAATGTAAATCGTCAAATCCATGCTTTGCTTTCCACAGTAGGAAAACCGAAAACTGACTTAATGAAAGAACGAATTGCAGACATAAACCCAAACTGCGAAGTCATTTCTTTAAAAATGTTTTATACAGACGAAACATATGAAACGTTCTTTAGTTATCAACCTACATATATTATTGATGCTTCTGATACAATTATGTATAAAATTCATTTAATGAAAGAATGTTTAAAACGAGATATACCAATTATATCTAGTATGGGAGCAGCTAATAAAAAAGATCCTACTCGTTTTAAAATTACTGATATATCTAAGACGCATACCGATCCAATCGCCAAAGTCATTCGAACAAAATTACGGAAGGAAGGAATTAGAAAAGGGATAAAAGTTGTCTTTTCTGATGAAACGCCTATTAAGCAAAAGGCTGAGGTCGTAAAATATGTAGGAAATGAAGAAGCTCCTATTCGAAAGGCACAATTACCTCCTTCATCTAATGCTTATGTACCTTCGGTTTCAGGGTTAATTATGGCGGGGCATGTTATTAATGAGTTGGTAGAAGGAATCGGAACCAATCAAGCAAACAAATAGATGGTATAATTAGAACAAACTATTTTAAAACACATTTTATAATGTGTTTTTTTCAGATTAAGGGAGGCTTAAAATGGATTTGTTTTACATACAAAATAATTCAAATCAACCTCTTGCTGATAAAATGAGACCTACTTCATTAGAAGAGTTTTACGGACAGGATCATTTATTAGGGAAAGGGGAAAATACTTAGAAAATTAATTGAACAAGACCAAGTTCATTCAATGATTTTACATGGACCTCCCTCTTCAGGAAAAACAAGTCTAGCCCATATTATAAGTCAAATGACAGAAGCCTATTTTGTAAAGCTCAATTCTGTTTCTTTATCAATTAAGGAACTAAGAGACGTTATTTCAAAGGCGCACGATGCCTCCAAAATGTATGGGAAGAAAACAATTGTTTTTTTAGATGAAATACATGCAATGAAATCGAACGTGCAAATGACTTTATTACCAGCAGTGGAGGATGGAACCATTACTTTAATAGGTGCTACGACAGAGAGCGTAATGCATGAAATAATCGGACCTTTATTATCAAGGTGTAGAGTTTATACATTTAAGAGATTAACGAAACAACAAATGACAGAAGTCATCTTAGAAGCATTACATAATCCAGTTCGCGGACTTGGTTCATCTGTTAATATGAATGATGACGCATTAAACTATTTAATTGACATAAGTGACGGGGATGTTAGAGCAGCACTTGGAGCATTAGAAAATGTTTATCATTCTATTGAGCATGAAACGACAATCACCATGCTAATGATTCAAGAGGTGTACGAAAACCGAATCAATACAGTAAGTACAAATGACCAATATAATTTAATGTCGGCTTTTATTAAATCGATGCGGGGAAGCAATACAGATGCTGCGCTGTATTGGTTATCGAGAATGCTTTATGCAGGCATAGACCCTATGTATATTGCTAGAAGAATTGTTGTGCATTCAGTAGAAGATGTTGGTATGGCTAATCCCCATGCTCTTACGATGGCGATTAATGCGAAGGAGGCTGTTCATTTTATTGGAGACCATGAGGGAATGCTACCTTTAGCGCAAGCTGTTGTTTACATTTGTGAAAGTCCTAAATCTAATTCTGTATATAAAGCCATTGGACAAGCCATGAACTATGTTAAAGAACATCCTATTCAAGAAGTACCAGATTCAATTAAACAAGGTAGTAATCGATATAAAAACCCTATTGATTATCCCGATGTTCAACTAAATTACTTCGAAGAAAGTGATAAGACCCGATTTTACCATCCTCAAGATTCTGGAACAGAAGCGAAGATTTATAAAAGATATAAAAATAAAGAAAATAATTGAACATTTAATAGGAAATACTTCAATTTACTTGATATTTTAAGCTGAAAAGCAATTTTATCATAGGTTTACAAGGTTAGAATGAATGTATGCTATAATAGCAAAAGATTTTAAAAGTAGTTGACACAAAGGATAGACAAGATAAATGTTTGAGAGTTGGGAGAGGGGAAAGCTAGATGAAAATATCGACAAAAGGAAGATACGGATTAACCATTATGATCGAACTCGCAAAAGGATATGGAGATGGGCCCAAATCTTTAAAAAAGATTGCTCATACTCACCAATTGTCTGAGCATTATTTAGAACAATTGATTGCTCCATTACGGAATGCGGGCTTGGTCAATAGTGTTCGAGGTGCCTATGGTGGATATGTTTTGGCGAATGAACCAAATAAAATTACGGCAGGAGATATTATTCGTGTTTTAGAAGGTCCCATTAGCCCAGTAGAAGGAATTGAAAATGAAGAGCCTGTAAAAAAGCAATTGTGGATGAAAATTAGAGATGCAGTGAAAGAAGTATTAGATAGTACTACGTTGGAGGACTTAGCTAACTTTTCTGATGAAGAAGAACAAGATGGGTATATGTTCTATATTTAGAATAAGGTAGGTTTAAAAAATGGATAAAATATATTTAGATCATGCCGCTACTTCACCTGTAAATCCCCAAGTTGTTGATTACATGATCCCCTTTATGAATGATATGTTTGGAAATCCATCCAGTATACATTCTTTTGGACGCGATGCTAGAAAAGCTTTAGACGAAGCGAGGGAAATTGCAGCTCATTCAATTCATGCAAATCCCAGTGAAATAATCTTCACAAGTGGAGGAACAGAAGCTGATAACTTAGCGATTCTTGGTGTGGCAATGGCCTATAAAAAAAGAGGAAATCATATTATTACTACCCAAGCAGAACATCACGCTGTTCTACGGACGTGTCAAAACCTTGAAAAAGAGGGGTTTGAAGTAACTTATTTACCTATAGATGAAAAGGGTCAAATATCAATAGAAACTTTAGAGAAAGCCTTAACAGAAAAAACAATACTTGTTTCAATTATGTATGGTAATAATGAAGTTGGAACTCTTCAACCTATTCCAGAAATCGGAAAAATACTATCTAGCCAT
This sequence comes from Bacillus carboniphilus, assembly GCF_020524035.2. NCBI lineage: Bacteria > Bacillati > Bacillota > Bacilli > Caryophanales > Bacillaceae > Bacillus > Bacillus carboniphilus. The sequence goes on along the minus strand of NZ_CP129013.1, from coordinate 1,570,427 downwards.
CAAGCTTTTTTTCATACGGATGCTGTACAAGCATTTGGAATAGAAAAAATGGATGTTCATAAGATAGGGATCGATTTATTATCTACATCTAGCCATAAAGTGAATGGGCCTAAAGGGGTAGGCTTTTTATTTGCTAAAAAAGGCATTAGGTTATATTCTTTATTACACGGTGGCGAACAAGAAACGAAAAGAAGAGCAGGAACAGAGAATCTCCCTGCAATCATTGGCTTTTCAAAAGCGATTCAAATTTCTCAATTAAATCGAGTTGAAAAGCAAACTCAATACAAACAATTTAAAGAAACGTTACTATCTATTTTTGAAAAATCATGTATTGACTTTGAAGTAAATGGTCATCCAGAAGAAAGCCTGGATCACATCGTTAACATTTCATTTACGGGAATGAATGTAGAGTCGATGCTCGTTAATTTAGATTTAATGGGAATAGCAGTTTCAAGTGGTTCTGCTTGTACCGCAGGTTCTGTTGACCCTTCCCATGTGTTAGTTGCAATGTATGGAAATCGCTCGGGTCGTATTAGCTCATCCATTCGATTTAGCTTCGGTCTTGGAAACACGCAGGAACAAATAGAAAGAGCGGGTAAAGAAGTGGTTAACATTATTGAGAGAATGAAAAAATCGAAAGGTATATAAGTATAAATGGAGATGAAACCATATGGTGAACGATAATCAAAATATAAGAGTTGTAGTAGGGATGTCTGGTGGTGTGGATTCATCAGTTGCAGCCTTATTACTTAAACAACAAGGTTACGATGTTATCGGTATTTTCATGAAAAATTGGGATGATACAGACGAGAATGGTGTTTGTACAGCTACGGAAGATTATAATGATGTAATAAAAGTATGTAATCAAATAGGAATCCCCTATTACGCGGTGAACTTTGAAAAACAATATTGGGATAAAGTATTCACCTACTTCCTAGAGGAATATAAAGGTGGACGAACGCCAAATCCCGATGTCATGTGCAATAAAGAAATAAAATTCAAGGCGTTTTTAGATCATGCAATGACATTAGGAGCTGATTATTTAGCTACAGGTCACTATGCTCAAGTCTCTCATGAAAATGGAGAAGCGCGTCTCATTCGAGGAAAAGATGAAAATAAGGATCAAACTTACTTTCTCAATCAACTATCTCAAAAACAACTATCAAAAGTTATGTTTCCAATAGGAAATCTTAATAAAAAAGATGTACGGAAAATTGCAGAAGAACACAATTTAGCAACAGCGACAAAAAAAGATAGTACAGGTATTTGTTTTATTGGTGAAAGAAATTTCAAAGAATTTCTGAGTCAATACTTACCTGCTCAACCTGGTGTCATGCAAACATTAGAAGGTGAAGTAAAAGGACATCATGATGGATTAATGTATTATACGATCGGTCAGAGACATGGTCTAGGGATTGGTGGTAGTGGTGACCCTTGGTTTGTCGTTGGGAAGGACTTAGAAAAGAACATTCTTTATGTTGGTCAAGGCTCTGACAATGATTTGCTTTATTCTGATTCCATTACAGCTGTCAATATTAACTGGGTTTCTTCTCAAAAACCAACTGAGGAATTAGTATGTACAGCTAAATTTCGCTATCGTCAGTCAGATCATAACGTCCGTGTTCATATTGTTGACGAAAATACGGCTGAAGTAATTTTTGAAGAACCAATCCGTTCCATAACACCTGGACAAGCTGTTGTCTTCTATGATGGTCAATATTGTCTTGGTGGAGGTACGATTGATGAGGTTTTTAAAAATGAGAAAAAAAATATGGTACTTATAGAGTTTTATAAAAAACCTCTATAAGTACTAACGTGATACAAGAGGTGTTTATTGTGAAATCAAAAAATCAACTAGCTATAGAAGCTATGCAAGAAGGTAAGGCTGAAGAGGCAGCAAAGCTTTTTCAAGAAGCTATTGAGGAAGACCCTCAAGATCCTATTTTATATGTTAATTTTGGTAACTTACTTGCAGGCTTAAAAGATCATAAAAGAGCTTTAAAATTTTTTAACCGTGCTCTCGAATTAGATGAAACAGTTGCTACTGCCTATTACGGTGCAGCAAATGTTTATTATGAATTAGAAAATTATCAAGAGGCACAACTTCATTATCAGAAAGCAATTGATCAAGGGTTAGTCTCTAGTGATGTTTATTATATGCAAGGATTGACGCTTTTATCTTTGGAACAACCTAAGTTGGCTCTACCGTTTATGCAACGTGCTGTAGAGCTAAATGAATCGGACATTGAAGCACGCTTTCAATATGGAATGTGTTTAGCTTCACAACAGTTATTGGATGAAGCAAAGGACCAATTTGAAAGAGTGGTTGAAGATAACTCATCACATGCAGATGCCCTATACAATTTAGGTGTTACGTATGTATATAAAAATAAAATATCCCAAGCAAAAGAAATGTTTACTAGGGCTATCGAAGCTCAAAGTGATCACCAACTTGCTTTACATGCGTTGTCTTTAATGGAGAATAAATAAAGAAGGTAGTAAGGAGGAAGGACCATGAAAGAGGAGAATTATAATCAAGAATCATTTTTAACCGGGGAAGTTAAGTCGATAATCTTCAGAAATCAGGATAATTTATACTCAGTGTTAAAAATATTTGTTGAAGAATCGGATCAAACGTTAGATGAAGATATCATAACAGTAACTGGCTATTTCCCTGTGCTACATGAAGATGATGTGTATACCTTTCATGGCTCCTTTATAAAACACCCTAAATTCGGTAATCAGTTTCAAGCTAATCGATTTCAAAAGCAACAGCCACAGACGAAGAGTGGTATTATCCGTTATCTTTCAAGTGATTTATTTAAAGGGATTGGTCCTAAGACAGCTGAATCTATAGTGGATGAATTGGGAAATCAAGCTATTTCACTCATTTTACAAGATCCATCAGTATTGGGAAAAATAAAGAAGTTGTCCAAACAAAAAAGAATAGACTTAGTGGAAAGTCTGAAGGAACACCAAGGAATTGAGCAGATGATGATTCATCTCAATGAGTTTGGTTTTGGACCTCAGTTATCAACTAAAATTTACCAAAAGTATCGAGATGAAGCGATTGAAATTATACAAACAAATCCGTATCGTTTAGTTGATGATATTAAAGGAATTGGTTTTGCTAGAGCAGATGAAATAGGTCAATATTTTGGTTTGTCTGGCAATCATCCCGACAGAATAAATGCTGGAATTCTCTTCATCCTTGAACAAGAAACTTCGCAAGAAGGCCACGCCTTTTTACAGATCGATCAATTAGGAGAAAAAGCAAGACAACTGCTAAATCATAATAGTAATATTTCTATCAATGAAATACATAATCAATTGAGTCTTCTTGAAGAGCAAAAGAAAATAATGAAAGATGATCAAAGGGTGTACCTTCCCTCCTTATATTTCTCAGAAAAAGGTCTTTCCCGGGAAATTAAACGATTAATGAAACAAACAGAATATAAAGATTTATTCCCTGAATCTGAATTTTTAATGGCACTTGGTAACCTCGAAGAACGTTTGAACGTGGAATATGCTCCCCTTCAGAAAGACGGAATTCAGCGAGCGTTACAATCACCTATCACTATTTTGACTGGAGGGCCAGGTACAGGAAAAACGACGGTGATAAAAGGGATTGTTGAGTTATACAGTGAACTTCATGGGTGTTCATTAGATGATAAAGATTATAAGAAAAAAAATGAACCATTTCCTATTTTGTTAGCTGCTCCAACAGGAAGAGCAGCAAAGAGAATGGCAGAAGCAACAAACATTGCAGCTGTTACCATTCACCGTCTTTTAGGATGGAATGGAGTGGATGGTTTTCAACATAATGAAGATAATCCGATCCAAGGAAAGCTATTAATTATTGATGAAATGTCAATGGTTGATATTTTTTTAGCGAATCAACTATTCAAAGCTCTTCCAGATCATATTCAAGTTGTCTTAGTGGGGGATGAGGATCAACTTCCTTCTGTTGGACCAGGGCAAGTTCTAAAAGATTTAATCCGTTCTAATATAATGGAAACGGTCAAATTAACAGATATTTACAGACAAGCAGAAGGCTCAACGATCATTGAGTTAGCACATAAGATCAATCAAGGTAATTTACCAGAAGATGTATTACATCCTACTTCAGATCGATCATTTATAGAGTGTGGTGCAGATCAAATGAAAGAAGTTGTTCATAAAGTGGTCAAAAATGCTATTCATAAGGGACTTTCAAAGAAAGATATCCAAGTGTTAGCGCCTATGTATAAAGGTCCTGTAGGGATAAATCAATTAAACCTTATGCTTCAGGAGATGTTAAATCCTCCTTCTAATCAAAAAAGGGAGCTTTCATTTGGAGAAGTTGTCTATAGAGTAGGGGATAAAGTACTTCAACTTGTTAATCAACCAGAAAGTAATGTATTTAATGGAGATATGGGGTTTATTGTTTCAATTTTCTACTCAAAGGAAAACACGGAAAAAGAAGATCTGATCGTTATTTCATTTGATGGGATAGAAGTAACCTATACAAGAAAAGATTTTCAACAGTTTACTCATGCTTATTGCTGTTCTATACATAAAGCTCAAGGTAGTGAATTTCCAGTTGTAATACTCCCTGTTTTAAGAAGTTATTATCGTATGCTTAAACGAAACTTAATATATACTGCCATTACTCGTAGCAAAAAATATTTGATCATGTGTGGAGAACTGGAGGTTTTTAAAAGAGGGATTCAAAATGGCTCTGAAGATATTCGTCAAACCTCTTTAGTGGATAGGCTTCTCGATATTGAAAAAGCCCCTATGTCTATAGAGTTAATGCAATTGCAAAAGGAATTACCTTTCAATGTTGAAGATGCGAGTGTAGGGATGGAGAATATTAGCCCGTTTGATTTTATGGATGAATTGGGATAATGAGTATAGTAAAAAACACTAAGTATGTCATGTTATTTTGAAGGGATAATAAAAATGTTCGGGAAGGTGGGGACTTTCTTTGCGAACATTTTCAAGCTATATAGGACTTGCTGCTTATGTTTTAGTGACTGGGAAATTAATTGGACATGTTTCTGATCTTGCTCTTAATAAAGATGGAACCTTATACGGATTGTTAATTGACAAAAAAGGGTTTTTTGAAAGGAAACGGGTTGTTCCGTTATCGTTTGTTCATTCTGTAGGTGAACATGGGATTATGCTTATTGAAGACTATTCACATCCTTTTTCCCAAGAGTTTTTTTTTCATGGGCATCATCCGATACATCACAGGCCTATCGTATCTTCCAATGGGAATGAACTAGGTTTGGTAGACGATGTATATGTTAGTCAAGATTTGGGCACTATTTTAGCATACGAAGTAACAAATGGGTTATTTGCTGATTTTACCGATGGGAAGAAAAGGCTTCCGTTTGAAAGGTTATCAATTGGTGAAGATACCATTGTTTTTCATGATCTTGACAAATGAGGTGTATGTTCCATGTTTCGGTGCCCAAATTGTAAAAGCAAAGAAATAGGGAAAATTGGTGTAAATCAATATTACTGTTGGGACTGTTTTATTGAATTGTCCGTAATAGATGATAAAATTTCTACTCATCAGGTCGAAGAGGATGGTTCTCTTAGTTCTTTAGATGATCTTTTTTCTGACGAAGATCGCACAATCAGCATGTGAATAATAAGGGCTCTGGCTTTTTCCAGAGTCTTTTTTTTGTTTTATCCGAAAAGACCTTAAACGGTCGCTTGCGCTTTTCTTAATTCCTGAATAGAATCTAACATTTTCCAGAAACTATTCCATATAGAGGGGGTCTCTGTATGGAGAATAAGTATGTCCAAATATTATTTAAGCTAATCATAGTACTGCTAATACTAATTATAGGTTATATGCTTTCTCAATTATATTTTTTATGGGGACCGGTAGTAATTATAGTTAGAGCAATTATAACTCCTTTGATTATTTCGCTATTCATCACATATTTATTACACCCTATTGTTGAAAAGTTAAAATCGACTGGTTTTCCAAGAGTCGTTTCAATTTTATTAATTTACAGTTTGTTCTTTGGAGGAATCGGTTTTTTAGTTTTTAAAGGCTACCCTATCATGATGAAGCAAATAAAAGAGTTTTCGGAAAACATACCTGCTATTACGAAAGCCTATCAACAAATGCTAGATGAATTATATGATCAAACGTCTAAATTACCTGGTGATGTTTATGAGCGAGTGGTTATTCATTTGAAAAAGAGTGAAGAATGGTTAGGGAACACCGTGGAAAAACTCCTATTGAATTATCGTGAAATTGCCAATCATTTAATCCTAATCGCTATTGTTCCATTTTTAGTTTTCTATATGTTAAAAGATATTGATAAAATGAAAAAAGCTACCTGGTATATAACGCCTCCTAAATGGAGAAAAGAAGGAAAGCAGTTTTTATACTATATCGATGAATCATTGGGTGCGTATATTAGAGGACAATTACTTGTGTGTTTGATTATAGGTTCATTATCAATCATTTCTTTGATGTTATTTAGAATTCCTTATTCTTTACTTTTAGGACTCATTATTGGGATAACGAACATAATCCCTTATTTTGGTCCTGTTTTTGGTGCGGTTCCTGCTATTATTATTGCAGCAACCATCTCTATGGAAAAAGTCTTTGTAGTTGTGGTTATCATCATCGCTTTACAATTTATTGAAGGAAATATTTTAGGACCTTTAATTGTAGGGAAAAGCTTACATATTCATCCAGTTGTCATTATTTTTGCTTTGATTGCAGGTGGGGAGTTAGCAGGGATCATTGGTTTAATTGTTGCTGTCCCTGCTGTTGCTGTATTAAGGGTCGTCATCATTCATACCTTAAAATTAAAACAGGATCATTGACATTTTATGATCCCTTGACTATAATTCACATAGATAATAAACCGATAGGAAAAAACATAGAGTGATACGAGTAGACTGAAGTCCCTTTAAAGAGAGGAATTTTCTAGGCTGAAAAAGATTCCAAGTGAAGAGCAGTTGAACGCTAATCATGAGTGTAGGTAAAACCCTACCGTTTTGTCGCGTTAAGGCAATATTAAGTTGATAGCTAATCTTAGCTATAAACAGGGTGGTACCGCGAAGCTCTCGTCCCTGTGTAAGTGTTATTCATTTACACGGTGGTCGGGGTTTTTTTATGTTTAAGAGGTTGTTCAAAAAGTCATGAAAAATTGCTGTCGAATAACTTTGTTGTCTCGCTATTCCAAGCTCCGACGCCAGGATTGGCTAGCACGAGCGTTGTCCCTAGGATGGGGACACGTATTTAGCTCGTGATCCTTCCTTGACGTACACTGTGGTGCTCCGATGCCCAAGGACGGGCTAGCGCAGGCGTTGTCACAGGACGTGACTGAACTTAGCCTGCGTTCCTTTAAGTAGTCGCCTTGTTCTTCTCGGCCCTTTTCTCCCTACTTTTTGAACACACACTTTAAAATTTTTTTAAAAGGTTTTCTATGCCTATATGGATAGGCTACATTATTAAAATACATTAGGAGGTTATTATGAAATCATTAACGTCAGCTCAAGTTAGACAAATGTACTTAGACTATTTTAAAGAAAAGGGGCATTCAGTTGAGCCCAGCGCCTCTCTTGTTCCGAATGAAGACCCTACTCTTTTATGGATAAATAGTGGCGTGGCAACTTTAAAGAAATATTTTGATGGAAGAGTGATCCCTGATAATCCTAGAATTGTGAATGCTCAAAAATCGATCAGAACAAACGACATTGAAAATGTAGGGAAGACAGCAAGACATCATACATTTTTTGAAATGCTAGGTAATTTTTCAATTGGGGACTATTTTAAGAAAGAAGCTATTCAGTGGGCTTGGGAATTTCTAACGAGCGAAAAATGGATTGGATTTGATCCAAGTAAACTATCTGTTACGATTCATCCTGAAGATGAAGAAGCATTCTTATTATGGAGAGATATTGGACTTCCAAGTGAGCGAATCATCCGATTGGAAGGGAATTTTTGGGATATAGGAGAAGGTCCAAGTGGTCCAAACACAGAAATTTTCTACGATCGTGGAGAAGAGTTTGGAAATGATCTTAACGATCCTGAATTATATCCAGGGGGAGAAAATGATCGTTACTTAGAGATATGGAATTTAGTTTTCTCTGAATTCAATCATAACCCTGATCATACCTATACTCCTCTTCCAAAGAAAAACATTGATACCGGTATGGGATTCGAGAGAATGGTTAGTATTATTCAAAATGGTAAGACGAATTATGATACAGATCTTTTCATTCCAATTATTAAAGTAACAGAACAATTAAGTGGAGTAAAATATGGTGAAAAAGATTTATTAGATATTTCGTTTAAAGTGATAGCTGATCATATAAGAACGGTAGCGTTTGCTATTTCTGATGGTGCACTCCCATCAAATGATGGAAGAGGATATGTTTTAAGAAGGCTATTACGAAGAGCTGTTCGTTATGCGAAATCAATCCAAATCCAAAAACCTTTTATGTTTGAACTCGTTCCTGTTGTGGCAGAGGTTATGTCTGATTTCTATCCAGAGGTTCAAGAGAAGGTAGAATTCATACAAAAAGTAATTAAAAATGAAGAAGAGCGTTTTCATGAAACTTTACATGAAGGGTTAAGTATTTTATCTGAAATCATTGTAAGACAAAAACAACAAAAATCAACGGTCATTCTAGGTAAGGATGTGTTCCGCTTATATGACACATATGGGTTCCCTGTAGAGTTGACTGAAGAATATGCAGAAGAAGAAGGGATGAGCATTGACCATAAAGGGTTCCAATTAGAAATGGAGCTTCAAAGAGAAAGAGCACGTTCTGCTCGTCAAGAAGTTGAATCAATGCAAGTTCAAAGTGGGATATTAGCAGACTTAGACGTTGAAAGTACTTTTGTGGGGTATAAAAAACTAACACATCAGTCTAGGGTTGTGGCGATCATTAGTGATGGACATTTAGTTGATCATATAGAGCAAGGAAAAGAAGGTCAACTGATCTTTTCAGAAACTCCTTTTTATGCAGAAAGTGGAGGACAAATTGCTGACAAAGGGACAATAACTCATTCAAAAGTGAAAGCAGAAGTGATTGATGTACAAAAGGCACCAAAAGGTCAAAACCTTCATAATGTATATATCGAGTCTGGATCATTAAACAAAGGTGATCTTGTTGAATTACAAGTGAATGATAAGGTTAGAAATGGTGTTGTGAAGAATCATACGGCTACACACTTGCTCCATCAATCGTTGAAAGATGTGTTAGGTGATCATGTTAATCAAGCAGGTTCATTAGTGATGGGAGATCGTTTACGTTTCGACTTTACCCATTTTGGACAAGTTAAAGAAGAAGAACTAGAATTAATTGAACAAAAAGTAAATGAGCTTATTTGGAACAGCCTTTCGGTTAAAATTGAAAATAAACCAATAGATGAAGCAAAAGCGATGGGGGCAATGGCTCTATTTGGTGAAAAATATGGAGATGTTGTTCGCGTAGTACAAATAGGAGAGTACAGTATTGAGTTTGTGGAGGATGCCATGTGAAAAACACGGCGTCTATCGGTTTATTTAAAATCGTATCAGAGTCAGGCATTGGAGCAGGAACAAGAAGGATCGAAGCAGTCACCGGTAAAGCAGCTTATCAATATTTAAATGAGCAATTAGCAACAATAAAAGATCTTGCAGTTAAATTGAAAACAAACCCAAAAGAAGTTTCAAATAGAATTGATACCCTTATGGAAGAAAATAAGCATTTGCAAAGGCAAGTTGACTCTCTTTCAACAAAATTAAGCAACTTAGAAGCATCCTCATTAAAGGATCAAGTAAAAGAGATCGATGGAATAAAAGTCTTGGCTACTCAAGTAGATGTTAAAGATATGAACCAGTTACGAGGTATGGTCGATGATTTGAAACAAACTTTAGGGTCTGCTATTGTCATACTAGGGGCACCAGTAGATGGAAAAGTGAATTTAGCCGCAGGAGTTACAAAAGACTTGGTAACGAAGGGATTTCATGCAGGAAAATTAATTAAAGAAGTAGCGAGTCGTTGTGGTGGTGGCGGTGGTGGCCGACCAGATATGGCTCAAGCAGGAGGTAAAAACCCTGAAAAATTAAAAGAAGCACTAGATTATGTGCAAGAATGGACAAAATCCGTTTTATAATTAAGATATTATAGTGTAAAATGGAGTTATTGAGGGGTTATTGATGATTTTTATCGTGCTAGTTCAAAAAGTCAGGCCGCTTTGTTGGTATTAGACTTTTTGAACAACCTCTAGTAAGTGTTCAGAGGAGGACAATTTCTGAATGCCTTCTTATTATCACTAAGGAAGAGGTGTGATCATTGAGCTCATTTGACCGTACGATGAAGTTTAATATTTCAGAGGAAATAGTGAAAACCGATGTAAATGAAGTTTTGTTTACAGTGTACGATGCATTGCAAGAAAAGGGATATAATCCAATTAATCAAATTGTTGGTTATCTTTTATCAGGAGACCCAGCTTATATTCCTCGTCATCGGGATGCCCGAAATTTAATAAGAAAATTAGAGCGGGATGAAATTATTGAAGACCTTGTTAAATCATACTTAAATAATCATAAAGAGGACTAGCATGCGAATTATGGGATTAGATTTAGGCTCAAAAACCTTAGGAGTAGCCATCAGTGACTCCTTTGGGTGGACAGCCCAAGGGATAGAAACAATTAAAATTGTGGAAGAGACGGAGGATTACCAACTTGGTCGTTTAAAAGACTTGATTGATGAATATGAAGTTAAAAAAATTGTAGTTGGTTTTCCGAAGAATATGAATGGTACAATTGGTCCTAGAGGAGAAGCGAGCCAATATTTTGTGAACGTTCTAGAAAAAGCATTTTCCTTGCCTGTTGTCTTATGGGATGAACGTCTTTCTTCTCAAGCAGCTGAAAGACTTCTCATTTCAGCTGATGTCAGTCGTAAAAAAAAGGAAAAAGGTGATTGATAAAATGGCTGCAACAGTTATTTTACAATCTTACTTGGGATAGCCAATCTTAATGAAATCACTTCTCACAATGAATGAGAGAAAAAGGAGTAATATGACAATGGAACATGGTGAAAAACAAATAACGATTATTGATGAAGACGGAAACGAACAACTTTGTGAAGTATTGTTTACCTTTGAAAATGATACATATAATAAATCATATGTATTATACTATCCTGTCGGTGCAGATCAAGACGAAGAAGATGAGATTGAGATCCACGCTTCAAGCTTTGTTCCTAATGAAAATAATGAAGCTGGTGAATTACAGCCGGTAGAATCAGATGAAGAATGGGATATGATTGAAGAAGTATTAAATACATTTTTAGAAGAAGAAGAGGATAATTAAAAAGATTTTCTCCGCTCCCTTACATCGACTTTGATGTGAGGGATTTTTTTGTTTTAACGACCTATGTACTCTTTACTAAAAATCTTGGCGAAGGAGATAAAAAAATGTAGTATAATAGGTGGAATGAGAGGAGGGCCAATTACTTTATGTCAAAAAAGAACGAAAAAAAAGAATTAATACTAAAACAAAAACTTGTGAAACATAAAGAGGCGAAAATTGTAAGAAGGATCGTCTTTACTATATTCGTTGTCGGATTACTTTTATTTTCGGTCATATTAGGTGGAGGTTACTTATATGTTAAATCTGCCTTACAACCTGTAGATTCAAATAATGAGGAAAAAATAAAGGTAGAAATTCCTATCGGATCAAATCTTTCGACCATTGCATCTATTTTAGAGAAAAACGAAATTATCAAAGATGATCGAGTGTTTAAAATTTACGTGAAGTTTAAAAGTGAATCAGGATTTCAAGCAGGGACGTACCAACTAAACAAATCCATGGAAATAGATGATATTATCGCTAGTTTAAAAACAGGAAAAGTGATTCAAGATCCTGTGTTCACTATGACGATACCTGAAGGAAAACAAATAAAAGAAATCATTGAGATTATTGCCAAGGCTACATCGTTCTCTACCAAAGAAATAGAACAAACCTTAACTGATGATGAATTTGTTCAAAAAATGATGAATCTTTATCCGAAAGTTATTACAAATGAAGTTTTAATGGAGGATGTAAAGTATTCTCTTGAAGGATATTTATATCCATCAACTTATTATTTTTATGAAGAGGATCCTTCATTAGAGTCGATCGTAGAAAAAATGATTGCTCAAACCAATAAAGTAGTCAGTAAGTATGAAGAGCAATTGATTGAACAGGACAAATCTGTTCATTGGCTGTTAACTTTTGCATCTTTAGTAGAGGAAGAAGCGACTAAAGAAACAGATCGCAAAAAAATTGCCAGTGTTTTCTATAATCGTTTAGAAGAAGGGATGAGGTTGGAGACAGATCCTACGGTTTTATATTCACTTGGAGAGCATAAAGATCGAGTGTTGTATGAGGACTTGGAAGTCCAAGACCCTTATAATACGTATGTAATTAATGGGTTACCACCGGGACCTATTGCCAATGCTGGAGAGTCAAGTATGGAAGCAGTGCTTGAACCAGAGGAAACCGATTACTTGTTCTTCTTGGCTACAAGTGAAGGGGATGTTATCTTTACAACTAATTTTGAAGATCATAAAGAAGCTATTAATGAGCATATGGATAGATAATGTGCAGAAGCTGAGGATGTTATATTTTTCTTCAGCTTTTTTTAATCCTAAGTATATATAAACTTCGTCTTTGATAAAAAGGTGCTTTCATCGTTGTTTAGCTCCATCGTCCAGCAACTGAGACACAAACGATGTTCTAGCGTAAACGTTACCTCTCGCGTCGTGGCTGAACTTAGTTGACGTTCATTTTTTCCCTTCGTCGCTAAACGGTTGTTTTCGCTTTTCTTATTGCGATTTTTATTCGCATTCCTTTTTCTATTGTGGTAAAATATATCGATGTGTGATTTGGCTATTAATTATAGTTCAAGTCACTTATAAGTATGAAAAATGTGATAACTTTTTTATAAAGGGCGGAAAAAGAACGTGCAGGATAGAACTGCTTATCAATATATTGAATCATTAATGAAAAACTTACCTCAAAGTATTGAACAACTACAGTACTATGCTAAACAACACCATGTTCCTATTATGGATAAAGTCTCGATAGAGGTTTTATTATTGCTTTTACAATTATACAAACCAAAAAAAATACTTGAGATTGGAACGGCAATTGGTTATTCCTCTATGCGTATGGCTATGGCCTTTAACGATGTCAAAATAACGACAATTGAAAGGGATCAAGATCGTTTTGAAAAAGCTGTTTCAACGATTAAGCAAAATGGGTTGTCTGATCGAATTGATGTAATTAATGGAGATGCTCTTTCCATTGAGGTTCAAACGCAAATAGATCATGGATATGACCTCCTATTTATTGATGCTGCCAAAGGTCAATATCAACGTTTTTTAGATATATATGAAATGAAGCTTCTGGATAAGAGCATCATTATCGTTGATAATGTCTTTCTAGGTGGACTAATCTTTAAAGAAGATGATGAAATTCCCAGACGGAAGCGGACGATGGTAAGAAATTTAAAAGCTTTTAATAAAGCCTTACTTGATCATCCGCACTATGATACAACCATTATACCTGTTGGAGACGGAATGGCTGTGAGTGTTAAGAGAGGTGTGTGAAAATGAAAAAACCAGAACTACTTGTTACCCCAACAAGTGTAAAAGATCTTGAAATACTTTCTTCAGCTGGAGCGGATGCATTTATTGTTGGAGAACAAAGATATGGTCTTCGTTTAGCAGGCGAGTTTAATCGCGAAGATATTAAATTAGCTAGAGAGCTTACGAAAGGTAAAAAGCTATATGTAGCCATGAACGCTCTTTTTCATAATGATAAAATCGACGAATTACCCGAATATATTCAATTTTTAAGGGAAGCAAAAGTAGACGCAATTGTATTTGGTGACCCTGCTGTTTTAATGATTGCTAAGGAAGTCGCTCCTGAAATGCCTTTACATTGGAATACAGAAACCACAGCAACAAATTGGTATACATGTAACTATTGGGGGGAGAAAAGGAAGCAAAAGAGCGGTTTTAGCTAGAGAATTAAGTATGGATTCAATCATAGAAACAAAAGAGAATGCTGAAGTTGAGATTGAGGTTCAAGTTCATGGGATGACTTGTATGTTTCAATCAAAACGCTCCCTAGTAGGAAACTATTTTGAATTTCAAGGCAAAGTACATGAGGTTGGAAATCGCAAGCTCGATCAAAATATGTATTTGTATGATCAAGAAAGAAATAATAAATATCCAATTTATGAAGATGAAAATGGTACGCACATTATGAGTCCAAATGATATTTGTATTGTGGATGAATTAGAAGAAATGATCGATGCTGGAGTAGATTCGTTTAAAATTGATGGTGTGTTAAAGTCACCAAATTATATATGTGAAGTGACAAGAATATATCGTGAAGCCATTGACCTATTCGTAATGGATCGAGAAAAGTATCAACAACAAAAACAAACTTGGTTAAAAGCGATCGAGGATTTGCAGCCCGTTAATCGACCTTTGGATACCGGTTTTTTCTTTAAGGAAACGGTATATTAGAGGGTGTCAAAAAAGAACATTAACGAAAAAGGAGGAAAGTTGTGGTGAAAGCGACAGTTAATCGTATATCTGAGTTCATTGATGGCAAACGTGTGATTACAAAGAAGCCAGAACTTCTTGCTCCTGCCGGAAATTTAGAAAAGCTGAAAATAGCTGTTATGTATGGTGCAGATGCTGTATTTATTGGTGGGAGAGAATATGGACTTAGATCCAATGCTGATAATTTTTCGATTGATGAAATGGCAGAGGGAGTCCAGTTCGCTAAAAAGTATGGAGCGAGAATCTATGTAACAACAAATATTTTCGCCCATAATGAGAATATGGACGGTTTAGAAGAATATTTAGCAGATTTACAACGAGCCGAGATATCTGGAATTATAGTAGCTGACCCGTTAATAATTGAAACTTGTAAAAGGGTTGCGCCAAAACTTGAAGTACATTTAAGTACACAGCAATCTTTATCAAATTGGAAAGCAGTTCAGTTTTGGAAGGAAGAAGGCTTAGAGAGAGTAGTTTTAGCAAGGGAAACAGGAGCAGATGAAATTAAAGAAATAAAAGAAAAAGTGGATATAGAAATTGAAACCTTCATTCATGGTGCCATGTGTATTGCTTATTCTGGACGATGCACTTTAAGTAATCATATGACCGCTCGTGATTCTAACAGAGGTGGCTGTTGCCAATCATGTCGTTGGGATTACGATCTTTATTCTATGGTAAATGAAAGTGAAAATCGTTTATTCAATGAACAGGATGATCCTTTTGCGATGAGTCCGAAAGACCTAAATCTTGTTAAATCAATCCCTAAAATGATTGAGCTTGGTATTGATAGTTTAAAGATTGAAGGAAGAATGAAATCGATTCATTATGTTGCTACAGTCGTTAGTGTATATCGAAAAGTAATTGATGCTTATTGTGCAAACCCTGATAACTTTGTATTTAAAGATGAGTGGCTGGAAGAGTTAAATAAGTGTGCAAATCGAGATACAGCACCTGCATTTTTTGAAGGAACTCCCGGTTCTAGTGAGCAAATGTTTGGTGATCACAGTAAAAAAACGACTTATGACTTTGTTGGAAGAGTATTAGACTATGATACCACTTCAAAAATCGTAACGCTTCAACAACGTAATTTTTTTAGAAAAGGCGATGAGGTAGAATTTTTCGGCCCGCAAATAAATAATTTTACAACAAAAGTTGAAGTGTTATGGGATGAAGAAGGAAATGAATTAGACGCAGCACGACATCCACTTCAAGTTGTCAAATTTAAAGTCGACCAACCCGTCTATTCAAACAACATGATGAGAAGGGAGAAACCTTAGTTGGGAAAGAAGCCGATAGTTATTGGGGTTGCAGGAGGGTCGGGATCGGGAAAAACATCTGTAACAAAGGCGATATGCGACCGATTTCAAGATCATTCTATTTTAATGATTGAACAAGATTACTACTATAAAGATCAAAGTGAACTTCCATTAGAAGAAAGATTAAAAACAAACTATGATCATCCACTTGCATTCGATAATGATTTATTAATTGATCATATTAAAGAATTGCTTAACTACAATCCAATTGAAAAACCTGTGTATGATTACAAAATTCATACACGATCCGATGAGGTTATTCATGTTGAGCCTAAGGATGTTATTATTTTAGAAGGCATTTTAGTTTTAGAAGACGAGCGCTTGCGAAACTTAATGGATATTAAGCTATATGTAGATACAGATTCTGATATTCGCATCTTAAGAAGAATGCTTCGTGATATTAAGGAACGAGGAAGAACAATTGAATCGGTTATTGATCAATATGTTGCGGTTGTAAGGCCTATGCATAATCAGTTTGTTGAGCCGACAAAGAGATATGCGGATTTAATCATCCCTGAGGGTGGACAAAATCATGTGGCAATTGATTTAATGGTCACAAAAATTCAAACAATTCTTGAACAAAACCTGATTTTGTAATAATATAGCATAGATAAAGTGTACTGAGCTCATATTATTTATATGTTGATTTCATTTTTAAAGGTGTATAGCACATCTATAGTTAAGGGAGGACTCTATTATGAGTCGCCCTTTCCTATTATATTTATGTATTATTTCATCGTTTATATGATTCAGTACGACCTTACATACAAAACGTGGGGATGTTTTTTCGGGTTTTTTTAAAGAAAAAGGAGTGAGTAGTTTAATGGCGGAAGAAAAAGTATTTCCGATGACTGCAGAAGGAAAAGAAAAGTTGGAGCACGAGCTTGAACAATTGAAAACGGTTAAGCGAAAAGAAGTGGTGGAACGTATTAAAATTGCTAGAAGTTTTGGAGATCTGTCGGAGAATTCAGAATATGATGCAGCAAAAGATGAACAAGCATTTGTTGAAGGAAGAATAACCACACTTGAAAATATGATTAGAAATGCAAAGATTATTGAAGAAGCGACTAATTCTGATACCGTTACCCTAGGGAAAACGGTTACTTTTATTGAATTACCAGATGGTGAAGAGGAGACCTATACGATTGTTGGTTCTGCTGAAGCTGATCCATTTGAAGGAAAAATATCAAATGATTCTCCTATGGCGAAAAGTCTAATGGGAAAAAAAATCGGTGATGAAGTAACGGTTCAAACCCCAGGTGGAGAAATATTGGTGAGAATCGTCGAATTTAAGTAAGAATCAGATCGTTTACTTTTAAAACACCTCGTCTAGACTAGAGACGAGGTGTTTTTTCATGATTAAAAAAAGAATTGTTTTTTTATCCATTGTCATTATGAGTTTTTATTTCATTATCGTTTGTAGACTCATAGAAATTCAACTTATCTATCCAGAGTCTTTTTCAAAACATAATATAAATTTAATGAAAGAAAGTGTGAATCAAAGGGTACAAGAGGTAGTCATTCATGATGGACGAGGTGAGATTATAGATCGTAATGGAACGTCTATAAAAAATCAAAAACAGCCTACTGTCATATTGTTTCCAATTGTCTTTCATCAAGAAAACAACCTTAAAAAACTTGCTAACGCATTAGATACCTTAACATTAAAAGATATTAAAAATAAAACAAGTCTGAAAGAAAAGGAACCCATTTTATTAAATGTTGAAAATAATTTCGAGATTAAAGAAAAGCACATAAGATTGGTTAACCAGCTAGATATTCCAGGTATTTATGGAGTATTACTTCAAACAACGCGCCCATCTTTATTGGCTACCCATCTTATAGGCTTTACTTACGAAACAAAAGATTCGCAAGGAATTCTTAAAGTTATAAAGGGGAACAATGGAATTGAACATTCATTTGATTCATTTCTTCAATCAGATGTGTCAACTCGTTTACTTTATCATGTGGATGGGAAAAACCAACCGATGTTTGGTGATTCAATTAAGTTTATTTCAGATGTCAACGCATTTTATCCACTTAAAGTGAAAACGACAATTGATTTGGATTTACAAAGAATCATAGAAGAAGTCCTTAATTCTTATCACCTTGATAAGGGTGGTGCGGTTTTGTTAGAGGTTGAGAGTAACGAAGTATTAGCCATGGCTTCTAGACCAAAATTGGATCGAAATGATCCAAAAACTTATTTAAATCATATGTTGACCCCCCATTTTCCAGGGTCAACCTTTAAAATAGTAACTGCATCCGCTGCTATCGAACAAGGAATGATTCATCCTAATGAAACCTTTGATTGTAATTTAGATCTTTATGGAAAAGAAGAAAAGGAACTCAACAAGAGGTTAGGGAATCTTAATTTTACCGAAAGTTTTGCGAAAAGCTGTAATTATACGTTTGCTGAACTTGGGAAAAGAATGTTTGAACAAACCGGAGAGGATACAATCTCCACTTATGCTAGGAAATTGGGTCTTGTTGAAACAGTAGGATGGAGTGGGGATGTCTTTAAATATAAAGATTTTAAACAAATCTCTGAAGAACAAAGCGGTGTGATTTGGTCAGAGGATGCGAATAAATACGATGACAATTATATTTCTCAAACAGCTATTGGCCAAAAGGATGTTAAGATGACGCCTTTAGCAGTTGCAAACATGGTGGCTACCATCGCAAGAGGAGGAGAAAGAAAATCAGTAAAAATGGTGAGTGAATTGCTTTTTAAAAATAATGTCAACATGTTTCATTTTAAGGACCAAACGAAGCATGATTCTATATCACCTTATACGGCTATAAAACTACAAAATTTGATGCGACATGTCATAACAGAAGGAACTGGTAAACAATTTTTATCTTTACCTTTTGAAATCGCAGGGAAATCCGGGACTGCAGAAACAGGAAAAAATGGATTATACAATAAGTGGTTTGCTGGATATTTTCCTTTCGATTCCCCTAAATATGTATTAGTTGTGGTAGATCTTGAAACCTCTAAAACAGATATAACGAACAAAGCTTTTACTGATATAGTGAAATTAATAGCAGGTATTGAGCAGATGGAATAAGAAGTGTATTGATAAGAAATCAAGCGTATTATGTACTGTCATAAAGTTTTATGGACACTTATTCTGTAAAAGATGATAAAATAATAAAGATATAATGAATCGTTTTAAATTTTGGAGGGTGAGAGATGAAAGAAAGTCCATCAAGGTTTGAAACTCGTAATGAGAAACGAAAGAAAAACCTAGTATTATACATTTTAATAGGGATTGTCTGGGTACTTATCTTAGTGATAGGAGTTAGCTTACTTCCTGAAAAAGAGGATAGCTCTACTACATCCGAGGAAACGAAAAAAGAAAATACGTCTGCTGAAAATAAGTCGAATGTAGTACAAGATACTGAAGAAAATGAAGAGACATCTGCTGAAGAAGAGACTACAGTGACAGCTGAACCTATAGAGGAAGAAGTAGAAGATCCTTTTGCAGAAGCAACAGTTGAACAATCTTCTGAACAAAATATTGAGAAAGTCATTACTAATTCCTCGTGGAAACCCATTGGAACGACACAAGAAGGAGAGCATGTTGCACAGTATGATACCGCTTCTGTTGATTGGTCAGAAATGGAACAATCTTTAAGCTATGCTATAGGTGTTCCTGTTGAAAATATGACGACTTGGTACATAGGAAATAACGGATCTCCACAAGATGCTATAGGGACAGTTTCCCCTAGTGATCGTCCTGATGAAACGTATCAAGTTGAAATTAGGTGGATAGACGAAAAAGGCTGGAAGCCAGTTGTTATAAAGAAATTAACAAATAATCCATATAAACGATGAATAAGGGGGAGGTCCCCCTTATTTTTAACAGAGTAAGAAAGCATAAAAATCTTTCCTTATTTGGATGGTGCTTTTATTTTTGTCTAGCTCCAGCGCCCAGCGACTGGTAGCGCTTTCGACGCACAGGAAGTGCTAGCATCAACGTTGCCCACAGGACGTGGGCGTTCTTAGTTGATGTTCCATGTCTCTATGATAAGTCAACGGAGACGCCTCCAGGAGGGAGGTGGATCTACGTTTGAGTAGTTAGTAGATCCTCTGCTTTAGGGCTTTTCGTGTTTCCTTTATCTCATACGGAGTGCTCAAGCCCCTTCGTTGCTAAACGGGCGCTTGCGCTTTTCTTAAAAGATAAGAAAGTATATAATTTCGGGTCTACCACAGTCTTAGAAACTGTGGTATTTTGATGTCATGGAGAATAATATATTAAAACAAATTTTCTTTGATAAACATAACCATTGGGATCACTTTCAAAAGAAACATGGAGCTAAAATCCGTCCAATAGTAAGAAAGGAAATAGAGAAATTCAGAGGGTGTGGGAATCCCAAAAATGGATTTAAGCTATTTGTTTGTGAAGGTTGCCATGATGTCAGGAAGGTTCCGTATCGTTGTAAGGGTCGATTTTGTACCACTTGTTCAGTAGGAGAAAGCGAAGAATGGAGTCGACTACTAACAGAAGAGGTCTTACAGGTGAATCATCGTCATGTCATCTTTACAATTGATGAAGGACTGCGTGATGTGTTTTTGCTTCATCGCCATCTGTTAAAAGATTTGATGGACGAGGCGCGATTAATCATGGATTTTTTCAAAAAGAAAGCGAAAGTGACCCCTGGAATCATATCAGGCTTACATACTTTCGGATCCAGAGTGAATTTCAATCCCCATGTACATATGCTAGTGACGATGGGAGGTCTTACGAAAAAGGGGGAATGGAAACAGTACGATTATCTGCCATTTGAAATGTTAAGAAAGCAGTGGCAGACCGTGGTGTTAAAGTTCATACGCAGAGGTGTGTCAGAAAAAGAAAAGAAGAGAATACAACCTCGATTACAACAGGCGTTTCACAATAATGGGAAGGGCTTCTATGTGCATGCGCCAAAACAGGAAGGGAATGTAAAAGAACAACTTCGCTATATTGGCCGTTATATTCGTCGACCTGCGATAGGACTGAATCGGATCGAGGCATATGACGGACAAAAGGTAACCTTTACGTATCATGATAAGACAGACGGAAAAGAAAAGAGAGAAACGATCAGTGTAGAGGAATTTATCTCTAGGCTTATTCGTCATATCCCAGATGAACAGTTTAAGACGATTCGTCATTATGGGATGTATTCAAGGAGATGCAAGGGCTTGAGTAAAAAAGTCTTATGTCAATGGCAACAGAAAGCGAAACGCTGGATAGTGAAAGCAAAGAAAACAATGCGCCGTCAGACATGGAGGGAACGAATCGTATCAAGTGGTAAGAGAGACCCTCTTATTTGTGAAAAATGCCAGTGTTACTATGAATACAAGGGAGAAGTCTGTCTTGAAAATGGTAGACTAGAAATCAAGGTGGCCTTGTGTACCACGACAAGAGCCTATTTAGAAAGGGTGATTCATCATTTCACCAGTATCGAAACACCGAAAAAAAGGCAAGAAAAAAAAGAAAAAAATGGCCCAATCAAAACAGAGCATCAACTTTGTTTGTTTAGTGTGTCATGAAAAAGAAGAGATTCCACAACAAGTGGTAAGAGATTTTGATTTAATGGATGGAGGTGATCCAGCCGTCCCCCCTATGTTCTCCTGTGAAAAATGTGGAGAAGACATGTATCCTGAATACTATAAAGGTATTCATGGGAAGGAATACAGGATTGAGGATATTCTGAGCACCAAAAAGGACCAGGTGTGATTTTTAATCACACCTGGTTTTTCTTAATATAAATTAACGAATCGTCGCTAAACGTGCACCTTAAACTTTTCTTACTTTAAAATGAACGACCGCGCTCCAAGTTTTTCTCCCATTATCCTCAACGTGTATATGGTGTGTAACAGAATGAACTCCAAGCATTATTTTTTGATTTACTTCAATTTGTTCATTTACTTTCCTCTCTAATTCCTTTAAAGAAGAAGCTTCAAAAAACTCTACCTTATCTTGAATCAGGTCTAAATGAAAATTCATGTTTTTCTCACATTCCTTTCCGTTCGATTTTATCAAAGCATTATTATTTCCGCCATTAAATAAATGAAAGTCTAAGAGATTGTTCAAAAGTTCTTACGATCAATGCTCCTTAAGGAAATACATGGATATGACAACTCTATAGGTGAAATGGTATAAAAAAATTGTAAAACCTTGTTTCCTGTGATAAATTTAGAACAGTTATTCTTTTAATTCATACTATACTTATAGGAATTATAAATATTGAAATACATTAAAAACAATTATGAGGTGAAAAACGATGGGGAGAGAATTTATTGAGCTATTTGAGGATTGGGCTCAAACTTATGATTCAACTGTAGATGGAAAAGATATTCAATATAAAGAAGTGTTTGATCAATATGAACAAATTTTAAATAAAGTTGCTGAAAAAGCGGGACAATACGTTTTAGAATTTGGTGTTGGAACAGGAAACTTAACGAACACCTTGCTAAAAGCAAATAAACAGGTCATTGGTGTTGAACCTTCAAAGATGATGAGACAGAAGGCAATTGAAAAGTTAGGGAAGAAAGTACCAGTTCATGATGGAGATTTCTTATCCTTTCCTCCATTAGGTGTGAACATTGATACAATTGTAAGTTCGTATGCCTTTCATCACTTGACAAATGAAGAAAAGCGAAAAGCTATTCAATTATACAACAATATACTTCCTAGTGGTGGTAAAATAGTTTTTGCAGATACGACTTTTGTTGACCAATCTGCTTTCGATCAAACGATAGCTAAAGCAAAAGAAAACCAATTCTACGATTTAGCTCGTGATTTAGAAACTGAATATTATACTACCCATGAGGTGCTAAAAGAAATTTTCACTGAAAATGGTTTTACTGTTACCTTTGAACAAGTGAATGAGTTTGTATGGGTGATAGAAGCGATTAAGCAAACATAGGTAGTTTTAAACAACGAGGAAGGATGTATATCTATGAAAATTGCAATTATAGGTGCAATGGAAGAAGAAGTAACGATACTACGAGATAAAATTGAAAATAAACAAAAAGAAGAAGTAGCGGGTGTGGAAATTACTGTAGGTCAGTTAGAAGGTGTAGAGGTGATATTAGCTAGGTCTGGTATTGGGAAAGTGAATGCGGCACTATCTACAACCTTACTACTTGATCGTTATCAACCGGACTATGTTATTAACACGGGTTCAGCAGGTGGATTTCATCCTAATCTTAATGTTGGGGACGTCGTCATTTCAACTGAAGTTAGACATCATGATGTCGATGTCACAGCTTTTGGTTATGATTACGGACAAGTGCCTAACTTGCCACCTCAGTTTACAGCTAATGAAAAATTGGTTTCAATGGCTGAGTTACAAGCGAAAAAACAAGAAGGGATTCAAGTTGTGAAAGGCTTGATTGTTACAGGCGATTCCTTTATGAGTGATGCTGAGAGAGTGGAATTTGTACGCTCGAAGTTCGATGATTTATATGCAGCAGAAATGGAAGCTGCAGCTATAGCTCAAGTTTGTCACCAATTTTCTGTACCGTTTGTCATTATTCGCTCTTTGTCGGATATAGCTGGGAAAGAATCAAATGTCTCTTTTAAACAATTTATTGATCAAGCTGCATTGAATTCCGCCAATATGGTTGTAGCGATAGTTAAAGAAATTAGTCATTAGAGAAAGGCGGATAAAGAGTGGATATTGTCCAAGGAGTAGATCAACTGATAGGTCGCACACCTATGTTTGAAATAACGAAGTTTCATTTACCAAAAGATGTGAGGCTGTTTGCGAAGCTAGAATTCTTTAACCCGGGAGGCAGCATTAAGGACCGGCTAGGTGTTGAATTGATTGAAGATGCAATGGCAAACGGTTTTGTAAAGCCTGGAGGGACAATTATTGAACCAACAGCAGGTAATACAGGAATTGCTTTAGCGTTAGTTGCGGCAAAATATCAATTAAATGTCATTGTATGTGTACCCGAAAAATTTAGTGTGGAAAAGCAAGAGTTAATGAGGGCTTTAGGCGCAAAGGTTGTCAATACACCAACTGAAAAAGGAATGAAAGGTGCGATTGAAAAAGCACTCCAATTAAACGAACAAACTGAAAACAGTTTTTGTCCTCAACAGTTTAAAAATCCAGCTAATCCAAGAACGTACACGAAAACTTTAGGACCTGAAATTTGGGAACAGCTTGACGGAGATATGGATATTTTTGTTGCGGGTGCTGGAACAGGTGGAACGTTTATGGGGACTGCTCGATTTTTAAAGGAAAAGAACCAGAACATTCGTACAGTCATTGTTGAACCAGAAGGGTCTGTCATAAACGGTGGAGAACCGGGACCACATCGAACAGAAGGGATAGGAATGGAATTTTTACCAGATTACATGGATCGATCCTATTTCGATGAAATCTATACCATTTATGATAAAGATGCCTTTAAACGGGTTCAAGAATTAGCGAAAATAGAAGGCTTACTAGTTGGTAGTTCATCTGGAGCTGCTTTTCATGCTGCATTAAAGGAAGCAGAAAAAGCAAAACCTGGAACAAATATTATAACCATTTTTCCAGATAGTAGTGAAAGGTATTTAAGTCAAAAGATATACGGAGGTTTTTAAGTTGAAAAGAAAAACTAAAATGATTCACGGTGGGATTGTAGGAGATCCTCAAACAGGTGCAGTTTCGGTTCCGATTTATCAAGTAAGTACGTATAAGCAAGATGGAGTAGGAAATCATAAAGGTTTTGAATACTCGAGAACGGGAAATCCTACACGACATGCATTAGAAGTATTAATTAAAGACCTTGAAGAAGGGTATGCTGGTTTTGCATTTGCATCAGGTATGGCAGCCATCACTTCAATTATGATGTTATTTAATAGTGGTGATCATGTTGTTTTAACAGACGATGTATACGGTGGAACTTATCGAGTAATGAACAAAATATTAAACCGACTAGGGATTGAATCGACCTTTGTCGATACAACGAACTTGGATGAAGTAAAAAAAGCTGTTCAAACAAATACTAAGGCTATTTACATTGAAACCCCAACTAATCCTTTGCTAAAGGTGACGGATATTAAAGAAATATCAGCTTATGCAAAAGAACAACAGCTGCTTACCATTGTCGATAATACGTTCAGTACACCATATTGGCAAACTCCTATCACTTTAGGCGCTGATATCGTCTTACACAGTGCAACAAAGTATATTGGTGGTCATAGTGATGTTGTAGCTGGTTTAGTCGTGGTCAATAGTGAAAAGTTAGCTGAAGATATTCATTTTATTCAAAATTCTACTGGAGGAGTTTTAGGGCCTCAAGATTCATGGCTTTTAATGCGAGGGATGAAAACACTTGGTCTCCGTATGGAAGCTACGGAGAAAAACACAAAGGAAATCGTTCACTTTTTAAACGAACATCCTGAAGTTGAAAAAATTTATTATCCAGGATTAGAAAGTCACCAAGGTCATGAGATTGCTAAAAAACAAGCCTCTGGTTTTGGGGGAATGATCTCCTTTGATGTAGGAAGTGAAGAGAAAGCAGATCAAGTGCTAAATAAAGTAAAGTATTTCACATTAGCCGAAAGTTTAGGGGCTGTAGAGAGTTTAATATCTATTCCTGCTAAGATGACTCACGCTTCTATTCCAAAGGAAAGAAGACATGATTTAGGCATCACAGATGGTTTAATTCGTATTTCTGTTGGAATTGAAGATGTGGAAGATTTAATTTATGATTTAAAACAAGCATTAAATTAATATAAACCATTTAATTAAAAAAAGAAGTAGCTGATAAAGGCTACTTCTTTTCTTTAAAAGATAAGAATTTATAATTATTGTCCTTTATAAGAAGGTGCTTTCATCGTTGTCTAGCTCCATCGCCCAGCGACGGGTAGCGCTTTCGAAGCACACGAAGTGCTAGCATCATCGTTGCCCACAGGACGTACGATGAACAGGAGGTTCTAGCATCAACGTTAGCCACAAGACGTGGCTGAACTTAGTAGATCCGCAGCTTTCGGGCTTTTCGTGTTTCCTTTATCTCATACGGCGATGCACACGAAGTGCTAGCGTCAACGTTAGTCACACGAGGTGACTGTTTTTAGTTGACATTCCAATGTTGTGCGTTGCTAAACGGGCGCTTGCGCCTTTCTTATGGGATAATACCTCCTTTGTTACTAAAATATACTTTCATAAAGGTGTAGGTTTATATGTTACCATTTAGTTAGAAAGAGATTTGATTGGTGGTGAAAGAAAAGATGAACAAACAGCAATTGTATGAGCGTATGAATGATTTGAAACGTTACTCTTTTGTCTTGTTAGCACTTAGCTCTTTCTTATATTTAGGGTTAGTTTTGCCTGAAAACAATGTTATCCAAACAGACCAGCATCAAATAGTAACGACTATAGTCTCTCTTATTTTTATAGGAAGCTCTCTTTTATGTTTGAAAAGATCTTTTTACTATCGAAAATTAATACAAGAAGAAGACAACTAATTTCATTAAGTGATTAGTTGTCTTCTTGAAAGAAGGAACTTTTCCCCTTTTGTGAATGTTAAAAAGGGGAATTTAAGCGGGGTTTTCTAGGTTTTTTGCGTTGGAGCGGACAAGTTTTTTCTTGTAGAGGTTGTTCAAAAAGTCCTAAAAAATTGCAGTCGAATAACTTTATTGTCTCGCTATTCCAAGCTCAGACGCCAGGATTGGCTACCACGAGCATTGTCCCTAGGATGGCGATGTACACGATGTGTTAGCCCAGACGTTGGTCACAGGACGTGGCCGAAGTTAGTTGACGTTCCTCCTTATGAACACGAACTTGTAGCATGATTTTCTGATGGATGATCTTTTATGCTAAGGCTCCTCTTTTTTTTCGGCTTTTTTTCTCTTTTTCTACTTTATAAAATTCATGAAACATTTTCATTAAGGCTCTTTTTTCGATCCTAGAAACATAACTTCTAGATATACCAAGCTTATGAGCGATTTCTCTTTGTGTACGTTCTTCCTTCATATCTAAGCCAAAACGTCCCACTATTACTTGACGTTCTCTACTGTCAAGGATATCAATGAATTCCTTTAGCTTTTCAAGTTCCATATTAAGTTCAATGGTATCAATCACATCTTCATTATCTGATTTTAATATGTCAATTAAGCTAATTTCATTCCCTTCTTTATCTTGACCAATGGGATCATGTAAGGAAACATCCTTTTTTGTTTTTTTTAGAGCTCTTAAATGCATTAATATTTCGTTTTCAATACATCTTGCTGCATAAGTAGCTAGTTTCGTCCCCTTTCCATGAGAAAAACTTTCAATTGCTTTAATAAGACCGATTGTTCCGATTGAAATAAGATCCTCAGAATCCTCTCCGGTATTTTCAAACTTTTTGACGATATGAGCAACTAATCTTAAGTTATGTTCAATAAGAATGTTTCTAGCTGCCTCATCTCCAACAGCCATTTTTTCTAAGTATTTTTTTTCTTCCTTTGCTGAAAGTGGCTGAGGAAAAGCATTATTCTTTACATAAGACACTAAAAAAACCACTTCTTTAAACAAATAAGTTAGCGTGGTTAACATACCTGTCATACGATCACCTCCATATTAGGTGAGTGCCTAGTAGTAAATTGTATGAGGTGACTTTTGTTATTGTGTCTGTACGAAAAGAAATGATTAGAAATAACTTATAAAGCTGTGCTCTTGCCTATACGAAAGTGGCAGGCTTACATAAGATATTTTAAGAGGTAAAGATCAATCGGGAGTAAACAGTAGGTTTGTTAAGTAAGTATAGTTGTCATTGAATGAAAGGGGTGAGCGAAAGAATGTCGTATTGTGGGAGCCCATATCCTCCACCTTATCCTTATCCAATAGGCTATCAGAGGTTAGGCTTTTGGTATGCGTTATTAATTGTTATTTTCGTGTTAATTTTGGTAATTGGTGGTTTTTGTTATGCTTATCGTTGGTTTGGATATTAATAACAAATTACCAACCTATAGAAAGAAAGGGATGAAATAAACATGAATGCTTCTTTTCATTCCTTTTTTTATGCAAAAAAAAAACATTAATTGATCGTTTAAGAAGAAATCTTAGTTAAATCAATTAATGATCGCCGTTCAATTTCTGTTAATATTAAATCAATAAACTCTTCATTTAGTTGCATTTCTCTCGCTTTATAATACGATTCAAGTAGAAGTTCATCTGATAATTTTTTCATTGGATATGCCATTTTGGCTAGACACCTCCTGTATTAAATTAGTAGATATTGTTTAATAATCAAAGTTGCTCTAATTTACGTAATAAATTATCTTTTAGTAGAGTGAGGTATTTCTATTAATTTGACTATCTCTTTTAAAAATAGGAATGATAAACTTTGTATAGCTAGATGGGCGCTTGCGCTTTTCTTAAAAGATAAGAAAGTATAAACTTTGTTCTTTATAAGAAGGTGCTAACATTGCTGTCTAGCTCCAGCGCCCAGCAACTCGTAAGTTTTCGCCCTCCTCCTTATGATAAGTCAACATCGAAGCCTGCGGCTATTCGTGTTTCCTTTATCTCATACGGAGTACTCAAGCCCCTTCGTTGCTAAACGGGCGCTTGCGCTTTTCTTATGTATCTGAACCTAAATCTACCATATTTTTTTTTAATAGAACAACCGTTCTTTTATCCACAAGTAACGGTGGAAAACTTGTTAATAACTTGTTTGTAAATGTTTAAAATATACTAAGATGAGGGTGGATATTGTGAATAACGATATCCACAGTTGTAGAAAACGGGTTATAAATGTCGAAAACTTTTTTAATTTTCTTGTTCTACGATAATTCATTGTCGAAATTCGTAACTTTACTTTGAAAGTATCGTGAAAATTATGTATGATGATAATTGGTTTTAAATTTGACTATTGAGGTGTAGTCTGTGCTAAATCTATTTTTACCAAAACAATTTGAAAAGAGTATTTTTGATATTGATCCTAAGCAATTGAAAGAAAAAGGGATTAAGGGGATTATCACGGACTTAGATAATACATTAGTAGAATGGGACCGTCCATTGGCTACTCCGGAATTAACAAAATGGTTCCAATCCGTGAAAGATGAAGGTATTGAGATTACAATCGTTTCAAATAATAAAGAAACTAGAGTAAAGCAATTCTCAGAGCCCTTAAATATATCGTTTATATATAAAGCAAGGAAGCCTTTAGGAATAGCCTTTAGGAAAGCCTTGAGAAACATGAAGTTGAATAAGCAAGAGGTTGTTGTTATAGGGGATCAAGTTTTAACAGATGTATTAGGCGGAAATCGAAATGGGTTTCATACAATACTTGTTATTCCAGTTGCTTCAACAGATGGATTTTTTACAAGAATGAATCGGCTAATTGAGAGAAAAATATTAGAGAGTTTTAAACGAAAAGGTTTGTTAAAATGGGAGGAATAAGCTTGGATGAGATCAAGTGTATTGGCTGTGGAGTTAAAATACAAACAACGAATCAAAATGAGTTAGGCTATGCTCCACCAAAGTCTATACAACGAGAATCTGTCGTTTGCCAAAGATGTTTTCGTCTAAAGAACTACAATGAAATTCAAGACGTTTCTTTAACAGATGATGATTTTTTAAAAATATTACACAACATTGGTAATGAAAAGGCATTAATCGTCAAAATAATTGATATATTTGATTTCAATGGAAGCTGGATAAATGGAATTCATCGATTTGCTGGAGCGAATCCAGTTTTGTTAGTGGCGAATAAAGTCGATGTTCTTCCTAAATCAGTAAATAAACAAAAATTAGTTGATTGGATAAGAAGAGAATCAAAAAAAAATGGATTAAAGCCTATAGATGTTTATTTAGCAAGCTCTTCTAAGGGAATGGGAATAAAAGAGGTAGCGTCTGCAATAGAACATTATCGAGACGGAAAAGATGTTTATGTTGTTGGCTGTACCAACGTTGGCAAGTCTACTTTTATCAATCGAATCATAAAAGAAGTAGCTGGGGAAGAAGATATTATTACAACTTCACACTATCCTGGCACCACACTTGATTTAATTGATATCCCTTTGTCTGACGGTTCGTCTTTGTATGATACACCAGGAATTATACATCAGCATCAGATGGCACATTTTGTATCAAAAGATCATTTGAAATTTATAACGCCAAAAAAAGAGCTTAAACCAAGGACCTTTCAACTGAATGAAGGACAAACCCTTTTCTTTGGAGGACTCGCGCGTTTTGATTATCTAAAAGAAGGGAAAGTGTCATTTACTTGTTATATACCAAATGAACTTCTCATTCACCGAACGAAAACAGAAAAAGCGGAAAAGATTTTCAGTGATCATCATGGCGACTTATTGCATCCCCCATTGTCTATAGATGGAGTGGAAGATACAGAACTAGTAGCTCATCAATTTACTATTAATAACAAAAATACAGATGTGATTTTTTCTGGATTAGGATGGGTA
Organism: Bacillus carboniphilus; assembly: GCF_020524035.2. Taxonomy (NCBI): domain Bacteria; kingdom Bacillati; phylum Bacillota; class Bacilli; order Caryophanales; family Bacillaceae; genus Bacillus; species Bacillus carboniphilus. Next base: position 1,540,140 of record NZ_CP129013.1, on the reverse strand, counting down.
ACGGTTAATCAAGCTAACGCAAAAGTTGTTGCTTATGCACCTAAAGGGGTTCTTGTAAGTGTACGTGAATCATTGATTTAGATACGATAAAAAAAGTAAATTGCGTGTTCAAAAGTGGACAAAAGGCCGAAGAGAACGAGTCGACTGCTTAAGGATTGTCAAAATACAGGTTAGGTAGAGGTTGCATCCATCCTGCAGGTGTGTTCATCGTAGTCCATTTTGAATAATCTCGTAAAGTGTTAGGGAGAGGATCATATGTCAAAATTATTTGGTGTCATTGGTGACCCGATCAGCCAGTCCATGTCTCCGACGATTCATAACACAGCATTTCATACTTATCAGATCGATGCTCACTACCATGCCTTTCAAGTGAGTAAGAAGAACTTGAAAGAAGCCGTTGAAGGAATGAGAGCCTTAAATATAAGTGGTTTTAATGTCACAATTCCTCATAAAGAATCAATTATGCCTTTTTTAGACGAAGTTGATCCTCTTGCCCTTGAAATTGGTGCAGTTAATACAGTGGTCAACCAAGGCGGGCGATTAAGAGGCTACAATACGGACGGAAGTGGTTTTGTACGATCGCTCAACGAGGCATTATCTACTTCTATTGGAAATCAGCAAATATTAGTTGTTGGTGCAGGTGGAGCATCAAGAGCTATAATATTTGCCTTACAACAAGCAGGAGCTATTACTATTGACATCATAAACAGAACAAAAGAAAAAGCAGAAGATCTACTTTCTGTTGTTGGAAATATAAATGGGGAAGCGTTATCATTACATGAAGCGCATCAAATTTCAAAGAAGTACGATATTCTCATTCAAACATCACCTATAGGGATGTATCCAAATGTTGAGAATCAACCCCTAATATTAAATAAGCTGGTATATAATCACTCAATCGTTTGTGATATTATTTACAATCCAATTAAGACTGCTTTTCTGTCTGAAGCAAAGCAATTAGGTTTAAACACGGTAGACGGAGTAGGTATGTTTGTTTATCAAGCAACACTTGCTTTTGAATTATGGACAGGGATCAATCCAGATCCTCATCCTTTAAAGAATATTGTTTATCAACATCTAGGAGGCTCATCATGTTAAAAGGAAAACAAAAGCGCTTTTTAAGGGCAAAGGCACATCACTTGAATCCGATCTTTCAAGTTGGAAAGGGTGGAGTCAATGATCATTTAGTGCAACAAGTGGAAGATGCTTTGGAAGCAAGAGAGTTAATAAAAATAAGTGTCTTACAAAATTGTGAACAAGATAAAAACCAAGTAGCTGAAGAAATTTATCGCCCAGCAAAAGCTGAGTTAGTCCAGATTATTGGCAATACCATTATTTTGTATAAAGAGTCAAGAGAAAAAAAACAAATCGTTTTACCGAACTAGCGAACAGACATAAAGGGAGAGAGGATTTAATGACTAAAATAGGAATTTTGGGAGGTACATTTGATCCTCCTCACCATGGTCATCTGTTAATGGCAAGTGAAGTGCTTCATTCATTAGGCTTAGATGAAATATGGTTTATGCCTAATAATGTTCCTCCACATAAGCAAGAAACAAAAGTATCCTCTAGTGAGCATCGAGTGAAAATGTTGGAACTTGCAATTTCAGAAAATGACAACTTTAAAGTTTCGACTATTGAATTGGAAAGAAAAGGACCATCCTATACTTATGATACTATGTTTCTACTAAAAAAGAGGTTTCCTAAAGTATCTTTTTACTTCATTATTGGTGGAGATATGATTGAACACCTCTCTAATTGGAAAAATATAAATAATCTAGAGAATTTAGTTACTTTCGTTGGGGTAAGTCGACCAGGATTTTCAATATCATCTCCATATAACATTATTACTGTCGCAGTTCCGCAATTTGATGTTTCTTCTACTATGATTCGAAATCGTTTTAATCATCAGCAGCAAACTCGTTATTTATTGCCGGATTCAGTATTATCCTATATAGAGGAGTATAAACTATATGAATAAACGTGAGGCTTTACAGATTGTAAAAAAACAACTTCCAGAAGCTCGGTATCTACATACATACCGTGTCATGGAAACAGCCATCATTTTAGCGAGAAGGTTTAATGTCAATGAAAAAAAAGCAGAGTTAGCCGCTATTTTCCATGATTACGCAAAAAATCATTCGAAAGATGAGATGAAAAAGCATATTGTCGATCAAAATATGTCCCCTTTATTATTACAATTTCATCCAGAGCTGTGGCATGCACCAGTTGGGGCTTTTTTAGTTGAACAACAATTTGATATTAAAGATCCAAATATTTTAAATGCGATTCGTTTTCATACAACGGGTAGAATGAATATGACTAAATTGGAAAAGGTTATATTTTTAGCTGATTATATTGAACCTGGTAGAAAGTTTCCTGGAGTGAAAGAAGTTAGAGCAAAAGCAGAAGTTGATCTTGATAAAGCACTCTTCCAATCATTAAAAAACACCATTGCTTTTTTACTGGAAAAAAATCAAACTATTTTCCCTGATACTTTTAAGGCATATAACGGACTATTAGGTATAAAAGGAGTGGATCGAGTTGACGAGTAAGGATATACTTTCGGTAGTAGTTAAGGCGGCGGATCAGAAGAAGGCGGAAGAAATGCTTTCTTTAAATGTAAAAAATATTTCTTTAGTAGCCGACTATTTTTTTATATGTCATGGAAATAACCATAAACAAGTACAAGCAATTGCAAAAGAAATAAAAGAAGTGGCACAAGAAAACGGGATTGAAGTAAAAAGGCTGGAAGGTTATCATGAAGCACGATGGATACTAATTGATTTAGGCGAAGTTATCGCTCATATTTTTTATCATGAAGAAAGAAGTTACTATAATTTAGAAAAGCTGTGGGGAGATGCTCCAATCGAAACCGTCTTAAGTGAGCGACCATAAAAATGGCTTATGAGCATTTTGCTTTTTTGTACGATAAACTGATGGTAGACGCCCCTTATGATTTATGGATCGAATATGTTGAGAGTGAATTTGAAAACTATTGTGAACCTGTTCAAACTATTGTAGATTTAGGATGCGGTACCGGTGAAATATCTTTAAGGTTAATGGAAAAAGGCTTCGATGTGTTAGGTGTCGATCTTTCTTCTGAAATGCTTACTGTAGCGAAAGAGAAAGCCACAAAAAAAGGGATGAACTTACCTTTACTACAGCAGAATATGACTGATCTGAACGTAATGAAACAAGTAGATGCTGTTTTGATTCTATGTGATTCTTTAAACTATTTAGAGAATCAAGAACAAGTCATTCAAACGTTTTCTTCCGTTTATAAGTCCTTACGGCCGGGAGGACTATTTGTTTTTGATGTTCATTCCATCTATAAAATGGAAAATGTTTTCAATCAGTCTCCCTTTGTTTCAACCAATCAAGGGATAAGTTACATCTGGAATTGTTTTGAAGGATTTTACCCATATACGGTTGAACATGAACTTACTTTTTTCGTTGAAGAAAAAGACCATAGTTATACTCGATTTGACGAGGATCATGTTCAAAGGACATTTCCTATTGAAGAGTATTCCTTATGGCTTAAAAAAGCAGGCTTTATATCACTAAAGGTAACCTCAGATTTTGGGAAAAAAGACTTTTCTAAGGCTGAAAGAATCTTCTTTGTTGCAAAAAAAGATTTTTAAAACATATACGGAAGAGTTATTTCATGGTAAAATAATGTCAGTCCATCAGTGGTAGTTATCCACTGATGGTAGATGGTTTATGTGTTAAATTGCTTATTAATTTCTAATTTGTCCTCTCTATATTTTTCGTGAGTACTTTTGAAAAGTTCATTAAACATGGTACCAATCTTTTTTTCAAGCACCTTGATTCCCTCGCCAGTCACTCCGCCTTGTACACAAACCTTTTCTTTTAAAGTAGTTAAATTGTATAAGTCACTTGTTAATATTTTTCCATATCCTTTCATCATTTCTTCTGCTAATAAACTTGCCTGTACTTTAGTGATGCTTGTTTCTTGAACAGCAGCTTCAATAAATTGTTCCATTATATAGCTGAAAAAAGCAGGTCCACAACTAACAATATCTGAAGCAACTCTCGTAATATTTGAGTTAATCTCAACAGGAGTTGATATGTGACTAAATAAAGATTTTAATTTCTCCTTTGTTTCGTTTGTGCAAGTATGCCCAAATGTAAATAAAGAAACGCCAGAAAAGGTACGATTGGTAATACTGGGGATAATTCTGGCGACTTGACATGTAGTGATGCTTTCGATTTGTTCCACCTCTATTGGGCTTGTAATTGAAATTAAACATTTGTTATCTCTAAAGTATTGCTTATATTTCTCTATGAATGGGTAAATATCTAATGGTTTTAAGCAGAGAAAGATGAAATCTGAGCTGTTTAAAACATCTTCTGGGGAAATTTTTACGTGCAGGTCCTTTATTTGTTCTTGTATTTGAATGGCTTTTTGAATGGTTCGATTATGGATATACATATTGGAACCAGAGACTGTTTCAGAATAATACAGTGCCTCAATTAATATTCGCCCCATGTTTCCTGTTCCGATAAAACCTATTTTCATACGTAGTCCCCCCTCCATAATTCTTTCACTCTTATAAAATATGATTTCTTGTAAAAAAATATGTTATCAAAACGGTTTTATAATAGGTTTCAAAAATTAGAAAGGAAGCTAAGATGGAATTGAATCAAATTTTATATAAATATCGATATGTCTGTGTTGGTCTTGTCATTGCTATTGTTTTCATTGTGTTCTTGCTTTTTCAAGTGCAAAGTAAACCATCCAATGAAGAAGCTGTCGTTGTAAATGATCTTCCTATCCAAGACGAAACAAATACAGAAGAGGAGGATGTAGAGGTTGTTAAACAGACTATTGTTGTAGATGTAAAAGGAGAAGTAAGAGCACCAGATATATACGAATTAAATGAAGGTGACCGAGTTTATCATGCAATAAAGGCAGCTGGCGGGATAACAAAAGATGCGGAGGATAAACAAATAAATTATGCGATGCTCGTTAAGGATGAAATGCTTATTTATGTACCGAGAATTGGAGAAGTAGATGTAGAAGTTGGCGTGCAAGAGAATGGAGACAATGAGTCTAACGTTATTTCAATTAATGATGCCACAGAAGCAGAATTAGAGCAGATAACGGGGGTAGGACCATCAAAAGCAAAAGCCATTATAAAGTATCGTGAGGAAAATGGACCATTTAATCAAATTGAGGATTTATTACAAGTGTCAGGAATTGGCGAGAAGTCTCTTGAAAAAATGAAGGACCAAATAACGATTAAATAGACGTTTTCAGGTTAATATTGACGAAAACAGGATTTGTCTCTTAAACTTAAGAAAGTTGTCGAATATGGAGGGGAAAGCATGAAAAGAATATCTTGGAATGAATATTTTATGGCACAAAGTCATTTGCTTGCTTTACGAAGTACTTGTACGAGGCTTGCAGTTGGGGCAACAATTGTTAGAGATAAGAGAATTATTGCGGGTGGTTATAATGGCTCAATCGCAGGAGGTTCACATTGCATTGATGAGGGATGCTATGTCATTGATAATCATTGTGTTAGGACTATTCATGCCGAGATGAATGCTTTATTACAATGTTCCAAGTTTGGTGTTCCTACAGATCAAGCAGAAATTTATGTGACACATTTTCCGTGCTTACAATGTTGTAAGGCAATCATTCAAGCGGGAATTAAAAGAGTTTACTACGCAATAGATTACAAGAATCATCCATATGCTGAAGAACTATTCCGTGAAGCGTCAGTTCAAGTGGAACAGGTAGAGCCTCATTATGTTCAGTTTTCATTTGATAAAGAAGGATAGAAGTTTGTTAAGCGCAACTATAGAATCATAGTTGTTTAAAGACAAAAATTGAAAATGTTCCTTATTTTCGGATTTTACAAAGGGAGTGTACTGTGAAGGGGAATCTTATTTACATTTCGATTGCCATTACTTTAGCTGTACTGTCTGTTTATACAAGTAGTTTATTTTTTCTTTTATTCGTTATATTTGTTTGTTATTTATTCATAAAAGAGCAGAAACGCTTATTAATTTATGTTACTTTCTCTTTTGTCATTATGCTCGTATATTTTTCTTTTGTGGATTATCATAATAAAACATCTTTGCAACCAGGTGAAGTAGAAGGGGTTATTTTATTTGATGATTTGAAGTGGAAGAAAGGCTCTTTAAGCGGCTTCGGTATAATTGAAGTCGATTCAAAAAAAGAAAAGACTTATGCATTTTATCAGCCATCATCTCATTTCGTAACTATAAAGGATATCATACAACCTGGAAGCAGATGTCGCTTTAAAGGGTCTATTAATAAACCAGAGAACGTAACCGTTCCTCACACATTCGATTTTAAAAAATACTTATATATTCATCGAACAAATACTATTTTGACGGTCGATTCAATAGGGTCTTGTCGAGTGGGTAAGTTTAAACAAATTTATACTAAAAGACATTCGATATTAAATTGGATTGATGAACAGTTCTCTCATGCGAGCAAAGGGATTATTGCTGCATTATTAATTGGAGATCGTTCTCTTTTACAAGAAGATATTGAGGATCTTTATCAAAAGTTTGGACTTATCCATTTATTAGCTATTTCAGGACTTCATGTAGGTGTATTTTTATCCTTTTTTTATTATATATGTATTAGAACAGGTCTTACTCATGAACATACGAAGTATTTGATTATTCTATTATTGCCCTTTTATGTGATGTTAACGGGTGCTTCACCTTCCGTAATAAGAAGTTCAATAATGGCCATTATGGTCTTGCTTTTTTCCTTTCGCTCTCATACTTATTTATCGATCGATGGGCTCTCAGTAGCATTTATTTTAATGATGGTCTTTGAACCGTATTATTTGTTTCAAGTTGGATTTCAACTTTCTTTTTTAGTGAGTTATGGAATCTTGCTAAGTCAATCATGGATATTAAAAGGTTTATCTAAGTTTCACCAGTTGTTCAGATTGTCGTTTATTTGTCAGTTAACTTCATTTCCATTAATCCTTTTTCATTTCTTCAAATTTTCTCCTTGGAGTATCGTTTTAAATCTTATTTTTGTACCCTTATTCACTATGATCCTTCTACCTAGTGTGTTCATCACAGTAATAGTAACAAAGTATAGTCAAACTATTGGAGGAATACTTGATGGAATATTTAGTGCGGTTATTAAGCTTTCCTCTGAGCTTTTAAGGTGTATCGAAAATCTTCCTTTATCTACACTTCTTATTGGTAAACCTTCACCTCTCCTTATGAGCTGCATTATGATCTTCACTGTTTATCTTCTTACTCAATTAAATTTTAACCGATATTTGATCAAAGTATTGACGATATCAAGTTTGTTCTTTTGCGTTCATTTTGTTGAGAAATCGACCAATATTGAAGGTAAGATTATCCTCCTAGATGTAGGCCAAGGGGATTCTATATTTATTCAAGAACCTTATAATGGATCAACTTTTTTGATAGATACGGGGGGAGTCATTCGTTACGGGGAAAAAAAATACCCACACAATTGCAGAGAATGTAACTGTACCTTTTCTTGAAGCAAAAGGAATAAAAGAATTAGATTTTTTAATTTTGACCCATGGAGACTTTGATCATACTGGTGAAGCTATTTACTTAATTAAAAAATTTAAAGTAAACCATTTAATTGTTCCTATCGGATTTGACGATAGTGAATGGGGAAGTGCTATTGTTTCATTAGCTCATCAAAAGAAAGTAAACGTCACACTTTTGAGTGCTGGAGCCAAAATAAAAGGACAAGTTCTTACTTTTGATGTATTGTCTCCTTTTCAAATAGCGGATCATAAAAATAACAATTCACTTGTGTTAAATTCCAAGATAGGGGGCTATGACTGGTTATTTACAGGTGATATTGAAGAGCCATTAGAAAAAGAGCTTGTTGAAAAATATAACCTACAAGGGATTGAAATTTTAAAGATTGCTCATCATGGGAGTGAAACCTCTACAACAGAAAAATTTTTGGAGGAGATCCGTCCAGTTAGAGCATTAATCTCTGTTGGTGAGAAGAATCGTTATGGACATCCTAGTTCAGCGGTTTTGGAGAGGTTGGAAAAATATAATGCGATTATTTATCAAACGAACAAACATGGTTCAATTGAATTTCGTTGGCAAGAAAATAGAGGAACCTTTTATACGTATCCCCCATAACCTATTGTGAAGAAATAAAAAAAGGAGCTCTTATGAACTCCAACAATGGTATTATGAACCAATTAATTTTATCACAGTACCAATAATAAAGATTGTGGCGAAGAATCCGAAAGAAACAATAAATCCAACAGCAGAATCTACAGCATCATTTCGTTTACTTTGTACTTCTTGTTCAAATTCATTCACTGCATATCCCTCCTATTTCATCCATTAGTATAAGCTAAATGTGAAGAAAAATCTACTAATGGATGGATTAATTAATTATTGTAAAGAAAAAATCTCTTTCTGATGTAAACGATTAACACCTATATAAATAACGGTGCAGGAAAAAATATTAGTATGGTAATCGTTCTAACATAAGATTCCTAGGGCTTATGAAGGAACGTTTATTATAGATTAGGCTGATTTTTGATTTTATTTCAAAAATTGGCCTTTAAATTTTCTTTGCCCTTTTCTAACTTGTCAAAGTGGTGAAAAGAATTTAGGATTAAAAAGTGAACGACCAATGAGAGGTGTAAAATGATTAAGCAATGGGACAAGATTCAAAAAAAACAGGTTAATCCTATGTATTTATTGTTGGGTGAGGATACATATTTAATCGAAGAAACGATAAAGAAGCTAATCAACAATATTTTAACTGAAGAGGAAAAAGAATTAAATATATCTGTTTATGACTTAGAAGTTCAAAATATTGAAGAAGCTATAGATGAAGCGGAAATACTACCATTTTTGGGAGAAAAAAAGATTGTAATTGCAAAAAATCCTCTTTTTTTAACAGCTCAAAAAGGGAAGATTGAGCATAATATTGATGCATTAGAAAGTTATATTAAAAATATAGCTCCTTTTACTGTGTTTATAGTCGTTGCTCCCTACAGTAAATTAGACGAACGAAAAAAAATAACAAAACTAATAAAAAAACATGCTGAAGTAGTAGATACAAACCAGTTTCAAGAAGACGATAAGCGAATTTGGATTAAACAGTTTTTTGAACAAGCACAGTTGGAAATAGATGAGGATGCATTGGATCAATTGCTTTTCCTTACTGGAGGTCATTTAATGGCTATTCAAAGAGAAATGGAGAAGTTGAGGTTGTTTTTAGATGAAGGTGGAGTGATTTCAAAAGATGTTGTTATGATGCTAGTTCCTCGAACTTTAGAGCATAATATATTTGAATTAATCGATAAAGTGGTAAAAAAGCAAGCCTCAGCGGCTCTGCAAATTTTCTTCGATTTATTAAAAAATAATGAAGAACCAATCAAGATTTTAGCATTATTAGTTTCTCAATTCCGTCTTATTTATCAAGTGAAAGAATTAATGAAGCAAGGGTACGGACAAAATCAAGTAGCTGGTCAATTAAAGGTTCACCCTTACCGAGTAAAGCTAGCTTACCAACAAGGACAAACGTTCAAAGAACAAGATTTAGAAAAAATATTATATGATCTTGCAGAAGCTGATTATGAAATGAAAACGGGAAAAAGAGACAAGCAGCTAATATTAGAGTTGTTTTTCACTAAGCTTTTTAAGGTAGCATAGAAAATATAAAGATGTATATAAATTCAGCTGCTTTTTTTCAACTGGTGTTCAACACCACAAGCTTTAGTCGTCACTTAGATTGGTTTAAAAAAAGGTGAAACTAAAAAAAGATCCCTTAGTTGGATCTTTTTTAGTTTGCGGTATTAATTATGCTGAAAGTTCGCTTAGCTTTTTAGCTAGACGAGATTTTTGACGACCAGCCGTGTTTTTATGGATGATTCCTTTATTAACAGCCTTGTCAATTTTCTTTGCAGCTTCATTGAATGAAGTTTTAGCTGCTTCTACTTCTTTATTTTCAACGTTTGCTTCAAAACGTTTAATAGCAGAACGCATAGCAGATTTGATCGTTGCATTGTGAGCACGACGCTCTTCGTTTGTTTTTGCACGCTTAATAGCAGATTTAATATTTGCCAATTCTTTCACCTCCTAAGAAGCTTCACTAGTATAACAAAAACATTCTATCAAACAGGTAACTCTTTTGCAAAGGGTTTTTTTTCTTTGCTCAATTGTGTTCATACAAATAAAAAACAAAAATTGAAGTGACTAATATATTTTTGTTTGGAAAAAGTAAGAAAAAGGAGATTGTCTTTAAACATGAAGGAGTGTATTGTATATGAATTCAATAGACCTTAGTAAATATTCAGTAAGAACGGATTTAGCAATTGAAGCTCAAGAAAATATATCTAATATTGAAGGGGTAATTATAAAAGAAGCAGAACAAGACGGAATAAAAATTTCAAATGTAAAGATAACAAAGAAAGGTTCAGAAATGGTTGGAAAAAAGCCGGGAAATTATTTGACGATGGAAGTTCAAGGTATAAGAGAGCAAGATTCTGCTCTTCAACAAGATGTTATTAAAGTTTTTGCCGAGCAGTTCAGTTTCTTTTTAAAGAGTAAAAATATTAAAGAAAATGCGACTTGTTTAGTTGTTGGATTAGGTAATTGGAATGTGACGCCAGATGCTTTAGGACCCATGACCATTGAAAATCTTTTGGTCACTAGGCATTTATTTAGTTTACAACCTGAAAATGTTGAAGAAGGATATCGGTCCGTTTCAGCAATTGTCCCTGGGGTTATGGGGTTAACTGGGATTGAAACGAGTGATATTATTTCTGGAGTTGTCCAACAAGCAAAACCTGATTTTATTATCGCCATTGATGCTTTAGCTGCACGGTCTATAGAAAGAGTGAATACAACGATTCAAATATCTGATTCAGGTATTCATCCCGGTTCAGGAGTAGGAAATAAACGGAAAGATCTTAGTGAAGATACATTAGGTGTTCCCGTAATTGCCATTGGTGTGCCGACTGTAGTTGATGCTGTTTCAATAACAAGTGATACAATCGATTTCATTTTAAAACATTTTGGTCGAGAATTAAAAGAAGGAGATAAACCTTCACGTGCTTTAGCTCCTGCTGGTATGAGCTTCGGTGAAAAAAAAGTGTTAAACGATGATGATTTACCTGAAGAAGAACATAGGTATCACTTTTTAGGCCAGGTCGGTACTTTATCTGAGAATGAAAAACGTCAATTAATTCACGAAGTGTTATCTCCCTTAGGCCATAATTTAATGGTGACACCGAAAGAAGTCGATGTTTTTATGGAAGAAATGGCAAATATATTAGCATCAGGTTTAAATACGGCTCTTCATCAAGCTGTAGACCAAACCAATTCAGGGGTTTATACACATTAAGAATATGCATAATGGGGGATGGACAAGCATATGAATGGAAATAGAGCTTCTAATGGGAGTGGTGAAAGTGAAGAAGTTTATTTTAAGGTGTGTCGTCCTTTGTCTAGTCTTATTTATAGGTATTATCGTTGGTATAAAACAGGCTCATAATGGGGTCATGTATATAAAAGGTGATGAGTCATCTTCTTTGTCTACTTCGATTGTTAAGGAAGATATCGATACAACAAATTCTTCTCTATATGTAAATCCCAAGTTGTCTGAAAAAGAGAAGGAATTGGAAGAAATAGAGGGGTTTAATCTATTTTCTCAAGCTGGCAGGAAATTAGGAGAAGGTGTACAAGCAGCCTTGCAAAAATGTATCAATTTAGTAAAAGAGAAGCAATCGGAGATGTGACTTAAGTGCGATAAGTTTTCGTTTTTTTATAAAGGTAATGTTATTTTCGTTTTACTTCGTTGCTAAGCGGGCGCTTCCGCTTTTCTTTTTTGTTGAATCTTGAGCTCCGTATTGTTATAATCAGTGCTAGTGTATGTTGGCATGTAGGAGTGAACAGGATATGAATAATGAGGAAAGATTGGCACGTCAACAGCGGATTCGGAATTTCTCTATTATTGCTCATATTGATCATGGAAAGTCGACCCTTGCTGATCGAATCCTTGAAAAAACGGCAGCAATAACGCAAAGAGAAATGAAAGAACAGCTATTAGATTCAAATGGATCTTGAACGTGAACGAGGAATAACCATTAAATTAAATGCAGTACAATTGAAGTACATAGCTAAAGACGGAGAAGAATATATTTTCCACTTAATTGATACTCCAGGACACGTCGATTTTACTTATGAAGTCTCAAGAAGCTTGGCTGCTTGTGAAGGTGCGGTCCTTGTAGTAGATGCTGCACAAGGAATTGAAGCTCAAACGTTGGCAAACGTTTATTTAGCGCTTGATAACGACTTAGAAATTTTACCTGTTATCAATAAAATAGATTTACCTAGTGCTGAACCTGAAAGAGTTCGAAAAGAAGTTGAAGATGTTATCGGGTTAGATGCTTCAGAGGCTGTATTAGCATCAGCGAAAGCTGGTGTAGGAATCGGGGAAATACTAGAACAAGTGGTTGAAAAGGTTCCACTCCTCAAGGTGATCCTAGCGCCCCTTTAAAGGCAATGATTTTTGATTCATTATATGACCCATATCGTGGGGTAGTTGCTTATATTCGAATCATTGAAGGAACAGTTAGCGTTGGCGATAAAATTAAAATGATGGCAACAGGTAAACATTTTGAGGTTTCAGAATTAGGTGTTTTCACGCCTAAAGCGACACCTTTAAAGGAACTTACCGTGGGTGATGTTGGCTTTTTAACGGCATCGATAAAAAATGTAGGAGACTCTCGTGTAGGAGATACAATTACCTCCTTTGATAACCCAGCAAAAGAGCCATTGCCTGGTTATAGAAGATTGAATCCTATGGTATATTGTGGGTTATATCCGATAGATACTGCAAAGTACAACGACTTACGTGAAGCTCTTGAAAAATTAGAATTAAATGATTCCTCTTTGCAATTTGAACCAGAAACCTCTCAAGCTTTAGGGTTTGGCTTCCGTTGTGGATTTTTAGGAATGTTGCATATGGAAATTATTCAAGAACGGATAGAACGAGAATTTAAAATAGACTTAATTACTACTGCCCCATCTGTTATTTATGATGTTCATTTAACTGATGATGAAGTGTTGAAAGTAGATAACCCTTCAAATATGCCAGATCCACAGTCAATTGAACATGTGGAAGAACCTTATGTTAAGGCAACTATTATGGTGCCAAACGATTATGTAGGCAGTGTAATGGAGCTTTGCCAAGGTAAGCGTGGAATATTTGTTGATATGCAGTATTTAGATGAGATAAGAGTAAGTATTGTTTATGATATACCTCTTGCAGAGATTGTCTATGATTTCTTTGACCAGCTAAAGTCAAATACGAAAGGATATGCTTCCTTTGATTATGAATTAGTTGGATATAGACCATCTAAACTAGTTAAAATGGATATATTATTAAATGGAGAGAAAATCGATGCCTTATCTTTCATAGTACATCGTGATACGGCATATGAAAGAGGAAAGTTGATTGTTGAGAAATTAAAAGAACTAATACCTCGTCAGCAGTTTGAAGTGCCGATACAGGCTGCGATTGGTACAAAAATTATTGCAAGGTCAACGATTAAAGCCATTAAAAAGAATGTTTTAGCAAAATGTTATGGTGGAGATATTTCAAGAAAACGTAAACTTCTGGAGAAACAAAAAGAAGGAAAACGTCGCATGAAACAAGTTGGATCTGTTGAGGTTCCTCAAGAGGCCTTTATGGCAGTGTTAAAAATGGAGGATTCTTAATAATAAACCTTATCAATATTTTTTCTCGAAAGACCTGACCAATTGTCAGGTCTTTTTCGCAGAGTGAGATAGTATAAAAGTTTGTCCCTATTTGAATGATGTTTTCATCAGTGTCTGTCTCCATCGCCCAGCGGCAGGTAGCGCTTTCGACGCAAAGGTCGTGGCGGAAGTTAGCCATTCTTTCTTGTTTATGTGTCGCTAAACGGGCGCTTGCGCTTTTCTTAAATGATGCTTCCTTTTAACTTCTGGATAAATTGCATGATAATAATTTTTAGAAGGTGATGTTATGCCAAGAGCCGTATACATTCATATTCCATTTTGTAAACAGATTTGTCACTATTGTGATTTCAATAAATATTTTATTGAAAAGCAACCTGTAAAAGGATATTTGCAAATGTTAGAGGTAGAAATAAAAAAGACATTTGAGTTATTTAAAACGGAAAAAGTTGAAACAATCTTTGTTGGTGGCGGAACACCAACGGCTCTTAATTCAGAAGAACTTTCTTATCTCTTATCCATTATTAGTGATAATATTTTACCTTTAACAAAAGAAGTTGAGTATTCATTCGAATGTAATCCTGATGATCTCACAGAAGAAAAATTAGCCTTACTTAAACAAGGTGGAGTGAACAGATTAAGTTTTGGAGTTCAAACCTTTGATAAAGATTTGTTAAAAAAGATTGGTAGGACTCATCGAGCGGATGATGTCTACCATGCTGTTGAAATAGCAAGAGCATTACAGTTTAAAAATATTAGTCTAGATCTAATGTTTGGTTTGCCAGGTCAAACAATGGAGGTTTTTCTTGATTCATTAAAACTAGCATTGTCATTAGATGTTCCGCATTACTCTTCATATTCCTTAATTGTAGAGCCAAAGACCGTGTTTTATAATCGACTTCAAAAAGGAAAGCTTCATCTACCACCTCAAGAACAAGAGGCTATGATGTTTGAAAAATTAATGACTGAAATGAAAAAAGCGGGGCGGAATCAATATGAAATTAGTAATTTTTCAATGGAGGGATATGAGAGTATACATAATTTAACCTACTGGAATAATGAAGAATATTACGGTTTTGGTGCTGGAGCTCACAGTTATGTTCATGGAGTAAGGCGTGTAAATGCTAGGCCCCTCAACAAGTATATGTCTTTGATAAAAGAGAAAGGCACTGCTTTTATAGATGAACATCTCGTCACTAGAAAGGAAATGATTGAAGAAGAGATGTTTTTAGGATTAAGAAAGACAAAAGGAGTGTCCGTTGACCATTTTAAAGAGAAATTTTCTGAAGACCTATTCGACCTATTCGGAGAAGAAATTCAAATTTTATTTAATCGAAACCTTCTTAAACAAGATGGATCATCGATATATTTAACAGAGGAAGGGAAAATGATAGGGAATGAGGTGTTCCAATCATTTTTAAGTGGTTTGTAATTGACAATTCCTCTGTCATCTGATAACTTATTTGTAGATTTAGCACTCGTAATAACAGAGTGCTAACAGAGGTGATGATACAATGCTTACAGGTCGTCAATTAAACATTTTACAAGTAATTGTAGATGGTTTTATTCATTCTGGGCAACCAATTGGGTCACGTACATTATCTAAAAAGCAAGATATTTTATATAGTTCTGCAACCATTAGGAATGACATGGCTGATTTGGAAGAAATGGGTCTTATCGAAAAAACCCATAGCTCATCAGGACGTATCCCTTCTGAAAAAGGCTATCGTTACTATGTTGACCATCTTATATCTCCGCAGAAATTAAAGAAAGATGAAATTGTAGTAATTAAATCTGTTTTTGCAGAGAAGATATATGAACTTGAGAGAATCGTTCAGAATTCTGCTAAAATATTATCTGACTTAACTAACTATACATCGATTATACTTGGACCTAAGTTTACCGAAAATAAACTAAAGAGAATTCAAATTATCCCTATAAACGATGATACCGTTGTGGCGATCATTGTAACGAGTAATGGGTATGTTAGTAACAGAACAATTAGTTTTCCTGAATCCATTGATCCTAGTGAGATTGAACGTATGGTTAATATCTTAAATGATCGATTAGTAGGAGTACCACTTCAGCAATTGAAGAATAAAATATATAAAGAAGTAGCTGTTTTATTAAGAGAGAACTTAGAAAATTATGATTCCCTCATTCAATTGCTTTCTGGAACACTTTCTATTGATGAAAAAGAAAAGCTTTATTTCGGTGGGAAAACAAATATTTTTAAACAGCCTGAATTTCATGACGTTGCTATGATGAGAAGCTTTATGCAGTTAATTGAAAAAGAGGAAAGTTTATACCCGTTGCTTCATGCAAATCAAACGGGTATAAAAGTAAAAATAGGCACAGAAAATGATGCTGTAGAAATGAAAAATTGTAGCTTAATAACTGCCACCTATTCAATTGGGGGAAGTCAATTAGGAACAATTGGAGTTATTGGACCCACACGTATGGAATATTCAAGAGTCATTAGTTTGATTCAATTGGTAGCGAATGATCTGTCTAAGATTGTTACTAATTTTTATGATTGAAGTGAGTGTTTAAGCAGGTGGGTATCAAGATTACCCATCCCTTTTACTTTGTAATTAAGGTGCTTCAGCTTTTATTCTTATCTAGCTTCAGCACCTAGCCCGAGACGCCTCCAGGATGGAGGTGGATCTACGTTGCCACAGGACGTGGCTGTAATTAGTAGATCATCTTTTCTTTTGCTTGTCGACGATGCACACGAGGTGCTAGCATCATCGTTGCCACAGGACGTGGCTGAACTTAGATGATGTACATAAAAAGGCTTCAGCTTTTATTCTTTAAGGGAGGTGAATGATGTGGAAGAGAAAGAGATGGAAACGTTGAAAGAAGAACATTTAGAAAGTGATACATTAACTGATGAACAAAATGAGCAAGATGAGAATATTGATGATAAAGAGATTGATACTGAAGAACAAGTGACCGATTCTGATTCAATTGATGAAGAATTAGAGCTTACAAAGAAGGCTCTAACGGAAACTGAAAGTCGTTTGCTTCGTTTACAGGCCGATTTTGACAATTATCGTCGTAGAACAAGACTAGATCAAGAATCAGGTCAAAAATATCGTGCTCAAAGTTTAATTACAGATCTTTTACCAGCTCTAGATAATTTTGAACGAGCACTAAAAATAGATTCTGATGATGAACAAGTGAAAAATCTTTTGCACGGAATGGAAATGGTTTATGACCAAATCTTTAAAGCACTTGAACAAGAAGGAGTTGAGCCTATAAAATCTGTAGGTGAACCATTTGATCCTCATTTTCATCAAGCTGTAATGCAAGTTGAAGATGATGAATATGATTCTAATGTTGTAGTTGAAGAGCTTCAAAAGGGTTATAAACTTAAAGATCGTGTGGTCAGACCATCAATGGTTAAAGTAAATCAATAAAATTACATATTTTTTAGGAGGTATAGAAAATGGGAAAAATTATTGGTATTGATTTAGGAACAACGAACTCATGTGTTGCTGTTTTGGAAGGTGGAGAACCTAAAGTTATTCCAAACCCTGAAGGGAATAGAACAACACCTTCTGTCGTTGCTTTCAAAAATGGAGAAAGACAAGTTGGTGAAGTTGCTAAACGTCAAGCAATTACAAACCCAAACACCATTATTTCAATTAAACGTCATATGGGAACTGATTATAAGGTTGAAGTAGAAGGGAAAAACTATTCTCCACAAGAAATTTCTGCGAACATCTTACAACATATAAAATCTTATGCAGAAGAATATTTGGGAGAAGAAGTAACAAAAGCTGTTATTACGGTTCCAGCATACTTTAACGATGCTGAACGACAAGCAACGAAAGATGCAGGGAAAATTGCAGGACTAGAAGTAGAAAGAATAGTGAACGAGCCAACTGCCTTGCTGCAGAGACATTAGCATATGGTTTAGATAAAATGGAAGAAGATCAAACCATTCTTGTATATGATTTAGGTGGAGGTACGTTTGACGTATCGATCCTTGAACTAGGTGATGGAGTATTTGAGGTACGCTCCACAGCTGGTGATAATCGTCTTGGTGGAGATGACTTCGACCAAGTTATTATTGATTTCTTAGTTCAAGAATTTAAGAAGGAGAACGGCATTGATCTTTCTAAAGATAAAATGGCTTTGCAACGTTTAAAAGATGCTGCTGAAAAAGCGAAAAAAGATCTATCTGGCGTTTCTTCTACACAAATTTCACTACCATTTATTACAGCTGGAGATGCTGGACCTCTACATTTAGAGCAAACTTTAACAAGAGCAAAATTTGATGAATTATCTGCTCATTTAGTTGAAAAAACTATGGGTCCTGTGCGCCAAGCAATCCAAGACGCTGGTGTAAGCAATAGTGAAATTGATAAAGTAATCTTAGTAGGCGGTTCTACACGTATTCCAGCAGTTCAAGAAACAATCACGAAATTGCTTGGAAAAGAACCACATAAAGGAGTAAATCCTGATGAAGTAGTTGCTTTAGGAGCTGCTATCCAAGGTGGGGTTATTACAGGTGATGTAAAAGATGTCGTTTTACTTGATGTAACTCCATTATCATTAGGTATTGAAACAATGGGGAATGTGTTTACGAAATTGATTGAACGTAATACAACGATTCCAACAAGTAAATCCCAAGTATTCTCCACAGCTGCAGATAATCAAACAGCTGTAGATATTCATGTGCTACAAGGTGAACGTCCAATGGCGCCAGATAATAAAACATTGGGTCGATTCCAATTAACGGATATTCCACCAGCACCACGTGGAGTTCCACAAATTGAAGTCACATTTGATATTGATAAAAATGGGATTGTAAATGTTAGTGCAAAAGACTTAGGTACTGGGAAAGAACAAAATATTACAATTAAATCTTCTTCAGGGTTATCTGATGATGAAATCGAACGCATGGTTAAAGAAGCAGAAGAAAATGCAGAAGCTGATGCGAAGCGTAAAGAAGAGGTTGAGCTTCGTAATGAAGCTGATCAACTAGTCTTCCAAACAGAAAAAACCTTAAAAGATTTAGAGGGTAAAGTGGAAGAAGCAGAAGTGACAAAAGCCAATGAAGCAAAGGATGCTCTTCAAAAAGCGATTGAAAATAATGATCTTGAAGAGATTAAAGCAAAAAAAGACGCACTTCAAGAAATTGTTCAACAATTATCAATGAAGCTTTATGAAGAGGCGGCACAGCAAGCACAAGCACAACAAGGCGGAGAACAGCCAACTGATAATGATGAGAATGTTGTAGATGCTGAATATACAGAAGTAGATGAGGATAAGAAATAATAAAAGACTCTAAGCAGTTTAAAAGTCAAAGTCAGGATATGTCTTGACTTTGACTTTTTTTAAAGACTTTTTGAACACCCCCCTTGTAGAGTATATATTACCTACAAGAACATATCGTTAAATGTAGGATAAGTGTTGATTTAGAAGTCTTTTCAGTGATAGAATGAATTTTATGTGAGAAATCGGGAGTGAGTTCATGAGTAAGCGTGATTATTATGAAGTACTTGGGGTTGGTAAGGGTGCCTCTAAGGATGAGATAAAAAAAGCCTATCGTAAGCTATCAAAAAAGTACCATCCTGATATAAATAAAGAAGAAAGTGCTGCAGAAACGTTTAAAGAAGTTAAAGAAGCATACGAAGTTTTATCTGATGATCAAAAGAAAGCCCATTATGACCAATTTGGACACACTGATCCTAACGCTGGGTTTGGTGGTGGTGATTTTGGTGGCGGTTTTGGTTTTGAGGATATTTTTAGCTCTATCTTCGGTGGTGGCGGAAGAAGACGTGATCCTAATGCACCAAGACAAGGGGCTGACCTACAATATACAATGACTCTTGCATTTGAGGACGCTGTTTTTGGAAAAGAAACAACGATCGAGATTCCTCGTGAAGAAGAATGTTCAACATGTCATGGTTCTGGAGCTAAACCAGGAACGAATCCAGAAATGTGTAAGCACTGTAAAGGCTCTGGACAATTAAATATCGAGCAAAATACTCCTTTCGGTAGAATCGTTAATCGTAGGGTATGTAATTACTGTCAAGGTAAGGGGAAAATTGTCAAAGAAAAATGTACGACATGTGGTGGAAATGGTAATGTGAAAAAGCGTAAGAAGATTTCTGTTACGATTCCAGCTGGAGTAGATGATGGTCAACAATTACGTGTATCCGGTCAAGGTGAACCTGGTGTAAATGGAGGGCCGTCTGGAGACTTATATGTTGTGTTTAATGTCCGTCAGCATGAATTATTTGAACGTGATGGAGACGATATTTATTGTGAAATGCCCGTTACTTTTGCACAAGCAGCTCTAGGTGATGAAATTGAAGTCCCTACTCTTCATGGGAAGGTTAAACTAAAGGTACCAGCTGGAACACAAACAGGCACAAAGTTTCGCCTAAAAGGGAAAGGCGTTCCAAATGTAAGAGGATATGGGCAAGGAGATCAGCATGTCATTGTACGTGTTGTAACACCAACCAATTTGACAGAAAAGCAAAAAGAAATTTTAAGAGACTTTTCAAAAACGACAGGAAATCGTCCTAGTGAACATGAAGAAACGCTTTTTGAAAAAGTAAAAAAAGCCTTTAAGGGAGATTAATCATATGAAGGAGTTGGTAGAATGAAGTGGTCGGAATTTAGCATCCATACGACTCAGGAGGCAGTTGAGCCTATTTCTAATATTCTTCATGAATCAGGAGCTAGTGGAGTTGTCATTGAAGATCGTCTTGATTTATTGAAGGAAAGAGAAGATCGATATGGAGAAATCTACCAATTAAATCCTGATGATTATCCTGAAGAAGGTGTCATTATTAAAGCTTATCTTCCTGTAAACAGTTTTTTAGGAGAAACTGTAGATGAAATTAAGGAAGCAATTAATAATTTGTTGCTCTATAACATTGATTTAGGAAGAAATGATATTTCAATTAGTGAAGTTAACGAAGAAGAATGGGCAACAGCTTGGAAAAAGTATTATCATCCGGTAAAAATTTCTGAAAAGTTTACGATCGTTCCTACCTGGGAATCATATACGCCTGAAAAAAATGAACTCATCATTGAATTAGACCCAGGTATGGCTTTCGGGACCGGAACGCATCCTACAACTGTCCTATGTATTCAAGCACTCGAGAGAACGATAAAAACCGGGCATAGCGTAATTGATGTAGGGACTGGTTCAGGAGTATTAAGTATTGCAGCAGCCAAGTTAGGTGCAAAGACTATTTATGCGTTAGATCTTGACCCTGTAGCAGTGGAAAGCGCAAGATTAAATACTAAAATCAATAAAGTATCCGATCATGTAGAGGTTAAACAAAACAATTTACTAGATGAAATGAATGAACAAGCAGATGTAGTTGTTGCCAATATATTGGCTGAAGTGATTTTAAGATTTGTAACAGACGCTTATACGAATTTGAAAAAAGGTGGTACTTTTATCACATCAGGCATTATTCATAATAAGAAGGATCAAGTGAAATTAGCGCTTCAAAATGCAGGTTTTGCAATTCATGAAACTTTAGTTATGGAGGATTGGATTGCTTTCATAGCTAAAAAAGAATAGGGATGTAAAAAATAACTCCATTACTATAAGAGGGGCATGTTATGCAACGTTATTTTGTCTCAATAAAAAGAGAAGATATAGAAGATCAAGTAAAAATCACGGGAGATGATGTTCATCATATCTCCCGTGTTATGCGTATGAAGGAAAACGAACCTTTAATTATTTGTACGCTTGATGGTTATACTGCTAAAGGACTAATCCAAAAAATAACGGATGATTTTGTTATGGTTGATCGTTTATCATGGATAAAGAGTTCTTCAGAATTGCCTGTTCATGTAACAATTGCGAGTGGGATGCCTAAAGGGGATAAGCTAGAATATATCATACAAAAAGGGACAGAACTTGGAGCGAAAGAGTTTGTCCCTTTTAATGCAACTCGTTCCATTGTCAAATTAGATCAAAAGAAAATAAAAAATAAGGTTGTTAGATGGAATAAGATTGCTAAGGAAGCCGCAGAGCAATCACATCGAAGTTTAGTACCCATGGTTGAAAAACCATTAAGTTTTGAGGAGCTAATTGAAAAGGCCTCTAATTACAATTATAAGATTGTTGCTTATGAAGAAGAGTCAAAACAAGGTGAAGCAAAAAAACTTCATCAAATAATTTCAACTATAGAAAAAGACCAATCGTTGTTTGTTTTGTTTGGACCAGAAGGCGGTTTTACAGAAAAAGAACTTGAAATATTAAAGGAAAATGGGTTTATTTCTTGTAGTTTAGGACCAAGAATTTTAAGAGCGGAAACGGCTCCATTATATCTTTTATCGGCAGTATCGTATTATTTAGAATTGATGAGGTGAATTAGATGGCATCAGTAGCATTTCACACATTAGGATGTAAAGTTAATCACTATGAAACGGAAGCGATTTGGCAACTTTTTAGTAATGCTGGCTACACGCGGGAAAGTTTTGAAAAAAAAGCAGATGTTTATGTTATTAATACATGTACCGTAACGAACACTGGAGATAAAAAAAGCCGACAAGTTATTAGAAGAGCTATTCGAAACAATCCAGATGCTGTTATTTGTGTAACAGGTTGCTATGCTCAAACTTCGCCAGCTGAAGTAATGGCAATTCCAGGAGTTGATATTGTAGTAGGGACAAGTGATCGAATAAAAATGCTGGATTACATTAAACAGTATCAAAAAGAACGGGAACCAATTAATGGCGTGAATAATATTATGAAAGCACGTGT
Source organism: Bacillus carboniphilus (assembly GCF_020524035.2). Classification (NCBI taxonomy): domain Bacteria; kingdom Bacillati; phylum Bacillota; class Bacilli; order Caryophanales; family Bacillaceae; genus Bacillus; species Bacillus carboniphilus. The sequence goes on along the minus strand of NZ_CP129013.1, from coordinate 1,517,624 downwards.
GTACGAAGAATTAGACGTTCCTAGCTTCACTGATCGAACTCGTGCATCCTTAAAAATACAAGAAGGCTGTAATAACTTCTGTACGTTCTGTATTATTCCTTGGGCTAGAGGACTTATGAGATCTAGAGAGCCACAAGAGGTTGTAGATCAAGCTCAAAAACTTGTTGATGCAGGTTATAAGGAAATTGTTTTAACTGGAATTCATACAGGTGGATATGGTGAGGATATGAAAGATTACAACTTCGCCATGCTATTGCGTGAACTTGATGAAAAAGTCATCGGATTGAAGAGAATTCGCATATCTTCAATAGAAGCTAGTCAAATAACCGATGAAGTAATAGAAGTTCTAAACCGATCCAATAAAGTTGTTAGACATTTGCATATACCTCTTCAATCAGGATCCAATTCTGTATTAAAGAGAATGAGACGAAAGTATTCAATGGAAATGTTTTCTAATAGAATTGAGAAGTTAAAGAAAGCCATGCCGGGCTTAGCAATTACTTCGGATGTCATTGTTGGTTTTCCTGGAGAAACAGAAGAGGAATTTATGGAAACCTTTAATTTTATTAAAGATCATCAGTTTTCTGAGTTGCACGTTTTCCCTTTTTCTAAACGTACAGGTACACCAGCAGCTATTATGGATGGTCAAGTAGATGAAGAAGTTAAAAATGAACGTGTTCATCGTTTAATCGCTCTCTCGGATCAACTAGCGAAGCAATATGCTTCTCAATTTGAAAATGAGGTTCTAGAAGTAATTCCTGAGGACCGATATAAAGAAGCACCTGAAAGTGGTTTATATGAAGGGTATACGGATAATTATTTAAAGGTAGTCTTTCCAGCAACTGAAGAAATGATAGGGAAACTAGTGAAAGTGAAAATTGATAAACCTGGGTATCCCTATAATGAAGGTCAATTTGTAAGAGTGCTTGAGGAAGGTCAAATTCGACTTACGTCATAAATTAAAGAAGTGTTAATCTCTTAAAGACGGAGAGGTTAACGCTTTTTTTTATGATTTTTTAGAGAATTATTAGAATTTAGACATAAAAACTCGTTTTTATTGCAAAATATTCTACATAAACCTCGTCTTTTCATCAAATTAGTGGTATAGTAAAGAGGTACGTACAACTTATTATGGAAGGAGTTTTAATAAGTGTCTAAAGAAATTGCAAACATGATAGATCATACTGCTTTAAAAGCGGATACAACAAGTGAACAAATAGAAAAACTATGTGAGGAAGCGAAACAATATAATTTTGCTTCCGTATGTGTAAACCCTACTTGGATTGAAAAAGCCTCTGGACTATTAGCTGGATCAAATGTTGACGTATGTACAGTTATCGGCTTTCCTTTAGGTTCCAATACACCAGAAGTAAAAGCATTTGAAACAAAAGATGCGATTGAAAAAGGTGCAACAGAAGTTGACATGGTTATTAATATTGCGGCATTGAAAGATAAAAATTATGATTTAGTTGAAAAAGACATTCGTTCAGTAGTAGAGGCAGCTAAAGGACAAGCGTTAACAAAAGTTATTTTTGAAACTTGCCTATTAACAAAAGATGAAATTGTAAAGGCCTGTGAGCTATCTGTCAAAGCAGGCGCGGATTATGTGAAAACTTCTACAGGATTTTCAACTGGAGGAGCTACAGTCGAAGATATTAAGTTAATGAGAGAAACAGTTGGACCAAAAATTGGTGTGAAGGCTTCAGGTGGCGTTCGTGATCGGAAAGGTGCACTTGAGATGATTGAAGCAGGTGCAACTCGCATCGGAGCAAGTTCTGGTATTGCAATTGTAAGCGGACAAACCGCTGTTTCTGATTATTAAGAACGATATTTTATACTATGTTGGTGAAGACACTTGTGCATGAGCACAAGTGTCTTTTCAAAATGCTAGTTGTGGGCCCCCGCTTTTCTAATAATCTAATCCATTTTCATACGGTATACATTGACCAAAAACAATGATTATATTATACTATTTGAGTACATGTATTTCACTTGTACTGCATCGGTTTTGTTCGGAGGAAGGGAAATTTATTATGTCTAAAACGAATGTACGTAAGAACGAATCGCTTGATGATGCTCTTCGTCGCTTTAAACGTCAAGTATCTAAAACAGGTACATTGCAAGAGGTTAGAAAACGTGAATTCTATGAAAAGCCAAGCGTTAAGCGTAAGAAGAAATCTGAAGCTGCAAGAAAGCGCAAATGGTAAAAGAGGGTGTATGAATGAGTCTTCTTGAACGTTTGAATGAAGATATGAAACAAGCTATGAAAAGTAGAGAAAAAGTTAAGCTTATTGTTATTCGTATGGTTAAGGCTTCCATTCAAAATGAAGCAATAAAACTAGGTAAAAACGAGTTAACAAATGATGAAGAGTTAACAGTTCTCTCTCGTGAATTAAAGCAACGAAAAGACTCCCTCCAAGAATTTGAAAATGCTGGCAGAGCTGACCTTGTAGAAAAAGTACAAGAAGAATTAGCTATTTTAGATCAGTATTTACCTGAGCAGTTATCTGAAGAAGAACTTTTAAAAATTATTAATGAAACTATTGCTGAACTGAAGGCCACTTCAAAAGCAGATATGGGTAAAGTAATGGCTGCTATTATGCCTAAAGTAAAAGGTAAGGCTGAAGGATCAACTGTAAATAAATTAGTTGCAAAGCAACTTTCTTAAAAGACATCGAATGAATCGATGTCTTTTTTGCAGAGTAAGAAAGTATAAAAATCTCTCCTTATTCGTATGGTGCTTTTATTTTTGTCTAGCTCCAGCGCCCAGCGACTGGAAGCGCTTTCGAAGCACACGAGGTGCTAGCATCATCGTTGCCCACAGGACGTGCGATGAACAGGAAGTTTTAGCATCAACTTTAGCCACAGGACGTGGCTGAACTAAGTTGATGATCCTTTGTGCAGATGATGTTCTATTTCTCTACGATAAGTCAACAGAGACGCCTCCGGGAGGGAGGTGGGTCTAGGTTGCCACAGGACGTGGCTGTTTTTAGTAGATCTTCTGTAATCGTCACGTAGAACAAAAGATAAAGAACATCTTTCTTTTCTCCGCGCCTTATGCTTGTCGAGGCTTTTCAAGGCGCTTGCGCTTTTCTTATGCATTTAATAATTATAGAAATTTGTCCTTATTATGATGAAACTTTTCGTTCAGACAATCGTAAGTATATAATGTAAATGGAGGGAGGTGTTTTTTTGAAAAAGACTATACATACATTACTACTTGGAGTCCTATTTCTTTTTCTCGGCTTTGTTAGTTTGGCAAATGCAAATCAACCTACAGTATATGTCATACCTGTAGAAAAAACGGTCGAAAGAGGCTTAGCTGCTTTTATTGAACGATCGGTGACAGAGGCTGAAGAAGCAAACAGTGATTTAATAATATTTGAAATTAATACACCTGGTGGAGCAGTTGATGGCGCATTAGAAATTGCCAAAACAATTAATGAGTCTAGTGTTGAAACAGTTGCCTTTATCAATAATCAAGCAGGTTCTGCAGGAGCGTTCATTGCGTTAAACGCTAATGAGATTTATATGGTACCCAATGCAAAAATGGGAGCAGCAGCGGTCATTGATCAAGAGGGAAACGCTGCAGATAAAAAGACGGTTTCCTATTGGAATGCAAGTATGAGAGAAGCCGCTGAACTAAATAATAGAGACCCAATTTATGCGGAAGCTATGGCTGATCCAGAGATTGATCTACCAGAATATAAGGCTAAAGAAGGTAAAATCCTTACCTTAACAGCCAGTGAAGCAGAAGAGGTTGGCTATACAGAAGGGATTGTTGATGATATTGATCAACTATTAGTGGAAAAAGGCCTTGAAGGAGCTAACATCGTAGATGCCGAAGTAAGTGTAGCGGAGAAGATTGCTCGCTTTTTAACTCATCCTATCGTTGTTCCTATTTTAATATCGATTGGAAGCTTAGGCTTAATTGTTGAACTTTATTCTCCGGGTTTTGGGGTTCCAGGATTTATGGGATTAGGCTCTTTGTTACTATTCTTTTATGGAAGCAGTGTTGCTGGATTAGCTGGACAAGGGGCAATCCTATTGTTTATAGCTGGGATCATTTTAGTTATTAGTGAGTTTTTTGTCCCTGGTGGAATTTTAGGAACGATTGGATTAGGATCTATTATTATTAGTCTCTTTTTAGCATCAGGGAACATAAAGCTGATGGCACTTTCCATAATTATTGCTCTAATCGTCTCTGTTGTTGGAATATATATCTTGACAAAGGTGATGGGGAAAAGGATGAATTTTTTCAAAAAAATTATACTGAATGATTCGACTAATACTGAAAGGGGGTATATTTCTAACAAGAATAGGTTGGAGTTAATTGGAAAGGAAGGAATATCAATGACTTCACTTCGCCCCTCAGGAACGGCGATTATTGATGAGGAGAGATTGGATGTCGTTACTGAAGGATCGTATATAGATCGTGATAAGTCTATTCGAGTAGTGAAAGTAGAAGGTTCACGTATTGTGGTTAGAGAAATAACAGAAAAATAAGATGAAATAGGAGGAGTATATAATGGACTCACAAACATTAATTTTGTTAGCGATTGTAGCGTTAGCCCTAATTGTTTTAGCAGTATTTTTTACCTTTGTGCCAATCATGCTTTGGATATCAGCACTTGCTTCTGGAGTGAAAGTAAGTATTTTCACCCTAATTGGGATGCGCTTGCGTCGGGTTATCCCAAGTCGTGTCATTAACCCCTTAATAAAGTCTGTGAAAGCTGGTTTAGATTTAAATACAAACCAACTGGAGAGTCACTATTTAGCAGGAGGTAATGTGGATCGAGTTGTTAATGCTTTAATTGCTGCTCACAGAGCAAATATAGAATTAAGTTTTGAAAGATGTGCAGCGATTGATTTAGCGGGTAGAGATGTATTAGAAGCGGTTCAGATGAGTGTAAACCCTAAAGTAATTGAAACCCCTTTCATTGCGGGTGTTGCTATGGATGGGATTGAAGTGAAAGCAAAGGCGCGAATTACGGTTCGAGCAAATATCGATCGCTTAGTCGGTGGTGCTGGAGAAGATACGGTTATCGCTCGTGTAGGTGAAGGGATTGTTAGTACAATTGGTTCTTCGAAAGATCATAAAAAAGTACTGGAGAACCCAGACTTGATTTCACAAACGGTATTAGGGAAAGGGTTAGATTCAGGTACTGCTTTTGAAATTTTATCCATTGATATTGCTGATATTGATATCGGTAAAAACATTGGTGCTGTTCTACAAACGGATCAAGCAGAAGCAGATAAAAATATTGCCCAAGCAAAAGCAGAAGAACGTCGTGCGATGGCAGTGGCACTTGAACAAGAGATGCGTGCACGAGTGGAAGAAATGCGTGCGAAAGTAGTTGAAGCCGAAGCTGAAGTACCTTTAGCTATGTCTGAAGCTCTTAAAAAAGGCAATATTGGCGTAATGGATTACATGAATTATCAAAATATATCTGCAGATACAAAAATGCGTGATTCAATTGGTGAGCTTCCGAAAGACTCAAATGAGGAAGAAGAATAAATGATCCTTAAAGGAGGTGGCTAACGTGAATTTTCTCGATTTAATATTTGATAATATGGGGCTCCTCATTGTGATATTAGCCGCTGTTATTCCGATGATCTTTGGACGAAAGGAAGAGGATAAAAAAACAAACAAAGAGTCTACTACTGTTAGCCGCCCTACTTATCGTGAAAGACTAGAGGAAATAAAAACGAAAGTAGAATCATCAGTAGAACCTGTAAAACAAAATGAAATAGAGCAAGAAAGAATAATAAAGAGTCAAACCAGTGGTAATGAGAATAAGGTAGAACTTCCAACTGAATCAAAAAGGAAAAAAAGAAAAAATAAAGTTGAATTATCAAATGTAAGACAAGGGATTATTTGGAATGAAATTTTAAATAAACCTAGAGCGAATAGGCCACACCAATACCGAAAATAGAATAAAAAATGTGTTAGAACTTCCTGAATTCTCATACATATGAGATGAGAGGGGGGTTCTTTTTTTATGTCAAATAATTGGCGGAAAAAATTATCATCATTTTTAACAAATTCATTAGAACTACCTTCGGATGTCATGATGAATATGCCAAGAATTACATTGGTTGGTCAATTACATATATATATTGAGAACCATAAAGGACTGTTAACATTTTCTGATAAAGAATTGAGATTGATGTTGTACCAAGGACAACTGCAAATTTTAGGGGAAGGCTTTGTTATTAAAACAATTTTGTCAGATGAAATATTATTGCAAGGGACGATTGAAAAAGTGATTTTTTTAGATGAATAGGAGTGAAGTTCATGAAAAATCGTTGGATTTACTTTTTTTTAGGTGTTGTATCCGTTCATGTAAAAGGACAAGGAATTGAGCTTTTTTTAAATCGATGCGCCCGTAATGGCATTTTGTTATGGAACGTAAAGAAATCAGAAAGTCATACAAGTTTTTTAATTCGACTAAAAGATGTACATGCCTTGCGAAGAGTAGTAAGGGAAAGTGAATGCAAGTGCTTTTTTCAAAGAGGGAGAGGTCTGCCTTTCTTAATTAAAAGAACGATGAGAAATGGTGGATTTTTGCTTGGTTTTATTTTTTTTATCGGGGTTATCTTTATGTTATCAAATATGCTTTGGAACGTCTCTATTGAGGGAGCTGATCCAAAAACGGAGCATAATATAAAAAAACAGCTCGATGAGTTAGGAATAAAACAAGGAAGGTTTCTTTTTTCTTTGCCCAGTGAAGAACAAATACAAGATCATATAATTGATCATGTAGAAGGGTTAACGTGGATAGGGGTTGAACTCGTGGGAACATCCTATCATTTAAACGTCGTTGATCAGGAGAAGCCCGAAGTAAAAGATATAGATGGTCCTCGCCATATTGTTGCTAAAAAAGACGCAGTTATATCTAAAATGTTTGTTGAAAAAGGAAAGCCAGTAGTAGAAGTCAATCAGTATGTAAAAAAAGGTGAAACATTAGTATCAGGATTATATGGTGAAGATGATAAGAAATCGATAGTGTCTGCAAAAGCAGAAATATTGGGAGAAACTATTTATCAAACTTCAATCGAAACTCCGCTCGAATCAACTTTTCAATCTTATACGGGTGAAAATATGAATGAATATTCTGTTTCTTTCGGTTCGTTAAAGGTTCCTGTATGGGGTATTAGTGATAACGATTTTAAAAGATATACAGAAGAAAGTACCGATCATCAAATTAAATTTTTCAGATGGGAGTTGCCTGTTGTTATTGAAAGAAAGACGATTAGAGAGTCTGAAACATTAAAGAGAATCTATAGTGAGGATGAAGCTATTGAAGCGGCTGAGAAATTGGGAAGAGAATATATACTAAGTGAGATTGACAAGGATGCGTCGATAAAAGAAGAAAAAGTTTTGCATGAAGAGATAAGCAATGGTAAAGTGAAATTGACAATCCTATACAATGTTATAGAGGATATTGTCGATACTATACCAATTAATCAGGGAGAATAGAGAATGACAGAAGGTTTAGTAACTATTGAAGAACAAATACAGAATTCAGAAGAAGCTCTCAAGCTATTTGGAAATCATGATGCAAATTTAAAATTAATTGAAAAAGAACTAAACGTCTCAATTGTTACTAGAGGTGAATCAATTGGAGTTATTGGTGAGTCAAATAAAGTAACATTGGTTAATAGTCTTTTGAAGCATCTTTTAGCCTTAATAAGAAGAGGGGTTAATATATCTAATCAAGATGTAATATATGCGATAAGAATTTTAAATGAAGGGAAAATAGAGCAGATAGTTGATTTATTGGATGAAGAAATTACTAAAGATGTAAAAGGAAAACCGATAGTAGTCAAAACTTTAGGACAGAGACATTACATCTCAGCCCTAACTCGGTATGATCTTACTTTTGCGATTGGTCCAGCCGGGACAGGAAAGACCTTCTTAGCAGTAGTAATGGCTGTAAAAGCATTAAAAAATGGTGATGTAAAAAAGATTATCTTAACTAGGCCTGCTGTTGAAGCTGGTGAGAATTTGGGCTTCTTGCCTGGCGATTTAAAGGATAAAGTCGATCCATATCTTCAACCGCTATATGATTCACTTTATAATGTTTTAGGAACAGACCATACTTTACGATTGATTGAGAGAGGAATAATAGAAATAGCACCATTGGCTTATATGCGTGGAAGAACGCTAGATGATGCATTTGTTATTCTAGACGAAGCTCAAAATACAACCACGGCACAGATGAAAATGTTCTTAACAAGGCTAGGTTTTGGTTCGAAAATGGTGGTCACAGGTGATATTTCTCAAGTTGATCTTCCTAAGAAGATAGACTCAGGATTACAGGTTGCCAAGAAATTGTTCCAACCGATTGATGACATTGCCGTAATTGAGTTGCAACAAGGAGATGTTGTTCGCCATCCTTTAGTAGGAAAAATAATAGAAGCTTATAACACCTTGGATGAAGTCTAATTTATAAGAAAGTGAGGTGTTTTTGTGCAGAAAAAGTCAAAGCGAAAAGAAAAGAGTAAGTTTCAATTCCGTTCTATTAAGAATGCTCAATTCTTTCATTTGTTCTATTATTTTTTGATAGCCTTAGTCTTTTTCTTAGTGCTTTTTCCTAGTGTCCAACCAGAGACATTAAATATTGAAAAATACAGTGTTTCAAATCAAACTATATATGCCCCTTCAACAAAGATAGATGAAGTGGCTACGAATAAGAAAAAAAGTGAAGCAGAAGATAATGTTGAGACTCAATATACTTTTGAAAAGGAGGACCAGCAACAACGAACGGATTATGTAGACTCTATTTTCAATACAATTATAGAGGTTAATAAATCTACAACAAAAGAGAGCAATCAAGAAGATAAACAAATAAATGAAAAGCTTGAAAAATTAAAAAAAAGAACAAATACCGGATGAATTTCTTACTGAACAATCACTAGAAGATTTAAAACCTCTTCTTTCTGCTGAAGAATCTGAGTTGAAAAACATTCAAAAAATCATTCGGGAGTTAGTTTATAAAGAAATGGGTGAACAAATATCATCTGACAAACTCCCTGAAGTAAAAGAAAGCATAGAAGAACAAATAGAGGATGCTCCTATTTCAAACATTTTTGAACCTGCTGCCGTTTTAATTGGACAAAATGCCATCATTACAAACTATTTTGTAAGTCCAGAACTTACCTCACAAAAGAAAGAGGAAGCGAGAGAAAATGTTCAAGATGTGCAAATCAAACAGGGGCAAATCATAGTAGAAGAAAACCAGTTGGTGGACTCAGAGGTCTATAGAAAGCTGAACTTATTTGGTTTGCTAGAGGATAAAACTTCTTTCCAGCCTTTCATAGGATTAGGGATATTATGTATATTATTCACATTTACTATAGGTTTTTATTTTGAAACATCTTCCATTAAACAGGCGGATAAAAATAATCGCTTATTACTCTATTTGATCGTTTTAACTATAACATTAGGAATCATGAAGGCAACAAGCTTGTTTCAAAAGCTTGATTTTACAGACGTAGGGTTAGTTGTCCCAGTAGCTACTGGTGCTTTATTAATTAAGTTATTAATTGATGAGCGGCTTGCACTCATAACCGCCTTTATGCTATCTATATGCGGTAGTTTAATATTTAATGAGGGGATAACAGGGAGTTTTAATTATACCATTGGTATTTACTACTTTTTTAATTGTTTAGCTGGGATCATTTTTCTAAGCTCCCATAAAGTCCGAACGAAAATATTGCAAGCCGGTCTATTTATTTCTTTCGTCAACATTATTATTTTAACTTCCATTTTATTGATTCAAAATGGAAGTTATACAAATATTGAATTTGGATCGTATTTCATAATGACGGTTATTTCTGGTATTATGTCGTCAGTTCTGACTATAGGGTTATTACCATTCTTTGAATCAGGTTTTAGTATATTATCAACGATGAAATTAATTGAACTTTCTAACCCAAATCATCCCCTTCTTAGGAAAATATTGACTGATACTCCCGGGACATATCATCACAGTGTTATGGTGGCTAACTTATCTGAAGCATCATGTGAGGCAATTGGAGCAAATGGATTATTGGCTAGAGTAGGAGCGTACTATCATGATATTGGTAAAACTAGGCGTCCACAATATTTTATAGAAAATCAAATAAATATTAGCAATCCTCATGATGAAATTTCACCTGAAATGAGCAAAAATATTATTATTGCTCATGCTATAGAAGGAGCAGAAATGTTGAGAAAACATAAAATGCCTAAAGAAATTGTGGATATTGCTGAACAACATCACGGAACAACGTTACTTAAGTTTTTTTATCATAAAGCTCAAGAATTGAGTAAGCAAGATATTGATGAGGAGGAATTTCGCTATCCGGGTCCTAAGCCCCAAACAAAAGAAATCGCAATCATATCAATTGCCGACAGTGTAGAAGCAACGGTGCGCTCATTGAAGAATCCAACATCTGAGAAGATTGAAGAGGTAATTAAATACAACATTTCGGAAAGACTTCAAGATGGACAGTTTGATGAATGTGATATTACTTTAAAAGAGTTGAACATTGTTGCTAAAACAATGTTTGAAACACTGAAAGGGATCTTTCATTCAAGGATCGAATACCCGAAAGAAGATTTCGTAAAAAAGCAGGTGAAACGAGCATGAACTTACAAGTAGATTTGAATGATGAATTAAATGTACTGACTGAAATTCAAAAGGAAAAGATCGAAAAGCTTCTTCAAAATACGGCTGAAATAGAAGAAATTGAAAAAGGAGCAGAGGTATCGGTCACCTTTGTAAATAATGAATCGATTAGACAAATAAATCGTGAATATCGAGATAAAGATCAAGAGACAGATGTCATATCTTTTGCATTGGAAGAGCATGCTGAGGATGAAATCAACATTAAAGGAGAGCACCTACCTCGAGTTTTAGGTGATATTATTGTATCCTATCCAAAGGCAGTTGAGCAGGCTGAACAGTATGGGCATAGTTTGATGAGAGAAATCTTATTTTTAACCGTTCATGGTTTCCTACATCTCTTAGGATACGACCATATGACTGAAGAGGACGAAAAAGAAATGTTTAATAAACAGAAGGAAATACTTGATCGTTATGGGTATAAACGAGAAGGAGAAATTTAGTTGGAAACGGCGTGCATATAGTTTTTATTATGCTTTTACAGGGATTAAAGCTACTTTTTTAAAAGAATGGAATTTTCAATTTCATTCTTTATCTTCTGTCATTGTTTTTGGTCTAGGCTGGATGTTAGGTGTCAGTTATGTTGAATGGTTAATACTTTTCCTCTTAATGGGAGGGATGTTGGCTTTAGAGCTAATTAACTCAGCAATTGAAAGAATAGTTGATCTAGTTACGGAGGAGTTTCATCCATTAGCGAAACAAGCGAAAGACGCTGCTGCAGGTGCGGTGCTCGTTTATGCCATTATTTCTTTCATTATAGGCGTGATCATCTTCATGCCAAAGATTTTTATATTGTAATGGACATAGAGAAATAGTATCCATTTGATTATTTTTAGAAAATTCTAATAAATTATGAAGAAATTCTTTAAAAAGCATGAAAAGTGTTTCGAATTAGAGTAAAATAGAAGTGTGGTTCATAATTTTGTGGATTGAAAGGAAGAACAACATTGAATAAACAACAATTAATCCAAGAAGCAAAAGTAGCACGTGAGTCAGCATACGCTCCTTATTCAAAATTTAAAGTAGGTGCAGCTCTTTTAACGAAAGATGGGACAGTTTATCGAGGCTGCAATGTTGAGAATGCGTCTTATGGACTATGTAATTGTGCAGAACGTACGGCCCTCTTTAAAGCGGTTTCAGAAAATAAAAGAGATTATCAAGCTTTGGCTATTGTTGCAGATACAGAATCAGCTGTGCCTCCTTGTGGAGTTGTAGGCAAGTTATTTCTGAATTATGTGAACAAGATATGAAAGTGTATTTGTCTAATTTACATGGAAATGTTGAGGAATGGACAGTTGGACAATTGTTACCAGGGGCGTTTTCTGCAGAGGATCTAAATGACAAATAGTCAATTTCGCTCTGGTTTTGTATCTATTGTTGGAAGACCGAATGTTGGAAAGTCGACGTTCTTAAATCATGTCATTGGCCAGAAGATAGCGATCATGAGTGATAAGCCACAAACAACACGAAATACAATTCAAGGTGTTTATACAACCTCCGATTCGCAAATTGTTTTTATTGATACACCTGGAATTCATAAGCCTAAGCATAAACTAGGCGATTTTATGATAAAGGTAGCTCAAAATACATTTAAAGAAGTGGACTTAATCTTATTCATGGTCAATGGTCAAGAGGGACTAGGTAGAGGAGATCAATTTATAATTGAAAGTTTAAAAAACGTGAAAACGCCTGTTTTTTTAGTCATTAATAAAATTGATCGAATTCATCCTGAGGAAATTCTTTCTATCATTGATCAGTATAATAAACTTTTTCCATTTAAAGAGATTATTCCGATATCTGCGTTGCAAGGTAATAATGTTGAAACTTTGCTTAGTCAAATAGAGGGTTATATGCCGGAAGGACCTCAATACTATCCTGAAGATCAAGTGACAGATCATCCAGAAAGGTTTATTATTTCTGAACTGATTCGAGAAAAAGTTCTTCAGTTAACCCGAGAAGAAGTCCCTCATTCTATTGCTGTAATGATTGATTCTATTGAGAAAAGAAATGAGAACAAAGCAGTTTACGTTCAAGCTACTATTGTTGTCGAAAGGGAATCACAGAAAGGAATTGTTATTGGGAAACAAGGAAAATTGTTAAAATCTATTGGTCAAAAATCTCGTTTAGATATAGAAAATTTATTAGGTTCAAAAGTGTTTTTGGAGCTGTGGGTGAAGGTGCAGAAAGATTGGCGTAATAAAGCTAAACAGTTAAGGGAATTTGGTTTTCGTGAAGATGAATATTAAGGTTGTTTTTTAGCAGATATTGTTTCACATGCTCAAGTTCATTTAGGCTCACTCTAACGAATGTAAGGTTTCTATACTAAATAGAGGAAACCGTTGTATATGTTCTTTGAATTCCTAGTCATCTTGCTTTATATAATTGGATGGGGGTAAACTTGTTTTAACGACAGAAAGGTGGGGTTAACAATGTTAAGCTTTACCTGGAAAGTGTTCACAGAAACTGGTAATATTGATATGTATCTCTTATTCAAAGAGCTTGAAAAGGAAAAATACAATAAGTATAAAAATAAACTGGATGAAAATCAAAAATTAGCCAAAGTAGATTTTTAAATGGAATAACAATAGGGGTAAATAGTAGTAGTATTTAAAAGAGCTTTTTTCTATCAAGAAGGTGAGGTTCCCTTGATTCATAAATGTGAAGGATATGTCGTTCGATCGATAAAATATGGAGAAACAAATAAAATTATAACGATTTACTCGGAACAAATAGGTAAAGTAGGGTTGATGGCAAGGGGGGCTAATAAACCAATTAGCCGCCTCTCATCTCTTACTCAGCTCTTTACCTATGGTTCTTTTTTATTTCACCGTTCTTCAAAAGGATTGGGAACGTTAGAACAAGGTGAGATCGTCCATTCGATGAGAGATATTCGTGAGGATCTCTTTTTAACTGCTTATGCTTCTTTCTTTGCAGAACTTCTAGATAAAGCAACAGAATCCAATGAAGTCAATAGACATTTGTTTCATTTGTTTCATTCAGTGCTTACATATTTAAATGAAGGAATTGATGAAGAAGTTTTAATGTTTATTTATGAAATGAAGATGTTATATTTTTTAGGTCAAGCACCACAACTGTCTTGTTGTGCGAATTGTGGAGAAAAAGAAGGGGACTACCATTTTTCCATAAGAGAAGGCGGACTCATTTGTCATCGTTGTTATGATATTGATCCATATCGTTTTAAAATTTCACAAAAAACAGTGCAACTTCTTAGATTGTTCTTCTTCATGGATTTAGCAAGGTTAGGTAAAGTATCGTTGAAAGTAGAAACAAAAAAGGAGCTTAACAATGTAATCGATGAGTACTATAATGAGTACACAGGGATATATTTGAAGTCAAAGCAGTTTATAAAACAGATGGAGAAAATGCAAGGATATATGAAAGAAGATTGACAAAAAGGAATCGATACTATAATATTAATTTTAAAATTTACATATTAATTGTGAAGAAAGAGAATGTCTTTCGCTTAAGCATTGTTTACTTAAATGGGCAACATAGTTAAGCGACCTTAGGGCGGTGAAAGCTAAGGAATTTAGCGAAAGACAAGGCACTCTGGAGCAATAAAGGTCAAAGAGGCTGAGTTGATAAAACTTAGCAAATAGGGTGGAACCACGGGTAACCTCTCGTCCCTATGCTTTAATTTAGCATAGGGACGAGAGGTTTTTTTATTACAGAGTAAGAAAGTATAAAAATCTGTCCTTATTCGGATGGTGCATTTATTTTTGTCTAGCTCCAGCTCCCAGCGACGGGTAGCGCTTTCGACGCACAGGAGGTGCTAGCATCATCGTTGCCCACAGGACGTGGCTGGCTGAACTTAGTTGATGTTCCTTTTAATATGCGTCGCTAGACGGGCGCTTGCGCTTTTCTTATATTATTTCAGTTTAGAACGTAAAGGAGAGAGTTGTAATGACCAATTTAATGGATGAAATTGTTTCCCATGCAAAGCATAGAGGATTTATTTTCCCAGGATCTGAGATTTATGGTGGGTTAGCAAATACATGGGATTATGGACCACTAGGCGTAGAATTAAAGAACAATATTAAACAAGCTTGGTGGAAGAAATTTGTGCAGTCCTCCCCTTATAACGTAGGATTGGATTCTGCTATATTAATGAATACTAAAACATGGGAGGCATCAGGTCACCTCGGAAATTTCAACGACCCGATGATGGACTGTAAGAAATGTAAATCACGTCATCGAGCAGATAAACTTATTGAAGATGCAATGAATGCGAAAAACATAGAAGTTGTTGTGGATGGTCTTCCGTTTGAAGAAATGGAAAAGATGGTGGCTGAACAAAAAATTGTTTGTCCAAACTGTGGTAGTGATGATTTTACAGAAATTCGCCAGTTTAACCTTATGTTCAAGACGCATCAAGGTGTAACAGAATCTAGTACAAATGAAATTTATTTAAGACCAGAAACAGCGCAAGGGATTTTTGTTAATTTCAAAAATGTCCAACGAACAATGAGAAAAAAACTACCTTTTGGAATTGCACAAATAGGAAAAAGTTTTCGTAACGAAATTACACCAGGGAATTTTACATTTCGTACAAGAGAGTTTGAGCAAATGGAGTTAGAGTTCTTTTGTAAGCCAGGTGAGGAATTAAAATGGTTTGATTACTGGAAACAGTTTGCAGAAACATGGTTAGACTCATTATGGCTTAGTAAAGAACATACTCGTTTTAGAGATCATTCTGAAGACGAATTGTCTCATTACAGTAATGCAACTACAGATATTGAATATAAATTCCCATTTGGCTGGGGCGAACTCTGGGGGATCGCTTCAAGAACAGACTATGATTTAAAGCAACATATGAAAGTATCTGGAGAGGACTTTGAATATTTAGAGCAAGAAAGAAAAGAGAAATTCGTTCCTTATTGTATCGAGCCATCTTTAGGGGCCGATCGTGTAACATTAGCCTTTTTAATAGATGCATATCAAGAGGAAGAGTTAGAAAATGGTTCAAAGAGAACGGTGATGAAGCTTCACCCCGCTTTAGCACCTTTTAAAGCAGCTGTTTTACCTCTTTCTAAGAAACTCTCTGAAGAAGCGAAAGAAGTATTTGGTGAATTAGCCAATTATTTCGCTATCGATTATGATGAGGCAGGTTCAATTGGAAAGAGATATCGTAGGCATGATGAAATTGGAACGCCATTTTGTATTACTTATGATTTTGATTCTAAAGAAGATGGTCAAGTCACTGTTCGAGACCGGGATACGATGGAACAATCGAGAATGCCTATTTCAGACTTAAAGGCCTTTTTGGAAAAGAAAATTCAATTTTAACAAGAGAGGAAGCCGATGTGCTTCCTCTTTATCTTCAAAGAAAGCTTCTGTGTTCTAATTTTCGTCGCTAAACGTGCGCATACGCTTTTCTATTGTCTAGCTTCTGCGCCCAACGACTCGTAAGTTTTTCGAAGCACACGATGTGCTAGCATCAACGTTAGCCACAGGACGTGGCTGAACTTAGTTGATTATCCTTTGTGTAGATGATGTTCTATTTCCTTATGATAGGTCAACAGAGACGCCTCCAGGACGGAGGTGGGTCTACGTTTGCTCGCGCGACGTGGCGGTAGTTAGTAGATCCTCTGCTTTATGGCTTTTCGTGTTTCCTTTATCTCATACGGCGATGAACAGGAGGTTCTAGCGTCAACGTTAGTCACAGGACGTGACTGTACTTAGGTGACGTTCCTTTTCCCCTTCGTCGCTAAACGTGCACATACGCTTTTCTATTGTCTAGCTTCTGCGCCCAACGACTCGTAAGTTTTCGCTCTCCTCCTTATGATAAGTCAACATCGAAGCCTGCGGCTTTTCGTGTTTCCTTTATCTCATACGGAGTGCTCAAGCCCCTTCGTCGCTAAACGTGCGCATACGCTTTTCTTAATAAAAAGTTGCCAAATCGTTAATTAGTATACTATATTAACTTATAGTATAACCTTTTATTTGCTCATATTAGGTGGTGATGACAATCGAGCTAAATAGCAGACAAGAACGTATATTGGAGATAGTAAAAGAGAATGGTCCAATAACAGGTGAAAGCATTGCAGAAAAGTTGAATTTGACGCGTGCAACACTACGTCCTGATTTGGCAATCTTAACAATGTCAGGATATTTAGAAGCAAGACCTAGAGTAGGATATTTTTATACAGGTAAAACAGGAACGCATCTCCTATCCGATAAAATAAAAAAATTATTAGTGAAAGACTTCCATTCAATCCCGGTAGTGGTAAACGAAAATACATCCGTTTATGATGCAATATGTACGATGTTTTTAGAAGATGTAGGAACTCTGTTTGTGGTAGATAATAGGTCTTTGTTAGTTGGTGTTCTGTCGCGTAAGGATCTTCTTCGAGCAAGTATTGGGCAACAAGAGCTTAATTCAATACCTGTTAATATTATTATGACAAGAATGCCAAATGTTACATACTGTAGAAGAGAGGACTTAATTGTAGATTCGGCTGAGATGTTGATTGAAAAGCAAATTGATGCCTTACCTGTTGTAAAAGAATCAGAAGATGGTTTGGAAGTTATCGGAAGATTAACTAAAACAAATATGACAAAAATATTGGTCAACCTAGCTAATGATGACATTATATAAGAATTAAATTCACTTTTGTACTTTGCTATATATTTTAAGTAAAAGGAGAGATAAAATGACCCAAAGAATAATCTACTGTTTGTCAGACTCGGTTGGTGAAACAGCTGATTTAGTCTTGAAAGCTGCCTTAAGCCAATTTAACGGACAAGGACTTTCGACCACAATTAAAAGAATTCCTTATGTTGAAGATTGCGAAACTATAGAAAAAATAGTTTCTCTTGCAAAAAAGGATCAAGCCATCATTTGTTTCACACTAGTTATTCCTCAATTAAGAAAATATATGGTTCAATTAGCAGAAAAAGAGAATGTGGTATACTATGATATCATTGGTCCGCTAATTGACAAAATGGAAACAAGTTTTGGCATGAAACCTAAATATGAAGCGGGTAGAGTTCGTCAGTTAGATGAAGACTATTTTAAAAAAGTTGAGGCAATTGAATTTGCTGTTAAATATGATGATGGGAGAGATCCAAGAGGGATCTTAAAGGCAGATATTGTTTTAATTGGTGTGTCTAGAACATCTAAAACCCCACTTTCACAATTTTTAGCTCACAAGCGATTTAAAGTAGCAAATGTTCCTATCGTTCCAGAGGTGGAGCCTCCAGAAGAACTTTTTTTAATTCCAAAAGAAAAATGTATCGGATTAAAAATTAGTCCAGAAAAGTTAAATGATATCCGTAAAGAAAGATTAAAAACTTTAGGTTTAGATGATAAAGCAATGTATGCAGATATTGAAAGAATAAAGGAAGAAATTAAATATTTTGACAAAGTCATTGACAAATTAAAATGTCGAGTGATTGATGTGTCCAATAAAGCGGTAGAAGAAACAGCCAACAGTATTTTAAATATAATAAGGTAATATTTATAGGCTAGTAAAGGTAAATCTTTACTAGCCTTTATTAACAGAGTAAGAAAGCATAAAACTTTGTCCTTAATAAGACAGTGTTTTCATCGTTGTCCACAGGACGTGGACGTCTTTAGATGATGTTCCATTTGTCTATGATAAGTCAACGGAGACGCCTCCAGGAGGGAGGTGGATCTACGTTTTCAACAGGACGTGGCTGAACTTAGTTGACGTTCCTTTTAATATGCGTTGCTAAACGGGGCTTCCGCTTTTCTTATTAGATTAGCTTTTATCCAAAATTAACGACCAAAAATAATGGCATTATATATTATCTTGTATTATAATAAAAAATTGTGATAAAAAAATTTACTTTTAGGTTTAGACTTAACTGTTTACGAATAAACTATTTATGAAATGTCAAGGGACAATCGAGAAAATACAAGGTAAAATATGATTTAAAGAAGGATTCTTTGGAGTGATGGAGAATAGAGAAATATGCCGAGGATAATTTAACTATAATTGTCGATGCTGACTCATGTCCAGTGAAAGAGGAAATCTCCAATTTAGCTCAAAAGTATCAAGTGCCTGTTACATTTGTAGCTTCTTATGCTCATATGAAAAACGAGAGAGAAAATGGAAGTTGGATCTTTGTGGATGAGGAAAAAGAATCAGTTGATATTAAAATTGTTAATTTTGCCAAGCGATATGATGTTGTGGTTACTCAAGATATAGGATTGGCTAGTATGCTAGTTGAGAATGACATTTGTGTGATTACACCAAAAGGAAAAATAATTACATCCGAAAATATAGAACCTGCTCTTTTTCTTCGATACATGAATGCTAAAGAAAGACAAAAAAAAACTTATATAAATAAGCCCAAAAAATTTTCAGATAAGGATCGAGTTAATTTTATTAAAGCTTTTGAAAAAAAATGTCGAATATTGCAGGAGAATAATAAAACGTATAGAAATTAGCAGTATGGGGTTGTTTTTATGGCATATAAAATTCCTGACGAACTGATCTCTCAAATTGAAAAATCAGTAGATGTAGTAGATGTTGTCAGTGAATATGTTCAGCTAAAAAAGCAGGGAAGGAATTATTTTGGTCTATGTCCATTTCATGGAGAAAATACACCGTCTTTTTCTGTATCATCGGACAAACAAATTTACCACTGTTTTGGTTGTGGTGCAGGGGGAAATGTATTTTCTTTTTTAATGCAAATTGAAGGCTATACCTTCGTGGAATCGGCAAAGAAGTTGGCTGAAGTTGCGAATATAGAACTCCCTGATGAAGTTAGTCAAATGTCAAATCATGCTGGACATACTGACAAACAGTCACAATATTATCAAATTTATGATTTGTTGAGGAAATTTTATCACCACTTGCTCAAAAATACAAAAGAAGGTCAAGAAGCCCTTGATTACTTACTTGATAGGGGTTTCACAAATGATATTATTGATAAATTTGAAATTGGATATGCGATTGATTCTTGGGATTTTATAAAAAAATATTGTTTAAATAAAGGGTATAATGAAGAACTACTATATGAGACGGGTATAGTAGTTAAGAGAGAGTCGGATGGTTCCTTTTTTGATCGATTTAGGAATCGAATTATGTTTCCCATTAAGGACCATCAAGGTCGTACAGTAGCGTTTTCTGGTCGTTCAATTGGAGCTAGTCAACCAAAATATTTAAATAGCCCTGAGACAAAACTTTTTAATAAGAGAACCATACTTTACAACTTTCATCAAGCAAGAGTTCATATTCGAAAATCTCAGCAAGTTGTCATTTATGAAGGATTTGCTGACGTTATTTCTTCTGTAAGAGCACAAGTTGAAAATGCCGTTGCCACAATGGGGACATCTTTGACAGAAGAACAAGCGAAGCTTATTAAAAGAAATGTCGAAACAGCTATAATATGCTACGATTCTGACCAAGCTGGAATAGAGGCAACATTTAGAGCTGTGAAGGTACTTGAAAAGTATGGGTGTAGAACAAAAATCGCAAGAGTACCAGATGGTTTAGATCCTGATGACTACATCAATAAATATGGGACTGAGAAGTTTTTTAATGATGTAATAGGGGCAAGTGTAACGACCATGGTGTTTAAAATAGAATATTTTCGAAAAGGGAAAAACTTAAAAGATGAAGGAGATCGTCTTAAGTATATTGAAGAGGTTTTAGAAGAACTATCCCAAATAACAAATGCAGTTGAGCAAGATTTATATTTATCTCAACTCGCATCTGAGTTCTCTCTTTCGAAACATGTTCTTCAAGGTCAATTAGAGAAATATATTGAGAAGCGCCCAAAAAATGTTGATCAGGTAATGGAAAAACAATTCATGCAGCCAATGATTCAAAGTAATTCATTATTACCAGCTTATCAAAATGCAGAAAAATTTTTAATTGCTCATATGATAAGGAATAGTGATGTTGCTGAAAAGGTGTTAGACCATTTGGGTGGTGATTTTATCATTGAGGAACATAGGGCCATCGTTTCTTATATTTATGCTTTTTACGAGGAAGGTAACGAACCAAACATCAGTTTACTCATCCAAAAACTACCACACTCTTCGCTACGTCAAACTGTCTCAAATATCGCTATGTTATCAATAACTGATGATATTTCTGATAAGGAAATAGACGACTATATAAAAGCTATAAATGATAAAAAACAATCACAAAAATGGAAAGAAAAGGAATTTTTAAGGGTAGAGGCCGAACGACAAAAAGACTATGAGAAAGCAGCAATTATTGCAAAAGAAATACTTGAATTAAAAAAGGCCTGTCGTTGATCTTACATTTGTCACTTTGGAAGGAGGGGATCCAATGGCTGAAAAACAAACCCGTTCAAAAGAATCAGAAGTCGAGCTAACGCTAGATCAAGTGAAAGAGCAGCTAGTAGAGTAGGAAAAAAACGTGGTGTGCTCACTTATGAAGAAATTACGGATAAAATGTCTAGTTTTGAAATGGATTCAGACCAAATGGATGAGTATTATGAATTTTTAGGAGAACAAGGTGTTGAAATTGTAGGTGAAAATGAAGAAACAGAAGATCCAAACCTTCCTGAATTAACGAAAGCGGAAGAAGAATTTGATTTGAATGATCTAAGCGTTCCACCTGGAGTGAAAATTAACGACCCTGTTCGAATGTATTTAAAAGAAATAGGAAGAGTTGACCTCTTATCAGCTGAAGAAGAAATTGAGCTAGCTCAGCGTATAGAACAAGGCGATGAAGAGGCTAAAAGACGTCTTGCGGAAGCAAACTTACGTCTTGTTGTTAGTATTGCTAAAAGGTACGTTGGTCGTGGTATGTTGTTTTTAGATTTGATCCAAGAAGGAAACATGGGTCTAATGAAAGCAGTTGAAAAGTTCGACTACTTAAAAGGATATAAGTTTAGTACTTATGCTACTTGGTGGATTAGGCAAGCAATTACAAGAGCTATTGCTGATCAAGCACGAACAATTAGAATACCTGTTCATATGGTCGAGACTATTAATAAGCTTATTCGCGTTCAAAGGCAACTGCTTCAGGATTTAGGAAGAGAACCATTCCCTGAAGAAATTGCAGAAGATATGGATCTAACTCCTGAGAAAGTACGTGAAATTTTAAAAATTGCTCAAGAGCCAGTTTCACTTGAAACACCGATCGGAGAAGAGGATGATTCTCATCTAGGTGACTTTATTGAGGACCAAGAAGCTACTTCTCCTTCAGACCATGCTGCATACGAGTTGCTAAAGGAGCAACTAGAAGATGTACTAGATACTTTAACGGACCGTGAAGAAAATGTACTTCGTTTACGATTCGGATTAGATGATGGTCGAACAAGAACCTTAGAAGAAGTGGGTAAAGTCTTTGGTGTCACACGAGAGCGTATTCGTCAAATCGAAGCTAAAGCTCTTCGCAAGCTTCGCCATCCAAGCCGAAGTAAACGATTAAAAGACTTTTTAGAGTAGGGATAGCTTACGCCTCCCTGCTCTTTTTATTTTTTAAAAAGATTAGAAAATATACATTTTGTCTTAATAAAGAAAGTGCTTTCATCCTTGTCTAGTATTAATATTTTTCATCATTTTCTTTGCTTTCTTCCTTACAACTCTTATTTTACTGAATTGTCACTTTTTTTGCAAATGGGTTTCCAAAATTTTTATCTATTTTAGTATTGATTTTCCATACAAATAGAACTCAGTTATGGTAAAAAACGATTGATACTAAAGTGTTTAATAAAAATTTTAAAATTATTTAAAAAATTAAGAATAAGCATTATAATTAATTTGTAAGCGTATACATTCATGGGAGGGATATGATGAATTTTGAGTTGGAGCAAGAACATAAAATGTTACAGAAAACGATTAAGGATTTTGCTGTAAATGAAGTGGGACCTGGGGCTATCCAACGAGATCGAAACAAAGAATTTCCTTTTGAAGTAATGAAAAAGCTAGCTGATCTTGGCATGTTAGGGTTACCTTTCCCTGAAAGGTACGGAGGTGCTGGTGCAGATACAGTAAGTTTTGTGATTGTTACAGAGGAATTGAGTAGAGTATGCGCTTCTACAGGTATTACATATTCAGCACATATCTCACTGGGAGGCGCACCTATCTATATGTTCGGTACAGAAAAACAAAAAAACAGTTATTTACCGCAAATATGTTGCGGAGAGTCTCTTGGTGCATTTGGATTAACGGAACCTAATGCCGGATCAGATGCAGGGGGAACAAAAACGGTAGCAATAAAAAAAGGCGATAAATATATTATTAATGGGACAAAATGTTATATAACGAATGCTTCGTATGCAAAATTCTTAGCGTTAACCGCCATAACGGATGAAGAGGATAAAGGAATAAGTGCCATTATCGTACCTACAGATAGCAAAGGGTTTCGCATCTATAATCGGTACGAAAAGATGGGACTACACGCCTCTAATACAACAGAATTAAGCTTAAATAATGTTGAAGTTCCGACACAAAACTTACTTGGAGAAAAAGGACAAGGGTTTAAACAGTTTCTAAAAACATTAGATGGAGGAAGAATTGGAATAGGGGCAATGGCTGTTGGAATCGCCCAAGGAGCCTATGAAAAATCGTTACAGTATGCAAAACAGAGAGTTCAATTCAGAAGACCCATTCACCAGTTTCAAGCTATTCAATTTAAACTTGCTGACATGGCTACTAAGATTGAATTAGCTCGTAACATGGTATATAAAGCAGCATGGTTGAAAGATCACGGATATACGTATACTAAAGAAGCATCCATGTGTAAATTGTTTGCTTCAGAAATATGTATGGAGGTGACAAATGAAGCTGTTCAAATACATGGAGGAAACGGTTATATGAGAGAGTTTGAAGTCGAACGAATGATGAGAGATGCGAAGCTTTTAGAAATTGGTGAAGGAACGAGTGAAATTCTACGTCTAGTGATAGCTAGAGAAATTGGTTGTTAATTAGCATAATTTAGCTTTTAGGACAAGTACTTTTATAACATTTCACCATAATTATCCCTTCTATTTTTGACTATTTTTTGAATAACCCTCTATCCTCAACATTAAGTCTTTCACTTCGACGAATTTTACAGTAAAATAGAGATTGCTTATATAGTTTAAATGGACAACTAAGGATTTTATATACATAGGGGGGAGAGTATAATATGAATCGTAATCCACTTGTTCCGTTTTATTTAATTATGACTCTAGGGATTGTCCTTATCGTTGTTTTTTCTTTTGTAGGCCTAGATAATGCTCAAGAGATAGCTAGCGGTGGAGGCGAAGAAACAGCAGAATTTATTCCAGACGAATTTTATCAAAAAAATTGTTCTTCATGTCATGGTCAAAACCTTGAAGGAGTATCTGGACCAGGTTTAATTGGTGTAGGTGACAAGTATTCTGATGAAGAGATTAAAGACATCCTTACCAATGGCTTAGATGGTGGTATGCCAGGTGGCTTAGTTCCTGCTGAGAACCAGGATGAATTAATTGAGTGGTTAAAAGAACAAGAATAAATGATCTAAAAAAGTCTCCTTACAATAGGGGGCTTTTTTAAAATTTGTTCTTATAAAAAAATTACTTATCCCTTAGCTTTTCTTATGGAGGATTTGTAATATTGACCTATAATTTGTAGACTATTAAATATGAACTTTATGATTGAAAGGTGAAAACATGAATGAATTGAATTTATCAAAACGGCTCAAGACTGTTGCTTCATTTATACCCAAGGGGGCAGTATTGGCTGATATAGGATCAGATCATGCTTATTTACCCTGCTATGCAATTATACATAAAACGGCCTCCTTTGCGATTGCCGGTGAAGTGAGTGAAGGCCCATTTTCAAGTGCATTAAATCAAGTGAGAGAATGTGAATTAGATGATTTTATTTCCGTGCGAAAAGGAGATGGACTTGAAGTTATTAATTCGTCAGTTACGTGTATAACGGTTGCAGGAATGGGCGGAGAACTAATTAAGTCTATTTTAGAAAATGGGAAAGAAAAATTAACAAATGTGAAAACCCTTATTCTTCAGCCAAATATTCATGCAATTATTATTCGAAAGTGGCTATTGAATCAAGGATGGGAACTGAAGAATGAAGTGATTATTGAAGAGGATGGAAAAATATATGAAATTTTAGTTGCTGAAAAAGGCGATAGTTATGAACCATATAACCCTTCTATCTTTGAAGAGCAGCTTTTGTTAGGTCCTTTTTTGATGGCCAAAAAAGAACCTGTATTTATGAAAAAGTGGTTATTAGAACAAGATCATTTAGAAAAAGTTTTAAAACAAATGGAAATGGCTAAACAAGATGAAAAAAATAAGAAAAAAAAATTAGAATTAACGAATAAATTAACAATGATCAAGGGGGCATTATCAGATGAGTAAAGGTGTAAACGGTCAACGAATCATTGAATTGTTCGAACAGTTTTCTCCTAAAAACCTTGCAGTTGAAGGTGATAAAATAGGCTTGCAAATTGGAACGCTGAATAAAAAAGTCAATCGTGTATTGGTTGCTCTTGATGTTGTTGATGAAGTAATTGATGAAGCAATTGCTAATGATGTGCAATTAATCATTGCACACCATCCACCGATTTTTAGACCATTAAAAGATATTCGTACAGATCAGGCTCAAGGAAAACTATTAGAAAAATGTATAAAGAATGATATTGCCATCTATGTAGCGCATACAAATTTAGATGTGGCAAAAGGAGGAGTAAACGATTTACTAGCAGAGGCGCTTCAGTTAAAGGATACAGAAGTGCTTGTACATACTTACGAGCAAAGTTTGAAGAAATTAGTTGTTTTTGTTCCAAAAACGCATGATGAAGTTGTTAGAAAAGCATTGGGTGATGCTGGTGCAGGACATATTGGCGCATATAGCCATTGTTCATATACATCGAACGGAACAGGTGCTTTCTTTCCAAAAGAAGGTGCAAATCCATTTATGGGTCAAATAGGTAAAATAGAAGAGGTTGAAGAAATGCGTATAGAAACCATCATCTCTTCTGATGACGAACAAAAAATTATAAAAAAAATGTTGCAAGCTCATCCATACGAAGAAGTTGCTTATGACCTTTACGAATTAAACAATCAAGGAGAAACGTTAGGATTAGGTCGGGTTGGAAAACTGGAAGTGGAAATGAGCCTGCAAGAGTTTGCTGAAATTGTGAAAGAAAAACTTCAAGTCCCAGCAGTTCGAGTAGTAGGTGATGAAACAGCTACCGTAAAAAAAGTAGCTGTTCTAGGTGGAGATGGTAATAAATATATTTATCAAGCTAAAAGAAAAGGAGTAGATGTTTATATTACCGGAGATATATACTATCATGTTGCACACGATGCAATGATGCTGGGACTAAACATCATTGATCCTGGGCATAACATTGAGAAAATCATGAAAAAAGGTGTAGTGGACAAGATGGAACAAATGATGAAAGATGAGAAGCTACAAGTGGATTGGCTAACATCTAAGGTGGAAACGGAACCGTTTACATTTAAATAGAGGATTGGGCAAAGAAAATATTTTCACAAGTAAAAAAGCACTCTTATTTGAGTGCTTTTTTAGCCTTTACTTTAGGGAGTATTTTCTTTAAAGGAATCTCATGAATATGGTCCCATGTGGATGGATCACTTTCATCAAATTGATCCAAGAAAAGGATGACTTCTTTTACAATAGGAGTTGGGGTAGAGGCACCGGCAGTAACGGCTACTTTTTCAATACCTTTAAGCCAGTCCAACTCGATTTCACTTACATTGGCAATACGGTATGCCTTAGTACCCGCAATCTGTTCCGAGACTTGAGCTAGTCGATTGGAGTTGTTACTTTTAGGGTCCCCTACAACAATCGTTAAATCTGCGTGAACTGCTTGTTCAGCAACAGCTTCTTGTCTAACTTGGGTTGCTAAACAAATTTCTTGGTGAAATTGAACATGCGGATATTTATCTTTCACTAAATCCATAATATCTTGTACATCCCACTGACTCATGGTCGTTTGGTTTGTAACAATTATTTTATCGTTATAAATAGCTAGGTTTTCAACATCTTTATCCGTTTCAATTAGATGAACAATATCAGGAGCTACTCCAACTGCTCCTTCTGGTTCCGGGTGTCCTTTTTTTCCAATATAGATGACGTCATAACCTTCTGCTTTTTTTTGGCGAATGAGGTCATGTGTTTTGGTAACATCAGGGCACGTTGCATCAATTGTTAATAGATTTTTTTGTTTAGCAATCTCTCTTACCTCTGGAGACACTCCGTGTGCAGTGAAAATGACGGTTCCTCCGTTGACTTGCTCGATAATTTGTAATCGGTTACTACCATCTAAAGTAATGATTCCTTCTTCTTCAAAAGCATCTGTAACATGTTTGTTATGAACAATCATTCCAAGTATATAGATCGGTCGTGGAAGTGATTTATCCATGGCTGCATTTTTAGCAATGACCATTGCATCGACAACACCATAGCAATATCCACGAGGAGCGATTTTAATAACTTCCATCCAAATTCCCCCGTATATGAAAAAGCCGTCAAGCGGCTTATATTTTTTAATCTGTAAATATTATAACGGACTATTGCTTTAAACACAAAGAATCATGCACTTTTATACAAGCTATAAACATTAGACTCATAGCAAGATACCAATACCATTTGTTCGTCTTATATATAAAGTTTGGGAACGGATTTTCCGGGGTTTTTAGGAGTTCGTTTTGTTTGTACTTTTTCTGATTTTTCGTTTGCTTTTTGAGTCTTTTCTTGTTTACTTGTATTTTTTTTATTCGATGTCTTCGATTTTTTTGTTACCTTCTTCTTCTTCTCTTCCTTAGATTCATTATCATCAATATTTTCATTTTCTTTGTTATCTTCTTGATTTGTTACTTCTTCACTATCTGCTTCTTCCTTAGAATCATTCTCATCCTCGTCGTCATCACTCCCCATTTCTTTAATTAATTTATACATTGACGGAATATTTCGAACAAGTGGCCCGTATTGCTGAACCATTGGAGAGACTTGTTGTGCAAACCCAATAGCTTTTTGAACGTTACCCAATATACCTGTAATATTGGCTGTGCTAGCTAAACCTTGTGCACCTCCAGCATTAGCTATGTTTCCAACTGAACTAGCTGTATTTGCAACACCTCCAAACCCGCGTCCAGGTAATAGGTTTGATAACATGCCTCTTAATCCTCCTACCTGTTGAGCAGCTTGAGGTATTTGTGGTGGTGTTCTAGGAAAGAAATTACCTAATAATGAAGATTGACCAACCCCTCTTCCGATAGGTGGTATTGGTGGTCTTTGAGGAAACATTTATCTCCCTCCTCTCTAAAAAAACGATAAACTTAACTATAAATAAAATATGCGTTATAATGGTAAAATGTTTATGACAAGGGGGCCTATTTTTAAGAAAGTGAAGCCCATGTCTTCATGATAGAGGTGGTGTTTGCCACAGAACGAGGCAGGAGTTAGCGCGCGTCCCTTGTTCCAGCGTCGCTAAACGGACGCTTGCGCTTTTCTTATTTTCTAGCTCTAGCGCCTAGCCAGGAGACGCCTACAGGAAGTAGGTGGATCTACGTTAGTCACAGGACGTGGCTGTTCTTAGTAGATCTTCTGCAATCGTCACGTAGAACAAAAGATAAAGAACACCTTTCTTTTCTCCGCGCCTTATGCTTGTCGAGGCTTTTCAAGGCGCTTGCGCTATTCTTATTGTCTAGCTCCAGCGCCCAGCGACTCGTAAGTTTTCGCCCTCCTCCTTACGATAAGTCAACGGAGACGCCTCCAGGAGGGAGGTGGATCTACGTTTGCCACAGGACGTGGCAGTAGTTAGTAGATCCTCTGCTTTAGGGCTATTCGTGTTTCCTTTATCTCATATGGAGGTCTTCGACGCACAGGACGTGCTAGCATCATCGTTGCCCACAGGACGTGGGCGCATTTAGATGATGTTCATAAATGTATTGTGGTCGCTAAACGGACGCTTGCGCTTTTCTTATTGTCAGTGTACGATTAATGGGTCTTAATAAGGAGGAACACCAATGGAAAAAACAGCGTTTGCTCAATTTGATTTTAAACCTTTTATACTAGAAGCGATCTCTGAATTAAGCTTCTCTCAACCGACGGAAGTTCAAGAACGAATGATTCCAAGCATTTTAAGAGGGAAAAGTTCAATTGGACAGTCTCAAACAGGAACAGGGAAAACGCACGCTTACCTGTTACCGTTAATTAATAACATAAATCCAAGTGATCAAGAGGTTCAAGTTGTCATTACAGCACCTACAAGAGAGCTTGCAAATCAAATATATAAAGAAGTTATTAATATTACATCTAAATGTCCTGAAGGCCAATTAATTCAGGCAAATTCATTTATCGGTGGGACAGACAAAAAAAGGTCAATAGAGAAATTGAAAAAACAACCTCATATTGTAGTTGGCACTCCAGGGCGTATTCTAGATATAGTGAAAGAACAGGCCTTGGATATTCATAAAGCAAAAACTATTGTCATTGATGAAGCAGACCTTATGCTTGATTTAGGTTTCATATATGAGGTTGATCAGTTGGCAAGTAGAATGGTGAAAGACCTACAAATTCTCGTTTTCTCTGCTACCATACCTGAAAAGCTAAAGCCGTTTTTAAAGAAATATATGGAAAATCCTTCGTTTACTCAAGTGGATCCAACCCAGCTTATTGCCAATAATGTTGAAAATATTTTAGTTCCTATTAGGCATAGAAATGAAATTAGTTTAGTATATGATATGCTTCAAACGTTTCAGCCTTATTTAGCGATGATTTTTACTAATACGAAAAAACGAGCAGATGAAGTCGCCAATTCTTTAAGAGATAAAGGATTAGAGGTTGCTTTGCTACATGGAGGATTGCAGCCTAGAGAACGAAAAAAGGTAATGAAACAAGTAAAAGAATTACAATTCCAATATATTGTGGCTACAGATTTAGCCGCTAGAGGAATTGATATACCAGGGGTTTCCCATATCATTAATATTGAAATTCCAATGGATTTAGATTTTTTAATTCATCGTATAGGTAGAACAGCTCGAGCAGGCAATAGCGGAGTTGCCTTCACATTGTTTAGTGAAGAGGATGAAGAGAAAATAAGTAAACTTGAGAAGTTGAACGTTCACTTCCAAAATAAAGATTTAATTAATGGTGAATGGGTGTCGATTGAGGATCGTAATAGAAGGAAAAACAGAAAGAAACAAACCCAGGAAACAGACAAAATAGCAAACCGTTATGTACAAAAGCCGAAGAAGGTTAAACCAGGGTATAAAAAGAAAATGAAAGAAGAAATGGACAAAGTAAAACGAAGAGAGAGAAGAAAGAAAAAAAGATAGTAGGGAGTGGGGAAGTTGAAGATAGGTTCACATGTATCTATGAGTGGTAAAAAAATGCTTCTAGCTGCCAGTGAGGAAGCAGTTTCATACGAAGCGAATACGTTTATGGTTTATACAGGCGCTCCTCAAAACACGAGAAGGAAAAAAATTGAAGATTTAAATATTGATAATGGACAAGCTCATATGAAGCAACATGGTATTGAAGATATTATCGTCCATGCTCCATATATCATTAACATCGCAAACACTGTTAAACCAGAAACATTCCAATTAGGGGTGGATTTTCTACGTTCAGAAATCGAAAGAACAGAAGCGATAGGTGCAAAACAAATAGTCCTGCATCCAGGTGCACATGTCGGTGCGGGACCAGATAGTGGTATTAAGAAAATTATTGAAGGTTTAAATGAAGTAATTGAAAAAAATCAGTCCGTTCAAATTGCTCTTGAGACTATGGCAGGGAAAGGGACTGAATGTGGTAGGTCGTTTGAAGAGATTGCTAAGATTATTGATGGAGTAACCCACAACCAACATTTATCGGTATGCTTCGATACTTGTCATACACATGATGCAGGCTATAATATTGTTGAAGACTTTGACGGAGTTTTAGACGAATTTGATAAAATGATTGGAGTAGATCGACTGAAAGTACTTCATATAAATGATAGTAAAAATCCATGTGGGGCAGGAAAAGATCGTCATGAAAACATCGGTTTCGGTTTTATTGGTTTTGGTGCAATAAATAAAATTGTTCATCACTCTCAACTCATGGATATTCCTAAAATACTTGAAACTCCTTATGTAGGAGAAGATAAGAAAAACAAAAAACCACCTTATAAACATGAAATTGCAATGTTACGTTCAAAAGAATTTGATGATCAGCTTTTAGAAAAAATTCAACAATAAAAAAAGAAAAAGGATGGCGTGAAAAAGGTCTCTTTTAATGTTTTATTTAAGTATACTAAATATAAACGTCATCCCTTTTTATTTGATAAAATTGTTAAAAAGTTGATTAACTTGTTTAGCCGTCTCTTGATCAGTTACAGATGCTATTTTTTTTAATAGCTCTCTTCTTTCTTCTGTCTTAAATAAGTCAATTTTTTGTCCTTTCACGAGTTTCACAACTTCTTTTGCTTTATTCTTATTAAATGCAATATTAAAATCATCCGCATACTGAAGAAGCTCTTTTTCTGTTATCGTATTCATCTTTTGATTAATCATTTTTTGAAATAAAATCACTGCTCCTCCTCCTATCCATATATATATATGAGTATGTGGGAAGAACGTGTATATTTAAATTTTTTAAACTATAAATGAATATAATAGGTTGTCTATTAATATATGGTTTATTCAAAAAGCTGAGGTGGTTTTTATGGTAAGGCAACATAAAAAAGAAAGCACAGGTCATTACATATATCGATTAATTATGATTATGATAGGGGCAACTTTAGCCGCTATATCAATTGAGATGTTTTTAATTCCAAACAATATTATTGATGGTGGGATTATTGGTGTATCTTTAATTGTAGACTATATTGCTCCTGATCAGTGGTTTTTTGTGAACTTTGGAACATTGGTCATTTTATTTAACTTACCGTTTATGTATTCAGGTTATAAACAAATTGGAAAGACCTTTATGGTCTCTAGTTTATTCGCCATTATTTGTTTAGCTGTAGCTGAAGGATTTTTACACGCGTTTGATCCATTTACCAATCAAGCCATTTTAGCGGCAGTTTTTGGGGGTCTTATTTTAGGAGTAGGAGTAGGGTTAGTTATTCGACATGGTGGATCTTTAGATGGAACGGAGATATTAGGTATTATCTTAACAAAGAAGCTCCCCTTTTCGGTTGGTGAGTTTGTTATGTTTATAAATGTATTTATATTTGGTTGGGCTGCATTCGTGTTTGGTGCTGAAGAAGCCATGTATTCTGTTATGACATATTATATTGCTTTTAAAACAATAGACACTGTTATACAAGGATTAGATGAGACGAAAGCGGTTATCATTGTTTCAGATGAATATAAAGATGTTTCAGATGCGATTTTGCAGAGACTTGGCAGAGGGACAACAAAGCTGAAAGGGAAAGGAGGATTTACCGATCAAGAGAAAGAGGTTATTTATGCAGTAATTACCAGATTAGAAGTAACGAAGTTAAAAGGTATTGTATATGAAATCGATCCTAGTGCGTTTATAACAATTATGAATACCCAAGAGACAAAGGGTGCTAAGTTTAAGTCTCCAATACATTAAGCATCTTTAAATAACCTTTACAATTTGAATACAATCCTGTATACTTTTTATGTTTTAAATCGTAATTATTCTGATTAACGACAGGTGATTTTAATGACTAATAATCCAATCGTTAAGATTGAACATTTAAATTATAAATACAATAAACAAAATGCACTTGAAAATATTAACTTTACTATTGAGAAAGGATCTTTCGTTGGATTAGTAGGTCCAAATGGCTCAGGAAAATCCACCTTGTTAAAATGTATGTTAGGGTTGAATCAAGTTCAACAAGGGAAGATAGAGCTATTTGGACATGATATTAAAGATTTTCGAGAATGGGATAAAATCGGGTTTATTTCACAAAAGGCTAATAGCTTCAACAGTGGATTTCCAGCTTCCGTATTTGAAGTTGTCCAAAGTGGATTAACCAAGCTAGGGCTGTTTAAGAGGTTAAACAAGAAAGATATAGAAAAAGTAAAACAAACCATTGAATCCGTTGGCCTAAACGATATGATTGATCGGAATATCGGGGAGTTATCAGGTGGACAACAACAACGTGCATTCATTGCAAGAGCCTTAGTAAGTGACCCCGAATTACTCATCTTGGATGAACCAACAGTTGGAGTCGATGTTGAAAATGTTGATCATTTTTACCGCTTACTTGAATCTTTAAATAAGCTTTATGGTATCACCCTTCTTTTAGTGACACATGATATTGGCACAATTACGGATAAAGTGACTCATGTTGCTTGTTTGAATAAATCATTACATTTTTATGGTGGTGTTGATTTGTTCCAAACTTTAAATGAGCAAGATGTTTCGAATTTATATGGGCACTCAATTCATGTTTTATCTCACCACCACAGGTAATTTGGAGGATCGTATGTTTAGTCATTTATTACAATATGAGTTTTTACAAAATGCATTTATTTCAGGGATGTTAATAGGAATCATCGCTCCATTGTTAGGTGTTTTTGTTGTTATAAGAAGGTTATCATTAATTGCAGATGCACTAAGTCATGTAACATTAGCTGGAATAGCCGGAAGTTTATTGCTATCCAAAAAGTTTCTTTTTTTTGCTGGTTTGAATCCTATTTTCCTTGGAGTTGGTGCTTCTGTTACAGGAGCATTGTTAATAGAGAGGTTGCGGTCTATTTTTAAACATTATGAAGAACTATCAATTCCAATTATACTTTCAAGTGGAATTGGCTTAAGTGTAATTTTTATTTCTTTGGCAGATGGATTTAATACCGATCTGTTTAATTATTTATTTGGAAGTGTAACAGCTGTTTCTCGAACGGACTTATTACTTATTGTTTTTGTTACGATTATCGTAATAGGAACGGTTTTTTTCTTCTATAAGGAATGGTTTTTATTGTCATTTGATGAAGAGTATGCAGTGGCTTCAGGGTTATCGGTGAGAGGCTTACATTTTTTGTTTATTATCGTTGTTGCTTTAGTCATAGCTGTTTCGATGCGAATAGTTGGTATTTTACTCGTATCTTCTTTAATGACGATTCCTGTTGCAGCAAGTATAAGAATTGCCAAAGGATTTAAACAAGTGGTTGTTTTATCGATTATATTTGGAGAAGCTTCGGTTATTTTAGGTTTAATCGTTTCGTATTATCTTGATCTTGCCCCAGGAGGAACAATTGTAATTTTTTCTGTTTTGATCCTTTTAATTGCATTGTTATGGAAAAAAACAACGAGGAGGTTTACGTCTTGAATGTAAAGGACGCTCTCCAATTATTAAAAGAAAACGGTCATAAATATACCGAAAAACGTGAACAAATGTTGGAGCTCTTTGCAAAAAGTGATCGATATTTATCAGCTAAAGAAGTATTAGACCATTTAAAAACGGATTATCCAAATTTAAGTTTTGACACAATTTATAGAAATTTAACGACCTTTGCTTCTCTTGGAATTCTCGAATATACGGAGTTAAGTGGAGAAAAAAACTATCGATTTAAATGTAAGATAGGCGAGCATCACCATCATTTTATTTGTATGAACTGTGGGAAAACAAAAGAAATTGAAGGCTGTCCGTTAGATATCATGACAAAAAAATTAGACGGTTACAATATTGATGGGCATAAATTCGAAATATATGGTAAATGCCCTTCGTGTTCATAGCTAAAAAGCTTATTTGTTCGAATAGTCGAATGAGATAAGCTTTTTTTTGACTCATAGAGTTCTCTACTCGATTAGAATGCAGATATTTAGGAAATGATAAGTTCAACCAAAAAGCTTAAGCATTGACTAGGGTGGATAAAATGGTCCAAAACAAAGAAACACAATCAATTAATCCATTATTGATCATTTTTATTTTGGCTGCAGTCCAAACATCTTTCGGAATTACATCTTATCAACGTATTGTTTTTGAAGAAGTAGAACAGGATTCCTGGATATCGATTTTAGTAGCTGGAATTATTCTTCATATCATGGGTGCTATTGTATATTTCATTGTTAAAACGTATAAGGGTCTTTCGCTTTATATAATAAATGATCAAATATTTGGTAAAAAAATAGGTTCGCTCATTAATCTTTTTTTAGTAAGTTATTTTATTTATGTATATTGGATAAATTTAGCTAATTTATTATTGATTATTAAAGTATGGGTTTTTCCAAATATTTCTTTATTAGTATTAACCTCCTTACTCTTATTTCTCACGATTTATGGTGTTCAAGGGGGAATTCGTGTCATTATAGGTTGTACATTCATCGCTTTTTTCATGGCTATATGGATGTGGTTCCTAAGTTTCCAGACATTAGATTATGCTAATTATTTTAACATAACACCAATATTTACTCATAAACCAATGGAGATTCTAAAAGGCTCCTATATGATGACAGTATCTTACTTAGGTTTTGAGTTGTTATTTTTTCTATTACCTCTTATAAAAAATGTGGAAAAATCAAAAAAATTCATCCATATTGGATTTTCGCTTACTATTTTTTTGTATTTTTCCGTCATGTTATTTTCAATTTTTTATTTTGGACCTACACAATTGAGGCGAACTGTATGGGCTACCTTAACGATGTATAAAATTGCAAAACTCCCTTTCCTTGAAAGAATGGAAATTATTGTTGTTTCCCTTTGGATAATTGTCACATTACCTAGTTTACTTTTATACATGTGGGTTTCTTTAAAAGGAGTAAAAAAACTATTTAAAATTGGTCAATATAGTGCCCTGCTAATTATTAGTGGTATTATTATCGTTCCTTCCATCCTTATAGATGATGTAGGACAAGTGATGTATTTCACTGATTTATTAAGGTATTTTGGACTCATCGTTACGGTTATTTATCCTGTTTTGTTGTTTGTTATCATTATGGGAAAGAAGATATTAAGAAGATTGTTCAATCGAAGCAAAAAATAGAGGCTATGGGAATTAAATTATTAATAGAAAAGAACTGAAGGTAAATAATAAGAAAGCTCCTACTAGAGCATGTTCAGGCTTTAAAGGAAATGAACACACTCTAAAATGAAAGCGAGGTAAAATACTTGGCAAATAATGATTATGATTATCATGGAATGACCACAGAAAATAATGAAAAACCCCATGATTATCATCAACAAGTAAAAGAAGATGATGTTGCCTACGACTACCATGGAGCTAAAAATAAGGTTTTCAATGAAAATGAAAAGCAGCAAAAATCAGGTGATGAAAAACATTTTTACGAGGAAACGTCTGCTGAAATTACCCCTACTTTAAACAATAGTGTTCGACAAAATTTAGATAATGAGGAATTGGAAAGGGTAACAGCAAAACGGTTAGGTGTATTAGGGTTATCATTTTCTATTATTTCCTTGTTTGTTTTGCCCATTATTTTAGGAGTTTCTGGTGTAATTGTGGGATTTGTTGCACGTAGGAAAGGCTCGGCCTCATTAGGAGGTTGGGCGATTGGGATAGGAATAGTGTCCCTAATTACAACCATTTTTCTGGCTCCTTTGTTGTAATAAAAGCGGAAGCGACCGTTCAGCGACGCATATTAAAAGGAACGTCAACTAAGTTCAGCCACGTCCTGTGGCTAAAACTTCCTGTTCATCGCACGTCCTATGGCAACGCCTGCACTAGAACATCGAATTCATAGCATATAAAAAAGTTAGGGGGGAACCCTAACTTTTCACTTCTTCTTCTTTTTGTTTTTTAAAGTGCTCTTCAGCGAGCTTATCAATTTCTTTTTTCAATTCTTCAACCATCGTTTCTTCAGGAACTTTTCTGACGGTTTTTCCTTTTCTAAAGAGCAAACCTTCTCCTCTTGCACCCGCTATTCCAATATCTGCCTCTCTTGCTTCGCCTGGTCCATTGACGGCACAACCTAAAACAGCTACTTTAATAGGAGCTTTAATCGTTGATATATATTCCTCAACTTCATTTGCGATACTGATAAGGTCTATTTCAATTCTCCCGCACGTAGGGCATGATATTAATGTAGCCGCATTTGAACTAAGTCCAAACGATTTAAGAAGTTCCCTCGCTACTTTTACTTCCTCCACAGGATCAGCGCTTAAAGAAATTCTTAACGTATTGCCAATCCCCTTACTTAATATGGCGCCTAACCCAGCTGCACTTTTGACTGTACCTGCAAACAAAGTACCAGACTCGGTTATACCTAAATGTAATGGATAGTCAAACGCCTTTGCAGCTTTCTCATAGGCTTCGATGGCAAGGTTAACATCAGAAGCTTTCATAGAAACAATAATATCATAAAAGTCTAAATCCTCTAGTATTTTTATATGATGCAAAGCACTTTCTACCATTCCATCAGCAGTAGGGTACCCATATTTTTCTAATATTTTCCTTTCTAAAGATCCAGCGTTTACTCCAATACGAATAGGAATTCCCTTTCCTTTTGCTGCTTTAACGACAGCCTCTACTTTTTCTCTTTTTCCTATATTCCCTGGATTAATCCTTATTTTGTCAGCTCCACCTTCAATGGCCTTCAAAGCTAATTTATAATCAAAATGGATATCGACTACAAGAGGAATATTGATTTGTCTTTTTATATCTTTAATAGCATCAGCAGCCCTTTCATCAGGACAGGCGACACGTACAACCTGGCACCCTGCTTCTTCTAAACGATTAATCTCAGCAACAGTTGCTTCCACATCATGAGTCTTAGTAGTTGTCATACTTTGTATAACAAGTTCGTTACTTCCACCAATCGTTAAGTTGCCGACATTTACGGGACGTGTTTTAGTCCGATGTATGATTTCATTCACGATAAACTCGCTCCTTAATATCAAGTATGTTGAATCTTATTTATATTATAAAGTACATATCGATTCTTTACCATTCGTGAGATTGAGTAAGAATAGGGATTTCCTTTTAAGATATTAACTAATTAATTTTAACAATGCACTATACTTATAGGCAACCGTAATTTTAAAATGGGTAACTATTCATGATTGCTATCATGATAAATAGGGAATTCATACGTGACATTAGGGTGTATTTCATAAACCTCTGTATCTGGATTTAAGTACTTAAAATCTTCAATAATTATCGATACAGAAGGGGTTACATCGTTCATTTCCTTTACAATAGATAAAACAGTATCTCCTTCTTGTACTCGATAAGCTTGATAATTTAATTTGGGAGAATTAATTGAGGAAAAGTCTTCTTCGTGCGATATATTGAGTTGGTTGTTGATTGTTCCAACAGATAAATCATAGTAAATAGCGTAGGTTACGAGAATAAAGGTTATAAACCATAGTAGTCTTTTCATTTAAGATCACTCCCTTGGACAAGCATGTTTAATTATATAAATATGCTAGGAAGAGCATAAAATGAGTTATTTTGTGTAATTAAAAAGGATTGGTGATATCACCAATCCTTTTTATGATAGCTTTCTTTGTTTTTTTGAGGGTATCTCCTTTATTGAGAGATAGAGGATGATGAAGTTAACCGTCCAACCTATAAAAACTCCCATTTGAACTGGCGTTTTTAGAAACTCCATAATTGTAAAGAAAACGGTAGTGATGGTAATTGAGTATGCTGAAATCGTCCATACCTGGCTAAACTTAATTGCTTTTTTTGCAGGTTGTTTTAGTATGTTGCCAAATAAAGCGAGAAAGGTAACTGCTAAGAATTTCATGAAAGAGTTCAGGATAAAATACATCAATGAAGCTAAGATTATAATAATCCATTTACTATTATTTAATTGATGTAAAATATCAATAATATCATCTTTTGTATAATTATCTAAAAAATAAACATAGGATTGATTAAAAACTTGATTTCCTTCAACCTTAACAACGAGTGAGTCATCCAAAAAAGCAATGACATTACTTTGCATCGCCAAGTCGTTGTCCGACTGATCTCCAGTTTCGTCAAGAATTATATGGAAATTATCGCTCGTTGTTTCAACAAAATTATTTTGCTCCTTTAACACTAATGAACCATCTTCAATTGAAAAGTCGGGAAAATCTACTTTCAAAGATCTTTCAACAGATTCTAAATTCTCCATTATATATGAATTAATTATAATAACTGCTGGGATACTTGATATAAAGGCTAGAAAAAAAACATAAGCAATGGTCTTTCCTATTTTTTGGAACCGTGTTCTAGCAATGGTCTTTGGAGAGTACAGACTTTTATAAAATTGTATAAAGATATTCAAACACTCTCAACCTTTCTGTAATAGAATGTGTTCAAACAGTATTACACTAAACTGAATATAGTAACCCTTTGAACAATCATGATCATTGTTGTTTTACCTTTTATATATTAACGTTTATAAAGTATATAAACAAGTGAAATAAAAGCGGATACTTCCTAACGAAAAACATCAGCTATAGGGATTTGATTATAATTTGTATTATAAAATCTATTTCATCAATGGATGCTAAAAATTAACTAGTAGAGCTGTCATTGTCAGTGTAATATTTTGTATGTAAATTTAGTGTAAAAAAACCGTTAATCTTCAAAAAAAGTCTTTACAATAAATCAACATATCGTTAATAATTGTTAGGGGTTGTTGATAGTTGTCGATTAAACACGAATTGAGGAGTTGAAAAGGTTGAGTTTGGATGTTCAGGCAATGATATTTGAATTTATAGGTGGTTTAGGTATTTTCCTTTTCGGTATTAAATATATGGGAGACGGACTGCAAAAAGCAGCGGGAGATAAGTTGCGTGATATTTTAGATAAATTTACAACTAATCCAATCATGGGTGTGTTAGCAGGTATTATTGTTACAGTCTTAATTCAGTCTAGTAGTGGAACGACGGTTATTACAGTCGGATTAGTTTCCGCTGGATTTATGACCTTACGTCAAGCCATTGGTGTAATCATGGGTGCTAATATTGGGACAACAGTAACTGCATTTATCATAGGTATTAAAATTTCAAATTATGCCTTACCCATTATTGCAATTGGTTCCATCATGTTGTTCTTCTTTAAAAACAAGAAGATCAACAATATAGGACAAGTGGTGTTTGGGTTTGGTGCATTGTTCTATGGACTAAAGTTGATGGGTAGTGGAATGAAACCACTTCGTTCACTTGAAGCATTCTCAGATTTAACAATAGGGATGAGTGAACATCCTCTACTTGGAGTAGTCATTGGTACTGTTTTTACAGTCATTGTTCAAAGTTCTAGTGCAACGATTGGAATCTTGCAGGAGTTATTCGGGCAAGGTTTGATCGATTTAAAAGGGGCTTTACCGGTTTTATTTGGAGACAACATAGGGACAACGATTACAGCTGTTTTAGCTTCGATTGGTGCATCAGTTGCTGCAAGACGCGCGGCTCTTACTCATGTTATATTTAATATCATTGGAGCGACCCTATTTTTATTAATTCTAGCTCCGTTTACTAGTCTAATTGCTAGCATGCAAGAAAATTTGCAATTAAATCCGGAGATGACGATTGCCTTCGCTCATGGAACCTTTAATATTACAAATACTCTGATCCAATTACCGTTTATCGGAGCATTGGCATTCATTGTGACAAAATTAATTCCTGGCGAAGATTCGATTGTAGAATATAAAGCGAAGCACTTAGACCCAATTTTTATTGAACAGTCACCTTCTATTGCATTAGGACAATCAAAAGAAGAAATTCTAAGAATGGGTAAATTTGCTTCAAAAGGGTTAGAAGAAACAAACCTTTACTTACAAACTCATCATAAAAAGCATGCGGAAATGGCTTTTCAATTAGAGGATGCCATTAATAATCTGGACCGTAAAATTACTGACTATTTAATCGCCATTTCTAGAAGTGAAATGTCACAATCAGACTCTGAAGAGCATTCTATGCTTATAGATACGGTAAGAGATATAGAACGAATTGGCGATCATTTTGAGAACATTGTTGAATTAGTGGATTTTCAGCTTTCTAATAAAGTGAAGCTGACAGATCAAGCGAGAAAAGATTTAGACGAAATGTTTTCGTTAACCGTCGAAACGGTTTCTAATGCTTTAGAATCACTAGATCAAAAAGATCATGATTTAGCATCAGGAGTAGTTAAATCCGAAGAAAAAATCGATAAGCTAGAGAGAACGTTACGAAAAAATCATATATTGAGAATGAATGAAGGCATTTGTTCAGGACAGGCTGGTATTGTATTTGTTGATATCGTAAGTAACTTAGAGAGAATTGGTGATCATTCAGTGAATATTGCTGAAGCTGTATTAGGGTATCGAAAATGATATCTATGGATTATACTAAAAAGCAAGAGAACCAATCTCTTGCTTTTTTATATCTTATAAAAAGGGGTGGTGTACGATGGATACAATTATTTGGATCATCATTATCGCTTTTTTTATCGTTTCGTTTATAGGATTAATATATCCTATTATTCCTAGTGTACTGTTTTTAGTTGGTGGTTTTCTCGTATATGGCTTTTATTTTTCCTTTACAGAGCTACCCTATAGCTTCTGGATTGTAGAAGGGATCTTTGTCGCCATTATATTTACTGCTGATTATTTGGCAAATTTATATGGTGTGAAACGAAGAGGAGGAAGCAAAGCCGCTATATGGGGAAGTACGATTGGTTTGCTAATTGGACCCTTTATCCTTCCGATTATAGGAATTATTTTAGGACCTTTTCTTGGTGCGGTAATAGCAGAGCTACTGATTCATAGAAAATCATTAAATGATTCAATTAGAGTAGGAGTAGGGTCATTAATCGGTTTTGTTTCAGGTGTACTTGCTAAAACTGTTATCCAACTTGGGATGATTGGCTATTTTATTTTTGTTTTACTAAAATGAACATTCCTTAATGGGGCATAATAATTGAAACAAAGGGATAAGTTTGGTAATCTTTTAATTGAAGGCCTTAACCAAGCCTTTAGGGTACATATTCAAGAAGGAGGAGTTTTAAAAATGGCTTACGAATTACCACAATTACCTTATGCTTATAACGCACTCGAACCACACTTTGATAAAGAGACAATGACAATACATCATACGAAGCACCATAACACTTATGTAAGTAAGTTAAATGCTGCTTTGGAAGGTCATCATGATCTTTTAAACAAAAATATCGATGAGTTAGTTTCGGATCTAAACCAAGTTCCTGAAGCAGTTCAGACAGCAGTTAGAAATAACGGTGGTGGACATGCTAACCATAGTCTATTTTGGACTATTCTATCTCCAAACGGTGGAGGAGAACCAACAGGGGCTTTAGCTGATGCGATTCATGGGAAATTTGGGAGCTTTGAAAAATTTAAAGAACAATTTGCAAATGGCTGCAGCGACTCGTTTTGGGTCAGGATGGGCTTGGCTAGTTGTTAATAATGGAGAAATTGAAGTAATGAGTACTCCTAATCAGGATTCTCCATTAATGGAAGGGAAAACACCTATTTTAGGTTTGGATGTTTGGGAGCATGCTTACTACTTAAAGTATCAAAACCGTCGTCCAGACTATATCGCTTCTTTCTGGAATGTCGTCAATTGGGACGAAGTTTCTAAACGATTTGAAGCAGCAAAATAATTAATGAGTTATTTTAAATGAGACTGTCGAGTAAATACTCTCGGCGGTCTTTTTTATTTATTTAAAATACATATCTCCTTCTACAGTAGACAAACTAATTTTAATAGTGGCTGTATGAGAGGTTGTTTAAGTATAGAAAAGTAAAAAAACCTTTTTAAGCACCCTCTAGTTGTTGAAGGGGGAGAACTCTATGTTTAATATGAATAAAATATTAGGTGAGATTGAAGTTAACCGTGACCTAATCCTTCTGTTACTTGTAGGTGGACTATATTCTTTAAGTGTTTCTTTATCAAACACATTTGTGAATGTCTATCTATGGAAACAGTCTGGACGATATATTGATTTAGCTGTATATAACCTAAGCATTGTTATCATGCAAATGATTACGTTTATTTTAGCAGGCTTATGGGCCAAAAAGGTAGATAGAGTGATTGTTTTAAGACTTGGTGTCATTTTTTTAGCCATTTTTTTTATAACGGTTTTAATAATTGGAGACAAAGCAGATCAATTTTTATTGTTGTTAGGTGCTTTATTAGGTGTTGGTTATGGCTTTTATTGGTTAGCATTTAACGTCCTTACTTTTGAAATTACCGAACCTGAAACAAGAGATTTTTTCAATGGCTTTTTAGGAATTTTAACATCTGTGGCGGGAATGTTTGGTCCTATAGTTGCTGGACTCATTATTTCTAACTTAGAAAACTTTACCGGATATACGGTGATTTTTACGATATCGTTAATTATGTTTACAGGAGCCGTTGTCTTAAGCTTTTTTATTGATAGGAGACCTTCGGAAGGACAATATATTCTTTGGCGTATTGTGAAGGAAAGAAAACGGAATCGTAATTGGCGAAGGATTACATACGCTCACATATTTCAAGGGTTGAGGGAAGGAACATTTATCTTTGTGATTAGTGTATTTGTTTTTATTTCTACAGGGAGTGAACTAGCACTTGGAAAGTTCGGTCTTCTTAATTCTGCGGTTGCCTTCGTTACGTATTATGGAGCAACAAGGTTAATTACCAAAAAAATGAGAAAAAAAGCAATATTATTGGGAGGGATTATTTTATATGCATCCATATTTTTAATTCTATTTAACGTCACCTATCCCCGTTTATTGTTATATGCCGTCTGTATAGCGATTGGATATCCTATTTTGCTCGTTCCCTATTCCAGTATGACTTATGATGTGATAGGGAGAGGGTGGAATGCAGCCGGAGCAAGGATTGAATATATTGTTGTTCGTGAAATCTTTTTAAACATAGGACGAATC
Organism: Bacillus carboniphilus; assembly: GCF_020524035.2. Lineage (NCBI taxonomy): Bacteria > Bacillati > Bacillota > Bacilli > Caryophanales > Bacillaceae > Bacillus > Bacillus carboniphilus. The sequence goes on along the minus strand of NZ_CP129013.1, from coordinate 1,474,229 downwards.
ATCTCCATTGGTATCTTTATGGTAGGAATTATGACATTCTCACCCGAAACTATTTTACCTTATATTTTACTTTTGTTGGGACTAGGTCACCCTGTTATATACTTTTTCATTCGAAATATCAAACTAAAGGACTCAAATGTGTTAATAGAACACGACCGTAATAGACAGATTGCAAAGCCAAGTCTTGTTGATGGAGAAGGGAGTTAAAGAGTAATTTTTTCACATCACATTACTTTAATCCATTACAATTTCTCTACATTTATAAATACTATAGAAAAACAAATTCCTTTAATTTAAACTAATATTTGAATCAATCTCAAAATAATTCGTGACTATATTTCTAATTAGGTGATGTGAAATGAAGCAGCAAAGTAAAAAGAAAAAGCTACAAACGAGAATAAATGTTTTTTTCTTTATCGTGTTTATTATATTTTCAACTCTCATTCTTCGTTTAGGATATGTTCAGATAGTTTATGGAGAAAGCTATAAAAAAGAGGTTGAGCAAACGGAAGAAATTAGTGTTAGTACATCTGTACCTAGAGGGAGGATGTTAGACCGACAATACAATGTCGTTGTTGATAATAGTCCGACAAAGGCTATTACATATACTCGTTCTTATTCTACTTCTCAGGAAGAAAGGTTGGAAATAGCAGAGGATCTTGCTCAAGTACTCTCTGTAGAAACAGATAAAATTACAGAAAGAGACATGAAAGATTATTGGATTATAACAAGGCCGGAAGAAGCAAAAGCAATACTGACAGAAGAGGATTACCTAAATGTTGAAGAGGGAAATATCGAAGAAGATGTTCTATATCAACTTCAGTTAGAAAGAATTACGAATGAAGAATTAGGGATGATTTCCGAGCAAGAATTAAATGTTTTAGCCATTAAGCGGGAAATGGATTCAGGATATGCTCTTACTCCACAGATTATAAAGAAAGGTGTAACTGATGTAGAATTTGCTTATATTAGTGAGCATTTAGATGTGTTACCAGGTGTTGATGTTACAACGGATTGGGATCGTGAATATGTTTATGAGGATCTTCTTCGTACACTTATAGGGAACATAACGACATCTGATGAAGGATTACCCGCTGACTCTATTGATTACTATTTATCAAAAGGATATAGCAGAAATGACCGAGTAGGAAAAAGTTATTTAGAGCTACAATATGAAGATATTTTACAAGGTGAAAAGAAAAAGATTAAAAATATAACGGATAAAGTAGGTAACGTTGTTGATGTCGAAGTTCTATCTGAAGGGGCAGCAGGAAAAGATATCATATTAACCATTGATATGGAGCTTCAGCAAGAAGTAGAGAGAATTATTGAACAACAACTAACCGAAACGAAAAAACAATCGGGAACAGAATTGTTAGATCGAGCGTTTGTCATAATTATGAATCCGAGAAATGGTGAAATTTTAACAATGGCAGGTAAACAAATGACAGATGATAATGAAATCAAAGATTTTGCTTTAGGTGGAATGACGACTTCTTATGAAATGGGTTCGACGGTAAAAGGAGCAACCGTTTTAGCAGGGTTTCAAGAAGGAGTGATTCAACCTAATACCGTTTTATATGATACCCCTATAAAAATAAAAGGCACACCTGAGAAAAGTTCTTGGAAAAACATGGGGTATATTAACGATTTAGTTGCGTTAAAGCAATCTTCCAACGTCTATATGTTTAGGACAGCGATTGCAATCGGTAACGGAGTTTACGTACCAAACCAATCATTAAGAATTGATAACGATGCCCTTTCTACGATGCGCTATTATTTTAATCAATTTGGTCTTGGAATTTCTACAGGGATAGATTTACCAAATGAATCTACTGGTGTGGTCGGAGAAAATAACGACTTTTTACTTGATTACGCAATTGGTCAATATGATACGTATACGGCCCTTCAAATGGCTCAATATGTTTCAACTATTGCTAATGGAGGCTATCGAATGAAGCCCCATCTAGTCAAAGAAGTAAGACAGCCTTCATCTGAAAAAGAACTAGGTCCAGTTGATTACAGCATCAATCCTGTTGTCTTAAACCAATTAGATATGAATCAAGAATTCATCGAGCGTGTACAAGAAGGATTTAGACAAGTTACTCAAGAATCGGGCGGAACGGCTTATACTTATTTTAATAATAAAGAATATGATGTATCAGGGAAAACAGGAACGGCTGAAACCTACTATTATGGACCTAAAGAGAACTATCAAGGGATGCCAACGTATAACTTAACATTTGTTGGATACTCCCCGAGTGAAAATCCTGAGATTGCTTTTTCAGTTGTAGTCCCATGGGCTGATACAAGAAATAAAGTGACGATCAATAAACAAATTGCAGCACAGGTGACAGATGCTTATTATGAATTAAAAAATGAGCGTATAGAAGAAAGTGAATAAAATCATTGGAAAAACGTATAGTTAACCTAAAATAAAGTGATAGAATTCATTTCCTTTCATTGATCAACACACCTTTTAAAATGTTATTGAAAAGATGAAATTCATCAAGAGCCGTCAAAATTCGATGCAATTTACAAAAGCTTAACATTTGGTTTAAACAGAATTAATAGTTTGCCGTTATTCTTGAATTCGTAGGATAAATACACCACAATTTCTAGGGGGAATAATAGAAATGAAAAGCTTAAAGTTTCTAGCAATGTCAATTTTGGTAGGTTCTATGCTAGTATTTGCGACAGCTTGTTCTGGTGACGAAGGATCGACTGGATCAGAAGAAACAGATAACAACGAACAAACAGAAGATGGTCAATTACAAGGAGAAGTTAATATTGATGGATCTTCAACTGTATTTCCAATTATGGAGGCTGTTTCAGAAGAGTTTGCTGTAGAATATAGTGATGTAAAAGCGCCAGTCGGTGTTTCTGGTTCCGGTGGTGGATTTGAAAAATTTACAGTAGGAGAAACGGATCTTTCCAACGCTTCTCGTCCAATTAAAGACGAAGAAAAAGCAACAGCAGAAGAAAATGAAATAGAGTTTACAGAATTTAAATTAGCTTTTGATGGTTTATCTGTCGTAGTAAACAAAGAGAATGATTGGATCGAACAAGTAACAGTAGATGAGTTGAAAAAACTATGGATTGAAGATGGAAATGCAAAAAAATGGTCTGATATAAACTCTGATTGGCCTGAAGAAGAAATTAAATATTTTTCACCTGGTACAGATTCTGGAACATATGATTATTTTGATGAAGTAATCCTGGATGAAGAGCCGATTGTGAAAGATGCTACTCTAGCTGAAGATGATAACGTGATCGTTCAAGGTGTTCAAAGTGATAAAAATGCAATCGGATACTTTGGGTATGCGTATTACTTAGAAAATAAAGATACACTAAAGGTCGTACCTGTTGTAAATCCTGACACAGGTGAAGCTGTAGAACCTAATAATGATACAATTGAAAACGGAGAATATGCTCCACTATCTCGTCCGCTATTCACATATGTGAATAACGCTTCTATTAAAGATAAAAAGCAAGTTTATGAATATGTGAAGTTCACTTTAAACAATGCAGGTGATTTAGCTGAAGAAGTTGGTTATGTTCGTTTGCCTGAAGAAGAGTACACAACTCAGCTTGAAACACTTGAAGGATTAAAATAAAAAATAAAATAAGATGAGAAGCGAAATGGAGCTTCTCATCTTGCTATGTAATTGGGAAAGGGGTTTTCTAATTATGGCTTCATCTTCTAGCCAAACAATACGTGAGATGATAAAAGAAAAAAAACAAAAAAAATCTGTCTCCAATCAATTTGAAAAAGCTGTACCAGTTTTTTTATTTATGACGGCGATTATATCAGTATTAACCACAGTTGGAATTGTTGTGACACTTTTTACTGAAACAATCACCTTTTTTACAAAAGTATCAATTATAGATTTTTTTTACACAGACAGAATGGTACCCTTTCTATGAGGCTGATCCATCATATGGAATTATTGCACTTATATCGGGAACATTATTAATTGCAGTAATAGCAATTATTGTAGCATTACCAATTGGTTTAGCTTCAGCTATATTTTTGAGTGAGTATGCATCAGATCGAACAAGAAGAATTGTCAAGCCGATCTTAGAGGTATTAGCGGGTATTCCAACAATTGTTTATGGCTTTTTTGCCTTGACGTTTGTAACACCTCTTTTACAAAAAATGATTCCGGAGTTAGGATTTTTTAATGCGTTAAGCCCAGGGATTGTGGTAGGGATCATGATTATCCCAATGATTGCTTCTCTTTCTGAGGACGCCATGAGCTCTGTTCCAAATTCGATGAGAGAGGGAGCTTTAGCTTTAGGAGCTACTAAATTTGAAGTTTCTATGAAAGTCATCTTGCCAGCAGCAATATCAGGGATTGTTGCATCAGTTGTCCTAGCGATTTCTAGAGCAATTGGTGAAACGATGATTGTCACATTAGCTGGAGGAGCAACACCTAATTTAACTATTAATCCTACGGAATCGATTCAAACAATGACAGCGTATATTGTACAAGTGAGTTCTGGTGATGCAGGTTATGGAACAACCATTTACTACAGTATTTATGCTGTAGGAGCAACATTGTTCATCTTTACATTGTTAATGAACTTGTTAGCCCAATATATTTCTCGTCGTTTTAGAGAGGAGTACTAAACATGAAACTCATTGATCAACAAACTGTTTCAAAAAGAATAAAAGGCAGATTAGTCGTAAACCAGCTCTTTCGGTCATTATATATCTTAGCCACTTCTATTGCTCTAGTTGTCCTTGCCGTTCTTCTTTATCGAATATTCACTCAAGGATTTAGCTTTTTATCGCTTGAATTTTTCACGAATTTTGCTTCTAGAAAACCTTTAGAATCAGGAATAAAAGCTGCTTTAGTTGGATCGTTATGGCTTATGGCGGTTGTGATTCCAGTTTCATTAATTCTTGGAGTAGGTACGGCCATTTATTTGGAGGAATATGCGAAGAAAAATAAGCTTACAAACTTTATTCAAACGAATATAGCTAACTTAGCAGGTGTGCCATCTGTTGTGTTTGGGCTCTTAGGACTTACTGTTTTTGTTCGAGTAGCAAATTTTGATCGCAGTATCCTTGCTGGTGGTTTAACATTAAGTTTGTTAATCTTACCAGTCATTATCGTTGCGGGTCAAGAAGCGATTCGCTCTGTTCCGAAGGACCTCCGAGAAGCTTCATACGGTATGGGTGCCACAAAATGGCAAACGGTTTACCGCATTGTATTACCTGCTGCGATTCCTGGAATTTTAACAGGAAGTATATTAGCATTTTCTCGTGCCATCGGTGAGACGGCTCCATTAATAGTGGTAGGTGCATATGGATTTGTTAACTTCTTGCCTGAAAATGTGTTGAGTTCATTTACAGCTTTACCAATTCAAATTTATAACTGGGCTTCTAGGCCTCAAGCGGAGTTTCAAAATGTTGCGGCAGCAGGAATCATCGTTTTATTCATATTCTTAATTGTGATGAATTCAGTAGCTGTATTGATACGGAATAAATATTCTAATCGATATTAGTCTTATTTGAAGGAGAGAGCGTTACATGAAAGTATTAACAGTAAATAAAGAGACAACAACCCAAGCTTCAGTGGAAAAATCAAAGAATGTCGTTTACTCTACAAAAAACTTAAATTTATGGTATGGGGACGATCAAGCCTTAAAAAAATATAGATTTAGATATTTATGAGAATGATGTAACGGCGATTATTGGACCATCCGGTTGTGGAAAGTCAACTTTTATAAAAACGTTAAATCGTTTAGTTGAACTGATTCCAATCGTTAAGACATCCGGTGAGATTATCTATAGAGGAAAAAACATATTCGATAAAAAATATGGTGTAGAAGAGTTAAGGACGCAGGTTGGAATGGTTTTTCAAAAGCCAAACCCGTTTCCAAAATCGATTTATGATAATATTGCATACGGGCCCAGAATTCATGGAATTCGTGATAAAAAGGTTCTTGATGAAGTGGTTGAAAAAAGTTTGAAAGGCGCTGCTATTTGGGATGAAGTGAAGGATCGACTTCATGAGAATGCTTATGGCTTGTCAGGTGGACAACAACAAAGAATTTGTATTGCACGATGTTTAGCAATAGAACCTGATGTTTTATTAATGGACGAACCAACATCAGCACTGGATCCGATCTCTACACTTAAAATAGAAGAGCTCGTTCAAGAATTAAAGGAAAACTATAGTATCATTATCGTCACGCATAATATGCAACAAGCTGCACGTATTTCGGATAAAACAGCATTTTTCTTAAATGGGGAAGTTATAGAATTTGCAGAAACGGATAAACTCTTCTCTACTCCGTCAGACAAAAGAACTGAAGATTATATTACGGGACGTTTTGGATAATAAGAGAGGTTGCGTTAAAGACGACGCAACCTTTTTTGCAGAGTAAGAAAGTATAAAAGGTTTGTCCTTATTCGGATGGTGCTTTTATTTTTGTCTAGCTCCAGCGCCCAGCGACGGGTAGCGCTTTCGATACACAGGAGGTGCTAGCATCATCGTTGTCCACAGGACGTGCGATGAACAGGAAGTTTTAGCATCAACGTTAGCCACAGGACGTGGCTGAAGTTAGTTGACGTTCCTTTTAATATGCGTCGCTAAATGGGAGCCCTAAGCTTTTCTTATTTATAATAGTGGCTTAAATAATACAAAAAATTCAAACTTAAATTTTGAAGTGAATATATAGTACATTAACTTGCACGTTTCTAAACGAAATAACTGGAAGGTTTCAAGATGATTACGTGGAAGACTATAGATATAAAAAAATCATAATATGTACGGCGTTTGGTTACATTTTAATTGAAGGAGGACTAGTTGAATATGAGAGAAAGATTTGATTATGATTTAGAAACTTTGCGAAATAAATTGATACAGTTAGGGAGTTTGGCCGAAGTGGCAGTTAGTAAAGCCATTCATTCTCTTGAAGAGCAAAACATTGAGTTAGCCCTGCAGGTCATTGATGAAGATATTCAAGTAGATATGATTAACGAGGAAATTAACGATTTTTCCATTTTGTTAATTGCAAAACAACAACCTGTAGCTACTGATTTAAGACGAATTATTGTTGCTACTAGAATTGCCTCTGATATTGAACGAATGGCTGATTTTGCTGTTAATATAGCAAAATCAACGATACGAGTTGGCCAAGATGAGAAAATTGTTTCCTTAAACAATATAAAAAAGATGCATGAGATTGCATCAAAAATGCTGTCATTATCAATAAAAGCGTTTAACGAGGAAGATGTTGTATTAGCTAAAAACGTAGCTGACATGGATGATGAAGTCGATGATTTATATGGGGTGACTATTCGAGAATTGTTAGAGCTCACACCCCAAAATAAAGAGTGGATGAATCAGCTGTCTCAACTATTTTTTGTGGCTAAATATATTGAACGTATTGCAGATCATGCGACTAATATATCAGAGAGTATATTATACTTAGTCAAAGGTCGTCATTACGATTTGAATAATTAAGAAAAAGAGACCAAATAGGAAGCCCTTTTTCCTTGGTCACAATTTAAAAACCCCAGAATGTTGTTAATAGACAACATTCTGGGGTTTTACTTAGGATTTTAAATATACTTTAATCGGTTAATACCTTTGCTATTTCATCATAGTCCATACCTTTTGTGAATTTATGGGATCCTAATTGGAGGTAATTTTCAAGTTCATTATTTTCCATGTAGCTAATGAATTTTTCTGCTGAGGAGATAATACCTGCTGATTCTAATTGGTTGGCTACTTCACTTGGGACCATCCCTTCTTTAATGGTGATTGTAACCTCTGTTGCTTTAGCTTCTTCAGCAGCCTTTTTCTCAGCCTCTTCTTCTGCTTTAGCTTCTTCAGCAGCCTTTTTCTCAGCCTCTTCTTCTGCTTTAGCTTCTTCAGCAGCTTTTTTCTCAGCCTCTTCTTCCGCTTTAGCTTCTTCAGCAGCTTTTGCTACCTCTTCACGTTCCGTAAGACGGTCAAACTGTTCTTTTTCAAGAGAGACTAAGTCGTTTTTATCTAAATATTGATCAACGGTCGTTTTTGTAACCGCTTGTGATTTATTATAATCTCCCAAATAAAAAGTGATTGTTAAAACTGCTGTTGAGAGGATCATTCCTGCAGCGAAAGATTGTAAAGTCTTCTTGTTCATGATAAAACCCTCTCGCTTTTATTAATAATTAGTTTTATTTCTTCTACAGGTGTATTTGTTGTCTTTGAGATCTCTTCAATTGATTCACCTTTTTCATATTCATCAAGTATTAAATTTTGAGTGTAAAAGTCAATTGATGTCTTTGGGGTAGCCTTGTTAGAAAGATCAATCCCACTACTAAGAATCTCTTCTTCAAAAACACGCATCTTTTTCTTCATTTTATAGATTTCTTGCATGGATGATAAAGAAAGATGCTCAATTTCCTGTTCCATCTCTTTTAAGTTATCTCTTTGAGTATACGAAAAACCTATGATCGCAATACTTGTAATAAGTAATAAAGCAATAACTATTCCCATTTTATTTTCACCTTCCGCTTTGTTTTCCTTATATATATATAACATATATTTAGTTAACACTAAATGAATTTTTAAAAAAATGTAGGTTATTGTCTTGAATATTATGTTGTTTCTTTTCAATGTATCATAGTAAAATGAACAAAAAAGGAAGATCATCTTTTGAAGAATAACTGCAATCCTAATTATATTATACGACATGTATCTACAAAATGTGAGGGTAGTATTCGATATTTTTGTCTTCATTCACATACCTTGTTTCTTTACTGGGAACTTTCTCAAAAAGAAAAAGAGGTGATAAGTTTGTTAATGTTTGAGGAATTTGAAGATTTACATATTAAACTAGTAGTTAATCATGGAAAAGAGACAATTAAGACATCAATATTACAACCATTTGTTATTGTTAAAAAGGTAAATCTTTTATTTTATACTAATATTATCTTGCAAGCTGTTAACTCTCAAAATGATTCAATCATCCTTGGTCGATTGTCATTTGGTGGTGATAAAGAGGCTGAGAATGAAAAAGTCTCCATACTTAAACAATGGCAAAGGCAGTTTTCAGCTTACACACAATACAAATAGATAATGGCAAACTCACTATATAGAGGAGTAGCATAATTGAATCTTATCCAATCAGAGATAGATAGAAAAGTAAACATTTTAATAATCTCTCCTGAATCCCCATATAACATAAAAAGTGGTATAGGGGTCTATATAGATTCTCTTCTTAGAGGATTTGCAGATCCCTCTGTTGTTTATACCGTTATATGTCCATCAAATGTCTTTCGAACAACGACCTTCAATAACCATAAGATTATTCAAATTAATGTCACTGAAAGGGATACTCTTCAACATTGGGTGCGCTCCTTTCAATTAAATGCACTTAGATGGTTGGAAACTCAAAATGCTACTGTCTTCGATCTTATTCATGTTCACGATTGGCAAGGGGCCATGCTAGGTATTTCTTTAAGGAATACCTACTCCATCCCCTTACTTGTGACGGTTCATAGTACTCATAAAAAACGAAAAATATTTACAACTGTTGAATTTGATACAGAAGGATACATTGAAAAAAATGAACAACAAATACTCAATCAATCTGATGTTATTCATGTAGCAAGTCAATGTTTACAAGAAGAGTTAACTAAACATTATATTGTTGAAAAATCAAAGATAAGTATCATTCCTCTTGGAGTGTATGTTGAGGGGAAAAAAGAAAAAAATGAGCATAGTAAGGCTTATGTAACCTGCGTCGGGAGAACTGTTGAAGAAAAAGGTTTTCAGCATGTGATTCAATCATTTGGGAATATCAGTGACAAGTTCCCCTCCCTCGAACTTGTCATTGTGGGAGATGGTCCATATTTACAAAAACTTAAACAAAAAAGTAGACAGTATGAAATTGAAAATAGAGTGAGGTACCTTGGCTATAAACCACCTTATATTGCCAATAAAATCATAGCAAAAAGCGAATGTGTAATTGTACCTAGCTTGTATGAACCGTTTGGGCTCGTAGCCTTACAATCTATATTATTACAAAAACCAGTCTTAGCTTCGAAGATTGGAGGGCTACAAGAGATGATTGTACATCAAGAAAATGGTTGGTTTTTTGACCATAACAATTCTCTAGATTTGATAGAAAAATTAAAATGGATTTTACTCTATTCCGATTTAGCGAATAAACAGATGGAACAATCGTATGATCATTCTTATGCAAAATATAGTATAGAAGCTCATTGTAAAAAAATGAATTGTTTATACAAACAGTTGATTATGTAGGAGCATGCGCTTTTCTAAATTGGAGGTGATTAAAATGAAAGCGGTTATTTTGGCTGGAGGAGAAGGCATTAGACTTTTACCTCTAACTTGTTTTCACCCTAAACCGATGGTCCCATTAGTAAATAAGCCAGTTTTAGAATATTCTATTAAGTTGTTGAAAAAACATGGAATTAATATCATTTACTTCATCGTTTATCATTATAAAAAAGAAATTATGAAGTATTTTGGAAATGGGCATAAATGGGGTTGCCAAATTCACTATATCGAGGAGAAAGTTCCGAGTGGAACAGCCGGATGTCTATCTCTTGTATCCTCAAAAATAAATGAACCATTCTTAGTTTTGAGTGGGGATGTCATTACGAATTTCAACCTAGGTGAAGCCATTGACACTCTAAAGGAAAGTGATGGTATAGCAACGGTTTTAGTTAAAAAGCACAATCAGCCTTTAAATTATGGTCTAATTGTAGGTGATGAACGAGGTTATGTAAAGAAAATAATAGAAAAGCCTTCATGGAAGGAAGTGATTAGTGATTATGTGAATTCAGGAATCTATATTTTTAAGCCCGAAATTTTTGTTCATATTGAAAAAAATCAAAAGATGGATATTAGTAAAAATCTCCTTCCTCGTTTATTAGAATATAAAGAAAAAATAAATTATAAAGTAATGGAAGGCTATTGGTCTGATATTGGGACTTCTTCTACTTATCTTCAAAGCCAATGGGATTTGTTAGATGGGAATTTACAAGACCTTTTTACCACTTGTGAATCACAAGGTCAAGGTGGGGTGTTCATAGGAAAGAATGTAGATATTAAAAAGAATGTTAGACTTTGTCCACCAGTATTTATAGGTGATAACGTGCAAATTGAACAGGGCTGTGAAGTTGGACCTTATTGTGTTATAGGGGATGATTCACGTTTGATGGAAGCTACTCAAATAGAAAGGTCTGTTATTTGGAAAAGTGTATACGTGGGTAAAGGATCAAAAATAACAGGTGCAACCATTGGTAAAGGAGTTCAAATAGGTTGTCAATCTTCAATATATGAAGGGGTGGTGGTTGCTGATAATGTAAAAATAGAGAATAATATTATCGTCATGCAAAACATTCTTATTTGGCCTAATCAAATAATTAAGACAGATACCATTCTCAATCAAAATCAAAGGTGGACGACAAGCAATCAAACGGTTTACTTTAAATCTAGAGGTATCCATGGGTTAGAAAACATTGATTTCACCTCTGAAGTACTTGCGAAGATTGCTAGAGCCTTCTCAATTGCAATAAATGATAAACAACAAGTTATTTTGGGAAGTGATCATTATCCGTTTTCCATTATTGCCAAAGAAATAATTTCATCTAGTTTGCAAGTTCATGGTTTACATACGATTTCAATAAAAGAAAAAATGTCTACACCTATATTTCGTTTCATTTGCAGAAAAGAGAATGCTGATTATGGTATCTTTGTACAAAAGGATCTTGAGACAAACGAAACGATAATAGAGTTTTATAATCATCTTTCTCAACCCCTTACTATGGTCAAACAAAAAAAGATTGAACAAGCTTATCAATATGAGTTAAATAAAAAAAATAATAATTGGGGAATTGGAACGAACCGACCGACTTCTTACACTGTGAAGAAATATTTTGAAAGCCTTCCAATCATTCAACCAGGTCATATATTAAAAAGAATTGGCATCATTAATCACTCTTCAATAGATATAGCCCACTTGAAAAACTATACTTCCGCCAAAATATTATCACCTAGTAAAATTGATAATGTAAAAAACGCAAATCATCTTAGTCTACAATGGATTTTTGAGATCGACTCGTTCGGTGAGAATTTATCTATTTATTCCAACGGAAAAGAATTTTCTACTAACCAGTACCAATCTCTTTTGCTTTATTTAGCAATTCAGGGAAATGAAAAATTAGTCGTTAACCTTACAAATTCCAATGTAGGAACAGAAAAACAAAAGAAGTTTCCCCTTGCTAAATCTACCCGACATGATGAACTGATTATACTCCCGAGTTCGTTCACTTTACAATATGATGCTTTTTACTTTCTATGTAAAATTTTAGAGAATGAACACATTTTACAAGAGTTACTCGATCAGGAAGATGGAGGTGATAAAGAGATTGTAAAAATTGAAATAGAGTGTGAATGGTTTGAAAGGGGAAGAGTGATTAGAAAGATAATAGATGAAGAGAAAGAAGCAGAACTCTTTATCTTGGATGGTATCAAACTTTCTTTTTCTGATAATAGGTGGGTCGTGATATTGCCACATGATGAAAAGCCAATGATATCTATTCTTTGTAAAGGAACATCTAAAGAAGACGCTGAGATGCAAGCCAACTATTATTCGAATAAAATCAAGCAATTGCAAAAAAAATAAAATCCGGTAGATTTATTTTGCTTTAAATGATATGATAGTTAGGTCTTATTTAAGCTTGTAGTTTGGAGGGAAACGATATGCGTGTAAATATTACTTTAGCTTGCACAGATTGTGGAGATCGTAATTACATCTCAACAAAAAATAAACGTACAAATACTGAACGTATTGAACTTAAAAAATACTGTTCTAGAGATAAGAAACATACACTTCATCGTGAAACTAAGTAAAACAGTAGGAATGTTTTTTCCTGCTGTTTTACTTTTATATAGAAAAAATTCAAGATTTGAGGATAATGTAGGAAATGAAAAAGCAAGAATACCGTAAACAAATGCAAAATAAAATATCTGAATTATCTGTACAAAAGAAAGAGAATTATCATAATCAAATCTCGTCTTTTTTATTCTCTTCAGATGATTGGCAAAATGCAAACCATATTGGAATAACGGTTTCAATAAAAAATGAAATTGATACTAAAAAGGTAATTGAGTGTGGATGGAGAGAAGGGAAAAAAGTATCTGTACCTAAATGTTTTTCAGAAACGAGAGAAATGATCTTTAGAGAAATATCATCTTGGGAGCAGACTTGAAAAAGGGTACTATGGGATTGAAGAGCCGAAAGTAAAACAAACCATTCAAACAAAAAGGAATGAAATAGACCTTTTGTTTGTTCCAGGTGTATGTTTTGATAATAATGGCTATCGTATAGGTTATGGAGGAGGTTTCTTTGATAAATTTCTTAAAGATTATAAAAACCAAACGGTTGCTCTTGCCTATCATTTTCAAATCATATCGTACATACCAGTAGAAAGACATGATGTTCCTGTAAATAAAATTATTTCAAATCGAGGAGTACATGTGATAAAGGATGTATATAAATGACGCTTAACTTAAATAATAAAATTGTTAAACTACATAATTAAATTGTTTTTTTAAAACCTTTGTTAAAAGTTAATCAGTGCTTCTATTCCCCTTATTCTCTTAATGATTAGATTTAATGAGTGCAAAAGTTTGTGAATTGATGTACAATGTATATTGTGAAAAAAATCACATATAAATGAAAAAGGAAATCCATTTTTGAAAGGAAGATAGATACATGCGTCGTGTAAATCGTGTTGCTTTAGTAGGAACAGGTTTTGTTGGTTCTAGCTATGCTTTTGCTCTTTTAAATCAAGGTGTTGCAGATGAATTAGTGTTAATTGATTTAAATAAAGATAAATCTGAAGGAGATGCGATGGATTTAAACCATGGTTTATCTTTTGCTTCATCTCATACAAGAATTTGGTATGGTGATTATACTGACTGTAAGGATGCTGATATCGTAGTATTGACAGCAGGAGCAAATCAAAAGCCTGGTGAAACGAGGTTAGATCTAGTTGACAAAAATATAAAAATATTCAAAAGTATCGTTTCTCAAATTATGGAGAATGAATTCAATGGAATCTTTATTGTAGCCACCAATCCAGTTGATATATTGACCTATGCAACTTGGAAATTTTCAGGGTTACCACATTCACAAGTCATTGGCTCAGGAACAATACTTGATACGGCTCGTTTACGATATTTAGTAGGAGATTATTTGCAAGTAGATCCAAGGAATGTCCATGGGTATATAATTGGAGAACATGGTGATACTGAACTACCTGTATGGAGTCAAGCTTACATTGGAGGGACCCCTATTTTGAAGATGGTTGAGGAAGATAACCGCTTTAATCAACCAGAATTGGAGTCTATATTTACTAATGTTAGAGATGCTGCATATCAAATTATTGAGAGAAAAGGCGCTACATATTATGGTATTGCAATGGGATTAGTCAGATTGACGAAAGCGATCTTTAATAGCGAAAATTCTATTCTAACCGTATCTTGCTACTTAAATGGACAATTTGGTCACGAGGATGTTTATATAGGAGTTCCAGCAATTGTGAATAGAAATGGAATAAGAGAGATTGTAGAGTTGAATTGAATGAGGATGAAAAGAATCAATTTTCACATTCCGTTCAAACGTTAAAAAACACAATGTCTCCATTCTTTTAAATTTTACTCCTTGAATAATAAACTTTAATTTAACAAATGATAGACCTTAAGAAGAGAAAGTTTCTCATTTTGTTAAAAAAGGGTGAATGATTTGAGGAGGTTAAATGTTTTATTTGTCTGTTTTTTGGTTGGAGCAGTATCTTATGCCAATCGTTATCGAATTATAAACTATCTATTAGGGTTCCAAACCATTAGACATTACTTTATTCGCTATTCCATGAAAATCCCATTTATTAGGAATAAATTTATGTACAGAGCATTTAATTAAACCGGTATGAAAAGCTGGCTATCATTATTGGAAGCCAGCTTTCGTTATTTACAGAGTAAGAAAGTATAAAAAATCTGTCCTTATTCGGATGGTGCTTTTATTTTTGTCTAGCTCCAGCGCCCAGCGACGGGTAGCGCTTTCGAAGCACACGACGTGCTAGCATCATCGTTGCCCACAGGACGTGCGATGAACAGGAAGTTTTAGCATCAACGTTAGCCACAGGACGTGGCTGATCTTAGTTGATGATCCATTGTGTAGATGATGTTCCATTTCTCTACGATAAGTCAACATCGAAGCCTGCGGCTTTTCGTGTTTCCTTTATCTCATGCGGCGATGCCCAGGACGGGCTAGCGTCAACGTTAGTCACAGGAGGTGACTGTACTTAGTTGACGTTCCAATTGCGTCGCTAAACGGGTGCTTCCGCTTTTCTTATTGTCTAGCTCCAGCGCCCAGCGACTGGTGTTGCTTCGCCCTTCTCTCTACGATAAGTCAACATCGAAGCCTGCGGCTTTTCGTGTTTCCTTTATCTCATGCGGGGGCTATAAGCACCTGCGTCGCTAAACGGGTGCTTCCGCTTTTCTTATTAAGCTTCGTCATTATTTATGGAGCTTTTATTATGTTATAATGAAGAAAAAAATCGGAGAGAATTTCTAATGTTAAATCAGGATTTTACGTTTTGGAAAATAATTAATACGTTAGTTTTTAATGAGAAGTATCGCCTTGTCAAATTATCAGAAAATCAAAGTGAGGCATGGTTAGAACCTTCAACTAAACAACCATTTCAATTAGTCAGACTAGTTAGATATGATTTAGATTGGTCTAATTGGATTGATAATGACTTGGAACGTTTAGGGAAACAAATGGAAGTGGCACGAAAACAGTTACTAAAAAGAGATTTTCAAATATTAAATATTTATGTATCTACTTTTTTACCTGTTGATGATTTTCAACAACGAATTGAATCCTTACATAAAGAAAACAAAACAAGTATTAAAACTATGATTGTATCACAAGCTGAAAATAAGGAATCACTTGAAAAGTTATCAGAAAAGATAAACTGTTCTATTCCTGAGGAAGAGGATATAGATTCCTATGAAAAATTAGATGAGATTAAAAGAAGGATTATTGCTCATACAAATAACCTTCAAAAACAAGAAAAAAAATTATTAAATAACGGTAAGCCCTTCTTCACAAAGGTCTTTCTAGTTGTGCAAATTCTCATCTTTTTTTTGATGGAGCTAGTAGGTGACAGTACGAGTACTTCAACGTTATTAAAATTTGGGGCAAAGTATAACCCTTTCATTATTGAAGGTGATTGGTGGAGGTTAATTACACCTATCTTTATCCATATTGGTTTCGCTCATCTACTAATGAACTCATTGGCCTTGTATTTAATAGGAGCAGCTGTTGAGCGTATGTATGGTTCAAGTCGATTCATTATTATTTATCTTTTAGCAGGAATTGGCGGTACATTAGGGAGTTTTGCTTTTAATAGTGGTACAATTTCAGCTGGTGCTTCAGGGGCTATTTTTGGCTGCTTTGGTGCCTTGTTATACTTAGGTGTTTTAAAGCCAACCTTATTTTTAAGAACGATAGGTCCAAACATTTTAGTGCTTATTGGAATCAACCTCGTTTTTGGATTTATTGTTCCCGGAATTGATAATGCTGGTCACATTGGTGGGTTAGTTGGCGGTTTTTTAGCTGCTTCAATGACACAAATTCCAAAAAACAACAAATGGGTTCATCGAGTAGTAGGTTTGTCTAGTCTTATTGTTATCTTTTTATTTTTGTATTTTGTAGGTATTCGATTCACTTATTAGGATAGGAATAAAAAGCTCTGGAAAATAGTATCTCTTCCAGAGCTTTTAATTAAGTGATTGAATAAACTGATATTTCTCCCCTGATTTACCCTGTATCAATATTTGTAAATGGGAATGATCTTTTGCAAATAAGATGAGTGGAACACTACTACCTATAGGGCCCTCAATGGAATCATCTTGCTTCTTAAGTCCTAAGACATAGTTCTTATACAACCCTTCCCACAAATGCCCTAAGATTTTTTGTGTTTCTTCAAGTGAATAGTGCTCAAGGCTTTGATTATTCAATTGATAAATGGAAGTGAGTGATTGTTTATTATACTTTTCTTCATTAATTTTGAAGTGTTCAATCAGTCTTTTCCACTGATATTCTTGTTGCTGATTACTTATTCGATCAAGAATCGTTTGCCACTCCTTCTCTTCATCGGTTCTTGGTGACTTAAAAGACTGAATATCCGAAAAGGGTGAATGGATTACATATAGTTGATCCGAACTCATGGTTTGTACGCTTTTGATACTATTGTCCTCAAGATGAATTTCTCCGTAGTGAAATGTAATAGAAGTATAATGGCTACTATCTTCTCCTTTTATTTTCTTACTTTGATTAAGTTTACTGGAATGTTCCTCCCAATCGAAAAATACATCCACTAGTTTTCCATTTTCAAATAAAAGAGAAACATCTTGTCTTAAAAAAACATCTTCACTTGTTTCGGAATAGATTTCCCATTGTAGAAGGTATTCATTATTTGTCTGGGTAATTTCGTCTATCGCTGTATAGGCTTTTGAAAATATCACCTCAGAAGATAGAGGAAAAAAGATAATACTTTCCTTTACTCTTGTTTGATTTATAAGAAGCATTGTAGTGATCACTGAAATAAAAACGGCAATCAAGATATAACTCACAAGTTTACTTTTTATCATACATTATTCAACTCCAAGAAGGACAAGTCTCATATTTAAATGTATGAAGAGCTTACCTACTTATTCCAAAAATTAAGTATGTTTTCTAAAGAAGATGACGAAGATGGTATTAGCAACTGGACGAGGAGAATGGTAATGGATAAAGATCAATCTAAAAATAAAGTAGTCTCAAATTTAACGGATAATAGAGAGTTTCTACATAAAAAACTAGGTGCCGATAAAAGCTTTGATGTCATTGCGTTAGATGTTCATTATGCTGAAAAAGATATGTGCCTTTTTATGATTGACGGATTTGTTAAGGATGATATCTTACATTATTTAATGGAGTTTTTAGCAAAGCTAGATCCTCACGCCTTAGAGGACCAAACACTAGAGAAACTCTTAAAGACGTATATTCCATATGTTGAAATCGATCACACAGACAGTTTAGATCAAGTTGTTGATTATGTATTAGCTGGACCAACAGCCCTTTTAGTAGAAGGACTTGATGTTGCAATTATTATTGATGCTAGAACTTATCCAGTCCGAGGCCCACAAGAGCCTGACATGGAAAGGGTTGTTCGAGGGGCAAGAGATGGATTTGTTGAGACGATTATTTTTAATACGGCACTCACAAGAAGAAGGGTTCGCGATCCTTCGTTAAGAATGGAATATTTACAGATTGGTCGCAGGTCGAAAACAGATGTAGCTGTTTGTTATTTGGAAGATGTTGCGGATCTTCATCTAGTTGAACATATTAAAAGGTCGTTAGCAGAAATAGATACAGATGGTTTGCCAATGGCTGAAAAAACGGTTGAGGAATTTATATCGGGACGGCATTGGAATCCTTATCCCCTTGTGAGGTATACAGAGAGACCAGATACTGCGGCAGCACATATCTTTGAAGGACATGTCATCATCTTTGTTGATGGTTCACCTAGCGCGATTATCACACCAACAACCTTCTGGCACCATTTACAGCATATTGAAGAGTATCGTAATAAGCCTTTAACTGGTGCGTACTTAAGGCTTGTTCGTTTTATAGGAGTTTTGAGTTCAATCTTTTTATTACCACTATGGTTTTTATTAGCTACTTCTAGTGTGATTTTACCTGAAAGTTTGTCTTTTATAGGAACGGAAGAACAAGCAATGATTCCTCTTATTTTTCAGTTTCTGATCATAGAGTTAGGTATTGATTTGCTTAGAATGGCTGCGATCCATACCCCATCATCATTAGCGACTGCATTAGGTCTTATTGCTGCATTGATGATTGGACAAGTAGCGGTAGAGGTGGGACTATTAACAAATGAAGTTATTTTGTATTTATCGATTGCTGCAATTGGAACGTTTGCTACTCCAAGCTATGAACTGGGGCTAGCAAACAGGTTGGTGAGGTTAGCCTTATTAATTCTCTCCGGTTTATTTGGTGTTAGTGGCTTTGTTATTGGGATTATGTTGATCATGATATTGCTCATTCGAATGAAATCATTTAATGTCCCTTACTTCTGGCCATTTATTCCGTTTAATTACCGAGCAATTCGTGATGTTTTTTTAAGATCTCCCATCCCTTTGAAAAATCGTCGACCTACCTTCTTAAATCCTCAAGATCCAGATAGATAATATGAACTATTCATTTACTAGTAAGGATGTCTACTAACAATGTCGACATCTTTTTTTTTGTTTTAGAATTATCAATTCACCCTTCACACGTCCTAATAAACAGGACTATAATAGTGAATGGGACATGAGTAACAGTTTGAAGGAGATCGTGATGATGAAAACTCTGTATGATGTTCAACAACAACTTAAACAATATGGTACCTTTATCTATACAGGGAACCGGTTGGCTGATTTAGAATTGATGATGGATGAGGTAAGGCAGCTTCATCAATCTCAATTAATTGATAAGGACGATTTTCAAATGGCCTTATTATTATTAAAACAAGAATATGCTAAAAGGACAGATGGATAAGTGAATCAAATATTGAAAACGATTCCATGCTCATAATGGAGGTTTGTAAAATGACAGAACAATGGATTGTAGGCGTTGATTTAGGCGGAACAACAATAAAGATGGCTTTTATCACCTTTTACGGTGAAATAATTGAGAAATGGGAAATACCTACTGATAAAACAGGGAAATCAATTACGACAGATATTGCAAAAGCAATTGATCAAAAAATAACCGCACTAGGCTATCCAAAAGATAAACTAATGGGCATTGGGATGGGAGTGCCTGGACCGGTTAATTCAGAACAAGGATTTGTCTATAAAACGACAAATTTAGGGTGGGAAAATTATCCTTTGAAAGACCATTTAGAGAAGGAAACGTCCCTTACTGTAGTGATTGATAATGATGCCAACATTGCCGCTTTAGGTGAAATGTGGAAAGGTGCTGGTGACGGTTCCAATAACCTGATATGCGTTACACTTGGGACAGGAGTTGGTGGTGGGATCATCGTCAACGGACAAATTGTCCATGGAGCGAATGGTGCTGGAGGTGAAATAGGTCATATTACCTCCATTATTAAGGAAGGAGCCCAATGTGGATGTGGGAAGAAGGGGTGTTTAGAAACAATTGCTTCAGCAACAGGAATTGTTCGCCTAGCAGTTGAACGACTAAATCAAGAGATGGAACAAGAATCTCTCCTTCGAACGCAATTTGAAAAAACAGGAGCGATTTCTGCCAAAGATGTTCTAGATGCTGCCAGAAATGAAGATGTTCTTGCTCTAGAAGTGTTTGAACTTGTGTGCCACCACTTAGGGTTAGCTTTAGCAAACTTGTCAAATGGATTGAATCCTCAAAAGATTGTCATTGGTGGAGGGGTTTCAAAAGCAGGTGATTTCTTAGCAAATCATGTTGAGAAATGGTTCCAACAATACACATTCAATAGAGTAGGGAGCGCGGCTGATTTTTCAATTGCTACTTTAGGAAACGATGCGGGTGTTATTGGTGGAGCTTGGTTAGTAAAGCAACAAAAGGAAATGTAAAATACACAAAAACTAAATGAAATTTTACAAAAGCAACCTGTTATATATGGTTGCTTTTTTCATTCTTTAACACAAACACTTTATAGTTTGTTGATTTTTTGAAACTTTTTTAGAAGTAATCCGTCTATAATGTGTATACGAATATTAAAAATATTATTACTTGTGAACAAAAAATAAAAACCATTGATTTTTTGTAAAAGAAGTATTAAGATATGATTTAGTTATCTTATCTCGAACCTAAAAATTGGAATTGGAAATATGCATATAGCGCAGATCGAACCTTAAGAGGAGGTAAAAAAATGCGTGAAAAATCACTCTCAAAACTGTCTTTTTTATTAATAGCAACAGTATTGATGTGGATTAAAACCTACATTGTCTATAAGACTAGTTTTGATATAAAAATTGAAAATTTAACTCAAGAGTTTATCTTATTTATAAATCCAATCAGCTTTTTGTTACTAATCTTTGGAATTGGATTATTCATGAAAGAAAAAAATCGAAATCGTTGGGTTATATTCACAAGTATATTTATGACGATTATATTGCTTGCCAATATGGTTTTTTATCGTTTCTATAACGATTTTTTAACGATTCCAGTACTATTTCAAACTAGTAATTTAGGAGATTTAGGAAGTAGTATTCAGGAACTATTTAATTGGACAGATATTTTAATTTTTGCAGATATTGTTTTCTTAGCATGGTTGATGAAAAAACCAAGCTTTCAATCAGTTAGCAAAGCTACACGTAAAGAAAGAACAGCCTATTTCTTAATGGCAGTTGCCGTGTTTTTCTTTAATTTAGGATTAGCAGAAACAGAACGCCCACAACTATTATCTCGATCTTTTGACCGTGAAATGCTAGTTAAAAACATTGGAGCATACAATTTTCATATTTATGATGCGTTTTTACAATCTAAAACGTCCGCACAAAGAGCACTAGCAGATAGCAATAGTTTAGTAGAGATTGAAAACTACTTAAACGCCAATGAAGTGGAACCGAATCAAGATATGAATGGAATTGCTGAAGATCGCAACGTGATTGTTATCTCTTTCGAATCTGTTCAAAGCTTTGTCATGAATGAGACAATTAATGGAGAAGAAATCACACCGTTTTTAAATGACTTTGCGAAAGAAAGCTTCTACTTTGAAAACTTCTATCATCAAACAGGGCAAGGAAAAACATCAGATTCAGAATTTTTATTAGGAAACTCTTTATATCCTTTAGGTAGAGGTTCGGTATTCTTTACCAATGCGACAAATGAATATAATGCTTCACCTGAAATTTTGAAAAATAGTGGATATTACACGTCTGTTTTTCATGCCAACAATAAAACCTTCTGGAATCGAGACGTCATGTATGATTCATTTGGTTATGACAAATTTAATTCAGTGACTGAATTTGATGTAATTGAAGAGGGTGAGGACCAAAATACGATCGGTTGGGGATTAAATGATATTGACTTTTTCCAACAATCCATTGATATGTTAAAAGAACAGCCTCAGCCATTTTATTCAAAATATATTACGCTGACAAATCATTACCCTTTCCACCTTCCTGAGGAAAGTAAGTTTATTGATGAATTTGAGACAGAAGACGATGATAAAATCGTAGAGCGTTATTTTCCAACGGTTCGATATACAGATGAAGCTATTAAGCAGTTTGTAGATAGCTTAAAGGATGAAGGTTTATACGAAAACTCCATCATTGTAATTTACGGTGATCACTACGGAATTTCAGAAAACCATAATACTGCAATGGCCGAGTTCTTAGGGAAAGAAGAGATTACTCCTTATGACACCGTTCAATTGCAAAGGGTACCAATGCTCATCCATATACCGGGTGTTACAGATCAGAATCCACAAGTCATATCTGAACCTACCGGACAAATTGATTTAAAACCAACCATTATGAATTTGCTTGGTCTTGATACAACTGGTGATATTCAGTTTGGAGCGGATATGCTTGCTGAAGAACGCTATCCATTTACGGTTCTTCGTGATGGTAGTTTCATCACTGATGAAATTTTATATACACGTGGCTCCTGTTATGATGTGGGCACAGGTGAAGAAGTTGACAGTGCAGGTTGTGAGCCATATATGGATAAGGCAAAAAAGGAACTAAGCTATTCAGATCAGATTGTTTATGGAGATTTGTTGCGTTTTTTAGATGAAGATAAGGTGAATGAACAAAATCAACTTCAGACAGACTCCTTATCAGAGATAATAGAATAAAAAATAAAGAGCCTGAACATCGTGTTCAGGCTTTTCTTTTGTATTTGATTAAAATATTGAAAAGTTCGTGTACTTTCTCTTTGTATATACTACCTGAATAGGAAATGGCCGAAGTAACGAAGAAGGTTGAAACATTGTATACCTCCTTACATAAGATGTTATAAGGAGATGGTGTAGGATGAAGTGGGATATATCGACAGGGGATTCATTAGAAGAAATTTCAAAAAAATTTCAAATACCACCTTATCTTTTGGAGGACTCAAATCAACGGTTTGCCTTAGGTAGTGATAAAATCAATATTCCAGGCTGGATAAAAACAAACAATGATTTCGAAAAAGTCACAAATGATGTAATAAATACAAAAAAACCTTATTGTTATCATGAACTAAAGAATGACCTCAATTACCTATGTGAAGTGTTTCCTTTTATTCGGAAGGAGGTTATCGGCTACAGCGTATTAGGTCTTCCTTTATATGAATTGAAAATTGGTCGTGGGAAGAAAAAAGTTCATATGAACGCCTCGTTTCATGCGAATGAATGGATTACAACATGTATTATGATGAAATGGTTACAAGATTATTTGTTGGCAATTATTAATCAACAATCTTTTCACTCATATCAAGTAGAAGATTTATATAAAGAGGTAACGTTATCTATTGTTCCTATGGTAAATCCAGATGGAGTAAATTTAGTGATAAATAAAAAGTTAATACCAATTCAAAATCTCCAATATGTGCTAAAATTGAATCGAAACAATGAAGATTTTTCAGAGTGGAAGGCCAATATAAGAGGAGTAGACTTAAATAATCAATATCCAGCTAATTGGATTATTGAAAAAGAAAGAAAAGTTCCAAAATCTCCTGCACCAAGAGATTATCCTGGGGACTTTTATTTAACAGAACCAGAGTCAATTGTAATGGAGCAATTAGTAAGAAGAAGTGACTTTGATGTGGTTGTTGCCTTTCATACTCAAGGAGAAGAAATTTATTGGGGATATGAAGGATTTGAGCCTATATTATCATATCAAATAGTTAAGGAATTCGAGAAGGTAAGTGGATATAAGCCAGTTCAGTATATTGATAGCCATGCTGGCTTTAGAGATTGGTTTATTTATACTTATCGAAAGCCAGGTTTTACTGTTGAACTGGGTTTAGGAGAGAACCCTTTACCTCTTTCTGAGTTTGATTCAATCTATTGTAAGTCAAAGGGGCTATTTTGGTCTTCCTTGTTTATGTGTCTTTAATAGGGGAAAAAACGTGCATTGTTTAGTATGTAAATCGTAGTAGAGGTGATAAAGGTTGAGAAAGGTGTATCCAATTAGTTTATTTTTATCAGTTAGTATTTTGTTAAGTGGGTGTACCTTTCCTCAAAGTGAAGAAGAATCATCGGGAAAATTAATAAAGTCATCATCTTTAATTGAAGAGTTGAGTGGCTGCAGAAGTGGATGAAGAACAGTTTAGGGAAGTGGTTGGATTTCTTTCAAATAAAGAGATTCTCGTTCTAGAGGGAGATGTTTTGTTTATCTTTCATCTTGAAAATAAGCAAAAACGAACTTTTTTTTGAAAGCCAAAATTCTATAGAAGAGGTATTTCTAACTGAAAGTTTGCTTATTGTCCACCAAAGTCAATCAGTAAGTGACAATGAGATAATTGTTTTTAATAGACAAGGTGAAATATTACTTTCCTGGGAAGTAGAAGGTACTTATTTTCAATATGAAGTCAATCCTTATGATGAAAACATCGTTTTCTTAACAAGCTTTGATGAAAATTGGGTATATCGTACTTATGAGATTAATTTAGAAATGGGGAAAGTAACCAAAAGCTTGATTGAGGAACCTTTTATTGAGTGGGTGAGTAAAAATGAATATACGTATCTTGCTTGGAGTCAAGAAATAGAGGAGACAACTGCACCACTTGTGCTAGCTGACGTTAATAGTGAATGGAATGAAATATTTGCAGAAAATGTAATCGAGCAGCAAAGTTTGAAAGAGGGTTTAATGTATGTTTCAATGGAGGATGAAGATCGAGGTATTGTTAAATATCATTTTTATTCCATGATAGAAAAACAAGAATGGTCTTTTTTTGAAGGTGAAATTAAGCAAGAATATCATGAATGGATTATCCCACCATACACAGTAGATTGGAATGGGCACATGTTTTATACCTTTATATTAAACGGTGATTCATATACTCTTGTCCAATTTAACATTGATACAGGTGAGCAAGTGGTATTAAAAGAGCACCTTGATCCAAAAGCTATTCAAGTCTCTCCCTTCAATAAACTATTGTTATATGGAGAGAAGCAGTCTGAGGTATTTAGTTTAGAAACTGGAATAATGAAAAGTTTAATTAAATGATGGATGGGAAAAGGGAGGCACATTCCCTCTCTTTTCTGTACTAATGATAAAATTTTTCTTAATCTGAGCAATGGATACATACGCCCTATTGAATTTGACAGTTTTCTTTTTTTAAGAGGTTGTTCAAAAGTCCTTAAAAAATGTCGGATGAATAACTTTGTTGGTTTGCTTTTCCGCTCCTCAGGCGCACACGATGTGCTAGCGCAGACGTTAACTCGCGCGACGTGGTTGCTTTTAGCCTGTGATCCGTCATCTGATCGTACACTGTGAGTGCTTCGATGCCCAGGACGGGCTAGCGCAGGAGTTGTCACAGGACGTGACTGAACTTAGCCTGCGTTCCTTTAAGCAGTCGCCTCGTTCTTCAGCGTCCTTTTTTCCCTACTTTTTGAACACGCACTTTAAATAATATATTTTAATTTAAAAAAGTAATTGCATATGTAGTAAGGAAGGACTATAATAATTGTTGAAAGCGGTTTCGATATTGATGTGAGGTGAAAAACTGTGGTAACAATATATGATATAGCAAAGAAAACCGGTTTTTCCGTCACAACGGTATCTAAAGCCTTAAATAACTACTCTGATGTAAGTGAGAAAACAAAAAAGAAGATCTTAGAGGCTGTTGAAGAAATGAACTACTTTCCTAACTCCTCTGCAAGAACGCTAACAACGAAAAAGTCATGGACAATTGGTGTCGTTTTTGTTGAATCACTTGGGTTAGGGATTAAACACCCATTCTTCAGCGAGGTTATTGAAAGTTTCAAGAAAACAGTAGAAATTCATGAATATGATTTGCTTTTTGTTTCTCGAAATATGCATAATCAAAAAAAAAGTTACTTAGATCATTTTCGTTATCGAGAAGTCGATGGAGTGGTCGTTGTTTGTTCAACAATAGATGAACCTCAAGTAACGGAATTGATGGAGGACTCGATCCCTAGCGTCGTCATTGATATGGACAGTCAAACATCAAGTGTTGTTTATTCTGATAGTTTAGAAGGAAGTCGACTGGCAGTTGATCATCTTGTTTCTTTAGGACATAGGAGGATTGCTCATATCGCAGGTCACCAACAAACATTTGCTGGGAAAGAGCGGTTAAAAGGTTATGTTGATAGTATGACAGCCCAGAAAATAAATGTTGAAAGTAAATACATCGTCGATGGTGGTTACTTTTCAAAAGAAGGCGGATACGAGGCGATGGAACGATTATTATCGTTAGAAACGCCACCTACTGCCATCTATGCGGCAAGTGATAGCTTAGCGATTGGAGCAATTGAAGCCATTAAGGATCAAGGATATGAAGTTCCAGAAGATTTCTCAATTGTTGGTTTTGATGACATTACGATTGCTGAACTCATGTATCCCAAATTAACGACTATCAAACAACAAACAGAGCTAATCGGAGAAAAAGCAGCTAAGTTACTTTTGGAACAAATAACGAACAAAGAGAAAATTGTTAATTGCGTTAAAATTCCTGTACTTTTAATGGAAAGAGAAAGTTGCAGGAAGATTTGATGGTTATTTTGTCAAGACTCAAAAGAAGTGAACTTTCTAAGGTAGACGAAAGTCTGAACTTCTTTTATTAAGAAAACCGAAACCGTTTTCGAAACAAAAGGAGAATCGGCAATCATATTGCCTGTATCAGTAGTTATTGACAAAATCGAAACCGTTTTCGCAATAGTTTATATTTACTAATTAACTTGGTTTGGTCAGATAATATAATTATCTGTTTCAAATATTAATCATTTAACCAAATGGAGGAATTATCTTGAAAAAATGGATAAGCGGTATGTTAAGCTTAACGTTACTTACTGGAATGCTAGCAGCCTGTTCTTCTGGCGAGGAAGATAGCGCTAGCGGTGGAGATAAAAAAGAGGACAATACCATTACAATTTGGTCCTTTACTGATGAATTAGAAAGACAAGGCGCAATTGAAGCATTTGAAGAAAAGTATGATGCGAAAGTTGATTTTCAAATTATTCCCACTGAAGACTATACAACGAAGGCAAAACCAGCGCTTGAAAGTGGAGTAGGAGCTCCCTGACGTCTTTACAGCCGAAATTGCTTGGTTGCAGCAATGGACAGATCGTGATGACTACTGGGTGAATTTATCTGAAGAGTACGGTGTAGACGAATGGGAAGATGATTATGTACCATATGTGTTTGATTTAGGTAAAGATTCAAATGGTGATGTTCGCGCTCTATCTTGGCAAACAACACCAGGAGGAATATATTATAGACGGAGCATCGCTGAAAAAGTGCTAGGAACAGATGATCCTGCAAAAGTTGGCGAAATGTTAAGTACATGGGATGGGATGTTTGAAGTAGGAGAGAAATTGAAAGCAGAAGGATATGCCCTATTCCCAGATGAAGGTGCAATTCGCTGGTTTGCAAAAGGAGAAGATCCTCAGCCTTGGGTGAATGAAGATAACGAATTAAAAATGACAGATGCAAAAAAAGAGTATATGGATAAAGCGAAAGATTTGAGAGAGAATGGTTATACTGCTCTTGCAGATGAATGGTCTCCAGAATGGCTTGAAGGAATGGATGGTCCAATTGGCGGAAAAACAGAAGTATTCTCTTATGTATTACCAACATGGGGACTTTCAGCTATATTGAAAGCTAACACAGAAGCTACTGTAGGTGATTGGGCTGTTACTAATGGACCTAACCCATATTTCTGGGGAGGTACGTGGTTAGGCGTTTACCAAGGATCAGAAAACAAAGATTTAGCCTTTAAGTTTGTTGAAATGATGACTCATGATGAAGAGTTTTTAACGGATTGGGTAAATGAGTATGGAGATGTCGTTTCATATCTTCCTGTCACTGAAAAGGTAAAAGGTGATATCAGTGATGAATTCTTAGATGGACAAAATCATTATGAGTTTTTCTTAGAAGAAGCAGAATCAATTGATGCTAGTTCAATAACCAAGTATGATCAAGAAATTGATCAGTTGTTTGGTAATGAAGTAAAAGAATATCGAGATGGTAAGAAGACGAAGGAAGAAGCAATCGAGGACTTCTATAATGCAGTTAAGAACGCATATCCAGATATAGAAACACCGTAATATGAAAAGTAAATAGAGATAGATATTCCCCAATATCTATCTCTATTTATGTCAGCATAGGGAAAGAAGGAATGCATGATGAAAAATATTAATTACAAAGGTTATTTTTTCATAGCCCCGTTTTTTTTGATCTTTCTTACGTTTAACATCTACCCTGTTTTGCTAACGTTTTACTATTCGTTTACGAATTATCAAGGGTATGGAAATGCAGAGTTCGTCTTGTTCGAAAACTATGCAAGAATATTAACGGATGAAGTGTTTTATGAAGCGTTTTTTAATACGTTGAAGATTTGGGGATTGAACTTTACTTTACAATTAGGAATAGCCTTACTTTTAGCAGCTTTATTTTCTGATTTGCGCTTTAGAGTAAAAGGGCTAGGAGCATTCAGAGCAATCTTTTATTTACCGAATATCATAATGATATCTGCAGTTGCAGTCCTATTTAAAATTTTGCTCGCTTGGCCACACGGATCGATTAACCAAGTGTTAATGAATATAGGCATTATTTCTGAACCAATCCAATGGCTCAATCAACCAGTTACAGCACAAGTTTCGGTAGCGTTGATTTTAACCTGGATGTGGTTTGGTTACACGTTTATTATCCTCATGGCCGGTGTATCAGGTATTTCAAAGGAATATTTTGAGGCTGCGCTGATGGATGGAGCCAATAGATGGCAAACGTTTACAAAAATTACGTTACCTTTACTTAAACCAATCATGTTATATGTCTTGATTACATCGTTAGTGGGAGGTTTGCAATTATTTGAATTACCACAGTTAATTTCAGCTACGGGTCTTGGTGAACCTGAAGGTGCATTAAATACGATGGTACTGTATTTATATAATCAGGCATTTAAATATAACAACTATGGGTATGCAGCGACGATTGCTTATGCCTTATTCATCATTACTATTATATTCTCAGTTATTACATTTAAATCAATGTACCGCGATGTCAAACCAAAAAAGAATCGGGGTAAGAAAAATGAAAAATAAACAATTGTTAGGAAAAGTTAGTATTTATGTGTTATTAATTTTTTTAGCCGTTATAAGTATCATTCCGTTCTATATGATGATTGTCAATGCAACAAGATCCACTAGTGAAATCTTGAAAGGTTTTTCATTAATACCAGGTAGTAGTCTTTCGGAAAATTACACAGTTTTGACTGACTTTGTGCAAATTTGGACAGGTTTTAAAAATAGTTTGTTTATTTCAGTAACGGTTACGGTTTTATGTGGATACTTTTCAGCTTTAACAGCATATGGATTTGCTGTTTATGAATTTAAAGGGAAAAATGCTTTATTTATTTTTACGTTAGTAACGATGATGGTTCCACCGCAACTTGGCTTAATTGGCTTCTATGAATTAAACAAGTCTATAGGCACGTTAAATACGTTTATCCCATTAATTATACCGACTATTGCTAGTCCGTTTGTTGTCTTTTTCTTACGACAATTTGCTTCTTCTACCTTACATCCATCGTTATTAGAGGCTGCACGCATGGATGGAGCAGGAGAACTAAAGATTTTTCATACAATCGGTTTACCGATGATGATGCCAGCAGTAGCGACGATGTCGATCTTTACGTTTATTAACTCATGGAACAGCTACATTATCCCCTTGGTCACGTTATTTTCACCAGAAAAATATACGTTGCCACTCTGGATGGGTTTCTTAAAAGGTGGGAAAGTAGCAGAAAATTTAGGTGCAGTATACTTAGGTATAGCGATTTCTGTTATCCCAATTATGATTGCATTCTTGTTCTTCTCTAAATATATTATTAGTAGTATTTCGGCTGGTTCAGTAAAAGAATAGTGGGGTGTAGTATACAATGAAACAATTTTCTCAAGAGTTTATTTTTGGGACTGCGACATCTTCTTATCAAATTGAAGGGCCAGCGTCCGTTGATGGACGAACGCCTTCCATTTGGGATACGTTCTCCTATACGCCAGGAAAAGTGTTGGGCGGAGATACGGGTGATGTTGCGTGTGACCATTACAATCGCATGGAAGAAGATATACAAAATATTAAAAATCTTGGCGTTGATTCATATCGATTTTCAATTGCTTGGCCAAGGATTTTTCCAAAACAAGGTCAATATAATCCAAAAGGGATGGAGTTTTATAAAAAACTTGCGAAACGGTTAATGGAAGAAGGCATTAAGCCGTTAGTGACTATTTATCATTGGGACCTACCGCAATGGGCAGATAATTTAGGTGGTTGGATTAACCGAGAATCCGTTGAATGGTTCATGGAGTTTGCTAAGAAGTGTTTTGAAGAGTTAGATGAATATGTAGCGCAATGGATTACTCATAATGAGCCTTGGTGTGCAACAATGTTAGGTTATCATCAAGGAGTTCATGCTCCGGGTCATACGAACTTAGATGATGCAGTTAAAGCAGCCCATCATATTTTGTTATCGCATGGACAAGCGGTTCGATATTACAAGAGTGAATTTGCAGGACAAAAACCAATTGGAATTACATTGAATTTATCTCCTGTGTATGCCGCAAGTGAAACAATGAATGATCAGTTAGCAGCTAATAATCAAGACGGTTACTTGAATAGATGGTTTTTAGACCCTATTTTTAAAGCGAAATACCCTGAAGATATGATGAATTTATTTTCTAAGTTTGTTCATGATTATAATTTCATACAAGAGAAAGATTTACAAATTATTTCTACTCCTTGTGATTTCTTTGGGATTAACTATTACAATCGGTTCTTAATCGAATATTCAGCAGCATCTGAATTGTTATTTAAAGAAGCATACTCTGATTATCCGAAGTCTGGGATGGGTTGGGACATCTCTCCAAACGAATTTAAAGAGTTAATTCACCGTCTTCGAAAAGAGTATACAGATCTTCCAATCTTTATTACTGAAAATGGAGCAGCGTTTGATGATGTTTTAGAAGAAGATGGAACGGTTAAAGACCATGACCGAGTGGATTATGTGGAAAAACATTTAACGGTTGTTGCTGAATTAAATGAAGAAGGAATGAATGTTGCAGGGTACTTTTTATGGTCATTACTCGATAATTTTGAGTGGGCATTCGGCTATGAAAAAAAGATTCGGAATTTATTTTGTAGATTTCAAAACGCAAAAAAGATATATGAAAAATAGTGCAAAGCGCTACAAAGAGATTGTAAAAAGTCGTAAGATATAATTGAGAATGCACAAAAACGAAAGCGGTTTCGAATTTTTTGACAAAGGTGGGGATAGAGGATGTCTCAAATGAAGGTTATACTTACAGCTCAAAACACGGAAGATCGCTTAACTGAGAAGGAGCCACTTCAATTAAAAGAAACTTCTTCTGAAAAGCAAGTAGACATTGAAATCGATTCTAATGAAACGTATCAAGAAATCCTTGGGTTTGGGGGAGCGTTTACAGAGGCTGCAGCATACACGTTGTCACAAATGTCTGAGGATAAGCGTAAGGAAGCAATCGAGAGTTATTTTGACCAAGAAAATGGTTTAGGTTATTCAATTGGTCGAGTTCACATTCATAGCTGTGATTTTGCGCTAGGAAATTATACGTATGTTGAAGATGGTGATGTTGAGCTAAACACGTTTGATATTTCAAGAGATCATAAATGGGTTATTCCTATGATTAAGGATGCTATGAAGGTGAAAGGTGGAACAATCCCGTTATTAGCATCTCCTTGGAGCCCTCCTGCATGGATGAAGACGAATAAAGAAATGAATAATGGTGGTCAATTGCTTCCTGAATATCGCGATGTATGGGCAAAATATTATACGAAATTCATTAAAGCTTATCGCGAACAAGAGTTAGATATATGGGGCGTGTCTGTTCAAAATGAACCAGCCGCTGTTCAAGTTTGGGATTCTTGTGTCTATACAGCAGAAGGAGAACGTGATTTTGTAAAAAATCACTTAGGTCCTGTGATGCATAAAGAAGGCTTAGAAGATATTAATATTGTCATTTGGGATCATAATCGTGATTTAATCGTTGAGCGTGCTTCAACTGTTTTAGAAGATTCAGAAGCAGCAAAATACGTTTGGGGAACAGGCTTACATTGGTATGTGAGTGAAGAGTTTGAAAAGGTCGGTGAAGTACACCGCCGCTTCCCTGATAAACATCTTTTATTTACTGAAGGCTGCCAAGAAGGTAGCGTTCACTTAGGACAATGGATTACGGGTGAACGTTATGGTCGTAATATCATTGGGGATTTAAATAATTGGGTAGAAGGTTATTTAGACTGGAACCTTGTCTTAAACGAAGAAGGTGGTCCTAACCATGTAGGCAACCTTTGTGATTCTCCTATCATTGCGGATACGAAAACAAATGAGCTGCACTATAATAGTTCTTTTTACTATATTGGTCATTTCAGCAAATTCATTAGACCGGGTGCTGTTCGTATTAAATTGACCAATACCAATGAGAAGTTAACACCGACTGCTTTCAAAAATAAAGACGGATCAATTGTAATGGTTGTTATGAATGAAACGGATGAACAAGTATCGTTTTCAATGAAACTAGAAAATGGAGTTTGTGAAGCATCTTTACCAGCGCATTCAATTGCAACGTATACGTTAAATTAAATGAAAAGGCCGGAATCTTATCAAATTCCGGCCTGTTTTTAAAAATACTATTAAGATGTCGAAAGGTGAGTTCAATATATGTCAACCAATGAATACTCTTTTGATCAACAAAAAAGATTTGTCATTGAAAACTTTGACCGTACGAGCCCTTTTTCTAGCTTTCTTCCAGGGATAGCAGGGAAAAAGGGAATTCCGATGTGGACTTTTTATGTAAACCGAGGACAAGGAATCTGTAGTTTTGGAGTGAAGGATAAACATTCTCCAATAATGGAATTCTCTCCTGCTAATATTGCTTATAAATCGGTATATAACAGCGGATTCAGAACCTTTATCAAATTTAAGGAAGATGGTAAGGTGTATGAACCATTTAGTTCTATAGGTGAAACCCCGCATATTAGGAGAAAAATGTATATTGAGGCGAATCAACTTACAATTGAAGAAGTGAATGAAAAAGATGGATTTAAGGTGTACGTTCAATACTTTAACATGCCGGAAGAAAATTTTGCAGGATTAGTTCGTAAGGTGGAGGTCACCAACTTAAACAATCATCCTCTAAATCTTGAAGTGTTAGATGGGCTACCAGAAATCTTACCATACGGAGTTACGAATGAAATGTATAAAGAAGTTGGTAACTTAATGAGAAGCTGGATGGAAGTGTATAACACTGAAAACAACATTCCTTTCTATCATGCAAGGGCAAGTATTGGTGATGAAGCGGAAGTAACGGAAGTGGAAGGTGGGCACTTTTATTATTCTTTTACTGATGATGAGAAGCTTATAACACCTATTGTGGACGCTACCCTTATTTTTGGACAGGATACTTCACTTACACATCCTATAAATTTTGTTTCTTCATCTTTACAAAATGTAATGAAGATGGAGCAAGTGACAGCAAACAAAGTACCTTGTGGGTTCACTCCTGTGCAAAAAGAAATAGCTTCTAAAGAAGCTCTGACGATAAATACCGTCATTGGTCATGTGAAAGATATTTCTATTATTGAGTCTCAAGTTGAGAAGCTTATAAACGTAAATTTCATGAATGAGAAGCAGCAGACTTGCATGCGAAATGATTAGAGAATTAACATGTGCAGTTGATACGGCAACTTCTTCTGACTTGTTTAATGAATACGCTAGGCAAAGCTATCTTGATAACTTGTTAAGAGGTGGCTATCCTCATATCATAGATAATAAAGAAGATGGTTTTATTTATCACCTCTTCTCAAGAAAGCATGGAGACTTAGAACGGGATTATAACTTCTTTACGATTGCTCCTGAATATTACTCGCAAGGAAATGGGAACTTCAGGGACGCAAACCAAAATAGGCGAAATGATATTTTCTTTAATCCGAAAGTCAAAACCTTTAATATGAAAATGTTTTTTAGCTTCATTCAAGCGGATGGATACAATCCACTTTCCGTAAAAGGTTGTTCGTTTGAACTTAAAGAAAAAGAACAAGTTAAGACTTTGTTAGAAAAACACTTTGGGGGCTTTAATCAGAACTTGGCTGATTTGTTAAGCGGAAAATTTACACCAGGTGGCATTCATCAAATTATTTCAGGTCGAAATTTACAGTACTTAACAAGTGAAGAAGCGTTTTTTGCCGATGTATTCGCTCTTTCTAAGCAAAACTATGAAGCGAGCTTTGGAGAAGGGTATTGGGTCGATCATTGGACGTATAATATGGATTTAATTGATAGCTACTTAGATATTTATCCAGATATGTTAAAAGAAGCTTTCTTTGAAGACAAAGAATATATGTTTTTTGATAGTCCTGCTTTTGTTCAACCGAGAAATGAAAAATATGTTCTCTCTAAAGGAAAAGTGAGACAGTATGGCTCTGTCATTGAAGATCATGAAAAGATGACTCAACAAGGAACGAACATGAATGAAACAAACTGGCTTAAAACGAAACGTGGACAGGGAGAGATTTATACGACAAACCTTTTCACTAAACTTCTTTCTTTATCAGTTAATAAGTTTGCCACGTTAGATCCAGCTGGAATCGGGATTGAAATGGAAGCTGATAAACCAGGTTGGAATGATGCTTTGAACGGTTTACCAGGCTTGCTTGGTTCTGGTATTAGTGAAACGTTTGAACTAAAACGTGTCGTCCTATTTATTCAATCAATCATTGATTCCCATGAGGATGTCAAAGTCGATCTACCAATTGAAATAGCCGAATATTTACAAGAGATAAATACGGCTGTCGAGAAAAACTTATGCGGTGAAATTACAGATTATCAATATTGGGATGAAGCATCAACCTTAAGAGAAGCATATCGTGAAAAAATCCGTTTTGGAATCGTAGGAGAAGAAAATACATTTGAATTAAAAGACTTTAAAAAAGTGATTGCTCTTATGTTACAAAAGTTAAACAGAGGGATTTCAAAAGCGGAGGAGCTTGGAAAAGGATTAACGCCAACTTATTTAACGTTTGATGCAGAAGAATTTGAAGTGGTGACAGATAAAGAAGGTAAAGAAATATTAAGTCATTATGGCTTGCCAAAAGTAAAAATTAATCGTTTGAGTGAACCAAAGCCGCTAGCTTACTTTTTAGAAGGACCAACTAGAGCGTTTAAAACGTTTGACAATCAAGATATAGCTAAAAAGACACATGAAGCGGTTAAACAGACTGATTTATTTGATGCACAATTAAAAATGTATAAAACGTCCGTTAGTCTAAACGAAGAATCTTTTGAGATTGGACGCATTAAGGCATTTACACCAGGTTGGCTTGAAAGAGAATCTGTCTTTTTACACATGTCTTATAAGTACTTACTTTCTTTATTGAAAACTGGGTTACATGCTGAGTTTTTTGAAGAGATAAAAACATCTTTAATCCCCTTCCTTGATCCGAATGTTTATGGAAGAAGTGTTCTTGAAAACTCTTCATTTATTGCTAGTTCGAATAATCCCGATTCGTTAACACATGGGAAAGGGTTTGTTGCACGTTTAAGTGGATCGACAGCCGAATTTTTAAGCATGTGGAAATTAATGTTGGCTGGCGATAAAGTTTTCCAAATGAAGGATGGAAACTTGACGATGGCACTGAAGCCAGCTTTACCGAACTGGTTGTTTACTGCCGAAGGTACGGTTTCGTTCTCATTTTTAGGGAGCACGAAAGTCGTTTATAAAAATGCCAACAAGAAAGATACGTTTGGTTCAAATAAGGCAGAAGTTTCATCTTATCAATTGGTTTATTATGATGGTCGTAAAAAAGAAGTTGAAGGATCTATGCTACTAGAAAAGGAAGCTAAAGAAGTAAGAAATGGTGAAGTAGCAGAGATTCATTGTACGTTAATCTAAATAGATGAACAAAAGTACCTCCCAGAATAAAATCTGAGGAGGTACTTTTGTTTTAAGCGTGTGCTTTTCTTAAATGATTAGAATGTATAAACTTTGTCCTTTATAACAAGGTGTTATCATCATTGTCTAGCTCCAGCGCCCAGCGACTCCGATGCGCAGGAGGTGCTAGCGTCAGCGTTAGTCACAGGACGTGACTGTACTTAGTTGACGTTCCTTATCACTCGTTGCTAATCGCGCGCTTGCGCTTTTCTTATTAATGAGCCGTTGGATATCCGTGCTTTAAAATGGTCATCACCGTAAACCATCCAAAGACAGCAACTGTCCCAAATGCAAAAATTATAGCGAGCACATTTTTTTCAATGACAGAACGAAATAGTCCGTAAACAGATAGAAGTGTCACAAGAGAAAAGATAATAATTAAACCCACTTAAAACGCCCCCTTTGCTTCATTTATATTAGTAAGTATGAGTAAAAAAAATAAGATATATCTTTTACATTTTATCGTTTTTCTTTCTTTTTGTCGAGGTAATAAAGGATTTGCCACAAGTTTGTCATGAGCGGTGGAAGTGAGTTTTTCCTTTTTGACGAAGGGAGGAAAGTAACGTAATATACATATTGAATAAACAAGAAACGGGGTGTTCTTAGTGGATTGGCAGAGGGTTCCATTAGGGCAATTACAAACAAATGCATATATTTTAAAAGATGACGAAGGAAAATGTGTCATTTTTGATCCAGGAGCTGAAGGTGAGCGATTAGTCGCTATGATTAAAAAGCGTCACTTAACTCCTTTAGCCATCTTGTTAACACATGCTCATTTTGATCACATTGGAGCGATTACGGATTTAAAAAAGCATTGGGATATTGATGTTTACCTTCATGAAAATGAAAAAGATTGGTTATCCAATCCGATTTTAAATGGTTCTCAATTTTTCATGAGTGCAGAAATAAAGGCAAGTCCAGCAGATAAATTAATAAAAAGACAACAAGATTTAACGATCGGTGACTTTCACTTTGAGTTGTATGAAACACCAGGTCACTCACCAGGAAGTGTCTCTTATTACAATGAAGAATTAGATGTGGTTTTCTGTGGGGATACGTTATTTAGAGGAAGTATTGGTCGAACAGACCTTCCAGGGGGAAATCATAGCCTGTTATTAAATAGTATTGAAAAACATATCCTCTCACTTCCTGAAGATACGATCGTTCTTCCAGGGCATGGACCAGAAACAACAGTAGATGAGGAAATGGCAACTAATCCATTTTTAAACGGTTTTTCATGAAACAAATCATACTTGACGAAATAAAAAAGTATGGTGGGAAAATTTCGTTCGCAAAGTATATGGAACTTTGTTTGTATCACGAAACATTTGGTTATTACACAAAGGAACAAGAAAAAATCGGAAAATCAGGTGATTATGTAACATCCAGTGTTCTTTCATCTATCTTTGCGGAAATGATCGCTGAATACTACGTCTATTTGGTTATAGAACATCATATACAACCTGCTTTTTGTGAAATAGGAGCGGGAAATGGGGCATTTTTTAAAGAGTTCAAGGAATGGTTGAAAAAGATATCAGAAGAAATATATGAGAAATCAATGTTTATCGCGATCGAAAAAAGCCCTCATCATCAACTCCAGTTTAAAAAGGCAACCCAATATAGTGTCCAAGTGAAAAGAGAACTTCCTAACAAATTTTCAGGAATGATTTTTTCGAACGAGTGGTTAGATGCTCTTCCTGTTCATGTCGTTACGCGAAAAGAAGGACAACTATTTGAAGTTTTTATCACCTCCCAAGAGGAACAGTTAAAGGAGGTTTTAATCCCATTAGAGAATCAAAGAATTGAGAAAATAATTGAGAACTATCAAACTCCCATTTTAGAAGGACATCGCATAGAGCTGTCACTAAAAATGCTCGATGAGCTATATAGGGTAAACTTAGCGGTTGATCACGGTATACTCATGACGATTGATTATGGCTATGAGCATCGTGATTTATACGATTCTTCTTTAAAAGATGGAAGCTTAAGAGGTTATAAAAACCATCAAATGATAACGAACCTTTTAGATGAACCTTTTAGCCACGACATCACTTCTCACATTCTTATAGATTTATATAAAAAAAAGGCTCGAACGTTTCGGGTGGAGTGAGCTTTATCATCACCGCCAAAACAAATTCCTTTTGGAACGAGGAATTTTAAAGAAACTTGAGGAACCGAACGCAATAGATCCTTTTTCCCCTCAACAAAAAAGAAACAGGGCTATCCGTTCTTTTATTGCAGGAGATTCATTAAGTCAGCATTTTCATGTCTTAATACATAAGAAAAAATCACCCTAATATAGGGTGATTTTTAATGTCCGCCTGTTCCTGGAACCATGATGAATGTCGTCCAATACGTGAAGCCGACAAAGAAAACGGTTAAGTAAGCACCAAAAATGTATATATACATTCTTTCAGATAGTTTTAAATAAGACAATAAGACAAAGAATCCTGTTTGAGCTAAAAATAGAACAGAAACGGTATGCATATCTCCTACAAAAAACATTATGGCAATTATTCCCGTCCAGAAACCAAGTACTCGATACATACGGTCCATATGTATTCCCCCCTTTGTACCTTCTTTAAAGATAAGAATGTATAAACTTTGTCCTTATTAGGACATTGTTCTTACCCTTGTCTAGCTCCAGCGCCCAGCGACTCCGACGCACACGACGTGCTAGCGTCAACGTTGCACTTAGTTGACGTTCCATTTTCTGTAGGATAAGTCAACATCGAAGCCTTCAGCATATCGTGTTTCCTTTATCGCATGCGGAGTGCTCAATACCCTTCGTCGCTAAAAAGACGCTTCCGCTTTTCTATACATTACTTTTCTTATTATAATGTAGCCAGCACGTGCTGTAAATATTCTGTGAATAAATAAGTGTTATGTCTCACGAATGTTATAAAAAGTTCATAAATTGGTTTGTTCATTTGATAAAGACAATTACCTGTAAAAAAAAGTAGACAAGAGTCAATTTTCTTATGGAGAAAATTAATTTTATATACTCTTTTCTCTCATTTTTCATTGCCATTCTTTCTAAAAAGATAATTTTGCTTTTTAGAAAAAATTAGATTATCAAAGGATAGGTCGAAAGGAAGGAGATTTTGTTTTAGTATGGTGTTGAAGGAGGGAGAAACGAAATGTTATCAATTGAACAATTGAGTGAACAATTGATTGAGGAAGCTTGTGTAGTAAATGCATCCGATCTTCACATTATTCCACGTGATGATGATGCCCTTATTCAACTAAGAATCGATGACGACATCATTGAAAAGCACACAATGAACAAAAAAAGAGCAGAAAGAATGATTGCTTATTTTAAATTTTTGTCATCCATGGATATTGGGGAAAAAAGAAAGCCTCAAAATGGAAGTCTTTCATTTAAGACAAAAGCAATACAAGTAAACCTTCGCTTTTCCACACTTCCTACCATAAATGATGAAAGTTTAGTCATTCGCATTTTTCCACAAAAAATGGTCCCTGCGCTTCAAAAACTATCGTTATTTCCAACAACAACGAACAAGCTTTTATCTTTAATCAATTATTCACACGGTCTCATCATTTTTACAGGTCCTACAGGGTCTGGAAAAACGACAACTCTATATTCATTGTTACATTATGCAAAGGAGCATTTTCATCGTAACATTATTACCCTAGAAGATCCTGTGGAAACAAAAAGTGATCAAGTGTTGCAAGTTCAAGTGAATGAAAAGGCGGGTATGACTTATTCTGCTGGACTTAAAGCAATATTAAGACACGATCCGGATATGATTATGGTTGGTGAGATAAGAGACAGTGAAACAGCTAAAATAGCTATTAGGGCGAGCTTAACAGGCCATTTAGTTCTATCAACGATGCATACGAGAGATGCAAGAGGAGCCATTTATCGTCTTTTAGAGTTTGGTGTAGGTTTATCTGAAATTGAACAAACGTTAATTGCTGTAAGTGCGCAAAGGCTTGTGGAATTAGTATGCCCTTTTTGTGAAGGGCGTTGTACACCATTTTGCAAATCTTTAAGAAAAACAAGAAGATTGGGTGTGTTTGAGCTATTATATGGGAAAAATTTAACGTCCTCAATTCGGGAAGTAAGAGGTGAAAGAGTTTCGTATAACTATTTAACATTAAAGGATGCGATGAAGAAAGGAGTGTCATTAGGGTATTTAACACAATCATCCTATAACCGCTGGATTTATGCAGATGAAGAGTAAGAAAAGCTGGAACCTAGTAGATCAACAGCAATTTTTAGAGAGAGTCTGCTCATTGCTAAAGAAAGGTTATACATTGCCTGAAGCAATAAGGCTCTTGAGCGTGAGCATGTCTAAGTCCAAAAAAGGAGATCTAAAAAAGTGTTTGTACTGGATGTCACAGGGTGAGGCTATTCGCACATGTCTGGAAAGGATAAAGTTTAGTCCTGATGTTTTAAGCTATTTATATTTTGCTGAAAAACATGGGGATTTAGTTTTTGCTTTAAAGGAATCTACGAAAATGATTGAAAGGAAAATCATACAGATTGAAAAGGTAAAGCAAATAGGTCGTTATCCTCTCTTCTTACTTTTCTTCATGTCGATCATATTATTTATGATTCAAAGTTTCATTATGCCTCAATTCGAGCAAGTTTATCAAACGATGAATATTGAACCTTCCCTTGGAATTCAGTCACTTTTCATTTTCTTTTTTGTGATGAATAAATCAATTTATATAGTCGCTTTTACAGGGGGAGCCTTTCTGTTCTATTACAAATTTTTATTTAAGAGAAAAACAGCTGTACAACAAGCTACTATTCTTTTGAAAATACCATTGGTGAAAACAATCACACGAAGATTTATCAGTTATTATTTTTCCATACAGATGAGTAGTTTGTTGACTAATGGATTTTCGATCTATGAAAGTTTACATTTATTTAAACAGCAGTCTATATTACCTTTGTTTCAAGATATAGCAAAGGTAATTATTAAAAAACTTCGAAATGGAGAGAAGCTAGAGGTTGTAGTAGAAAATAGTCCGTATTTTGATCATGAACTAGCAATTGTTATTGGTTACGGACAAGCAAATAGTCAATTAAATCGAGAACTTTACACGTACAGTCAACTTTTAATTGAACAGACCGAAGGCCGATTTGAAAAATGGAGTGCATTTTTTCAGCCAATTCTTTTTATTGGCTTAGGTGCGATTGTTTTAATGGTGTATTTATCTTTAATGATGCCAATGTATCAAATGATGAATCAAGTATAGGGGGAGCTAACATGTTGGATGAGAGAGGTTTTACATTAATTGAAATGCTCGTTGTTTTATTAGTGATCTCAATACTGCTTATAATGACCATTCCTAATATAACGAAACATAATCAAAACATTCAAAAGAAAGGGTGTGAAGGGTTAGTGAATATGGTTCAAGCGCAAGTGGTCGCTTATGACATGGAGAATGACCAAGTCCCAACCTTAGAGCAACTTATCACAGGAGGTTATATAACTGATAATGCATCATGCCCTGATGGTTCATCTATTGTAGTGAATGAGGATGGTTCGGTTGAATCTCAATAAACAAGGGGGCTTTACTCTTGTTGAAATGATGCTCGTTCTCTTGGTCGTTTCAATAATTTCTGCTTCTTCGCTACTTACAGTGTAAAGTAAGTGCTTAAATCTAAACATCTGAAATCAACTCAATTAATAAAAAGGTG
Organism: Bacillus carboniphilus; assembly: GCF_020524035.2. Lineage (NCBI taxonomy): Bacteria > Bacillati > Bacillota > Bacilli > Caryophanales > Bacillaceae > Bacillus > Bacillus carboniphilus. Next base: position 1,432,320 of record NZ_CP129013.1, on the reverse strand, counting down.
TATTCTTCCTTACAGAGCTGGTTTTTTCAACTTGTAACAGGTGGAGAATACTGAGCGATCAATTGAACTCACTCCCTTGTCCGCCTTTGAAAATACTATATGATCATTCTAAATGGCGAAGAGCCTAATTTCTTTGATGATGTGGACAAGCGGGAAAAAATTATTTTCAGAAAGAAAAGCGGAAACATTTTTTAACTTGTTAGAAGGAGATATTCTTTACGCGCAACAGTATGCTTTGTTAAACCGAGAATCTGTTCGAATTATTTTTGATAACGATCATCACCGTTATTATTCAAAAGGCCATTATTTCGAAGGGAAAATATTCGAAAGGATGGTAAGTGACGATATTTTTTTTGAAGGAACCTCAATTGGTTATAGAATTAAGTTTACAACTGCAGGGAGTTTATCTCAAAGTGGTACGTTAGGAATTAATATTAATGGTGAAAAATATAAGGTGGTTTTTTATCTTGGATCAGGAAGATTTAAATGGAGCAAATTGTGAACTAGGTTATAGTTTGGTAGAAACGATGATGTCATTCAGTATTTGGTTGGTGACCGTTTGTGTGTTCATACCCGTCTCAAGTCATTTATATTCAGAAAGGATGGAAATGAAAAAAACAATTGAAGCGTACCGAATATTATTTGAAGTAAAACAAGAAAAGCTTTATGAACGGTCAATAATCCTCGATAAAAAAGAACGAATAGGAAGCAAGTTTTCAATTCAACAAAAAGAAGAGGGTGAAATTCTTTGTGTTTATTGGGAAAGGGAAAATAAGATACAGGAAATATGTACAAAATCTCCTTTATGATGAAGGTTATACTTATGCCCATCTTCTTCTCAATTTACTAATAACATCGATTATCCTCTCCTCTCTTCTCATTTTATTCCCATATTTAAAACAAATAACTGCCTTATCAACGGATGTTCAACCATTTGAGTGGAATGTTTTTTTGCAACAAGTTCAAAGAGAAATGATTGGAGGAAAAGAGTTAAGTGTGGACACAACTTCATTTACTTTTTACGATGTGACAGGAGAGAAAATAACAATTGAGAAATACGGAAATATTATTAGAAGAAAGGTGAATAATTCTGGACATGACATTATGTTGCAAAGAATTAATGGGTTTTCATGTGAAAAAGTAAAGAATGGAGTGATATTAAAGGTTTCGAATGAACGAGGAACTGAATATGAAGCGACTATAAGGCTGTATAATCAGTTTGAGGCTGAATCGTGATGAATGAAAAGGGATATAGTTACCCACTAACGGTAGCATTATGCTTTATGTGCCTATCTCTCATTGCATTTCAAGTGAAGATGGTTCAACGTGAAGCAGCCTTCTATGAAGATACGAAGGAGTATTATAAGCTTCGAATCATGATGGTAGAAGCGGTTTCCATTACAATGGAAGATTTCAATAGTGAAAGACTAGATGATCGATTAATAGAGGTGGATGAAGGGGTGATAGAGATTGAATATAGGGAAGACAGTGATGACTTTTATCAAGTTGAAATAGTATGTAAAACTATGAGTGGAATTAGGTATTCAATTTCATTCGATTGGGATGTGAACAAGAAGGAAATAGTTCGTTGGACGGATTGGGAGATTTAATGTTGATCCAAAGAAATGGTAAATAAAATCCCCTCTTAAAGGTGGTACTTCATCATATCATGGGGTATGAATATTACATCAAATAAAAATGACCGTTTAAAATGAGTAATTGTACCTACTGGAAAAGTTTATTCAGATTAAAGTAAGGGGGGAACGAAAGTGGAAAACACCTTAAACCTTATACTGAAAGAAATAAAAAATTTAAAAGATACAACAAACATTAGGTTTGACCAAATCGATATTGAACTATGTTCCTTAACAGAAACTAGTCAACGGATCGAGAATAAAGCTGATGAGCTTCAAAAAAAATATTGAAAATCTCGGCAGGTATAATGAGAATCTTATAAAATATATAGATGGTAAAACGAACATATTGAACAACCGTATTTTTAATCTAGAATATGAATTTTATAATCAGAAATGAAAAGTGAAAAACTTTTTTAAAATCTATCTAAAGACCAATTGTGTATTAGCATAATTGGTTTCTTTTTACAGAGTAAGAAAGTATAAAAATCTGTCCTTATTCGGATGGTGCTTTTATTTTTGTCTAGCTCCATTGCCCAGCAACTCGTAAGTTTTTCGACGCACAGGAAGTGCTAGCATCATCGTTGCCCACAGGACGTGGGCGCCTTTAGATGATGTTCCATTTCTTTGATAAGTCAACGGAGACGCCTCCAGGAGGGAGGTGGATCTACATTGCCACAGGACGTGGCTGAACTTAGTAGATCCTCCGCCTTCGGCTTTTCGTGTTTCCTTTATCTCATATGGAGTGCTCAAGCCCCTTCGTTGCTAAACGGGCGCTTGCGCTTTTCTTATTCCATCTCCTTATTCGTATGCTATAATAATTTTGCGATTAGATGTACGTACGTTAATGTGCAGATCTTTATATAATATATAGATGCTCATAATTTGAATGATAGAGAAGGTTGATGATGCAGATGAATATCGGAAAAGTGAAAGAAAAGCTCCTGGATTTTTTATTACCTGAACATGTCAAAGTGCACCACTCGTTAACGAACTATACCTTTACAAAAACGGGTGGAGAAGCTGATATACTTGTTTTCCCAACGACTTATGAGGATGTACGAAAGATTTTAGAAGTATCGAAAGTAGAAAACCTTCCTCTTACTATTATTGGTAATGGTTCAAACATGATTATTAAAGATGGGGGGATAAGGGGAATTGTTATTCACTTTGGTAACTTGACAAAGATATCGAATGAAGAAGAGCAAGTCGTTGCACAATGTGGAGCAAAAATAATAGATGTTTCTCGTTATGCCCTTGAAGCAAGTTTAACAGGATTAGAGTTTGCTTGCGGTATTCCAGGGACCGTTGGGGGGAGCACTCTATATGAATGCCGGTGCCTACGGGGGAGAAGTGTCAGATGTACTCGAAAGTGTTGTTGTTATTACTCAAGGTGGGCAAATAGTAACATTGAAAAATAAAGAACTTGAATTAGCTTATCGAAAAAGTAATATTGCCGAAAAACAATATATTGTATTAGAAGCTCGGTTTTCTTTAAAGAACGCAATGTATGAAATAATTAAAGAAACGATGGACGACCTTACCTTTAAGAGAGAATCGAAACAGCCATTAGAGCATCCATCGTGTGGAAGTGTTTTTAAGCGTCCTCCAGGATATTTTGCAGGAAAGCTCATTCAAGATTCAGGATTACAAGGGAAACAAATCGGTGGTATTCAAGTATCAAAAAAACACGCAGGGTTTATGGTGAATATAGGTCAAGGGACTGCCACGGATTATATTAATCTTATTCAATATGTTCAAAAAACAGTGAAAGATAAGTTTGGTGTTGATTTAGAAACTGAAGTAAAAATAATAGGAGAAGATCTTGAATGAAAGTGATCTATTTAACTGGATTTATGGGAGCGGGTAAGTCAACGATTGGTGTTGAATTAGCAAAGTTATTGAATTGTCCTGTTATTGATACTGACGAAGCAATTGTTAAAAAGGAAAAACGTCTAATTCCTGAAATTTTCGAACAAGAGGGTGAAAAATATTTTAGAAACATTGAATCTCAAGTGTTAAAAGAGCTTCCGAAAGGAGATTGTGTTGTGACGACGGGGGGAGGATTAGTAGTTGCTAGTGAAAACCGTGAATATATGAAGCAAAATGGTATCGTCATTTATTTACAAGCTGATTTCCATTCTCTTTATAAAAGAATTCAACATGACCCAAATCGCCCCCTTGCTCGAAATCATTCATATGATAAACTAAAAACCCTTTTGGCAGAGAGGAAATACTTGTACCAAGAAGCAGATTATATTATTAATACGGATGATCAGGAACCATTTCAAATTGCTGAGGAGATTGCTAAGTTAGTTTAAATATAAAATATCAGGAGCATACTAAGGATACCAATTGAATTTTACGAGGTGTCTATTATGTCTACCAATGATTATATTAAATTTGTAACGGAGCAATTTGTGAAATATATGGACAAACCTAAGTCTGTAAGAAAGAAAGATCGTAAAAAAAGACGGAAATCTGAACCTTTGTTAACGAAATGGTTTGGAATCATTCCTTTTTCCATCGAGCTGTTTGTGAAAAGGAAGAAGAAATAACGGTTTATTCCTTAAAGAGGTTGTTTAAAAAGTCCTAAAAAAATGTCGGTTGAATAACGTTGTTGGTTTGCTTTTCCGCTCCTCCGACGCACAGGAGGTGCTAGCGCAGGCATTGCTCTCGCGACGTGGCTGAACTTAGCCTGCGTTCCTTAAGCAGACCGCCTCGTTCTTGTCTAGTTTCGGCCCTTACATCCTCGAGGTCATAAGTCAAACATCTAGTGAAGGTAAAGAACACCTTCACCTTATGTTCTCCTTATGCTGGTCGGATGTGAGCAAAGGGCTTCAGCTTTTCTATTCAGCGTCTTTTTTTCCCTACTTTTTAAACACGCACTTAAAGTGCGTGTTTAAATTTACACTTGCTTAAACTTTTTAATACCTGAAAATCGTCGTTTCTTTTATTTTTCCACTTTTTTTGTTTAACTTGAATGTTACTATTGCTTGAAAGCGTTCTGAAGGAGAGGTCATTTGACATAGAAATTGATTAATTGTTTCCAGTTTCTTCTCCTGATTTAACGTTTGATAACATGCGATTACTTGAGCAAAAGGGAATTGCTTCGCAACTTCTTGTTTCGCTTTGGAATGAAGTTCGTTGTTACTCCCTATTGTTGTGTTTAAAAATAACATGACTAAAAGCGCATGGATAATTGTTTTCATAAAACCACCTTTTGAAAACCTGTCGTTTCTATCCCCAAAATCACTTTATACAGGAGAGTATTAAATTGAAAACTCATTATTAATATAAGAATAATCAATTAATTTTATTCGTTCAAGATCTCTTTTGGACACGTTTGTTCTTCAATAAGAACGATTGTTGTGTTTTATCGAGATATTTTCAGTAAATAAGTGAATAAGTAAGTTTACCCCATAAGAATCGTTCGTTAAAACGAAAAATAGGCTTTTTTCGCATTTTTCAAATATATTTCTATCCTCTATACTGTGAGTAGATGTTCTTTTAAGAGAACGAAATGTTCTTGGAGAAGAACTAGCATCCTTGAGAAGTTGGCATAAGAAGCAAACCCAATTATTAAGAGGAGGAATTTATTCATGAGTTTAAAAAAGAAGTTAGGTTTAGGAGTAGCATCAGCAGCTTTAGGTATTTCTTTAATCGGTGGAGGTACATACGCTTACTTTAGCGACACAGCAACTACAACTGGTACGTTTGCTGCGGGTACATTAGATTTAAATGCAAAACCAACAGAAATTATCGATGTAGATAACATCAAGCCTGGTGACTGGATGACACGTTCATTCAAACTAAAAAATGATGGATCTCTTGATATTGCTGAAATTTTACTTACGACTGACTATGCTGTTACGGATGCTAAAGGTGACAACGGTTCAGAAGATTTCGGAGAGCACATTCAAGTTAACTTCCTATGGAACATTGATAAAACGGATGAAGTTATTTATTCAACTAGCTTAAAAGATTTAAAAGCTATGAGCCCAGATGCTCTTGAAAATAAAGTATTTATCCCATGGTTTGATGAGCGTGGAGGTCATTTAGCTCCAGGAACGGATGACTTATTCTATGTACAATTTGAGTTTGTTGATAACGGAAAAGATCAAAACATTTTCCAGGGAGATTCTTTAGAGTTAACTTGGACGTTTGAAGGTAAGCAAGCTGACGGTGAAGCTAGATAAGGATCACAATAGGTTAAGATACGAAGGTGGGTTCTAAATCCACCTTCTTTCTTACATAAAACGTATGAGTTGAAAAAGCTAGGTAGCAACTATCACAAATACAAGTTTTTGTCCTACTTTTTGAACTCACACATACAGTAAGAACTATGAAGGTGTAAGGAGGCGGTAAAACATGAATGAAAAGCATCAACGATTAAATGGCGCACTCTTTTTAATAATGAAACTAGTTAGTATATGGTATTTGCTGATTTTTTCTGCATTTTATTTAACGGATCAAACGACTGCCTATATTAGTAATCAAGAAAAAACAACTGGGAAAATTACAGCGGGGCACTGGGTGGAAGATCAATCAGATGTAGTGGAGGAAACATCAGAGGAAAAAGATAAGCAACCAAATGGAGTAGAGAAAGAAGATGAAAATGAACAAACGAAAGAAAACCTAAATGAAGAAACAACTAATGAAGTCAAGAATGAAGAAGAGGAGAGCTCTGATCAGGAACAGCCAGTGGAAGATAAACAAAATGAGAATAAGCAAACGGAAGAAAAATTAGATGAAAAAACAAACGATGATATTAATAATGTAGAAGACGAACAAGCAGTCGAGCATGAATCTAATCAAGAGCAGCCGGTAAAAGAAGAGATTGATGGATAAAGATAAAGGCGAAAAACAAAATAACAAGTTAGATAGAGAGTAGTAGAGATTAAGGAAATTAGTAAGTGGTAGAGTCGTCTCGTTACCTTTTTAATATTTGCACTATTATTATTTATGTTATTTGCCGTAATTATTTCAAAGGCATCAGGTGATGAACCAAAGGTTTCAGTTCTCAACAATTTTTACAATACTAGAATTAATGGGTAAGGATTAGAGTGACAAATATAATAACGTAAAAGTCTCAAGTTAACAAGAGGGATAGAAAATAGAATTGTAAAAGAAGGTGATTCTATGGCAAACAAGAAATACATCATACTGTTTATTTCCTTTATGAGTGCAATTTTCTTCTATATTCCTAGCGCACAAGGAATGGAGCAATTACCACCTATTAAGTTAACGACAGATCTTTCAAGTAGTGGAGAAGTTTTTATAAATGTGGACAATGTTAAGCCGGGGGATTGGATGCCTCGCTCAATCTCTGTGACAAATCAAGGTAGTGCAGACTTCCGATATACGGCAACGGCTAAACGATCAAAAGGGTCAAAAAAATTTTATGAACAGCTTGATTTAAAAGTTGTTCATGAAAATTTGGTTTTATACGAGGGGAAGCTTAGTGATTTTACAGGATTAGAGCCTAGAATGATAAAAATGAATCAGACGGAAGAATTATTTTTCACCATTACGGTTCCTTATGAATTAGGAAATGAGTTTCAAGGACTTATATCTGAAATAGAACTACAATTCTTTTCTCCAGACCCATTAGGCTATGGTGGAGGAGATGGGGGAGGACTTATAGGAGATCCTAGCAAATCAGGTTGGCTCCCACAAACGGCTACACAATCATTCAATATACTAGCAGTTGGCTTTATGCTTTTAATTTTCGGAATATTTCTACAAATAGCAAAAAGAAACGAGAAAAGAGTCTTTTTTTTAGGGAGTTTTGTTCTTTATAAAGAACAAAGTGAATTAGTAAAAGCATTAAGATCACTATGGTCTTAATGCTTTTTTATTGGGGTTTATTCATTTTCCATTTATTGAATTCTAAAAATTGTTTGAATTCTTGTTTTGAAACTCCCAGATTTCATTGCTTCTTGGACAAGCTCTCTCCATTCCGAATCTAAATTGTGATCATCTTCCTGCTCTTCCTCAATTAAAGAGTTAACGGAAACATTTAATACTTCTGAAATCTTCTCTAAAAATTGAAGAGAGGGATTTGATTGTAAATTTCGTTCGATGGAGCTTAAATAAGATTTGGCTACTCCTGCTCTTTCCGCGAGTTCAGAGAGAGAGAGTCTCTTTTCATTCCGATAATAACGTATACGTTCCCCTATCATATTAAACACCTGCCTTCGGTTATTATAACACATAGGAGGTTAGAGGATTATAAAAAATTGTTGGGTTTGTCGATTTGTGAAAATTTTATTTATCTTTTAGCTGTTGTTGAAAAAATTGAGGATTGTGAATAAAGGTCTTTATTTCATCGTATGTCATACCGATTGATCGTGCTGATAAAATTAGTTCAACCCATTCTTCATCTAGCTGTTGAATTTGTTCCATGATTTCTCCTCCTAAAATACAGTTTGTATTCCAGGTAGTCCAGCCATCATAGCAAGAGCTTTAGATCTGAGACTTTGCGTCCCGCTCTTTCAAACGGTTTGCCTTTTACTGAATAATAAACAATAAACCTGTACTTTCTATTATAAGAAATATAGAGCAAAAGTAGTGAAGAATATTGTCGAATAAATGAAAAGGGGAAATAAGTCATAGTGATTCTTCTTTTCACTTGAAAAATCGTGTGATTTTGGACTATTTGTCTTATGATAAAGGAAACAACTTAGGGTGAATCCCCATTGGTGTGATTATTAGAGTAGGTGTTTTTAACTATTGAATAAATAGTAGTTCTGAAAGTTTATCTCCGATTATGGAGGATATTTTTCCGGTAATAGTCTTTGTTCGTTTATCATGAGGTAGGGTAAAAAAATGATCAATATCAATACTGGTTTTTTATGTCAGATAAAGGTTAGGGAATTCGTTTTATTGTTTGTTAATTTCATTAAAACGATAGGTGTTTATTAGCATTTCTATTTTTACGAAGTAGATGTAAACAATAATTGGTGAAACCGTTCAGATAAATAAAAAATCCCTCCGTTTTGAACGGAAACCTCAATATGAGGGTCATACAGTTTCTGGAGAGATTTTTTTTCAACTTGATATTCCTCGGGCTTTTCATCTACCTCTTCATAAAAATGTTCCAAAAGAGAAAGATCTTGTTGCCATCTTTGAAGTGCCTCTTTTGCCCATGTATCAGACTCTTTTCGTAAGTTATCTTCTATATATTTTTGTAATCGAACAAGTCCGCTTTTCGGTTTGATTAATCCAGGCGTCGTGAAACAAAAGTTCGGTATTTTTGGTGTTAAGGAAATTGAATGAAGTTGATTGAAGAACTCTTCAACTATTATTCCGTTAATTAAGTTTAAACCAAGTGAAAGACTTCGTTGTTTTTTTTTGTCGCAAATATATGAAATGACTACATTGACATTTAACCACGGTTGAAGAGGAATGTTTTCATGTTTATTTTGTATTGTCTCATACATACGAATGTATCTACCAAGCTGTTTCGTTGCATTAAACATTTGCTCTAGTCTTGGAGAACCGAAATGGATTAGTTCCCCATCCTCATTTTGATGATTCGTCTTTAATATTAATTTTTTTGGTTGCGGGACTCCTCCCGTTTTTTCAACGTAGTGCCAATAAAAAGGGCGGTTCATTAGTTGCTTATCCATATCTATTGTAAGCTGCACAGCTAAAGAGCCGTCCGTTTGTTCAATAACGTTACAATCATTAGCTTTAAAAAATTGCAGAAGATATTGGTGAATTTCAGTTTGTTTCATAGATTAGCCTCCTTAAATTCTTGGTCCTCGTTTTGAAATACGATTGCTGAAAGGTTGTCTACTTTCACTTTAAGTTCCCCTTCTGACTTTGAAGAAGTGACAATATCTTTTAAATGATTTTCGAACTCATTTACGTCAATTTTTTTTAAAATATGGTCAAGTTCACCAACGACACGTCTAAAAAGATGAATCTTTTCATACAAAAGGGTTAAAATATGCTCTTCAATTGTATTTTTCGTTGCCATATTGTAAATGTGGACATCATGCTCTTGGCCAAAACGATGGATTCTTCCGATTCTTTGTTCAACACGCATAGGATTCCATGGCAAATCGTAATTAATAATATGATGGCAAAATTGCAGATTGATTCCTTCTCCTCCTGCTTCGGTTGCAATTAACACTTGAGCATGGTTTTTAAATAACTCCTTCATCCAGTCTTTCTTTCCTCGTTTAAATCCTCCACGAAAAGGAACAGAAGTAATTCCGTGTTGCTTTAAAAACCATTGTAAATAAAATTGAGTCGCATGGTACTCGGTAAAGATAATCACTTTATCATTTATTTTTTTTATGAGTTCTAATGTTTTAATTGCTTTTGAATTTTGAGAAACTTGATCAATTACTGTAAGTAAGTGTTCAATTGTCGTGATTGGCAGTGGTAGAGCTTCCTTCTCTTTTTTATCAAGCATTTTTTTTAAGGTCATGTAAACAGCTTCCCGACTTGAACAGGCTTCCCTTTGCAAAGTGATGAGGGAAAAGGTGCTCGTTTGTTTAAATTCATGTCGTACAGAATTGATGGCATCATATAAAGCAACTTCAGATGGGGAAAAGGTGATCCAAGTGGTTTCGACATGTCTGTTAGTCCACTTAACACCAGTGTCACTTCTACGATTGCGAATCATTACTTTATTTATGAGTTCTTTCAATTGATCGTCTTCTTTCACTGTTCGTTCTTTTGCTGAGAACACTTTAGAAAAAGTTTGTTCACTTCCTAAGTGACCTGGTTTTAACAAGGAGACAAGATTAAATATTTCTTCTACTCTGTTATGGACAGGAGTTGCGGTAAGTAGTAAACAATATTTCTTCTTTAAATTTACGACAAACTGATAGTTTTTTGTTTTATTGTTTTTTAATTTGTGTGCTTCATCAATAATGACAATATCGTAATCTTGTTTGTAAATTATCTCTTTATGAGGGCTTCTTTTTGCCGTATCTAAAGAGGAGACGACAATGTCACACTGGTCCCATACATAAGATTTTTTTTGTTCTACAGCAGGAATGTGAAATTTACTCAATAACTCCTTTGTCCATTGAGATACTAACGAAGCAGGTACAAGTATAAGAGCTTTCTTAACTAGTCCTCTTATCATATACTCTTTTAAGATAAGCCCAGCTTCAATCGTTTTTCCTAAACCAACCTCATCTGCTAATATGGCTTTTCCATGCATCTCTTCGACTACCCTCTCTGCCACTTTAAGCTGATGCTCTAGAGGAGTAAATTGAGATAAATATTTAGGAGCTTGAAGGCCGTTAAAGGAAGGTATTAAGACATGGTTTCCTATTTTAAAGGATAGATTAAATAACTCCCAGTTTGACCAAGGGCCATCCTCATCTAATCTTTTTGAAAATTCTTCGTTCCAATCTTGATCGAATGATATTCGGATCTTATTCACCTTAAACCCTCCGTTTTTTGCGAATATACATCGTTATTTTTGTTGTTATTTGGAAATATAAATAGATAAAGGCGTACGTTTATAATTGAATGATAATTTTTATTAAGGAAAATAATAATTGATGATTAAATTGAAAAGTGGTACGATGGACGAAGAAATATGTTAAACGTTATTTTATCCAATGTTGTTATGAATATGTGCGAATGATAGCAAGGGGAGAGGGCCTTTTATATTGCGGGACGCCGAAGGAGCAAGCGTTTGTGAATCTCTCAGGCAAAAAGACTCTTGTTTGACGCGGCTCTGGAGAGTGTTTGCTAGTCAAACCACCAAAGGGGATTAAACTTTCAGGTGAAGGGACAGAGACTTAAAACACATGCTGTTTAAAACAGTATGTTTGTTTTAGTCTCTGTTTTTTGATGTTTAAAAAAGGGGGAAGTAGAATGGCACAACTTAAAAGAACACCACTTTTTTCTGTTTGTAAGGAATCAGGTGGAAAAATGATTGATTTTGGCGGATGGGAGTTACCAGTACAATTTTCATCTATTAAAGAAGAACATCGCGCTGTTAGAGAGAAAGTTGGATTGTTTGATGTTTCCCATATGGGTGAATTTGAAGTCAAAGGGGAAGGAAGCCTTCTCTTCTTGCAAAAAGTAATGACTAATGATATGAGTAAGCTTAAAGATGGCAAGGCTCTTTATACGGCTATGTGTTACGAAGATGGAGGAACAGTTGATGATTTGTTAGTTTATCGAAAATCAAAAACAGATTATCTCCTTGTCGTAAATGCGGCTAATATTGAACAGGATCTTCAATGGTTAAACGAGCATAGGGAAGAAAACGTTGAGATTACGAATGTATCTAATCATATGGCTCAGCTAGCTTTGCAAGGTCCACTTGCCAATGAGGTATTACAATCTTTTACCGATACAAATTTATCTACTATTAAGTTTTTTCATTTTTTTGAGAACATTTGTCTAAATGGAATCGATGCGCTAGTCTCTCGAACGGGTTACACAGGGGAAGATGGTTTTGAAATCTATTGTGCAGCAGAGGATGCACCTGCTCTATGGAAAGATCTATTACAAAATGAACATGTGGTTCCATGTGGTTTAGGGGCGAGAGATACGCTTCGTTTTGAAGCGAATTTAGCCCTTTACGGGCAAGAGTTGTCAAAAATCATTTCTCCGATTGAAGCAGGGATTGGTTTTGCGGTAAAGGTAGATAAATCAATTGCATTCATTGGTCAAGAAGTGTTGAAAAAGCAAAAGAAAGAAGGTCCTCCAAGAAAATTAGTAGGAATTGAAATGGTAGGGAAAGGAATCCCTCGCCATGGCTACAGTGTTTGGGTGGATAATCATCTAGCAGGAGAAGTGACCTCTGGAACGCAATCTCCTACCTTAGGAAAAAATGTAGGTTTGGCAATTTTAGAAAAAGAATTCACGGACCTTGGTCAAGAGCTAGAAGTAGAGATAAGAAAAAAACGAGTAAAAGCGGTTGTTGTCAAAACACCTTTTTATAAGCGCACATAGGGGGAAGGATCATGAAGCATCGTTACTTACCAATGACAGAGCAAGACCAACAGGACATGTTAAAAGAAATAGGCATCGAATATATAGACGAATTGTTTGCGGATATACCTGAAGACGTTCGCTATACAGGACCATACAATATTAAAAAAGCAAAGTCAGAAACGGAATTAGTAAAAGAGTTAACAAAACTTGCGGGAAAAAATAAAGACTTACGCACGCACCCTTCCTTTTTGGGTGCTGGAGTTTACGATCATTATACTCCTGTCATAGTGGATCATGTGTTATCTCGTTCGGAATTTTACACAGCTTATACTCCTTATCAGCCTGAAATATCTCAAGGGGAGCTTCAAGCTATATTTGAATTTCAAACGATGGTTTGTGAGCTTACAGGGATGGATATTGCCAACTCCTCCATGTATGATGGAGGAACTTCATTAGCAGAAGCAGCTATGCTGGCAGCTGGTCATACGAAAAAGAAAAAAGTCCTTGTCTCAAAAGTGGTTCATCCAGAATCAAGAGCCGTTTTGTCTACGTATGCAAAAGGGCAAAATATTGAAGTGATTGAGATATCTCATGATAATGGGGTTACCGATCAAAACCATCTAGAAAAAGAAATGGATGACGATGTAGCAGCTGTTATTGTTCAATACCCTAACTTTTTTGGTCAAATAGAAAGACTTGATGAGATTGAGTCGATTGTTCATAGTAAAAAAGCTTTATTCGTCGTTTCTGCAAATCCTCTTTCTTTAGGAGCGCTGACTCCTCCTGGTGAGTTTAAAGCTGATATTGTAGTAGGGGATACACAACCTTTTGGGATTCCTGCTCAGTATGGTGGTCCACATTGTGGGTATTTTGCGGTCACTAAAAAGCTGATGAGAAAAGTCCCGGGTAGACTGGTTGGAGAAACGACTGACGAATTAGGAAATCGAGGTTTCGTGTTAACCTTACAAGCGAGGGAGCAGCATATTAGAAGAGACAAGGCTACGTCAAATATATGCTCTAACCAAGCGTTAAATGCACTAGCGTCAAGTGTGGCGATGACAGCGCTTGGAAAAGAAGGAGTAAAGGAAATTGCCTTTCAAAATATTCAAAAAGCCCATTTCGCTAAAACATTGGCTAAAAAGATAGGGTTAAACGTTGTTTACTCTGGCCCGATGTTTAACGAGTTTGTTGTCAAACTTCCTTCTTCTATTAAAAAAGTCAATCAAAAATTGATTAAGAAAGGTTGGATCGGTGGATATGATCTTGGACGTGATTATCCAGAGTTAGAAAACCATATGCTTATCGCTGTTACGGAGCAACGGACGAAGGAACAAATTAGTGAATTTTTAAAAGAAATGGGGGATCGTCATGAATAACCAACAACAATCGCTGATCTTTGAAGTGAGTAAGCCAGGTCGTATAGGATATAGTTTACCTGAGTTAGATGTTGAAACAGTTGACCTTAGCGACGTTCTCCCTAATCAATTTATACGAAAAGAGCCTGCAAGCTTACCAGAAGTATCTGAGCTTGATATAATGCGTCATTATACTGCTTTATCGAAACGAAATCACGGGGTTGATTCAGGCTTTTATCCACTTGGATCTTGTACGATGAAATACAACCCAAAAATCAACGAGCATATTGCTAGAATACCAGGCTTTTCTTCTATTCATCCGTTGCAAGAAGAAGAGACGGTACAAGGTTCACTTGAGCTTATGTACGATCTCCAAGTTCATTTACAAGAGATTACAGGGATGGATGAAGTTACGCTTCAACCTGCTGCTGGGGCACATGGTGAATGGACGGGCTTAATGATTATTCGGGCATTCCATGAAGCTAATGGTGATACGAAAAGAACGAAGGTGATTATTCCTGATTCACTCATGGAACCAATCCCGCTTCAGCAACCGTAGCAGGGTTTGAAACCGTAACGGTGAAATCAGGAGGAAATGGTCTTGTAGACTTAGAAGATTTAAAGCGGGTCGTCGGTGAGGATACAGCTGCTTTAATGTTAACAAACCCAAATACTTTAGGATTATTCGAACGAGAGATTGTCGAAATGGCAAATATCGTACACGAGGCTGGCGGAAAACTATACTATGATGGTGCTAATTTGAACGCTGTGTTAAGTAAGGCAAGACCAGGAGATATGGGTTTTGATGTTGTCCATTTAAACCTTCATAAAACCTTTACTGGTCCGCACGGTGGTGGGGGACCCGGATCGGGACCTGTTGGTGTAAAAGAAGATTTAAGATCATTTTTGCCAAAGCCAGTATTGGTGAAAAAAGATGATCAATTCATGTTTGATTATGACCGTCCTGACTCAATTGGACGGGTGAAACCTTATTATGGTAATTTTGGTATTAATGTCAGGGCGTATACGTATATCCGTTCAATGGGGCCTGATGGCTTAAAGGCTGTTACGGAAAACGCAGTTTTAAATGCTAACTACATGATGAGAAAGCTAGCTCCTTACTACGATTTACCGTATGATCAGCATTGTAAGCATGAATTCGTCCTATCAGGGAGAAGGCAGAAAAAGCTTGGAGTACGAACACTTGATATTGCTAAACGACTCCTGGATTTTGGCTTTCATCCGCCGACCATCTATTTCCCACTAAACGTCGAGGAATGTATGATGATCGAACCTACGGAAACCGAATCAAAGGAGACGTTAGATGAGTTTATTGATGTGATGATTCAAATTGCTAAGGAAGTAGAGGAATCCCCAGAAGTTGTTCAGGAAGCTCCTTATACAACTGTGATAAAACGTTTAGATGAAACGAAAGCAGCAAGAAAGCCAGTGTTAAGATATCAAAAGAAGTAAGAATAAGAAAGTAACCCTTTGTGTGAATGTTTTTCATACAAGGGGTTTTTTATATCTTCTTTACTCTCATCTATCAGACTATTACCTATATTCAATGAGGAGAGGGGAATCTCCTTAGAAGAGTCATCAACAAATAATCAAATTGTCTCTAACTGTGTCGTTAACAACCAAGTGGATATTGTTGATGATGATGATAATTTCTTTAAAAATAATAAATGTAATACGTCTGTTCCACCTGAGATTTGTGGAGTTTGCAAAAGTAGAAGGAAAATGTAGTGAGATGTAAAAAGTGAAAGATGATATAAAACGGAGTGGTTTTTGGCCTTGTGCTCTTACCTGTCTATTTTTAATTATTAGCGCCTGTTTGGAACCCTTTTTAAAGTTAGTACATAACATGTACTAACTATTATTAATGTCTCTTCATTCAAAGCGTTCCAAACATTTAGTATAGGTAGTAGTCCACAAGTGCTAGTTGTATTTAATTCTTTAAGTTAGAGTGAGAAGTGTAATAGAATAAAGGTTGTGACCATTGCATGTGTTTTTAGGCGGCTCTGTAAAAGGGATA
Organism: Bacillus carboniphilus; assembly: GCF_020524035.2. Taxonomy (NCBI): domain Bacteria; kingdom Bacillati; phylum Bacillota; class Bacilli; order Caryophanales; family Bacillaceae; genus Bacillus; species Bacillus carboniphilus. The sequence continues at coordinate 1,416,370 of NZ_CP129013.1, read as the reverse complement.
AAAGCATCCTTCTACAGAGCTTTGTGTTTTCAATAGAAAATTGAATTTTAGCTATGTTATTTCTTAGGGAATTTAACCTTCCCTGTCCACGATCTAAATCCGCCTTTTAATGTATACAAGTCTTTAATGCCTTTTTTACGAAGCATTTGCGCAGCTCTTCCGCTACGAGTCGTATTTTGGCAATATAAGTAGACAGGTTGATCCGGGCGGATTTCTTGATAACGTTGACGTAATTGAGACATTGGTATATTTCTTGCACCTAAAATATGCCCCGCTTTATATTCGTTCGGCTCTCTAACATCAATGAGCTGTGCTTTACGATAGCCTTCAATAAATTCCTCTTGTGTAAGTCTTTTTAGGAGTCTTCTTTGGTATAGAAAAGTTCCAAGTAAATAAATGAGTAAAGCACCAACAAGTATTAATAAAATTTCCATTGAATCATTTCGCTCCTTACAGTAATGTATGTTAAGTGGTATTTTTTAAGTCAAATGTTAAAGCCCACGTTCTATTATATAAAACCTTAATGAAATTGTCATCGGTTGCAACCATGAATCTATTTATTTTACATATAAAAGTGATTTGGCTATAGTAAATGAACGGAAAAGTCCCAAAAAGAAGGTGATTATAATGGAAAAAGAAACGTGGAGATATATTGATTCCGGTTATTGCTCTCCTGAGTTTAATATGGCGTTAGATGAAGCACTATTAGATTGGCATAGTCAGGGGTTGATACCGCCGACTATCCGTTTTTATGGATGGAATCCTGCGACTTTATCGATTGGTTATTTTCAGAAAGCAAAAAAAGAAATTAACTTTCAAGCAGTGAAGGATCAGAAGTTAGGTTTTGTTCGTCGTCCAACAGGGGGAAGAGGCGTTTTACACGATCAAGAACTGACGTATAGTGTCATTGTCCATGAAGAACATGAACAAATGCCCAAAACTGTGACTGAGGCTTATCGCGTCATTTCTGAGGGCATTTTAGAAGGATTTCGTCAATTAGGATTAAAAGCAGAGTTCTCCATTCCTCGCTCTGAAGAAGAAAAAAGAGGATTGAAAAACCCACGCTCTTCTGTATGTTTTGATGCTTCATCTTGGTATGAATTGATTGTAGAAGGGAGAAAAGTAGCAGGTAGTGCGCAAACGAGACAAAAAGGTGTGATTTTACAACATGGATCCATTTTATTAAATATGGATGAGGATCAATTGTTCGATCTATTCAACTTCCCTAATGAACGTGTGAAAGAACGAATGAAACAAGGGTTTAAAAATAAAGCAGTAGCAACAAATGATTTGGCTAAAAGGGAGATTTCTATCAACGAAGCTAAAACAGCATTTAAAAAAGGGTTCGAACTAGGATTGAATATTAACCTCGAACCTTACGAATTAAATGAAAAAGAAAAATTTTATGTACAAAAGTTAGCTAAAGAAAAATATGCAAGTGATGAATGGAATTTTAAACGTTAAACAATTGCATTTAATGGTCGATTTACATAATGAAATAGATCTATTTTTCTTAAAAAAAGATCTACCTACAATCAATATGTTGTGATATACTATCATCTATAATACGACATATTGATTTTTATTGTATAGATTGATAAAGGAGCGTTTTGGTCATGGCTGTGAAAGAAATAATAAAGAATACCATTGATGTGAACAAACTAAACAAGGACATTCGTCAATTTTCGCAAGTTCACCCTATAGAAGAAGACATGAAGATTACCCACAGCGGTGTTTCTCGACTCGTGATGATCGATCGATATTCTTTTAAGGATACGGAGAAACTTACGTTAACAAGTGGGGATTTTGTTGTGTTAACGATAAAAGAAGATCCGAAATTTCCTGCGAGAGGATTAGGAATCATCCAAGCGATTGATTGGCTTGAGAAAACCGCTACTGTCTTAGTAGAGGAAGAATTTCGTCATTCATTAGACACGCAAGAAGAAATAGAGACAGGGATAATTAAACGGTCGCTAAATGTCATTGAAAAGCCTTTAGAAATTTTTTATGAACAAATTGCTAGGAGGAATGCAACGGGATTAGCAGCAGTAGAAAATACGGAAGAGAAAAAGAATGAATGGTATGAAAAGTTTTACCAACAATTAAAAAATAAAAATTTTATTCCAGCAGGTCGTGTTCTTTATGGGGCGGGAACTGGTACAGATGTAACGTATTTTAACTGTTATGTGATGCCCTATATTCAAGATTCACGAGAAGGTATTTCAGAACATAGGAAAAAAGTAATGGAAATTATGAGTCGGGGAGGCGGAGTAGGAACAAATGGTTCAACGCTAAGACCTCGAAATACGTTAGCTAAAGGGGTTAATGGAAAGTCTTCTGGTTCCGTTTCATGGCTAGATGATATTGCCAAGTTGACGCACCTTGTCGAACAAGGAGGTTCACGTAGAGGTGCACAAATGATTATGTTAACGGACTGGCATCCTGATATCATTGAGTTTATTATTTCAAAGATGCAAAACCCAAAAATTTTACGCTTTTTAGTTGAAAGTACAAACGATGATCAAATCAAGAAAGCAGCTCAAGATAAATTGAAATTTACACCTCTCAAGGAGCAAGAGAGAGACATGTACCAAGGCATTGTCAATTTCAAGGCTGTTCCTGGTCAAGGAGGATTTACGGAGCAGGTGATTGCTGAAGCAGAATCCATGCTACGTGAAGGTGGAAAGTATAGTGTACACCAAGAGGATTTCTTAACAGGTGCTAATATATCGATTTGTTTAACAAAGGAATTTATGCAGGCAGTTGAAAATGACGATATGTACAAGCTGCGTTTTCCTGATGTTGAAAAGTATACCAAAGAAGAAATGAAGGATTATAACGAAAAGTGGCATGAAGTTGGGGATGTCAGAGAGTGGGAAGGCATGGGATATGCGATTCGCACGTATCGTGAAATTAAAGCAAAAGAGCTTTGGAATTTAATTAACATTTGCGCCACTTATTCTGCTGAACCAGGTATTTTCTTTATTGACAATGCAAATGAAATGACGAATGCTAAAAGTTATGGACAAAAAGTTGTAGCAACTAATCCATGCGGTGAACAACCTCTAGCGCCATTTTCTGTGTGCAACCTCGCAGCGATTAACTTGGCTGAAATGGCGGATAAACAAAATAAAAAAGTGGATTTTGAAAAACTAAAAGAGACGGTTTCAGTTGGAGTAAGACTTCAAGATAACGTTATTGATGCCACTCCTTACTTTCTAGAAGAAAATAAACAACAAGCTTTAGGAGAAAGAAGGCTAGGTCTTGGTGTTATGGGGTTACATGATCTCCTCATATATTGTGAAACAGAGTATGGTTCAGAAGAAGGAAACCAATTAATTGACCAAGTATTTGAAACGATTGCGACAACAGCTTATCAAGCTTCAGTTGAATTGGCGAAGGAAAAAGGGAGCTTTCCATTTTTAGTAGGTAAGAGCGATGAAGAAACGGCTCGTTTGAGAACCGCTTTTACTGAATCGGGTTATATGCAAAAAATGCCTCATGCAATCAGAGAACAAATTTTGGAGCATGGAATTCGTAACTCACATCTCCTAACTGTTGCGCCGACAGGTTCAACTGGAACAATGGTTGGTGTCTCGACTGGATTAGAACCATATTTTTCTTTCTCTTATTATCGGAGCGGTCGTTTAGGAAAGTTTATTGAAGTAAAAGCGGATATAGTACAAGAATATTTATCTGCTAACAGAGAGGTTGATCCAGAAAACTTACCACATTGGTTTATATCCTCAATGGATTTATCTCCCGAAGCTCATGCAGATGTTCAATGTGTGATTCAAAGGTGGATTGACAGCTCCATTAGTAAAACGGTTAATGCGCCTAGAGGTTATTCAGTAGAACAAGTTGAGAAGGTTTATGAACGTTTGTATAAAGGCGGTGCCAAAGGCGGGACAGTCTACGTTGATGGTAGTCGTGATTCACAAGTTTTAACGCTTAAGGCAGAAGAAAATACGATGGATGAAATGGTGTTTGACAAAAAAACAGAAAAAGTGGTCTTAATGAACACGGTGCAAGATGTACGTTCTACAAATGTATTGATTGGAAATGAAGTAGGGAACACTTGTCCTGTTTGTCGCAAAGGAACGGTAGAAGAAGTTGGTGGTTGCAACACATGTGTGAAGTGTGGCGCTCAGCTTAAATGTGGACTGTGATAATTATTGAAAGGAATCGAGCCATCTCGATTCCTTTTCCATGTAAAAGAAGGATCATCAATAACAACTTGCTTTGCTATTTGATGTAGTGTAAACTTTAGTTGGTTGACTAAAAGCGCTTTCCAGCTTTTATGACTCAACAAAAAATAAATACAATTACTTAAAGTGTGTGTTCAAAAAGTAGGGAAAAAGAGCCGAGAAGAACGAGGCGACTCCTTAAAGGAACGCAGGCTAAGTTCAGTCACGTCCTGTGGTTAACGCCTGCGCTAGCCCGTCCTGGGCATCGAAGCACCACAGTGTACGTACAGATGACGGAACACAGGCTAAAAGCAACCACGTCGTTTGGTTAACGCCTGCGCTAGCACATCGTGTGCGTCGAAGGAACGTAAAAGCAATCCAACAAAGTTATTCAACCGACATTTTTTCAGGACTTTTTGAACAACCTCTTAAAACTACATAATGAATAGATTGAAAGGTTAACAAATATTTATACATAAATGAAGGTTAACTAGCTTACCTTGCATAACAGTTAATGATGAACAATACCTTTATGGGAGGGAATTACATGCCAACACCGAGCATGGAGGATTATATAGAACAAATTTATTTACTCATTCAGGATAAAGGATACGCCCGTGTATCGGACATTGCAGATGCTTTGTCTGTACATCCCTCCTCCGTTACAAAAATGGTTCAAAAACTAGATAAAGATGACTATCTTAATTATGAACGATATAGAGGATTAGCCTTGTCAGCAAAGGGGAAAAAGATTGGTGAACGTCTTGTATATCGCCATGAGTTGTTAGAAAAGTTTATGAGAATCATTGGTGTGCAAGAGGACAAAATTTATAATGATGTGGAAGGAATTGAGCATCATATTAGTTGGGATGCCATCGCACGAATTGGAGATCTCGTAGATTATTTTGAAGAAGATGACCAGAGAGTGAATTCCCTTAAAGAAGTTCAAACAAGAAATGAGAAAGAATAAATATTAGTGATGCAGATATTAAAAAGGTGGACAGACTTGATTTCCAAGATGTTCATCTTTTTTCGTGTGAAAAAGGTCTTTTTCCTATAACCTTTACTTAAAATAGTGTTAAGTAACGTATGGGGGGATTTCAATGGACATTGATGGTGTTTTTTCGGGAGGAGGCATCAAGGGATTTGCTTTAATTGGAGCTCTTAAAGCTGTTGAAGAGCAGGGGTTTCGATATGTTAGGTTAGCTGGAACGAGTGCAGGATCAATTATCTCCTCATTTATTGCTGCAGGTTATTCAAGCATAGAAATAGAGAAATTAATGGAAGATATTGTAGTGGAGAATTTTTTAAATGGACATCACAAAATTTGGCCTCTTCGATTTACGAAATGGCTGCTGTTTTATTGGAAATTGGGCTTGTATAAGGGAGAAGAGCTAGAAAAATGGCTTCGTGTTTGCTTAAATAAAAAAGGAATTTATACTTTTGCTGACTTGCCTCACAATCGTTTGAAAATAATTGCATCAGATTTAACGAGAGGGAATTTAGTCGTTTTTCCTGATGACTTATCAAGCTATGGTCTGAATCCAAATCAATTTTCTGTTGCTAGGGCTGTTCGAATGAGTTGTAGTTTACCTTACTTCTTTCGTCCGGTAAAACTAGTCAATAAAGGAGAAGAACATATTATTGTGGACGGCGGTGTGTTAAGTAATTTTCCAATATGGCTTTTCGATGAAGAAAAGAGGCAGCGACCTGTTTTAGGTATTAAACTTAGTCAAAATTCAGAAGAAATGCCAGGAAATAAAATTACTAATGCTTTTGAGATGTTTGGAGCTTTATTTACGACAATGAAGGACGCGCATGACGCAAGGCATATATCAAGAAGGCATGAACAGAACATTGTGTTTATCCCAATGGATCACTCTTTAACAACAGAATTTGATTTGACAGACGAAAAAAAAATCGGTGTTAATCAATTTAGGGTACCGAAAAACAACCGATTTCTTTTTAAGGTGGACATATTAGATTTTACACATTTTAAAAAAGAGCCTTATTTTTTTTCTTGCCTTTTTTCCCTTCGATGACAGTTAAATGACTATGATCTCGACGTTTTCTAATGGCAGGAGTTGAGCTTCTTGTTAAATTCTCTTCTTTTAACAGAAGGTCTATTCTTATTATGTCGTTTTTTTGATTTTTTTGCAGCTTTAACAAAGGATTGATATTCCGTTCCTTTGTTTTTGCTCATAATAAATCTGATCACTAAGAAAATAATGCTAATCACAATTATCCATACTAATAGTGTACTAAAAAAATTTTTCGTATCATACAGGATTGAAAACAGCAAACCAATGGTTGCTAAAGAAATAATCAGTAAAAAAATCCAATAGGTTATTATTTTATTCAATGTAAGCCACCTCCACCCAACAGCTTTATTGAAAGAGTTAAAAATCTAGCATTCTCAGACCAAATTTATGTCGTTTTCTAAATAAATCCTACCCAATTTGTGTATCTTTAAGGTTAATTTGTTCTTGTGCAGATTTTTCTTCTAGTTTAAGTAATGCATTAAAACTAGCAATCGCCACTTCAACTTGATCATCATTTGGTTCTTTTGTTGTTAATAATTGTAGCCATAAACCTGGGTAGCCAAGAAACTTAAGAAAAGGAATCTCACGCAATTTATTCGTCCATTGTAAAACCTCAAATGAGACGCCTAAAACAATAGGAATTAAAGCCAATCTATTCACAACCCGAAGCCAAAGAGGATCGGTTGGTACGAGTAAATAGATAAAGAACCCAACAATCACTGTAAATAAAATAAAACTACTCCCACATCGATAATGAAGCCTTGTTTGTTTTTGAACATTCTCAACAGTTAGAGAAAGATTATTTTCATAAGTATTAATCACTTTATGTTCGGCACCATGATATTGAAAGACGCGTTTAATCAAAGGTGTAAAAGAAATCGCGTAAATATAGCCCAAAAGTAAACAAAGTTTAAACAGACTTTCAATAAAGACTTGTGCTGAATCACTTGGGAAAATAGGCTTAAAGAGTTCCGCTAAAAAAAACAGGTACTAAAGTGAATATGACTTTCCCAAATATGAACGATAAAATTCCAACAACGGCAATACCTAAAATCAATGTTAACTTTGATTGTTGCTGGTTCTCTTCAATCGTTGAATCTTCACTTGGGTCCACATCATAACGCTCTGATGAGAAATTTAAGTGCTTCGACCCATTTGCACTAGCTTCTAATATGGCAACAATCCCTCTTAAAAAAGGAATCTTTTTGAAGAATGATAAAATGGGTTGCTGTTTTCTTGGAAGATGAAAATAATCCAATGTTTGATCATTTCGTCTGATTGCTGTTACGTAATGGTTTTTCCCGCCAAACATAACGCCCTCAATCACTGCTTGCCCCCCATAAACAGGTTTGCTTTCATTTGTCATTTGACACCTACCTACCTTCTTTTTCAGTGTATCTTCACTTAAAGAGGTTGTTCAAAAAGTCATGGAAAATTGCTGTCGAATAACTTTGTTGTCTCGCTATTCCACTCCTCAGGCGCACACGATGTGCTAGCGCAGGCGTTAACTCGCGCGACGTGGTTGCTTTTAGCCTGTGATCCGTCATCTGAACGTACACTGTGGTGCTTCGATGCCCAGGACGGGCTAGCGCAGGCGTTGACACAGGACGTGACTGAACTTAGCCTGCGTTCCTTTAAGGAGTCGCCTCGTTCTTCTCGGCCCTTTTCTCCCTACTTTTTGAACACGCACTTAAAGGTTCTAAGTTAGATTATATGAATCTTAATAGTATATATTCTACAAGAGTTTTCTGTAAACCTCTAGTAAATAATCCTTTTATTCTTTTGGTAGTTTCGATGCTTATAACCTATAGTATGGACAAATAAATTGTAAAATAGTCATTTTTATCTACTGTCATGCTCGTCTTTTTTTCGGACATACTATTTGTGAGGTGACTACATATGACCAATCAACAAGAAGTTCAAAAAAGTCGTGAAAAAGGAAAGCAGGAAGGTCAGCTTGAGCAAAATAAACAAGAGCCACCTTTATCGTTTGTTAGCCGTGTGATGATTACTGGTTTTTTTGGTGGTGTCTTTTGGAGTTTTTTAGCTTATGTTGCGCATATTTTTAATTTTACGTCAATTGGTCCCAATATGATTCTTATTCCCTTTGCCGTTGGTGATTGGAAATATGAAACACTGGGGCACTTGTTAGGAATTCTAGCGATTGGATTAGTTAGTATTTTAGTTGCATTATTGTACTATGTAACGTTAAAAAGGTTTCAGTCTATATGGGTCGGTGCAATGTATGGGCTTGTATTATGGGGCTTTGTTTTCATTGTATTAAAGCCGTTATTTCCAGATATGGAGCCGATTACAAAAATAGGGATTAATACGAATGTAACAACTATTTGCACCTATTTACTTTTTGGCGTCTTTGTAGGTTATTCTATCTCTTTTGAAGCGAATGAAATTCAAAATCATCAAGGAAAAGAAGTGGAACAATAATGAGAATGCAAATAGAGTATGGTAGAATGTTCTTATCTGTGCATTCTACTTTTTTCTTTTTCAGGAGGTAGCAATTGGGTGAGTGAGTTTTTGGTAATTAATGGTCCTAATTTAAATAGGTTAGGTGTTCGAGAACCGAATCATTATGGTGCAAAAACGTTAATAGATTTAGAAAAAGAACTCAGGCAGTTTGCAAAATCGAATCAATGTCAAATTGCTTTTTTTCAATCGAATGTAGAAGGGATTCTCATTGATAAGATACATGAAAGTGAAGAGCTTTTTGATGGTGTGGTTATCAATCCTGGAGCGTATACACACTATAGCATTGCGATTCGTGATGCTATCGCAAGCATTTCTATCCCAGTCATTGAAGTACATCTATCTAATATTCATGCCAGAGAAGAATTTCGGCATCAGTCTGTTACAGCACCTGTAACGGTTGGCCAAATTATAGGTTTGGGTTTTTATGGATATAAGTTAGCCGTATTAGCACTGAAAAATAGAATAGGGGGAGTAAATAAATGAAGTTAGAAAGATTAAGAACGCGCCTAGATGAGTTAGAAGTAGAGGGGTTATTAATTACGAATTCTTATAATTGTCAATATATGACGGGGTTTACAGGATCATCAGGTGTGGCAATTATTACAAAAAACCATGCAGCTTTTATTACAGACTTTCGCTACATGGAGCAAGCTACTGAACAAGTAAAAGGGTATGAAATCATAGAACATAAGCAATCTCTTATAAAAGAAGTAGCAAAATTTATTGGTAAAACAGGCATTAAAAAATTAGGATTCGAACAAGATTCACTTAACTATGCGACTTACTCAGCCTACAAAGAGGAAATGGAAGATATTCAATTTGCTCCGGTTTCAAAAGCGGTGGAAAAGTTACGCTTGATTAAGTCTGAGGCAGAGATTAAGATATTAAAGGAAGCTGTACAAATAGCAGATGATGCTTTTGATCATATTTTGTCATACATAAAACCGGGTGTAAAAGAAACGGATGTATCAAATGAGTTAGAATTTTTTATGCGCAAAAACGGAGCTGTTTCTTCCTCGTTTGATAAAATTGTTGCTTCTGGTCATCGTTCCGCGCTTCCTCATGGGGTTGCAAGTGATAAGACCATTCAGTCGGGAGAGTTTGTGACACTCGATTTTGGAGCCTACTATAAAGGGTATTGTTCTGACATTACACGAACAGTGGCTGTTGGTGAACCAAACGAAAAATTGCGTGAAATCTATGATGTCGTTTTAAATGCTCAACTAAAAGGCATGCAGGAAATTAAACCTGGTTTAACAGGCAAGCAAGCGGATGCGATTACAAGGGATTACATAACTGAAATGGGTTATGGTGACTATTTTGGACATTCAACTGGTCATGGACTAGGTATGGAAGTTCATGAAGGACCGGGTCTTTCTAGTCGTTCAGATGAAGAATTAGTTCCGGGGATGGTTGTTACGGTTGAACCAGGAATCTATATTCCTGGTATAGGTGGTGTTCGAATCGAAGACGATACGGTGATAACCGAGAGTGGCAACGAATCGTTATCACATTCACCAAAAGAGTTAATTATACTGTAAATAGATTTTAGGAGGATTATTTTAACATGATATCTGTAAATGATTTTAGAACGGGATTAACAATTGAAGTAGATGGAGGGATTTGGCGAGTACTTGATTTTCAACACGTGAAACCAGGAAAAGGAGCAGCATTTGTTCGTTCCAAGCTTCGCAATCTCCGTACAGGTGCGATTCAAGAAAAAACGTTCCGTGCAGGTGAAAAAGTAGGAAAACTCAAATTGATACGAGAAAAATGCAATATTTATATGCTAATGGCAATATGCATGTGTTCATGGATATGAACAACTATGAGCAAATTGAATTGCCAGCAGATCAAATAGAATATGAGTTAAAGTTTTTAAAGGAAAACATGGAAGTTTCCATTATGATGTATGAAGCGGAAACGTTAGGAGTGGAGTTACCTAACACAGTTGAATTAACGGTCACAGAAACAGAACCTGGAATTAAAGGAGATACAGCTTCCGGTGGTTCTAAGCCAGCAATAGTAGAAACAGGCTTGTCTGTTAACGTTCCTTTCTTCGTTAACGAAGGGGATGTTTTGATTATTAACACAACAGACGGTTCTTACGTTTCAAGAGCATAGTGATCAATCAAATAGACCGACTCGCATTCTTTTTGGTAAAAGAGAACGAGTCGGTTTTTAATGTGAAGTTTAAAAAATCTATTCATTATAAGAGGTTGTTCAAAAAGTCCTGAAAAAATGTCGGTTGAATAACTTTGTTGGATTGCTTTTACGCTCCTTCGACGCACACGATGTGATAGCTCAGGCGTTAACCACACGACGTGGTTGCTTTTAGCCTGTGATCCGCCATCTGTACGTACACTATGGTGCTCGTAGCTTCGTCGCCTCGTTCTTCTCGGCCCTTTTCCCCCTACTTTTTGAACACGCACTATAAACCCTTTTTTTATTATTATGCTCAAAAGAAAATCAATTTCATAACTAAAAAAAACAAACAAAAAACACGAACAAAACAACTTTGAAATTTTCTTACTCAATGTTGTTAGACTTGTATTAGGTTCAACCACGCCTAGGTCTGACCTGAAAAAACATTCTCGAACTCAATTGGTGTTTGTTCTGCATCAATGACGGCGAGAATATCGATGTCATCAAGAGCATTAGGGTCTGTAAAAGTAAATTGAATTTGTAAACCTCGTTCCAACGCTTCTGCTTCCTCATTTAAGACCGCCAGAGTGAAACTGATAGTTGTGTTTCCGATTTAACAACAACAACATCAATTCCATATTGAACTTGATGTTGATGAATCCATATACAGTTTTTTTTACCTCCTATTTTTATAAATTTTATTTTATGTAACATTAATTATTTTGCTTAGACGAATACACCAATGGAAAAAACCCACCTTGATTTTAGTGTGAGTATTTGCTTTTAACTTTTATTTTTAAGGCTAGTCATCCCCATAGATTGGGGAAATAGGAGTTGAGAGTGATATATGGTAATTGGCTGTAAATAAAAAAATAGTTGCATCAAAATAAAAATAGATCTAAAAATGTGTACCTAATTCTTCGAATAATCCGCACACGTCCACCCCCCTTTTGTTAACTACCACATATTATATAAAAGAATGCAAAATCGAACTCTATTAAGGAGGATTTAATGATACAAAAAGGATTTAATTTAAATTTTTTAACATGGAACCTTTATTTAGGAGCAAATATTGTACCGTTGTTTTTCCCCCCACCAACTAAGGAAGAGCTTCCTAAAATCACGGAAGAAGTTTACCGACAATTTTCAGCTACGAATTTTCCAGTAAGAGCAAGAGCAATTGCAAAACAGATAAAAGAAATTAATCCAGACATTATTGGCTTGCAAGAAGTAGCAATCTGGACTCTTTCTCCACCTCAAGGAACAAAAGCGTCAAAAGTAGTAACGGACTTCTTAAATATATTACTTTGCACGTTAAAAAAAAGATGAACGTTCCTTATGAACTTGTAACAGTTGCCGGAAAAGCAGATGAATCTTATCCATCAACCAATGGTAATCGAGTTCGTTTAAGAGATTTTGATGTTTTTTTGGTTCGTAAAGGAGCAGACATTAAAATAACGAATATTGTTTCTAAAACTTTTACAGATAATCCATTTGCTGCGTACTCTTCCATCGATGTATCAAGGAACGGAAAAACGGTACGGATCATTAATACTCAGCTAGCTTTTGTGACTGTTAGTATCATGGAACAGATCAATGAATTATTGGGAGGACCGCTTAATACAGCGTTACCAGCACTCCTAACGGGTGATTTGCAATTTTCACCTGATTCTGCCGAGTACGCAAGGTTGTTAGATGATGGGTTTATTGATGCATGGAGCCAAATAAGAAAAAATAAAGGTTTTACTTCTAGTCAGACCTATGATCTTTTAAATGTTAATTCAACTTTGTCAAGACGAGATATTTATATTTTCTATAGAAACAAAAAAGATATAAACATAAAAAGTATTTCAAGAGTAGGAATTGATTTGTCTTCTAGAACGCGAACCGGTCTTTGGCCATCAAATCATGTTGGAATAAGCTCTAATATTTATATAAAATAATGATGGTGAGTGTGTTCTCAAAACTATTTTAAAACAAAAGCAGCCTTATTTTTGGCTGCTTTTTGTCTATTTTTCATCTTTGTCTATTTTTTTTGCTTTACGTGTTGTTTCGGTAATGGCACGGTGAACTATACTTTTATACAAATCATTTTGTAGAGAGTCAATTCCCGCGGATGTTGAACCACCAGGGGAAGAAACTTGATCTCGTAACATGACTGGATTAAGCTCTTTTTTGAGCATAAGAGAAGAACCATGAATCATTTGAGCGACAAGCTTTTCTGCTTTATCTTTTTCAACTCCATAAGACATGGCTGATTCGACAAGCGCCTCAGCAAAATAATAAACGAAGGCAGGTGCACTACCTGTTATCGCTGTTAAGTTCTTGACCTGTTCTTCTGAAAATTCTTCATACTCTCCAATTGAGGAAAGAATATCTTTAAGGATCTTTCTTTCTTTTAACGATACATCGTCACCACATGTATAAAGGGTAATGGACTCGCCAAGTTTAGCCGCGGTATTTGGCATCACCCAAGCGGCTGGAGTCTTTTCAGGTAAAGCCTTCTCTAATGCTTTGACACCAAAACCTCCAGCAACTGTTACGATCAATTGACCATTAATATAACTGTTCATTTCAGATAATACTTCATTGTGTATATCTGGTGGAATGGCAAGAATGATAACGTCTGAATCATGAATCGCTTCTTTCCAATGCGATACAGACTGAACGTTATATTCTTTCTCTAGCCAATCAAGTCTTTCTTTATCTGTTCGGTTCGTTACAACAATTTCAAAAGAAGTATTCATATATAGCCGTGAAATGATGGCAGTAGCCATACGTCCTGCCCCACAAAATAAAATTTTTGTCTTTTTCAAATCAAATCCTCCTTCCTAGCTAATTGAAAAGTATATCATGTTATATGATCTATCACTAACTTTAAAGATTCTAACGGTCATAATAAGGGTGGAGTAGCATACATTTAAAGTAAACAAGCCTAAAAGAGGTTGTTCAACAAGTCCAGAATGAACAGGAGGATTGCGTGTGGAAGAGGTGCTCAAATTATTACCAAAAGAGCTAGTAAAAGAAATGGAGCATTTCTCTCAGCCTTTGCTTAATAGAATAGAAGAAATAAGGTTAAGAATTAATCGACCTGTCGAAATGATATCATCGGGGAAATCTTATTTGTTCTCCTACCGCTTCTCTCAAAATGATCGTACTCAACTTTTAAATGAATTAAGTGATTATTCCTTTTATACATTAGAGGAAGAGTTGAAAAGAGGCTATATCACCGTAGAGGGAGGACACAGAGTTGGATTAGCAGGAAAAGTCATCATCGAAAAGGGACAAGTCAAAGCCTTACGTTACATTACTTCTTTCAATATACGTGTAGCTAGGCAAAAAATAGGCATAGCTAATCCATTAATCCCATTTTTACATGAAAGAAAATGGTTGAATACACTAATTGTCGGCCCCCCACAAACAGGAAAAACCACATTGTTGCGAGACATAGCACGATTCATTAGTTCAGGGTCATCTCTAATTTCTCCCAGTAAGGTGGGAATTGTTGATGAACGCTCGGAAATTGCAGGATCCGTTCACGGGGTTCCGCAACATTGTTTCGGTGAGAGGATCGATGTGCTTGATAGTTGTCCAAAGGCAGAAGGGATGATGATGCTCATCCGTTCAATGAGTCCCGATTGCATTGTTGTTGATGAGATTGGCAGAAAAGAAGATACGGAAGCCATGTTGGAAGCTGTCAATACAGGAGTGACCATTATTGTGACCGCTCATGGCGAAAGTATAAAAGATTTAATGAAAAGGCCAACAATAAGACCTCTTTTAGACGAAAAAGTTTTTCATCGTGTTGTTGAACTATCAAATAGAAAAGGACCAGGAACGATTCAACAAGTTATGGATAGTGAAGGAAAGAGTTTGAGTGTGATGCCCAGGTGTTAAAGCTCATTGGCTCCATCTTAATTATAACGGTAACGACTTGGATTGGGTTTGAAGTAGCAAAACAACTAAAAGAACGCCCAAAGCATCTTCGATATTTAAAAAACGCACTACAATCTTTAGAAGTAGAGATATTATACGGGCATACACCTTTAATTGAAGCAACGATGCGAATAGCGAAGCAAATTCCAAAACCTTTATCAACGATGTTTGATTCTTTCGCTCATAAGCTCCAGTCTAAACAAACAAATGTGATGGATGCATGGGAGGAAAGTATACAAGAAGTTTGGAGACAAACATCATTTAAACAAGGAGAATATGAAATTTTGACTCAGTTTGGAAAGACTCTTGGTCAACATGATATTGTCTCCCAACAAAAACACATAAGGTTGGCACTCAATCATCTAGAACGAGAAGAAGGGGATGCGATTGAAAGACAGACTAGGTATGAAAAGATGGTTAAGAGTCTTGGGTTTTTATCAGGTCTATTGATCGTCATCTTATTAATATAGGTCAATTGATCATTAGGGGGATGTGATATGGGTGTAGATATTAATACGATATTCCAAATTGCTGGGATAGGAATTGTCGTTGCGTTTTTGCACACGATACTTGATCAAATGGGAAAAAAAGAATATGCACAATGGGTCACCCTAATAGGATTTATCTATATTTTATTTATGGTGGCATCAATTGTAGATGATTTATTCACGAAGATCAAAGCGGTCTTTTTGTTTCAAGGTTAAGGGGGGATTTGTTATTGAAATAATTCAAATCGTCGGTTTAGGTTTAATTGCTACCTTCCTTTCCTTAATTGTGAAAGAACAAAAGCCAACGTTTGCGTTTATGTTGGTTGTTTTTGCTGGCTGTGTCATTTTTCTTTTTTTAGTGGATAAAATCTTTGAAATCATCCATATGATTGAAACACTTGCAACGAAAGCGAATGTCAATGTCCTTTATGTTGAAACGATTTTGAAAATCATTGGAATTGCTTATATCGCAGAGTTTGGTTCACAAATTACAAAAGATGCTGGACAAGGGGCGATCGCTTCTAAAATTGAGTTAGGTGGGAAAATTATTATCCTCACAATGGCTATTCCAATACTTACAGTGTTAATTGAAACCATTATTAATATGATTCCTAATTTATAGAAGTAGAGAGGTGATATGTTGAGTGGCGAATTTTATAAATTATCGTTTTATGATTTTGCATATTCACTTTTATTATTAGTAGTAATGATTTTATTTTTCGTTTTACCTGTAAGTGTACAAGCCAACGAGGATGAAGAGACTTTAAAACAAGAAGAGACCTATGTAACAGATCAATTAGTAGAACAACAAGTCGAAAGTTTAGATTTAACAGAAATAACGGAATATTGGAATGATATTATTCATCAATATGGAGGGTTTCTACCTGAAAGTCAAAAAGGGAGTTTAACTCAATTTTTAACAGGTGAGAAGGAATTTACTGCTAAAGAATGGATGAACGGATTTTTTCGATTTTTCATGCACGAAATTATAGCGAATGGAAAGCTTTTAGGAATGCTAATTATTTTAACTATTTTTAGTGTTATGTTGCAGTTATTACAAAATGCTTTTCAACAAAGCACTGTAAGTAAGGTTGCCTATTCAATTGTTTATATGGTGTTAATCATTATAGCTTTGAACAGTTTTCAGGTGGCAAATTCTTATACGCTTGAAGCCATTGGAGGGATGACCAACTTTTTAATTGCTTTAATCCCGCTATTGCTTGCATTGATGGCTTCTTCAGGTGCTGTTATATCTGCCTCTTTTTTTCATCCTATTCTTATTTTCTTAATGAATACGAGTGGAATCCTAATAGAAAAGGTTGTCTTGCCACTTATCTTTTTATCCGCACTACTCTATATTGTAAGTACCTTGACTGATCAATATAAAATTACTCAGTTGGCTCAGCTATTAAGGAATATAGGAATCGGTCTTATGGCAACATTTTTAACTGTATTTTTAGGCGTCATTTCTGTTCAAGGAGCTTCTTCAGCTGTTGCGGATGGCTTAACGTTACGAACCGCTAAATTTATAGCAGGGAATTTCATACCGGTTCTTGGGAGAATGTTCACAGATGCTACCGATACGGTTTTAAGTGCTTCAATGTTACTAAAAAACACCATAGGAATTGCTGGTGCTTTAATTTTATTATTTATTGCTGCTTTTCCTGCTATTAAAGTATTAACGCTTGCTTTTATTTATAAATTTGCAGCGGCTATTCTTCAACCCCTAGGGGGAGGGCCTGTTATTACTTGTCTTGATGTTATTAGTAAGAGCATTATTTACATTTTTGCCGCTTTAGCGATTGTGTCGTTAATGTTTTTCCTAAGTATAACAGTGATTATAGCAGCTGGAAATATGTCCTTGATGGTCCGATAGGAGGAGATGGTGTGTCCTTTTTATCTGAGTGGATTGCTAATATCATTTTATTTATATTAATTGCGATCATTCTTGATATGCTTTTGCCAAGTTCAAGCATGAGGAAATATGTCAAAATGGTCACCAGTCTTCTATTGATGGTTATTATTATTTCCCCTATTTTTAACGTGTTTTCTATGGATCTCTCAAAATTGATAACAGAAAACACGATCGACCCCACGATGACTTCCCAAACAAAAACTTCTATTGAAAATCAGAAAAAAGAAATACAAGACTTCCAACGTGCATATACATTAGAACAAATGCCTGTACAAATGAAAATGGCGGTAGAAAGGGAGTTGATAGAAGATTATGATCTTCAAATAACCTCTATAAAAATAGAAGAAAAAAATCTACCGATTCAATCACAAGATGATATTAACAAAATTGATGTTTACTTAAATGAAGTAGAAAATCAATCGATAGAGGTGGTTGAAGAAATTGACATAGATGTTTCTAGGCCTCAAGAACAAAATCAACATCATCCCGAGAAGAATCAAATCATTCAAGTTTTATCACAAACGTGGCAAATCGATTCACAACTCATTGCTGTTCATTTTGAAAGGGGAGTGGGAAGATGAATGAAAAATAAAGTATCAAATTTCTTCGAGTCATTAAAGAATGGTTTTCATAAAACAGAAGGGGAAAAAAATAAGAAGGTTTCATATTTATTAATCGTTCTACTCATTGGGATTCTGTTTATGTCAATTAACCTTGCTAATAGTGAAGATCAAAATCAAGACAGTTCAATCGCTGAATCAGCAAAAAAGAAAACCACGCAAGTTCCGAGTGAAAGGGCAGTAGCAGAAGAGCAAGAGATCTTTCAATATGAGAAAACATACGAGGAACAGCTTAAAAAAATGTTAGAGGAAATATCGGGAGTAGAGGATGTATCGGTAATGGTGAATGTCGATTCTACTTATTCAAAGGTTCTTGAGAAAAATCGTATCTCGCAAAACCAAACGACAAAGGAAACAGATCGAGAAGGTGGGGAAAGACAAGTAGATGATCAAACAAACGAGGAACAAGTCGTTATTATTAGGCAAGGAGATGGAGAGGAACCTGTAGTTATCCGCATGGAAAAACCAACAATTTCTGGTGTGCTAGTCGTGGCACGAGGGGTTGAAAATATAGCGATTGAAAGAATGGTCATAGAAGCTGTCACTAGAGCACTAGATGTACCTAGTCATCGAGTAGCTGTTCAACCTAAAAATTGACAGGGGTTTGTTTTAGAAAACGATTATTATTCATACCAAAAAAATATTTTTATTTTTAAAAATAAGGAGGATTTAAGAATGTTAAAAAAACAAACGGTTTGGTTATTAACAATGTTGAGTTTAGTGATTGTTCTTTCGATCTATTATATTAACACACCAAAAGATATGGCTACACCTGAACAAATTAATCAAGAAGTAGCTAAAGGAACAGATTTAGTGAAAGACGATCAAGAAAAAAGCGAAGAGGATAAAGATGTGATGGGAGAAGGGAAAGAACAATTGGAGGATGGAACGATCATTTCAAGCGAATCAAGTGAGAGTGTCTTTGATTCACTTCGTTTAGAATTAGAAGAACAAAGAAGCGAACGTGAGGAACATTTAGAAGCTGTTGTGGCATCAGCAGAGGCAACAACACAAGAAAAAAATAAGGCATATGATGAATTGAGAGAGTTAAACGATCTTTCATCTAAAGAAAAAGTTTTAGAGACGTTAATTAAGTCACAAGGGTATGATGAAGCGCTTGTAAGAGCAAGTGAAGGCAATGTACGTATAACGGTTAAGTCTAATGAACTATCAAAATCAGATGCAAATAAAATTATCCAGCTTGTGAAAACAGAAATAAAAGATATCCAAGATGTAGCCGTTCAATATGAAGTTGAGAAGTAATAGGAATTAATGGAACTTTAAGAAAAAAACCGCTAAATGCGGTTTTTTTCTTGTTGAAGTTATTTATGAAATTATCAATAAACCTTGGGAATGATAGCGTTTAAAAAAAATAAAAAATAGCTTATAATGGAAAGAGAGCAAAAATTAATAAAACCTTTGATGTTGGTACACACACAAGTTTTTTTATTCTTGAGTTTAAAAAGTAGTTATCGTATAGTGTAGTTATAGTAGTAGACTTTAGTACTAGATTATAATTTTATCAAAAAAAGATTTTGATGTACTACCATAAGTTTTCCAAAACATATGGTAAATTCTCGACAAATGCATGAAGTAACGAATAACCTACATATACTTTAAAGGGGTGCAAAGCAATGTTAAAAGTACAAGAAATTCGAGAACTTATCAAACTAATTGATGAATCAACGATTAACGAATTTACATATGAAAATGAAGGCACAACGGTAAAAATGAAAAAAGGGGAAGTGGTCCTAAGAAGTGAAAATGCTACCCAACAGCAAGTGAAAGAAGTAATACCGACTCCACCTATTGAAGAAAAAAACGAATCGAATCAACCAAAAGCAGTTGAAAACAATCAACCAAAAGAAAAGGAAATAGCGAGATCAGAAGAAAATTTGAAAGAGATTACCTCACCAATGGTAGGTACCTTTTATTCAGCGTCTTCACCTGAAGCGGAGCCTTATGTCAAAGTAGGATCTAAAGTAAAAAAGGATTCTGTTGTTTGTATTATTGAAGCGATGAAGCTATTTAACGAAATTGAAGCTGAGGTTCAAGGAGAAATTGTTGAAATCTTAGTAGAGAATGGTCAACTGCTTGAATACGGTCAGCCATTATTTTTAGTGAAGCCTGAATAAAGGGAGTTTTAATGATGATCAAAAAAATACTCATAGCAAATCGAGGAGAAATCGCTGTTCGAATTATCCGTGCGTGTAAAGAACTAGGCATTGAAGCAGTTGCTGTATATTCTCAAGCTGACAAAGATGCTCTACATGTTCAAATTGCAGATGAAGCATACTGTATTGGTCCTCAATCGTCTAAAGAGAGCTACCTGAATTTAACTAATATTGTCAGTGTAGCTAAACTAACCAATTGTAACGCCATCCATCCCGGATACGGTTTCTTAGCTGAAAATGCTGACTTTGCAGAACTTTGCCATGATTGCAACATCATTTTTATTGGCCCCACTTCACAAGCGATATCTAAAATGGGGACAAAAGATGTTGCAAGAGAAACGATGAGAGAAGCTGGTGTTCCAGTTGTGCCCGGTTCAAAAGGAATTGTTGAAAGTGATGATGAAGCTATTGCACTCGCAGTAAAAATAGGATTTCCCATTATTATTAAAGCGACCGCTGGTGGCGGTGGTAAAGGGATTCGAATAGCTAAAAATGAAGAAGAATTAATTAAAGGGATGGCCATTACTCAACAAGAAGCAGCCACTGCTTTTGGGAACCCTGGTGTCTATATTGAAAAGTATATTGAAGATTTTCGCCATGTTGAAGTTCAAGTACTAGCAGATAATTTTGGATCAACTATCCACCTTGGAGAGAGAGATTGTACCATTCAACGTCGTCTGCAAAAATTAGTCGAAGAAAGTCCATCTCCTAAGCTATCTTCTGAGCTAAGAGAAGATATGGGAGCCGCGGCTGTTAAAGCGGCTAAAGCTGTTCAGTATACGGGTGCCGGAACAGTAGAATTTATTTTCGATTATCGAGAAAATAAGTATTACTTTATGGAAATGAATACGAGGATACAAGTGGAGCATCCGGTAACTGAGCTTGTCACGGGTGTAGATTTAATTAAGGAACAAATTTTGATCGCTTCAGGTCAACCTCTTTCCTATTCTCAAAAGGACATTTCCTTTTCAGGTTGTGCAATAGAGTGTAGAATAAATGCAGAGAACCCATATAAAAACTTTATGCCGGCTCCTGGTAAAATTGAAATGTATTTACCGCCAGGTGGATTTGGTGTTAGGGTAGATTCTGCTGTGTATCAGGGGTATTCTATTCCGCCTTATTATGATTCAATGATTGCAAAATTGATCGTTTATGGTCAGAATAGAGAAGAAGCGATTGACCGCATGAAGCGTGCTTTGAGTGAGTACGTTATTGAAGGAGTTCCAACTACGATTCCTTTTCATTTAAAACTTTTTAATCATCCTTCCTTTAAAAGTAATGAGTATAATACCAAATTTTTAGAGTTAAATAATATTATGGAGGAGGAGTAAACCTTGAGTGAAAATATTTTAGAGATGAGTCAAGAAGGCCTTGGTAAAGTGGAGATTGCTCCTGAAGTAATTGAAGTCATTGCTGGTATTGCATCAAATGAGGTAGAAGGTTTAGCGCAAATGAGAGGGAACTTTGCTGCAGGTGTGGCCGAACGTTTTGGTTTAAAGAATCACGGTAAAGGTGTCAAAGTTGATTTAACTGATGATGGAATTGTGATTGATATTTATTGTGTGGTTCAGTTTGGCATTTCTATCCCGACTGTTGCAGGCAAGGTTCAAGAGAATATTCGCCAGTCCCTTAAAAACATGACAGCGTTAGATACAAAAGAAATAAATGTTCATGTTGTAGGTGTGCAGTTTGAAACTTCTTCTGAGGAAGACAAAGAAGAAGAGTAAATAAGAAAAGCGAAAGAACACGTAAAGCCTAACGGGAAAATTTCCTGTTGGGCTTTATTCTGTTTCAAGATAATAACCCACGTGTGTGCTAACGGTGTCTAATTGTGATATATTCTATTTAGTACATTTACAGAGAAGAAGGAGTATTATGAACATGAAACGTAGAACAGCAAGAGAAAAAGCATTCCAAGCTTTATTTCAATATGATGTTTCACAAATTGAACCGAAAAAAGCGATTGAATATGCCCTAGATGGACAAGAAGGAGACGATTTTTTTTCCAGACTTGTCTTTGGTGCGATTGAACATCAGCAAGAAATCGATCAAATGATTACGAATCATTTGAAAGATTGGGACCATTAATCGAATAGCAAATGTAGATCGATCGATTTTAAGAGTGGCTGTTTTTGAAATGAAGTATGTAGAAAATGTACCAGCGAACGTTTCCATAAATGAGGCCATAGAATTAGCAAAAACTTTTGGTGATGACAAATCCAGTCGATTTATTAATGGAGTTTTATCTAGTATTAGTGAAACTATAAACTAAATATAAAAACCATTCAAACTAGGGGGAACTGTTTAATGTCAGCAACAATCATAAGTGGGAAAGATGTAGCAAAGGATAAGAGAACTCAATTAAAGAAAAAGGTCGAAGAAATTCGTTCACAAGGGGTTGTCCCTAAATTAATCATCATTTTAGTCGGGAATGATCCGGCCTCTTTATCATACATAAAAGGAAAGAAAAAAGCCGCAGAAGAAACAGGAGTGGACTTTACCTTAGAACATTTGGATGAAGGAACTACAGAGGCTACTTTGTTGCAATTAATTGATCGATATAATAACGACAATATGGTAGATGGGATTTTAGTACAATTACCTTTACCTGCTCATATTGACGAAACGAAAGTGATTGAGAAAATTTCTCCCGAAAAAGATGTTGATGGATTTCATCCGATTAATATTGGGAGAATGATGACTCAACAAGATTGTTTCTTACCATGTACACCAGCAGGAATTCTCGAATTGATTAAAACTTCTGATATAAACATTTCCGGGAAAAATGCCGTTATCATTGGGAGAAGTAATATCGTGGGTAAACCCGTTGGACAAATGCTTTTGAATGAACATGCTACGGTGACTTATTGTCATTCAAGAACCAAGAATATTGAAGAGTTTACGAAGCAAGCAGATATCGTAGTTGTCGCTGTTGGTATAGCTAATTTCTTGCCAGGAAATGCAATTAAAGAAGGGGCTATTGTCATTGATGTTGGCGTCAATCGTTTAGAGAGTGGAAAATTATGTGGGGATGTTCATTTTGAAGAAGCTAGTGAGCATGCAGGCCATATTACACCCGTGCCTGGTGGTGTAGGTCCGATGACCATAACGATGCTTATTTCCAATACGGTAAAAGCAGCAGAGAAAAGGGCTAGAAAATGAGTGAAATGAAATACGTCACTGTAAGGGCATTGACAAAATATATTAAGCATAAGTTTGATGTAGACCCACATTTAACAGATATCTGGATAAAGGGAGAACTTTCAAATGTGAAGGTACATAGTCGGGGCCATATTTATTTTACAGTGAAAGATGAGGAAGCAAAGATTTCGGCTGTTATGTTTGCTAGAAATGCAAGTGACTTAAAATTCAAACCTGAAAACGGAATGAAGGTGCTACTTAGAGGAGGAGTTTCAGTTTATTTACCAGCAGGTTCTTATCAAGTCTATGTGAAAGAAATAGAACCAGATGGTATAGGAAGTTTATATTTAGCGTTTGAAGAGTTAAAGAGAAAGCTTAAACAAGAGGGATTATTCGATGAACGTTATAAAAAGACGATTCCAATGTTCCCGCATACGATTGCAGTTGTGACATCCGCAACAGGTGCTGCTGTTCGCGATATTATGACAACGGTAAAACGCAGATTCCCAATAGCCAAAGTCATCCTTCTTCCGGCCCTCGTTCAAGGTGTAAATGCTAGCTCTTCAATTGCTAATCAAATCAAGAAGGCCAACGAATTGCCAGACATTGATGTTCTGATTGTAGGTAGAGGTGGAGGTTCTATAGAAGAATTGTGGGCTTTTAACGAAGAAATAGTTGCTAGGGAAATACATGCTTCAGACATACCTGTGATTAGTGCAGTAGGCCATGAGACGGACTTTACCATTGCTGACTTTGTAGCGGACTTAAGAGCCCCTACACCAACAGCAGAGAGCAGCAGAATTAGCTGTTCCTCACCTTCAAGAAGTATATGAAAAAATAGAACAACGAAAGACTCGGCTTTTTCGATCAATGAAAGAAACGTTTAATGGGAAGAAGGTACAGTTAGAACACATCCAGCGCTCTTATGCCTTTAAATATCCAAAGCAATTATTCTTGCAAAAAGAACAGCAGTTTGATCAACTGTTTGAAAGGTTTGAGCGCGAAAACAGATTAAACATACAAAGAAAAAAAGAGACCTTCTCTTACATAGAAAAAAGAATTGTAGCTCCTCATAAAAGAATAGAGCAATCAAAACTAGAATTTAGTCGCTTGTTGAAAGAACTGCAAAAGAATACTCAAATCGCAATTGATAAGAAACAAATGTCCTTTGAGTATATAAGAAGTCAAATGGAAACATTAAATCCACTTAGTATAATGTCTAGAGGATATAGTATAGCCTTTAAAAATAAAAAGATTGTAAAAAGCATTCATGAAACCAAAACGGGTGAACAATTGGATATACAATTAAAAGATGGGATGGTACGAACAGAAATTTTAGGGAAAGAGGCTAGAGAGCATGACTGAGAAAGAAATTAGTTTTGAAGAAGCGATGAAGAGTTTGGAAGAGATTGTGAATAAACTTGAAGAAGGAGACGTCCCGCTTGAAAAAGCAATTGAATATTATCAAGAAGGAATGGGACTATCGAAAATTTGTCATGAAAAACTGCAACATGTTGAAAAACAAATGGATTTTATTTTAAAAGAGAACGGGGAGATGACTCAATTTCATCTTCAGGAGGATGAAAACGAGTGAACCAAAACGCTTTCCTAACCTTTTTACGATCGAGAAAAAATTTAATAGAAGAAGAGATCCCTTCATATATAGAGAATCTTTCTGCTCCTTCCTCTCTTAAGGAATCTATGCTCTACTCTTTATGTGCAGGTGGAAAGAGATTGAGACCCACTTTACTTCTTGCTGTGTTGTCCTCATTGGATATAGATGAGCATATAGGTTTAGATGTTGCGATTGCAGTTGAGATGGTCCATACTTATTCGTTAATTCATGATGACTTGCCTTGTATGGATGACGACGATTTACGTAGAGGGATGCCTACTAACCATAAAAAATTTGGTGAAGCTATGGCCATTCTCTCGGGTGATGCCTTACTTACAGAGAGCTTTAACCTCATTGCGAAATCAACCTTATTAAATGATATAATAAAAGTTAGGTTACTTAGTGAATTATCTGAGTGCTCGGGTGCAATCGGAATGGTTGGCGGGCAAGTGTTAGACATTGAAGCCGAAAACAATGAACTGAATTTAAAACAGTTAGAAAATATACACGAACTAAAAACGTCAAAATTGTTGACATTCTGTGTTGGCTGCAGGGGCTATTATCGCTGAAGTTGATGATGAAGTAGTGGAAAAGCTGAGGGAGTTTGCTTATCATGTAGGAATTGCATACCAAATAGGCGATGATATATTAGATGTTGAGGGATCTGAAGCAATTTTAGGTAAGCCAGTAGGATCAGATTCAAATAATGATAAAACAACATACCCTTCTCTTTTAACCATGCCAGGAGTAAAGACAAACTGAACAGTCATATTTCACAAGCAAGTTCTATCCTTGAACACCTGCCGTTTGATTCTCATTTGCTTCAGTCATTTACTGCCCTCATTGCGAATAGGGATCATTAGGAATTGTCAATATTGTATCTTTCATGATATAATGAACTTACCAATTGAAGTGGTGCAGTATTCTAGTCAGTCCTCCAGTTTTGAAGGCGGGCCTAAAAATCCGCTAAAGGGCACATCGATGAAGTTCCTTGTGTTGGCTTGAGGCGCCCAGCCTTGGGTTGATGCTGGGAGTTAAGGTTGAAGGGCGATCCACAACGGCATGTGGGCGTTGACCCTTTTTCCGCGGAGGCCCATTTCTGTACAATTAAACTGTATGGGATGGGGTATGAACCTATCTACGTCTCTTTTCTAGAAAAGGGATCACGGATAGCGTAGCCTGCCTTGAGTGGAGTTTGAGGGGATTATAGTTTAGGAACTTTTTCATGTGGCCAATGAAAGGGCTCCTCATGACACTATATGAAATCAACTCTGCAAAAGAGGCTAAGAGCTGGTCGAAGGCTGCCGAGGAAATCTCCTAGACTGTTCCATTGGACATTTATAGAGGATTATAGTACGGACTAAGTGGTAATCCAGTCTAGTACCTGGTGACAGTACTAAAGTGGACTTAAAGGGAAACCGCCATAGTGGCAACGCATGGTGTCTACTTGGGAAATCCTACTGGACCTAAGCCGTAAACTTTACTCTGTAAGTGACCACTTCAAATACATATTGAAATTCATTAAATGTATATTTGTGTAAACGCTTACATAGATACTTATTTGAAGGTATTCTAAATTTATAATAAAAGGTGTAAGAGATAATGAGAGAAGTAATACGCCATTCAATAAAGTGGACTTTAGGAATTGCCGTTATCACGTTAGTGTTAGCGGCTCTTTTTTCAGTTATTTCAACATCCATTCTAGAAGGTGCAGGCTACCTTTTAGGAATGATGATTGTACTTGCGATCGTGTTAATGGGGATCTTCTTTGATATGCTAGGGATTGCCTCTACCGCTGCTGATGAGGTTCCTTTTCATGCAATGGCAGCAAAAAAAGTAAAAGGGGCGAGGCAAGGAATCAGAGTGGTTCGAAATGCAGACCGCTTTTCTAGCTTCTGTAATGATGTCATTGGTGATATTTCTGGTATAATTAGTGGAACTGCTTCTGCTTTTGTAATTGCAAAATTAGCTATAGCCTTACATTATAATGAAGGTTCTTTAAATGAATTCATCATTTCCGTCATTTTTACTAGTGTTGTTGCTGCCTTAACAGTAGGTGGGAAGGCATTTGGTAAAACGATGGCCATTCATTTTTCTACGGAGATTATTTTACAAGTGGGCAAAATATTTTATTTTGTTGAAGAAAGGTTTAATATAGTATTATTGAACGATAAAAAGAAAAAGCGAAACTAGAGTCGAAAGTGAGTGATCCTGATGGATCTTACCAACATTGAAAACCCTCAGTTTCTTAAACATTTATCTAAGGAACAGTTGGAGCAACTAAGCTATGATATTCGTCAGTTTCTTATTGAAAAGCTTTCAAAGACAGGCGGACATATTGGTCCTAATTTAGGAGTCGTTGAGCTTACCATTGCTCTCCATAAAGTTTTTGACAGTCCGAAGGACAAATTTCTTTGGGATGTTGGACATCAAGCCTATGTTCATAAAATCTTAACTGGTCGTGCCAAGGACTTTGACACGCTTAGGCAATATAAAGGCTTGAGTGGATTTCCAAAAAGGGCGGAAAGTGAACATGATGTTTGGGAAACAGGCCATAGTTCCACTTCTTTGTCAGCTGCAATGGGGATGGTCATTGCTCGTGATATAAAAAGATCAAATGAACATATCGTTCCCATCATAGGGGATGGAGCGTTAACAGGTGGGATGGCACTTGAAGCCTTGAATCATATTGGACATGAACAAAAGGATATTATTGTGGTTTTAAATGATAACGAAATGTCTATAGCCCCTAATGTTGGTGCTCTTCATAATGTTCTAGGAAGAATGCGAACAGCGGGCAAATACAATTGGGTAAAAGATGAAATTGAGTATTTAATAAAAAGAGTTCCAGCTGTAGGTGGAAAACTTGCATCAACAGCTGAACGAGTCAAGGACAGCCTAAAATATTTATTCGTTTCCGGTATGTTTTTTGAAGAAATGGGTTTTACCTATTTAGGTCCCGTTGATGGGCATGATTTTAATGATTTATTTGAAAACTTAAACTATGCGAAGAAAACTAAAGGTCCAGTCTTATTACATGTCATGACGAAAAAAGGGAAAGGTTATCATCCTGCTGAAAAGGATAAGGTAGGAACATGGCACGGTACCGGCCCTTATAAAATTGATACGGGTGATTTTCTAAAACCGAAACTAGTTGCTCCATCATGGAGTAAATTAGTGGCTGAAACCGTAAGGAACTTAGCAAGAGAAGATAGACGTATTGTTGCGATTACACCTGCTATGCCTGTTGGTTCTAAGTTGGAGGGATTTGCGAAAGAATTTCCAGATCGTATGTTTGATGTAGGAATAGCCGAACAACATGCAACAACAATGGCTGCTGGTTTGGCTGCGGTGGGGATGAAGCCGTTTTTAGCTATTTATTCTACTTTCCTCCAAAGAGCATACGATCAGATGGTACATGATATTTGTAGACAAAATTTAAATGTTTTTATCGGCATTGATCGCTCTGGTTTAGTTGGAGCAGACGGAGAAACGCATAATGGAATTTATGATATTGCGTTTTTAAGACATGTACCGAATATTGTTGTTATGATGCCTAAAGATGAAAATGAAGGACAACATATGGTGAACACAGCTATCAAATACAATGATGGTCCAATTGCACTCCGCTATCCTCGTGGCAATGGGCTAGGAGTTGAGCTTGATGATCAATTAACTGTTATTCCAATTGGTTCATGGGAAGTTTTAAGGGATGGATCGGATGCAGTTATTTTAACTTTTGGTACGACTATTCAAATGGCTCTGGAAGCAGCTGACCAACTGGAAAAAAATCTAAAGTTATCTGTACGTGTGGTTAATAGCCGATTTATCAAGCCTCTTGATGGGGATATGTTAGCTGAAATTTATCAAGAAGGATTACCAATATTAACGATCGAAGAAGCAGCTTTGCAAGGCGGATTTGGAAGTGCAGTGTTAGAACATGCTCAGGAAAATGGGTATGATCCATTGTTAATTAAAAGAATGGGTATTCCAGACTATTTTGTTGAACATGGGAGTGTAAATTTATTGCTGGAAGAGATCGATCTTACAAAAGAGAAGGTAATGGAAAATTTACGATTGATGATACAGAAAAAGGACCGAAAAAAAATATTATGAGCAAAAAAGAAAGATTAGATGTATTATTGGTTGAGCGAGGCTTAATGGATTCTAGAGAAAAAGCGAAACGTTCGATCATGGCTGGACTTATTTTTAGCAACGAAGAAAGACTGGATAAACCAGGTGAAAAAGTAAGTGTTGATATTCCTCTAACGGTTAAAGGAGCGGAGCACCCATATGTTAGCCGCGGAGGTTTAAAATTAGAAAAAGCAATTGAGGTTTTTGGTATTTCCTTTAATGGGAAACTATTAGTAGACATTGGGTCTTCTACAGGAGGTTTTACGGACTGTGCTCTACAAAATGGGGCTCGTGGTTCCTATGCAGTAGATGTAGGGTATAATCAGTTAGCGTGGAAATTACGTCAAGATAACCGTGTTGTCGTAATGGAAAGAACGAATTTTCGTTACGCAAAACCTTTGGACTTTGCTGAAGGACTACCGGATGTTGCTTCTATTGACGTTTCATTTATATCATTAAAAATCATATTGCCTGTTTTAAAATCGATATTAATACAAAAGGGGCATGTAATTGCATTAGTAAAGCCACAATTTGAAGCTGGAAGAGATTCCGTAGGAAAAAAAGGAATCGTTCGTGAGAAAAAGACCCATGTTGAAGTTTTAAATGATATTACCACTTTTTCTTCAAGTATTGGTTTTGATTGTGTTAACTTAACCTTCTCACCTATCACAGGAGGGGAAGGGAATATCGAATTCCTTCTTCATTTAAAATGGGAAGGAAAAGAAGAGGGTGACATTATTCTTCCGACTTCGATCGATAAAGTGGTAACAGATGCACATCTACAATTGAAAAAGAGTAGAGAACAGGAATAAGTTTATTCCTGTTTCTTTATGTCATTTATTATATATGGTTTTTGAATAGGACGGAGATGAAATTGAGTATACTTTCATAAAAGAGCATGTACTTTTTTACTGATATTGTATAGTATGTTATTGAGGGAGTAATATTCAAGGGGTGACACCATGAACAAAGGTCAGAGACATATAAGAATTAGAGAATTAATAACAGCACTTGAAATAGAAACACAAGATGATCTTGTTGACTTATTAAAGCAGGCAGGATTTAATGTTACTCAAGCTACAGTTTCAAGAGATATTAAAGAATTACATTTAGTAAAAGTACCAATGATGGATGGACGCTACAAATACAGCCTTCCGGCTGATCAACGATTTAATCCACTACAAAAACTAAAGCGATTAATGATGGATGCGTTTGTTAAGATTGAAGGGGCCAGTCACATGCTTGTCATGAAAACTCTTCCTGGAAACGCAAACGCTATCGGAGCCTTAATTGATAACCTTGATTGGGAAGAAATTTTAGGGACGATATGCGGAGATGATACGTGTTTAATCGTATGCAGAACACAAGAGGATACTGAGGTAGTATCCAATCGTCTATTAGATATGCTTTAATATGAAATGAACTTTCGGAAATACATATGTGAGGTGAGAGATTCTGTTAGCAGAATTATCAATTAAAAATTTTGCCATAATCGAAAGCCTTACTGTTTCTTTTGAAAAAGGACTCACGGTTTTAACAGGAGAAACAGGTGCTGGTAAATCCATTATTATTGATGCAATTTTTTTATTAGCAGGAGGAAGAGGATCTTCTGAGTTTGTTCGACATGGCGAGCAAAAAGCAGAACTAGAAGGGTTATTTTTATTGGATAATGAACAACATCAATGTATTGATAAATGTGAGCAATTTGGGATTGAAGTTTTGGATGGTATGATTGTCATGCAAAGACATATATCATCTAATGGTAAAAGTGTGTGCCGTATAAATGGTAAATTAGTGACGATTTCTATCTTAAGGGAGGTAGGGAGTCATTTAATTGACATTCATGGTCAACACGATAACCAAGTCCTAATGAATCAAGAAAAGCACCTTTCCTTACTTGATCAGTTTTGTCATGAAGAAATTTCACCTGCACTTATAGCTTATCAAGAACTGTATGAAAAATACGCTAGCTTTAAGAAGAAAATGTTATCGCTTTCTGAAAATGAACAAGAGATGGTTCACCGGTTAGATCTAATCCAATTTCAGCTAAATGAAATTGAAAATGCACAACTACAACCGCAAGAAGATGAACGATTAGAAGAAGAATTAAATAAATTATCTAATTTTGAAAGTGTTTATAAAAAACTCACTGTGAGTTATGAAGCACTGCAAGGAGAACAACGGGGACTTGATTGGATAGGGCTAGCAATGAACCATTTAGAAGAAGTGTCACAAATTAGTGAAGAATTAAAAACCATGTATGAACAAATGTCTAATAGTTATTATTTGATTGAGGAATTAACATTCCAAATGAGAAATGAGTTAGATCAACTTGAATTTGATCCTAAAAAGCTAGATGAAATACAATCTCGATTGAATGAAATATCTCAGTTAAAAAGAAAATATGGACATACCGTTGAAGAAATTTTATCTTATGCCTCGGTTATTGAAGAGGAAATTGACACGATTTTAAACCGTGAAAATCATTTGTCCAAACTGGATGATGAACTTAAATCGATATCCGATGATTTACGTGTAGAAGCAAACAATTTAACAGTACTTCGAAAAAAGTTTGCAGACCAGTTAAGAAAGCAAATTCATCAAGAGTTAAAAGAGCTTTACATGGAAAAAACCCAATTTTATATCGAATTTATAACTCGAAAAGAACATTTTAAAGAGTACGGGGTAGATGATATAGCGTTTTATTTATCTCCAAATCCGGGTGAATCAGCGAAACCTCTCTCTAAAATCGCTTCTGGAGGAGAATTATCGAGAATTATGTTAGCAATGAAAAGTATTTTCTCGATTCATCAAGAGGTTACCTCGATAATATTTGATGAAGTAGACACAGGTGTAAGTGGGAGAGTGGCTCAAGCAATTGCGGAAAAAATTTACAAAGTTTCTTCCAGTTCGCAAGTCATTTGTATTACTCATTTGCCCCAAGTTGCAGCAATGGCAGACACTCATTTGTTAATCTCTAAATCCATTCATAATAATCGAACAACAACGAACGTTGAACCCTTACCAAATCAGAAAAAAGTAGCAGAAATTGCTCGAATGCTAGCAGGTGCTGAAATTACCAATCTTTCTAAACAACATGCAAAAGAATTGCTTGATATGGCAAAATCAATAAAATACACGACTTTATCATAATAAATACGTAAAAAAGAACTTCTTTAAAAAGGAGTTCTTTTTTTCTTTACAGAGTAAGAAAGTATAAACTTTGTCCTTTATAAGAAGGTGCTACCATTGCTGTCTAGCTCCAGCGCCTAGCCAGAAGACGCCTCCAGGAGGGAGGTGGATCTACGTTGCCACAGGACGTGCGATGAACAGGAAGTTTTAGCATCAACGTTAGCCACAGGACGTGGCTGAACTTAGTTGATGATCCTTTGTGCAGATGATGTTCCATTTCTCTCCGATAAGTCAACGGAGACGCCTCCAGGAGGGAGATGGATCTACGTTTGCCACAGGACGTGGCATTAGGGCTTTTCGTGTTTCCTTTATCTCATGCGGCGATGAACAGGAGGTTCTAGCGTCAACGTTAGTCACAGGACGTGACTGTACTTAGTTGACGTTCTATATTCCTTCGTCGCTAGACGGCCGCTTGCGCTTTTCTTATTACGAGAAGGTCTTTTCTAAATTTATAAGATGGTGGGAACGAATTCTTAAATATTGTCGGTTATAAATCAGCAGGGAAAAGGCAAAATTAATGATACAGCCATAAAGAGTGGTGTGGTGTAGAAGCGAGGAGAGTGTTAAGTTGAAAATAAACATTATAAAAAAATTAATCGGTGTAATTCTCCTTGTTTCATTTGTTTCTATTTGTTTTTCCCAACCTGTTCAAAAGTATGTAAACATACCAAATCAAATGACCATTTTTACTAATCACACTGTTTCAATCCCGACAACCTCAGCGAAATACTCAAATAATTCTGATGCCATAAAAGTTAGCAAAAATAATATGAATACAACTATTAAAGGTCAAAAAGAAGGTAAAGGCCAAGTTGTTATGGATATCGCTGGGGTACCAATAAAAAAAATGAATGTAAATGTTATACCTGAATATAAGGTGGTTCCAGGAGGACAATCCATAGGGGTGAAACTTCATTCTTTAGGAGTGTTAGTGGTTGGGTTTCATCAAGTCAACACAAACGGTGGTAAAGCATCTCCTGCTGAACTTGCAGGAATTGAAATAGGGGATATCATTACTCAAATAAATAATAAAAAAATTGAAAGGCTAAAGGATGTTGCTCCATTTATCCAAGAAGCAGGTAAAACAGGGGAATCTTTAGAACTAGTTTTAAAAAGAAACGATGAACTTGTAGAAACAACACTAGTTCCCATTAAAGATAAAAATGATAAGTCTTATCGTATTGGCTTATATATTCGTGATTCTGCTGCTGGAATAGGAACGATGACTTTTTATGATCCAAAAACAAAAAAGTATGGAGCATTAGGTCATGTTATTTCTGATATGGATACAAGAAAACCAATAGTTGTTCAAGATGGACAATTAGTAAGTTCAACTGTCACTTCCATTCAAAAAGGAAGTAATGGTAGTCCAGGAGAAAAATTAGCGAGGTTTTCAAAACAAAAAGAAGTAATTGGGACAATTACAAAAAATAGCCCTTTCGGAATTTTTGGGGAATTAAATAAACCTATTCATCAGTCGTTAATCAATAAACCTATCCCGGTTGCCATGAGCCACGAGGTAAAAAAAGGACCTGCCAAGATTTATACTGTAGTTGATCATAATAAAGTAGAGGAATTCGACGTAGAAATTATCAGCACAATTTCTCAAAAATTCCCAGCTGTAAAAGGGATGGTTTTAAAAATAACAGACAAAGATCTATTAAACAAAACAGGCGGAATTGTTCAAGGGATGAGTGGAAGCCCTATAATCCAAAATGGGAAGATAATAGGGGCGGTTACTCATGTATTCGTTAATGATTCTACTAGTGGCTATGGGGTTCACATTGAATGGATGCTCCAAGAAGCGGGGATTGATATATATAACGCAGGTGATCAAAATAAAGCAGCATAAAATATGAAAATGGACTTACCAGAATGTCATAAGTGATGATAATGGTGGTCCTTCTTTTTAATTAATAATGAAAGTTGATACTGTAAAAACACTTTAATTACAGTCAAATATTAAGTAAACTATACATATGATAAGTGGAACGAAACATCATTGTTGTCGAATGACAGAGAAAAAATATGAAATATAGAATAATATTACACATTTTGACTTTTTTTATTTTTTTAGAGGAAATATTCTGATGCTGTCGAATTTGTGTGATAGAATCAATTATTGGCATTCGACTCATGGGGAGGAAATGTAGTGAAGAAAATCAAAGTATGTTTAGTTGATGATAACAGGGAGCTTGTGCACCTACTCGAAGAATACGTGTCAAATCAAGAGGATATGGAAATAGTTGGAGTTGCTTATAATGGCCAAGATTGTTTAACGATCTTAGAAGAAAAAAAGCCAGATGTACTCGTTTTGGATATTATAATGCCCCATATAGATGGTTTGGCCGTATTAGAAAAAATGAAGGATTTGAAACAGGAAAGTCAGCCGAATGTCATTATGTTGACAGCATTTGGACAGGAAGATGTAACAAAAAAAGCTGTCGATTTAGGGGCTTCTTATTTTATCTTAAAACCCTTTGATATGGAGAATTTAGTTAGTCATATTAGAGAAGTTGCAGGAAGTCCTTCACCTATTATTAAAAGATCCACAGGTGAAAGAATGGAAAATAAGCCAAAAAATTTGGATGCGAGTATTACAAGTATTATTCATGAAATAGGAGTACCAGCTCATATTAAAGGGTATATGTATTTACGAGAAGCCATTTCTATGGTTTATAAGGATATTGAATTACTTGGATCTATTACCAAGGTATTATACCCAGATATTGCTAAAAAGTATAATACAACGGCTTCTAGAGTTGAACGAGCGATTCGCCATGCGATTGAAGTCGCCTGGAGCAGGGGAAATATTGACTCCATTTCTTCTTTATTTGGATATACTGTAAGTATGTCGAAGGCTAAGCCGACAAATAGTGAATTTATTGCCATGGTTGCAGATAAATTGCGCTTAGAACATAAAGCTTCCTGATAAAGTGAAAATTAGTTAAGAAAATTTGAAAATTTTATTAAAATACGTGCGACGTCAAGAAAAATCCCTTAAAATAATAAGGAAATGTATTTATATAGGGGGATGGATCTTGACACAGATATTGGCGCATAGAGGGGAAGCTGCTTATTTCCCAGAGAATACGATGTTGGCGTTTAAGGAAGGTCTGAAAAGTGGGGCTGACGGAATTGAATTGGATGTTCAACTTACAAAGGATGGAGAAGTTGTTGTCATTCATGATGAACGACTGGAACGAACAACAAACGGTACAGGTTTAGTCAAGGATCATTCATATAGTGAGATTCAACGATTGGATGCGAGCTACAAATTCAAAGACCTCAACCAAAAAGTAGGCATTCCTCTATTGAAAGAGGTCTTGCACTTATTTCAGTCTTACCCTGACAAATTACTTAATATTGAACTAAAAAATGGTATTATTGATTATAAGGGTATAGAGGAAAAAGTAATAAAGTTGGTTAGGCTATATCAATTGGAAGAGCAAGTTGTTATTTCTTCATTCAACCATTACAGTTTAGCAGAGTGTAATCAAATAAATCCAGAAATTGAAACGGCTATCTTATATTATGAAAACTTATATAAACCTTGGGATTATGTTGAAAAAATTGGAGCAAAGTCGATTCATCCATATCAATTATCAATTCGGTCAGCCATTTTAGAAAAATGTTTACAACGTAATATACCTGTAAGGCCCTTTACAATTAATGATGAGGTTACAATGAAAAAAATGTTTAAATGGAATGTCTCTTCTATTATTACTGATGATCCTAAAAAGGCAATTAAAATAAGGAAGTTAGAGAAATAAGCTGAGTAAATAAACCGAGCGTAAAAAGCTCGGTTTATTTTTGTTTTTGTTGAAATCTTTTTTGTACTTTATTTTTTTTTCGATCTCTGTGAAAAATAAATCCTGCAACAAACGCTAGTCCTCCAATAAAAAGAATGAAGCCGCATAGAAATTGGAGAGTAGGAGAGGTAAACGGTGGTTGAAGTATTCCAAATGTCATGTCTCTCATTAACTTAATTCCAAAACCAGCAAGTACACCTGGAATAACTAGTATAAGTAAAGCAATGATGCGTTTCAAATTTCATCTTTCCTTTCTAAAGAGGACCTTATAGAAGAATTTTGTTGTGTATTCGCTAAACAGGCGCATTCTCTTTTCTTTATTGTCTAGCTCCAGCGACCAGTGACTGGTGTTGCTTCGCCCTCCTCTCTACGATAAGTCAACGGAGACGCCTCCAGGAGGGAGGTGGATCTACGTTGCCACAGGACGTGGCTGAACTTAGTAGATCCTCCGCTTTACCGCATTTCGTGTTTCCTATATCTCATGCGGCGATGCACACGAAGTGCTAGCGGGGGCGTTGCCACAGGAGGTGGCTGAAGTTAGCCCGCGTTCCTCGTTAAGTCGTCACTAAACGGTCGCTTCCGCTTTTCTTTATTGTCAAAGGAAAAATAAGTTTTGTCAACCAATAAAGGTATAGTATAATGAATACATGCAATTATTTGCAGGGGTGATATTTGACGAATGAAAAAACAAACAGTTTTGCTTGTTGGGGCAGGAAAAGGTGGAACAACACTACTGAAAATGTTGAATGAAACGAAAACGATTCAAATTGTTTCAGTTGTTGACAAAAATCCATCTGCAGATGGTATGCAATTAGCTAAAAGTTTAGGGATAATGACGTTTGTAGACTGGAAACCTGTTTTATCAGATCAAATTGATATTGTCATTGACGTCACAGGTGATGATGAAGTATTTAAGGGCTTGCTCAAATACAGAAGTGAAAAAACGGTTATCATTCCTGGAAGTGTTGCTTATCTTATGTCTCAACTAATAGATGAAAAAGAAATTCTTATAAGCCGCTTAGTTGAAGAGTCTAAAAAGCAAGAAACCATTCTTAATTCCACTAATGATGGCATGATATTTATTAATAATGATGAGGAAATCACTTATTTTAATAAAGTCGCACAAGAAATTACAGGTATAGATAAACTTAGTGCTCTTGGACACTCGATTAAAGATATTTTTCCATATAGTAAACTCTATCGAGTTCTACAAACGAAAAGGACCGAGTTTAATCAAAAACAGCAACTGCAAAATGGGGCACTAATTGTTGAAACAAGAATCCCTATTATTGATGAAAAGGGCCATCTTCATGGTGCCTTAGCTGTATTTAAGGATATAACGGAAGTTGTTCATTTGGCGGAAGAACTAACAGATATAAAGGAAATTCAAACAATGCTTGAAGCGATCATTCAATCCTCTGATGAAGCTATTTCAGTAGTAGATGAAAAAGGGAGAGGCTTAATCGTTAATCGAGCATATATGAAAATGACTGGACTCAAAGAACAGGAAGTTATTGGGAAACCTGCTAATGCCGATATTTCGGAAGGTGAGAGTGTACATATGACCGTTCTCCGTACAAGAAAGCCTGTGAGAGGAGTCCCTTTAAAAGTTGGGCCGAACAAAAAGGATGTCTTGGTCAATGTTGCCCCAATTATTGTAGATGGAAAGATAAGAGGTAGTGTAGGAGTCATACATGATGTTTCGGAAATTCGAGCATTAACGAATGAATTAAATCGGGCAAGACAAATTATTCGAAAACTTGAAGCGAAATATACTTTTGATGATATAGTGGGTAGTAGTGAACAAATAAAGCTTTCTGTTGAACAGGCTAAACTAGGGGCGAAAACTCCTGTAACCATTCTACTACGAGGTGAGTCTGGGACAGGTAAAGAGCTGTTTGCACATGCAATACATAATGAGAGTGATCGAAAATACAATAAATTTATTCGTGTAAACTGTGGTGCGATAAGTGAATCATTGTTAGAAAGTGAATTGTTTGGATACGTTGATGGAGCTTTTTCTGGTGCTAAGCGTGGCGGTAAAAAAGGTTATTTCGAGGAAGCGAATAA
Organism: Bacillus carboniphilus; assembly: GCF_020524035.2. Lineage (NCBI taxonomy): Bacteria > Bacillati > Bacillota > Bacilli > Caryophanales > Bacillaceae > Bacillus > Bacillus carboniphilus. The sequence continues at coordinate 1,378,412 of NZ_CP129013.1, read as the reverse complement.
CGGAAGTATTTTTCTTGATGAAGTTGGTGAGCTTTCTCCATCCATGCAAGTTAAGCTTCTTCGGGTTTTGCAAGAACAAGAAATTGTCCGTGTTGGTGATACAAAACCGATCTCAATAAATGTACGAGTCATTGCAGCGACAAACGTTAATTTAGAAAAAGCAATGAGTAATGGTCGCTTTCGTGAAGATTTATATTATAGGCTTAATCGTTACCCAATATTTATTCCTTCACTTAGAAATAGGAAGGAGGATATTGAGGCTCTATCTCTACATTTATTGCGTAAAATAAGTCAAGATTATGGAAGGATAATCTTAGATATTGCCGAGAATGCCGTTTCTTATTTATGTAAATATAATTGGCCTGGAAATGTAAGAGAACTGGAAAATATATTAGGTCGGGCAGTAATCTTTTTGAATCACCATGAATCCGTTATTAATTTAAGTCATATCCCTCCACTTCCAATAGAGTCAAGGCTTGATTTTCCAGAAAAAGAAATGATTCATTCTATGTTTGGGAAAGATAATAAAAGAAACCTTTCGCAAATGTTAACAGATATGGAGAGATTAGTTATAAAACATAAACTTAAAGAAAATGGTTATAACAGAAAAGACACCGCAGAAGATTTAGGGATATCCATCCGTAACTTATATTATAAATTAGAAAAGTATCAAATTGAAGATGATTGCATGCAGTGAATTTCATCTCATGCATGTTTTTGCAGTTGGACTGGTCATTAAAACTATCTTTATTTAGTTAAATATTTATATTTTAAGTCAATTAAACACCAGCATGATAAAAAACAATATCATCAGAAGTTGGCATGAAAATTGCAGTAACTAATATAGGTGCCATTTTAATAGAAAGGTTGACGTTAATGGAATTGAATGAACTATTCCAAAAAGCAGAAAGAATTTCAAACGCAACGATAGCAGTTGCTGTTGCAGAGGATCATGAGGTAATAAAGGCGATTCAAGCAGCTTTAGATAAAAAGCTAGCTCATTTTATTTTATTCGGAAAAAAGGAACCCATTTTGTCTTTGCTTGATGAGTATGGAATTAATCTTGATCTTGTATCTGTTCAACATGCAGACACTAAAGAACTAGCGGCTAAATTAGCAGTCCAAGCTGTTCATAATCAAGAAGCAAATATTTTAATGAAAGGCAATGTCTCAACAGCCATTTTGTTAAAAGAAGTGTTGAATAAAGAATATGGATTACGAACAGGCCAAATCATTTCTCATGTTGCGGCTTTCCAAGTACCAAATTATAAGCGTTTATTATTTTTATCAGATGCGGCTATGAATATATCTCCATCTTTAGAGGAGAAAAAACAGATTATCGAAAATGCAGTTGATGTGGCCCATTCTTTAGGAATTGAAGAACCGAAAGTGGCACCTATTTGTGCTGTTGAAACTGTTAACCCTTCGATGCAAGCAACCACTGATGCTTCTATGCTTTCAGTGATGAATTCAAGAGGACAAATAAAGGGATGTTTAATTGATGGTCCTCTTGCTCTTGATAATGCAATTTCTATTCAGGCGGCAGAACATAAAGGTATTAAAAGCGAAGTAGCTGGTTTGACAGATATTTTAACTGTACCCAATATAGAAACGGGCAATGTCCTTTATAAGTCCCTCGTTTATTTCGCCAATGCTAAGGTTGGCGCTGTTATTATGGGAGCGAAGGCACCAATTATTTTAACAAGTCGAGCGGATTCAGCTGAAAGTAAATTATATTCAATCGCATTAGGCGTTTGTACTTCACAAAAAAATCGTTTATGGGGGAATGAATCATGAGTTTTGAAATTTTTGATTATATGGAAATGTACGATTATGAACAGTTAGTATTTTGTCAAGATAAACTCTCTGGTTTAAAAGCAATTATCGCGATTCATGATACAACACTAGGTCCTGCTCTAGGTGGAACAAGAATGTGGACATACGATTCAGAAGCAGCAGCAATAGAAGATGCTCTTCGCTTAGCTAGAGGAATGACATATAAAAATGCGGCAGCTGGGTTGAATTTAGGTGGAGGGAAAACAGTGATTATTGGAGACCCTCGCACAGATAAAAATGAGGAGCTGTTTAGATCCTTTGGTCGCTATATTCAAGGGTTAAATGGTCGATATATAACAGCTGAAGATGTTGGTACGACAGTTGCTGATATGGATATTATTCACCAAGAAACAAATTATGTAACAGGTATTTCACCTGCTTTCGGCTCTTCAGGAAACCCATCTCCTGTTACAGCTTATGGTGTATATGTAGGAATGAAAGCTGCAGCAAAGGAAGCATTTGATACAGATTCTTTAGAAGGCAAAACAATAGCGGTTCAAGGAGTGGGAAGTGTCGCTTACAATCTATGTAAGCACTTGCATGAAGAGGGTGCTTCGTTAATTGTGACAGATATTAATAAAGAAGCAGTAAAACGTGCAGTGGATGATTTTGGAGCAAAAGCAGTAGATCCTTCTGACATTTATTCTGTTGATTGTGATATATTTGCTCCTTGTGCCCTAGGCGCAATTATTAACGATGAGACGATACCACAACTAAAAGCTCGTGTTATTGCTGGTGCTGCAAACAACCAATTGAAAGATGAGAGTCATGGAGAAATGATTCATGAAATGGGAATGGTCTATGCGCCAGATTATGTTATTAATTCTGGTGGAGTAATTAATGTGGCTGATGAACTGGAAGGTTATAACCGTGAAAGAGCGCTGAAAAAAGTAGAAGGTATTTATCAAAATATCGAAAAAGTCTTTTCTATTGCTAAAAGAGATAATATTCCAATTTATCGTGCGGCAGATAAGCTTGCAGAAGAAAGAATTGAGAGAATGAGAATTTCAAGAAGTACCTTCCTGCAAAATGAGCACAACATATTAAGTCGAAGATAAATCAATTTATAAAAAGAAACATATTGAGATATATGCTGCAAATAGCAGCCTGTAAAAATGGAGGTTACTAAAACATTGCAACAAGACGAGTATAGAATCTTAGTTATAAATCCGGGATCGACATCTACAAAAATTGGTGTTTTTGATAATGAGCGTTCCATTTTTGAAAAAACCATTCGACACGAACAAGATCAAATAGAATCTTTTGACTCTATTATTGACCAGTATCCTTTTAGAAAACAAACCATTTTAGAAACCTTAGATAATGAAGGGATCAATATTTCTAAATTAACAGCTGTTTGTGGTAGGGGGGGATTACTTCGTCCAATTGAAGGAGGGACCTACCTAGTTAACAATGACATGTTAAATGATTTAAAAATAGGATATGCTGGAGAACATGCCTCAAATTTAGGTGGTATTATCGCTCATGAAATTGCTTCCGGTCTTAATATACCGGCTTACATTGTTGACCCTGTTGTCGTAGACGAAATGGATCCGATTGCAAAAATATCAGGAGTAGCAGAAATTGAACGAAAAAGTATTTTTCACGCCCTGAACCAAAAGGCTGTTGCTCGTAAGGTCGCTCATTCACTTCATAAATCTTATCAAGATTTGAACTTGATTGTGACTCATATGGGTGGAGGTATTACAATCGGGGCTCATAAAAACGGTAAAGTAATTGATGTAAATAATGGACTTCACGGTGACGGTCCTTTTAGTCCTGAACGTGCAGGTACAGTACCGGCGGGTGATTTAGTTTCTTTATGTTTTTCAGGGGATTATTATCGAGATGAAATCATGAAGAAGCTTGTTGGTCACGGAGGCTTAGTAGGATATTTAGGAACGAATGATGCTTTAAAAGTAGAAAAAATGATTCAATCTGGAGACGAAAAGGCAAAGATTGTTTATGAAGCAATGGCCTATCAAATTGCCAAGGAAATCGGCTCAGCTAGTGCTGTTTTAAAAGGAAAGGTTGATGCGATTGTTCTTACCGGTGGGCTTGCGTATGGGAAAGAATTTATCAAACTTATCTCATCCTATATTGATTGGATTGGAGATATCATTGTTCATCCTGGTGAAAATGAACTTGAAGCTTTAGCTGAAGGAGCGTTAAGAGTTCTTACAGGTGAGGAGCAAAGTAAGCACTATACAATTGAAAAATAAAGGAATGAACCTTTAGTAATACTTATGATAGAAAATAGACAGAGGGAGTGAGAAAAATGGCCACAGAATATGACTTAGTTATTTTAGGTGGAGGAACAGGTGGTTATGTAGCCGCCGTTCGGGCTTCACAATTAGGGCTTAAAACAGCGATAGTAGAAAAGAAAGAACTAGGAGGAACGTGTTTACATAGAGGGTGCATCCCAAGTAAAGCATTATTAAGAAGTGCTGAAGTATATGCTACAACGAAAAAAAGTGAAAAATTTGGCGTCTCGGTTTCAGATGTTAAGCTGAATTTTTTAAAAGTTCAAGAGCGTAAACAGCAAATTATTGACCAGCTTCATAAAGGTGTAGAGCACTTAATGAAAAAAGGGAAGATCGATGTTTACCAAGGAACAGGTAGAATATTAGGCCCGTCTATTTTTTCTCCCATGCCTGGAACAATTTCTGTAGAAATGGCTAGTGGAGAAGAAAATGAGATGTTGATTCCTAAAAATGTAATAGTGGCCACAGGTTCCAGACCACGTACACTGAAAGGACTTGAAATTGATGGCGATAAAGTGCTTACTTCAGATGAAGCTTTGACTTTAGAAAGCTTACCTTCATCGATGATGATTGTTGGTGGTGGAGTCATTGGTGTGGAGTGGGCTTCGATGCTTGCTGATTTTGGTGTGGACATTACCATTTTAGAATATGCGGATCGAATTTTACCGACAGAAGATAAAGAAATTTCAAAAGAAATGCAACGATTATTAAAGAAAAAGAAAATAAAAGTGCTCACGAATGCAAAAGTTCTCCCAGAAACACTAGAAACCGATCTTGAGAATGTAACTATTTGCGCGGATCACAAAGGGGAGCAAAAATCGTTCACTGCTAATAAAATCCTTGTATCTGTAGGCAGACAAGCGAATGTAGAAGGTATTGGACTAGAGAACACGCAGATTGAAGTAAAAGATGGGTATATCGCAACGAATGATTATTATCAAACGAAGGAATCCCATATTTATGCGATAGGTGACGTGATTGGTGGTTTGCAGTTAGCGCATGTCGCTTCTCACGAAGGGCTTATTGCAGTGGAGCATCTGTCTGATAAAAACCCTGATAAAATGAACGATCAGTACGTTCCAAAATGTGTGTATTCTAATCCGGAGGTTGCGAGTATCGGTTTAACAGAAGAAGAAGCAATAGCGAAAGGGTATAAGGTCAAAAAAGGAAAGTTTCTTTTTAAGGCGATTGGTAAAGCTTTAATTTATGGTGAATCAGATGGGTTTGTCAAAATCATTGCCGATGAAGAAACAGATGATTTGCTCGGAGTCCATATGATTGGCCCTCATGTAACTGATATGATTTCTGAGGCAGGGCTTGCTCATGTTTTAGATGCTACTCCTTGGGAAGTTGGAAAAACCATTCATCCACACCCAACGTTATCAGAGGCCATAGGTGAAGCAGCTTTAGCTGTAGATGGAAATGCGATTCACGGGTGATAAGTTCAGTTATATTAGGAGGGGTTAAAATGTCAAAAGATCGTCATCAAACGTTAGGATTATCAGACCAAGATGTCATTGAAATGTTTGAAACAATGCTACTTGCACGTAAACTAGACGAACGTATGTGGTTATTAAATCGTTCAGGTAAAATTCCATTTGTCGTGTCATGTCAAGGTCAAGAGGCTGCTCAAGTGGGAGCTGCATTTGCTCTTAATCGAGAAAAAGATTACGTTCTTCCATACTATCGCGATCTAGGGGTTGTGCTAGCATTCGGAATGACAGCAAAAGAAATTATGCTATCAGGTTTTGCGAAAGCAGAGGACCCTAACTCTGGAGGAAGACAAATGCCAGGTCATTTTGGTCAAAAGAAAAATCGAATTGTAACAGGTTCATCTCCTGTTACCACACAAGTTCCTCACGCAGTGGGTGTCGCCCTTGCAGGGAAAATGGAAAAGAAAGATATTGTCACATTCACTACGTTTGGAGAAGGGTCATCAAACCAAGGTGATTTCCACGAAGGAGCGAACTTTGCTGGTGTTCATAAGCTACCAGTCATTTTTATGTGTGAAAACAATAAGTATGCCATCTCTGTTCCTATAGAGAAACAATTGGCTTGTGAAAAAGTTTCGGATCGAGCCATTGGCTATGGAATGCCAGGATATACAATAGATGGAAATGATCCATTAGCTGTTTATGAAGTCGTCAAAGAAGCGGCTGATAGAGGACGCAGAGGAGAAGGCCCTACATTAATTGAAGCTGTCTCCTATCGATTAACTCCTCATTCAAGCGATGACGATGATCGAGCCTATCGTAATCAAGATGAAGTAGCTGAAGCAAAGCAAAAAGATCCACTTGTGACGTTTGCTACATATTTAAGAGAAGTAAAGGTTCTAACAGAGGAATCTGAAAAAGAAATAAACGATAAAATCACCAAGTTGGTCAATGAAGCGACCGACTATGCTGAAGATGCACCTTATGCCGAACCTGAGTCTGCATTAACGCATGTGTATGGGAACTAAAGTAGAGGGGGAAGACAAATGCCTGTAATATCATATATTGATGCTGTCACAATGGCTCTTCGAGAAGAAATGGAACGAGATGAAAAAGTGTTTGTGTTAGGAGAAGATGTAGGACGTAAAGGAGGTGTATTTAAAGCAACCAACGGTCTTTACGAGCAATTTGGAGAAGATCGAGTTTTAGATACCCCTTTAGCAGAATCGGCGATTGCTGGAGTTGGAATTGGAGCTGCTATGTACGGCATGAGACCAGTCGCTGAAATGCAGTTTGCCGATTTTATCATGCCAGCAGTCAATCAAATTGTGTCAGAGGCAGCTAAAATCCGTTATCGGTCCAATAACGATTGGCAATGTCCGATTACCATTCGTGCTCCTTATGGTGGAGGCATTCATGGAGCCCTCTATCATTCGCAATCTGTTGAGGCTCTTTTTGCAAATCAACCTGGTTTGAAAATAGTCATGCCATCCACTCCTTATGATGTGAAAGGACTCTTAAAAGCCGCAATCCGTGATGATGATCCTGTGCTTTTCTTTGAACACAAACGGGCGTATCGATTAATTAAAGGAGAAGTTCCGAGTGATGATTATGTGTTGCCAATAGGAAAAGCGGATGTAAAACGTGAAGGTGAGGATATTACCGTCATTACATACGGATTAGGGGTACATTTTGCTTTGCAAGCAGCAGACCGACTTGCCAAGGATGGAATTTCGGCTCATATTTTAGACTTAAGAACAGTTTACCCTTTAGATCAAGACGCCATTATCGAGGCTGCTTCTAAAACAGGGAAAGTTCTCTTAGTAACGGAAGATACAAAAGAGGGAAGCATCATGAGTGAAGTAGCGGCAGTGATTGCGGAAAACTGTTTATTTGATTTAGATGCACCTATCGAGCGTTTAGCAGGACCGGATGTACCAGCTATGCCGTATGCACCAACAATGGAAAAACATTTTATGATTAATCCTGATAAAGTCGAAAAAGCAATGAGAGAGTTAGCTGAATTTTAAAGGAGGGGATAATATGGCGATTGAAGAAATGAAAATGCCACAGTTAGGCGAGAGTGTCACTGAAGGAACAATCAGTAAATGGTTTGTTGCTGAAGGAGACCATGTTAATAAATATGACCCAATTGCAGAAGTGATGACAGATAAGGTGAACGCTGAAATCCCGTCCTCTTTTACTGGTACGATCAAAGAAATTATCGCTAAAGAGGATGAAACGCTTCAAGTTGGTGAAATCATCTGTAAGGTTGATGTTGAAGGAAAACCAGAGAATAGTAAAGTAGAAAAGGAAGAACAACAGCCGAAAGAAACTGAGCATAAAGAGAATCAAGACCAATCGAACAAAAAGAGATACTCTCCGGCGGTCCTTCGTTTAGCACAGGAGAATGAGATTGATTTAGAGAAAGTTGATGGAACTGGGAAAGGAGGAAGAATTACCCGTAAAGATTTGCAAAAACTGATTGATTCAGGTTCCATTCCAATAGCACAAGAAGAAGTAATAGTTGAACAAAAACAAGCACCTGAACAAAAATCACTTAATGAAAGCAGACCTGTCCAAAAGGCAACTCCGAGTGCTCTAGTGGATGTTCAAGTGGGAGATAAGGAAATACCGGTATCAGGTGTTCGCCAAGCTATAGCACAAAACATGGTGCGAAGTAAACATGAAGCGCCTCATGCATGGATGATGGTAGAAGCAGATGTCACGAATTTAGTAAACTACCGCAATCAGTTAAAAGAGCCTTTTAAAGCGAAAGAAGGGTTTAGCTTAACGTTCTTCGCTTTCTTTGTAAAAGCTGTTGCTCAAGCATTGAAGGAGTTCCCAGAGATTAATTCCATGTGGGCAGGGGACAAGATCGTCCAGAAGAAAGATATCAACCTTTCTATTGCCGTAGCTACTGACGATGCCTTATTTGTCCCTGTTATTAAAAATGCAGATGAAAAAACGATTAAAGGAATTGCTCGGGAAATAAATGAACTAGCCCAAAAGGTCAGAGCTGGTAAACTGTCCTCAGAAGACATGAAAGGTGGAACGTTTACCGTGAATAATACTGGATCATTTGGTTCTGTCCAATCGATGGGTATTATTAATTATCCTCAAGCGGCGATTTTACAAGTAGAATCGATTGTGAAAAAACCTGTTGTGATGGAAGGCGGAATGTTTGCTGCCCGAGATATGATTAACCTTTGCTTATCACTCGATCATCGCGTGTTAGATGGTCTAGTGTGCGGACGATTCTTAGCGAGAGTAAAAGAAATTTTAGAAAACGTTTCGAGTGAGACAACGTCTGTATATTAATTAGTGTAAAAGTAGACCTACTGTTAATCAAGTAGGTCTACTTTTACACTTATGATTCTAAATTGAATTTCCTATAAGAAGAGTGGATAAATGAATTTACTTTTTCTAAGGTGTTTTTATAGGCATTGCTTGAATGAGGATCAACGGGCAGAAGTCCGTTTGATGTCAACAGATCATGATAGTGTAAAATATAAGGATCGACGTCTTTATAAAAAGATAAATGTGTAGGCATATTGTATTTTCTATTTAAATGTTCTATTGGTAACTTGTTTTCATGTAGAGTCATACAAAAACTAACTTGATCGACATGTATTCCTTTTCCGGCTTTATGCAAATGTTTTTTCTCTAAGAGCCACAATGCCCATTTTCGCCAACTTTCATTTACTGTTTTCATATACTTTTTAGGAATGATATAAAGTCCTCCATTAAAGTTTCCTTTTAACGTCTCCTCTTTACTTATATCTGTTTTAACCCTTCCTAATGTCCTTTCTATTCCTGCTTTTTGAAAAATGTCTTCAAGTACATTTATATCTGGATTGGCCAAGTCGACAATTTTCCCGTTCACACAATCAATGCTTACGTTTTCAATAAAAGGTTTGGTGACAATCATATCTGTGTCCATTAACACAACTAAGTCCGCGTGATGAAGGTTTTTATTTGAAAGTTGGGCGATTTTGTTGCAGTATCTTTCATCTCCAAAACGTTCAATTTCAAATAGTTGTATTTTTAGGGCTTGTAACTGCTGTAAAATCATCTCATCAACATCATTTGTGAAATGTACCCAAATATGTTGAGGTGGTACATTCGCTAACTCAATCAGCGAATGAACTAATAAGAAACATTGTTTATAAAACTTCGGTTTGCTATCTAGGAGACAAGAGTAATATGCTTTCATTTTACCAAACTCCGTTTCTTATAAACTTAGCAAAAATGATATTTTGGTGTAGAAATTTTAACGAAATCTTAATAGTGCATATTTGTGTTAGTCAAATAAAACAGTGAAAACTCCGTTTTTTTATATTATATGCTCTAATGTGTGTATTTGTTATTTTGAACATGCATCTAAAGGTTAAGAAAGGTTTTTACATTTTGCAAATAGAATAAGGTAGTTTAGCTTATTTATAATTATGTATTTGGAGGAAGAGGAATGGTTAAACAAAAAATGGTATTAGGAAGCTTGATACTACTCATAATGTTAACGGGGTGTGGACAAAGAGAAGATTTCAAGAAAGTGAAAAAGTTGTTACAGATAAAATGCATGAAGTAATTTCAAATTATATCGTTGAAAAAAACGTTGAAGCCTTTGTCCTATAGAAAAAATTCGAATTTCATGAAATCTATAGAGCTAATTAAGAGAATAATGAGATATCTATATATGCACTTGTTTTATGCTGGATATAATAAGGAGACTGGAACAGACGGGCAAACAGGTCATTCAATGCCAGTGCTCATTCGTTTAAAAAAAGATAGTTCTGGTTATTCAGTAATCGAGTATAAAGAGCCTCAGAATGTATACATTTTTCATTTACAATAGAGGAGATGTTCCCTGAAGAGATAACCAAAAAAGACAAGGAAGCACCTTTATTCCTGTTATGATACCGTTGTCCATCTCATTAAGATATACTAAAATATAATTATAGTAGCACATTTTGAACATTCGTTTAAACAGCCGAAAGGGGATGGGTCTTGTGAACGAAACAATGTTATCTAGATGGGAAGAACTAGCAAAAAAAGCTTTGAGAGGAAGAGATCTATCATCGATATCAACAGAATTAGATGAAGGAATAAGATTAAAGCCTTTTTATACAGAAGAAGATTTGCAACATATTCAGAGTTTTGAACAGCCAACTAGCCCAGTTGAATGGGATGTTTGCCAAAGAATACCTGGACAAACAATTGAAGAATATAAAAAGAATTTAGATTTTTTTTCTCAAAGAGGGCTGAATACGATTTATATTGATGAGCTACAGACATTCGCTTCTGTGGGAGATCTACAATCAGCTTTTGAAAATATTGATTTATCAAACTATAAGATCTTTATTGACGCATCGCAATCACCAACGAAAATTCTTAGTTTTTTACAGTACCTTAATGAAAAAAGTGAGCGCTTACAAGGGGTTGTTGGCTTTGATCCATATGAAAAGTTATTATTAACGGGCCACTTTTCTTATGAAGAGAATATAGAACAGAGTAAACAGTTAGTTCAATGGCTGAATATTCATTCATTAAACCTTAAACTATTTCTTTTTAAAGGGGCAATCTACCATGAAGCTGGAGCTGATGCTGTAAAAGAATTAGCGTACACCTTTTCAGCTTGGAAAGAATGGATTGATGAACTTATCAATCATGGAGTGTCGATTGATGACTTAATAGACAAAACCGCTTTTTCATTTTCAATTGGATCACAGTTTTTTACAGAGGTTTCCAAGTTTCGTGCTGCTCGAAAGATATGGTCGAACTTGATAAAGGTCTATGGCGTTTCTAAAGGGTCGAGAAAAATCTATTTGCACGCTAAAACGGCTATTCGCAATAAATCGATTTTAGACGAGCAAGTCAACTTACTAAGAACAACTGGTGAAGCCTTTTCAGCTATTTGCGCGAATGTGGATGGATTAACAATTTTACCGTATAACTTTTTAACAGAAAGCGATTCTTTACATGGAGCTAGAATTGCTCAAAATACACATTTTTTATTTAAAGAAGAAAGTTTATTAAGTAAAGTAGCGGATCCAGCGAAAGGCTCCTATTATATTGAATCTTTATCAAACTCATTAGCAGAAAAAGCATGGGCTCTTATGCAAGAGATTGATGAACAAGGAGGGTTTATACAAGCACTAAAATTGGGAAAAGTTCAAGGTTCAATAGAGAAATTAAGTAACCAGCATGAGAATCAATTGTATCATCGCCAAAAATCGATGATTGGAGTCAACATGTATGCAAATATAAATGATGCTGTGACCTCTGAAAGAACGAATCTTAATACTGGTTTTATGTTGAGTAATGATAAGAATGAGATGGTAAAAAAACTTAATCCCTCTCGTTTAGCGGAATCGTATGAACAACTACGCTTGAAATCGCAAAAACTAACTGAAAATATACCAATCTATGTTGTTGGAGAATTGAAAGAATATAAACCAAGACTTGACTTTGTTAATGGGATTTTGGCCTCTGGTGGAATGAAAGGGCATGTAAGTCGACAATTTCAAGAGAAAGAGATTTGTATTCTTTGTGGAACAGATGATGATTACCAGCAATTGCAGGACTCAACGGTAGAGCAGTTTTTATCCATTAAGCAATTGTACGTCGTAGCTAGGAAACTACCTTTATCACTACAAAAACACCCTAACATTTCGCTTATTTCTACTAATATGGACGCGTATTCGTTCTTACTTCATATGCAAAAGCAGTTAGGAGGAAAGGATTATGAGTAAGGTGAGGCTTAAAGACCATCCGTTTATGCAAGTAGCAACAAACGATAAAAAGGACAAGGACTTATTTCAAACAAATGAGAATATATTGATCCAATCTAATTATCAAAAGCAGGATATTGAAAATCTTGTTCATCTTAACACGTTACCGGGACTTCCTCCCTACGTAAGGGGGCCTTATGCCACAATGTATATCAATAGACCGTGGACGATTCGTCAATATGCAGGTTTTTCTACTGCTGAGGAAAGCAATGCTTTTTATCGTCGAAACTTAGAAATGGGGCAAAAAGGACTATCTGTTGCTTTTGATTTAGCGACTCATCGAGGGTATGATTCGGATCACTCGCGTGTTGTTGGAGATGTAGGAAAGGCAGGTGTAGCCATTGATTCCATATTAGATATGAAAATCTTATTTGATCAAATCCCTTTAAATAAAATGTCGGTTTCGATGACAATGAATGGTGCTGTTTTACCTATTATGGCCTTTTATATTGTTACGGCAGAGGAGCAAGGGGTAAAAAAAGAAGAATTAACAGGAACGATCCAAAATGATATTTTAAAAGAATATATGGTGAGAAACACCTATATTTACCCTCCAGATACATCAATGAGAATAATCGGTGATATTTTTAAATATACTTCAGAGAATATGCCTAAGTTTAATAGTATTAGTATTTCTGGCTATCATATGCAAGAAGCTGGTGCGCCTGCTGATTTGGAATTGGCCTATACAATAGCCGATGGATTGGAATATATTCGGACAGGGTTAAAGGCAGGCCTTTCTATTGATCAGTTTGCTCCACGACTATCATTTTTTTGGGCAGTTGGAATGAACTACTTTATGGAAGTGGCCAAAATGAGAGCTGGACGTTATTTATGGTCGAAAGTAGTCAAACAATTTAACCCTAACAATCCAAAGTCGATGGCTTTACGGACACATTCTCAAACGTCAGGTTGGAGCTTAACTGAACAAGATCCATATAATAATGTTATTCGAACGTGTATTGAAGCCCATGCAGCGGTCATGGGACACACACAATCCCTTCATACGAATGCGTTAGATGAAGCGATCGCATTACCAACAGACTTTTCGGCTAGAATTGCGCGTAACACACAGCTTTATTTGCAACAAGAAACAAGTATTTGTAACGTGATTGACCCTTGGGCAGGTTCTTATTATGTGGAAAAGTTGACGGCAGATTTGATACAACGAGCGCATGAACATATGGACGAAATTGAAGAACTTGGTGGCATGGCGAAAGCGATTGAAACGGGCTTACCAAAAATGAGAATTGAAGAAGCCGCTGCTAAAAGACAAGCGAAAATTGATTCTGGAAAAGAAGCGATCATTGGTGTAAATAAATTTAAGCTTGAACATGAAGAACAGGATTTAGAAGTTTTAAACATTGATAATTCCGAAGTTCGAGAAAAACAATTGGCTAGATTAAGACAATTAAAGCAAGATAGAGATGAGCGAGCAGTGCAAAAAGCTCTTGACGACTTAACCGAAGCTACGAGAACGAAAGAGGGGGAACCTACTTGATTTAGCTGTTAAGGCTGCGAGGCAAAGAGCAACTTTAGGAGAGATTTCTTATGCGGTTGAAAAGGTTGCAAAGCGTCATCAAGCAGTTATTAGATCTATTAGTGGTGTCTATCAGTCAGAGTATAAAAATGAAGAGGTTATTTTAGCTGTTAGAGAACGTACAAATCAGTTTTACGAAGTAGAAGGACGAAGACCAAGAATTTTAGTGGCGAAGATGGGGCAAGATGGACATGATCGAGGTGCGAAAGTAGTGGCAACCGCCTATGCCGATCTTGGGTTTGATGTTGATATTGGTCCACTTTTTCAAACCCCTGCTGAAACTGCCGCTCAAGCAGTTGAGAATGATGTTCATGTTGTTGGAATGAGTTCTTTAGCTGGCGGACATCGAACATTATTACCTGAATTAGTAAAAGAGCTAAAAGCTTTAGGAAGGGAAGATATTCTTGTCATTTGTGGTGGAGTCATCCCATTTCAAGACTACAAATTCTTAAAGGAGCAAGGAGCTACTGAGATCTTCGGACCTGGAACAAATATACCTGCAGCAGCCAATAAAATATTGGATTGCATCTGCGAACAGTTAGGTTTAGAGGATGCTATAAGATGAGACAAACGGTTGAAGAACTTACAAATGGCATAATAGCAGGAGATCGAGCGTCCCTTGCAAGAGGCATAACTCTAGTTGAAAGCAACTCACAAAAACATTTTGAGGAAGGTCAAATGCTTCTGCAAGCACTTATGTCTCATCAAAATAAAACGATTAGGATCGGTATTACAGGAGTACCTGGAGCAGGAAAAAGTACATTTATTGATTCTTTCGGAACATATTTGACAAGTAAAGGACTTAAGGTTGCCGTACTGGCAATCGATCCAAGTAGTCAAGTATCTAAGGGTAGTATTTTAGGAGATAAGACAAGAATGGAGAGACTAGCAAGAGATCATAAAGCCTTTATTAGACCTTCACCAGCAGGGGGGAAGTTAGGCGGAGTAAGCCGTAAAACAAGGGAATCTATCATTCTGTGTGAAGCAGCGGGATATGATGTTATTTTAGTTGAAACTGTTGGGGTAGGACAAGGAGAATATGTTGTTCGAAATATGGTCGATTTCTTTTTATTGATTGTTTTAACTGGAGCTGGTGATGAGCTTCAAGTGATGAAAAAGGGAATTATGGAGCTGCCAGATCTAGTTGTTGTCAATAAAGCAGATGGAGACAATAAGCAAAGAGCTGTCAAAGCAAAACAAGAATTGAATACCATTCTCCATTTCCTCACCTCTTATACGGAAGGATGGTTGACTGAAGCGGTTCTTTGTTCGTCAACTAAAGAAAGTGGAATAGAAGAGATATGGACTAAGATTGAGCAGTTTCGGGAGAGAGTAGAAAAGAATGGCTTATTTAAAAAAAGACGAGAAGAGCAACAGAAAGAATGGCTTCATGATTTAATTAAAGAACAAGTGGAGAGATTAGTTTTTCAGCATCCAATCATTAAAGAGCATATATCACAATTGGAGAGCGATATTATAAAAGGGAAACAGTCCGTTTCTAAAAGTGCGCTTTCTGTTATTGAGTTGTTTAAACAAGTTTATTCATCCTAATCTTTGTATTTGCTCTATTTGTGTTCTCATTGTAAGATTAAATTGGTCTAAATTGTTTTAGGTAAAGGAGATGACCTCAATGAATATGGATTTTAATTTGTTTATGAACGATGTCGTACGCCAAGCTCGTCATGAGATTGCCGCTGCTGGTTATACAGAACTTAAGACTCCTGAGGAAGTAGAAGACGCTTTAAATAAAAAGGGAACAACATTGGTAATGGTCAATTCTGTATGTGGTTGTGCTGGTGGAATTGCTCGTCCAGCAGCCGCACATGCCATTCACTATGATAGTCGTCCCGACCATTTAGTAACGGTTTTTGCAGGTCAAGATAAAGAGGCGACTGAAAAAGCACGTACTTATTTTACTGGATATCCACCATCCTCCCCTTCATTCGCCTTTTTAAAAGATGGTGAAATTAAAGCGATGGTTGAACGACATGAGATTGAAGGTCATGATCCAATGTCTGTCGTCACAAACTTACAACGTTTGTTTGATGAGTATTGTGAGGAAGTATAAAATAATAAGAAAACAAAGGATTCTCAATTAAGGAGAATCCTTTGTTTTTCTTCTAACAGAGTAAGAAAGTATAAAAATCTGTCCTTATTTGGATGGTACTTTTATTTTTTTCTAGCTCCAGCGCCCAGCGACTGGTAGCGCTTCGACGCACAGGAGGTGCTAGCATCATCGTTGCCCACAGGACGTGCGATGAACAGGAAGTTTTAGCATCAACGTTAGCTCGCGCGTCGTGGCTGAACTTAGTAGATCCTCAGCTTTCGGGCTTTTCGTGATTCCTTTATCTCATACGGAGTGGAGTGCTCAAGCCCCTTCGTTGCTAAACGGGCGTTCTAATCTTTTCTTATTTTCTCACTTTTTAACATTACTTTTGGATTCTTGATTACTCCTGATCATGTAACAAATGAAAAAACTTTTCAAAATATGATATTATTCATAGCGATTAAGTAAAAACTTAGTCTAAACTAATACATGCAATAACGATCGAAATCATTGTCAAAACAGGAGCTATAGGTATGAAAAAATTTAAAATTGGACATCGAACGATAAAAACTGGCCTTGGTACGGTAATTGCGATTATGATTGCTCAGTGGTTGGGTCTTACAAATTTTTCATCTGCAGGAATCTTAACAATCCTTTGCATTCAAGTTACAAAAAAGAAATCAATTCAAAGTGCATGGGAAAGGTTCCTAGCATGTTCTTTTGCGATTGTTTTCGCGTTTGTTTTTTTTGAAGGAATTGCTTACCACCCTGTTGTTATTGGATTATTATTGTTATTTTTTATTCCTACAATGGTAGTCATAAAAGCAACAGAAGGAATTGTAACAAGCTCGGTTATTTTGCTCCACATGTATTCTTATGGAGAAGTGACTTTTGAGCATGTGGCAAATGAAGCTTTATTAATATTTATTGGAATTGGTGTTGCATTAATTATGAATCTATATATGCCCAGTCTTGAGGGAGAACTTCATAAGTATCAAGTGAAATTAGAGGAGCAATTTGAACGTATCTTCTTAGAGGTTGAAAATTATTTACGGACGGGTGAAAGTCATTGGAATGGAAGAGAATTAACAGAGGTTGATCGAATTCTAAAAAAGGCAAAGTCCTTAGCTTTTCGTGATGTAGAAAATCATTTTTTAAGGGAAGAGAATCTTTATTATCATTATTTCAAAATGAGAGAGAAGCAGTTTGAAATAATTGAGAGAAGTTTACCGATCATAACAACGATATCTTTGAATGTGGAGCAAGGAGAAATGTTAGCAGATTTTGTTCATGAACTTAGTTGTAATATTCATCCTGGAAATACAGCAAAAAAGTATATTTGGAAGTTAAATGAAATGAGAAAGAAGTTCCAAGAGATGCCTTTGCCTAGCTCAAGAGAAGAGTTTGAGGTTCGAGCAGCTTTATTCCATTTTGTTTACGAACTTGAGCAATATTTGTCCTTAAAGAATCAATTTAAAGGAATGGCAAGTAGTTCGTTTAGAAAAAAATGATGTTTTATTATTTAACCTACTCTTTCTAATAGAAATCGCCTTTATGTTGAATAATAAAGGATAAGACTGTTATGGAAAGAGGTTAGCTTTATTAATGAAATTGATTCTTGTTACGTTTTTGTTGGTGGCTTCCCCAATTTGGCCTTTAGGTCAAAATCCTTTACCTGGTGATCCTTTTATTATTGTCAATCTGCAAAAAAATCAACTTGCATTAATACGTGATAATAGTATTTATAAAGTTTATCCGATTGCTACTGGAAAGATAAAAGATCCAACACCAGAAGGAGTTCACACGGTAACAGTTAAAGCCATTAATCCTTATTATCGTAGAAATAATATTCAAGGAGGAGACCCTAAGAATCCTCTTGGATCAAGGTGGATCGGTTTTGATGCATTAGATACAGATGGTCGCATATATGGGATTCATGGGACCAATAACCCTTGGTCCATTGGCTATTCTGTTTCGAATGGGTGTGTGCGGATGTTGAATAAATCAGTTGAGGAGATTTTCGATTATATTCCTATAGGGACGAAGGTATACGTGACAACATCGAGTCGATCTTTTGAAGAGATTGCGGTTGAGCAAGGAGCAATGAAAAGAAATGAAAATGGCTTGAAGTATCCGTAAATACTCCAAGTCTTTTTATTTTGGAAATAGATAATTTCACACTTTTTGAAAAAACCAGTGCTTGCGCCTTTCTTACAGAATAAGAAAGTATAAAAAACCTGTTCTTATTCGGATGGTGCTTTTATTTTTGTCTAGCTCCAGCGCCCAGTAGCGCTTTCGACGCACAGGAGGTAGTAGCATCATCGTTGTCCACAGGACGTGGGCGCCTTTAGATGATGTTCCATTTCTCCACGATAAGTCAACGGAGACGCCTCCAGGAGGGAGGTGGATCTACGTTTGCCACAGGACGTGGCAGTAGTTAGTAGATCCTCTGCTTTCGGGCTTTTCGTGTTTCCTTTATCTCATGTGGGGGTCTATAAGCACCTGCGCCGCTAGACGGTCGCTTGCGCCTTTCTTATTAAAAAAAGCTTGCTGCACCTGCAAGTAAGGTTGTTAATAGCATAGAAGCAATCATTATATATACAACCACTTTTTGTGTTTTTTTTGACATGTTTAATTTCCTCCTCGAAGGATGAGAATTAATCTTCTTTATCTCTTTTATTTTATGATGAATTTTCTTCTTGGACAACCCCTAACAACATTATTCAACAATTTTAGCAGGATATTTTTAAATAAAACGCGAAAGAGATATAGGATTAGAATCTATATCAATCAGATTTGTAAGCGAATACATCTTTGGAAGGTTGGTGAAAATGGTGAACAAAGTGGATCATATTGGAATTGCCGTTCGGTCTATTAAAGAAACATTGCCTATCTATTTAAACGTGTTTGGATTGACATTGATTGATGAGGAAGTAGTCGAAAGCCAACAAGTTAAAGTGGCGTTTATTGATGCAGGGAATATAAAGCTTGAATTGTTAGAACCGTTAAGTACTGCTAGTCCGGTTGCATCTTTTATAGAAAAAAGAGGTGAAGGAATTCATCATGTAGCCTTTGGTGTTGATGATATTGAAAATCGGATTAAGCACTTAGTTGATAAAGATATTCAAATGATTGATCATACTTCTAGGACGGGTGCTGGTGGAGCTGATATTGCCTTCATGCATCCGAAATCAACTAAAGGTGTATTGTTTGAGCTATGCGAAAAGCGGGGGAAATAAGAAATGGACATATACGATAAAATTAATGAACTATATGATAAGCGCCGAGAGGTTGAATTAGGCGGTGGAGATAAAAAAATTGCTAAGCAGCATGATAAAGGAAAGCTTACCGCTAGAGAGAGAATTGAGTTGCTAGTGGACGAAGGAAGTTTTGTTGAGATTAATACATTTATGGAGCATCGCTGTCACGATTTTGGCTTAGGGGAGAAAAAAGCAGCTGGAGACGGAGTTGTGACAGGGTATGGAAAGGTTAATGGACGCCCTATTTATTTATTCTCTCAAGATTTCACCGTATTTGGAGGAGCCCTTGGTGAAATGCACGCAAAAAAAATTGCTGAAGTGATGGATCTAGCTTATCAAAACGGAACCCCTTTTATAGGTTTGAACGATTCAGGAGGAGCGAGAATACAAGAAGGGGTCAATTCATTAGATGGGTATGGACATGTGTTTTACCGAAACGCAATATACTCTGGGGTTATTCCGCAAATATCGGTTATTTTAGGTCCTTGTGCAGGAGGAGCTGTGTATTCACCAGCAATTACTGATTTTGTGTTTATGGTACAAAAAACAAGCCAAATGTTTATCACGGGTCCTAAAGTAATTGAAACGGTTACAGGTGAAAAAATCTCCTCTGAAAACTTAGGAGGGGCAAATGTTCATAATTCGATTAGCGGGAATGCCCATTTCTCTGCAGAAACAGAGGAGGAAGTTTTAAAACAAGTACGTCAATTATTAAGTTATTTACCTCAAAGTAACGAGAAACACCCTGAAGTTGTGGATATCGAAGAAAGAGATGATTATTTGCCTGATTTAGCAGATGTCGTTCCTTTTGAAGCAATCAGACCATACGATGTCAGACACGTTATTGACCAGGTAACCGATGAAGGATCGTTCTTTGAAGTGCAACAATCGTTTGCCAAAAACATTGTAGTTGGTTTCGCTAGAATTAATGGCCAAGTAGTGGGGCTTGTTTGCAACCAGCCAAAATATATGGCAGGAGGGCTGGATATTAACTCTTCTGATAAAGCAGCTAGGTTTATCCGCTTTTGTGATTCATTTAACATTCCTATTGTTACTTTTGAAGATGTGACTGGGTTCTTCCCAGGAGTAAACCAGGAGCATGGTGGAATCATTAGACATGGTGCGAAAATCTTATACGCTTATTCCGAAGCAACGGTACCTAAGATCACAGTCATTTTGCGTAAGGCGTACGGTGGGGCATATGTAGCATTGAATTCTCGTTCAATAGGTGCCGATATGGTATACGCCTGGCCGAATGCAGAAATTGCTGTTATGGGACCTGAAGGAGCAGCAAATATTATCTTTTCAAAAGAAATAAATCGTAGTGATAACCCTCAACAAACGAGAGCAGAAAAGATAAAAGAATATAGAGAGAAGTTTGCTAATCCTTACGTTGCCGCAAGCCAAGGAATTGTCGATGATATTATTGATCCAAGAGAAACAAGAATTAAACTGATTCAGGCACTAGAAATGTTGAAAACAAAAAAAGAGACTCGTCCAGCTAAGAAACATGGGAATATCCCTTTATAAACATAAAATCACTTCACATTATTGTGGGGTGATTTTACTATTCCTCTTCTCGAGTATTATGAATTAATCAATGGAAAATGATATACTGATTAAGTTAAAGTTAATCTTTTAATATTACATAAAAAAGTACGTTATTTATACAAGGAGGAAATGATTTTGATTAACGAACAACGAATAGTGGATGAATTTCTTGAATTAGTCCAAGTCGATTCTGAGACAAAACATGAAGCGAAAATTGCCAAAGTATTGAAAGAAAAATTTACGGCTCTTGGAGTAAAAGTTGTGGAAGACAATACAATGGATGAAACCGGTCATGGCGCAGGGAATTTAATTTGTACGTTAGAAGCAACAAAAGAAGGAGTAGACCCTATTTACTTCACCTCACATATGGATACAGTTGTTCCTGGAAATGGAGTTAAACCTTCTATTAAAGATGGATACATTGTAACAGATGGTACCACCATTTTAGGAGCAGACGATAAAACAGGTCTTGCAGCCATGCTTGAAGCAATCAAAGTGTTAAAAGAGCAAAACATAAAGCATGGGAAAATAGAGTTTATTATTACCGTAGGTGAAGAATCAGGTTTAGTTGGTGCGAAAGCGTTAGATTCTAAATTTGTAACTGCTAAGTTCGGATATGCTTTAGATAGTGATGGAGAAGTAGGCAATATTATCGTCGCGGCTCCAACACAAGCAAAGATTAAAGCTGTTATTCATGGGAAAACCGCTCACGCTGGAGTTGCTCCTGAAAAAGGTGTATCGGCTATTACAATGGCAGCAAAAGCGATTTCCAAAATGCCGTTAGGTAGAATAGATGATGAAACCACGGCTAACATTGGCAGGTTCGAGGGAGGCTCACAAACGAACATTGTTTGTGACCATGTGGAAATTTTAGCGGAGGCCCGTTCTTTAGTGAAAGAGAAAATGGAAGAACAAGCAAATAAAATGAAAAAAGCCTTTGAAGATGTTGCAACAGAAATGGGAGGCAAAGCAGATGTTGACGTGATTGTTATGTATCCAGGGTTTAAATTTGGTGATGGAGATCATGTAGTCGAGGTGGCAAAAAGAGCAGCTGAAAAAATTGGTCGTAAATCGAATTTATTAACATCAGGAGGAGGAAGCGATGCGAATATTATCGCAGGATTCGATATCCCAACTGTAAACCTCTCTGTTGGATATGAAGAAATACATACAACCAATGAAAAAATGCCTACTAAGGAATTAGTGAAAGCAGCTGAATATGTCGTTGCGATTATAGAAGAAGTGGCTAACGGGTAGTGTTGAACTGGGGCTTTATGAGCCCCTACTCTTTTACAAAAAGGGGATGAATCTTATGGAAAAAGCGATTGTGTTTTTTTCGGGTGATGAGAAGTATGCGTTATCCATTGATGATATTGTGACGATTGAGAACAGCTTGCAAGTCGTTTCTGGGGCCAATTTTCCATCATTCATACGTGGTATTACAAATATGAGAAATGAGGTTGTACCTGTTATTGATATCAATGTTGTTTTTAACAAAGAAAAAATTGACGATGCAAATCAAAAAATCATTGTTTCGAAAATGAATCAACATGAATTGATCGGATTACTCGTTGAGGAAACGAGGGATATCATTTCGGTTACAAATGATATGGTTAAGCCTTTAAATAAAAACCTTTTTCAGTCTGTTCCCTATTTTACGGATATCATCTTACATGATGATAGTTTAATCACTCATTTAAATGTTTCAAATCTTGTAGACAGCCTTCCTCATTTTGCAGAGGTGAAGGAACAGTTGTTAGAGGTCACTATAAATTAAAGGGATGAAACATAATGGAACGAGCAAACGGGAAAGTGATTTTTCATGTCGATATGAACAGTTTTTATGCCTCTGTAGAAATGGCGCATAACTGTGATTTGCGTGGTAAACCTTTAGCTGTAGCGGGAAACCCTAAAGAAAGAAAGGGAATTGTTGTGACGTGTAGCTATGAGGCAAGAAAGCATGGGGTTAGAGCGGCGATGCCATTGTGGCAAGCAAGGAAATTATGTCCCAATATGATTGTGGTTAAGCCTAATTTTGACCTCTATAGACAGGCCTCATCTGAAATATTTCAAGTGTTAAAAACATACACCCAAACGGTAGAACCTGTTTCAATTGATGAAGGTTATCTAGATGTTTCTCAAGTTCCAGAACATCCTCTAACAATTGCCCAAAATATACAAGATCAATTATATAACGAGCTTTTACTCCCTTGTAGTATTGGTATTGCTCCTAATAAATTTTTGGCTAAAATGGCTTCAAACATGAAAAAACCTTTAGGAATTACTGTGTTACGAAAAAGACAATTAAAAGAAAGATTGTGGCCACTTCCAATTGAAGAAATGCATGGTGTCGGAAAGAAATCAACAGAAAAATTAAATCAAATTGAAGTATACACCATTGACGATTTGGTTAAAGCAAACAAAGATTCATTAAGACAGTTTCTTGGGATCAATGGAATTCGTTTGCAAGAAAGAGCGATGGGCATTGATAACCGAGAGGTCGATCCCTCTGCCATATATGATATTAAAAGTGTAGGCAACTCTACGACGATTTCTAATGATACAGTGGATATGGGACTTATAGAACAAACCTTTCGTAAACTAGCCCATTCAGTAAGTAGTAGATTAACAAAGAAAGAGTTGATGATGGAGAAAATCTCAATTACCATACGGTATGCTGATCGAAAAACCATTACTAGAAGCTATTCTCTTGAAAATCCGCTAGCTGGGAAAGAAGAGATTTTTGCTCAATCCATGAGGCTGTTTCATCAACATTGGAATGAAAAACCGATCAGACTCTTAGGAATTACGGGTCAAGAGTTAGTTGATGAGAGCGCTGCTATGAAGCAACTGGATCTTTTCACGTTCGAAAAGGATGTAAAAGACGAGCCTATTATCAATGTGATGAATGAACTTCAAACGAAATATGGAAAAAGTATTATTAAAAAAGGGTTAAAGATAAAAGAAGAAGAACAGGGAGAGACTAGTTTTAACAAAGATTTTTTGCGAGACTAAGCGTTCGTTTCTTTTATTCAGAAACATTTTCCCCTCTTCTTGCAATGAATTCGAAATCTATAACTTGATAAACCTTATTTATATATGGTATTTTCAAGATTGTACAAGTTGAACTAGAAGGGACGTAAAAGGATGTCAAATCAACATATTGGAGTAGTTGGACTTGCAGTTATGGGCAAAAATTTGGCTCTTAACATAGAAAGTCGTGGATATTCTGTTTCTGTTTTTAATCGTTCTCCAGAAAAAACGGAACAATTTTTACAAGAAGCAGAAGGGAAAAAGGTCGTTGGTACATATAGTATTGAAGAATTTGTCGCTTCACTGGAAAAACCTCGAAAAATTTTATTAATGGTTAAGGCAGGAAAACCGACAGACGCGACGATTGAGTCATTATTGCCTCATCTTGATAAAGGCGATATTTTAATTGACGGTGGAAATACTTTCTTTAAAGATACTCAACGTCGAAATAAGCAATTAGCCGAGAGTGGAATCCATTTCATAGGAACCGGTGTTTCTGGTGGTGAGGAAGGAGCTCTTAAAGGGCCTTCAATTATGCCGGGTGGGCAAAAAGAAGCTCATGAGTTAGTAAAGCCTATTTTAGAAGCCATTTCTGCAAAGGTGGACGGAGAAGCATGTACGACCTACATCGGACCTGATGGAGCAGGTCATTATGTAAAAATGGTACATAATGGTATAGAGTATGGGGATATGCAGCTTATATGTGAAGCTTACTCGATTTTAAAACATGTTCTAGGCCTAAATGCACAAGAACTTCATGAAGTCTTTGCAGAGTGGAATAATGGAGAACTTGATAGTTATTTAATCGAGATCACAGCTGATATCTTCACAAAAATGGATGAAGAGACTGGCAAACCTTTAGTGGATGTGATTTTAGATACGGCAGGACAAAAAGGGACAGGGAAATGGACGAGTCAAAGCTCACTTGATTTAGGTGTTCCTCTCCCTGTAATTACTGAATCGGTTTTTGCGCGTTTTATTTCAGCGATGAAGGAAGAGCGTGTAAAAGCAAGTCAAACGCTATCTGGACCCGCAATTCAAAACTTTACAGGCGATAAAAAAGAGCTTATCGAGGCCATTAGAAAAGCTCTTTATATGAGTAAAATTCTTTCTTACGCACAAGGCTTCGCGCAAATGAGAGCAGCTTCAGAGGAGTATGACTGGAATCTTCAATACGGTGAAATTGCGATGATTTTCCGAGGGGGATGCATCATTCGAGCGGCCTTCCTACAAAAGATAAAAGAAGCATATGATTTAGATCCAAAGCTTGCTAATCTTTTATTTGACCCATATTTCAAAGAGATCGTTGAAAACTATCAAGGAGCTCTTCGAGAGGTAATTGCTCTTGCAATTAACAATGGAATCCCAGTTCCAACGTTCTCTTCCGCGCTTGCTTATTATGATAGCTATCGTTCAGAAAGGTTGCCAGCGAACCTTCTACAAGCACAGCGTGATTACTTTGGTGCGCATACGTATCAACGAGTGGATAAAGAAGGAATTTTCCATACTGACTGGATGGAGAAATAAAAAAGTAATAGAAACGCCCCTAATCAGTTATTTTGATTAGGGGCGTTTTTTAGTTTGAAAGCAAAACTTTCTACTAATATGGAATCCTCTTTATAAGGGTTTAGGCTATCCAGATAGGTTGTCCTCGAATAATAATACGCGGGCTGGTGATGCATCTACTCCTTTAATAGGAAGTGGAGAAGCAACCATAAAATACTCACCCTCTGTTATGTCTTTTAATCGAAGACCTTCCATGACGATAATTTTTTCATCAAATAATGTGCGATGAGTAGGATGGCCAGGCTGACTTCTTTCTATTCCGAGTCCGTCAACTCCAACACCTTTAATGCCAATCTCAGCCAAGTACTTGGCTAAATCTTCAGCAACAAATATAAAGTCAAAGTTGAATGAATCTTCAAATGAATTTTTTGTTTTAAATAAAATGAAATCATCTTTCTCAATATTTAAGCCCGCCACATCTGATTTCTTGATCCGATCTTCAACATGTGTCACGTCAAACACTTTAACAGGTCTGACTAGCTCTTTAATTTGGATGGTTTCCATTGTATCCCCATCATTGATCATATGAAGAGGAGCGTCAACATGTGTTCCTGTGTGTAAATCCATATCGATGCGAGACTCGGTTACATGCTCATTTGTAGTTGTTTTGATGATTGGTTGTTTTTCTGGTTTGTTTTTATAAACAGTCATTCCTTGATAAATAGGAGTTGTTACATCGTAAAATTTCATGAGTTTTCTCCTCCTGTATTTTTTATACGTTTTGATAAATATAGACGGGCGCTTGCGCTTTTCTTATAGAGTAAGAAAGTATAAAAATCTGTCCTTATTTGGATGGTGCTTTTATTTTTGTCTAGCTCCAGCGCCCAGCGGCGGGTAGCGCTTTCGACGCACAGGAAGTGCTAGCATCAACGTTGCCCACAGGACGTGGGCGTCTTTAGTTGATGTTCCATTATCTCATGCGGGGGTCTATAAGCACCTGCGTCGCTAGACGGGCGCTTGCGCTTTTCTTATTGTCCAGCTGACGCCCTTACATCCTCGAGGTCATAAGCCACGTATGCATGAAGGTAAAGAACACCTTCATTTTATACGCGTCTTATGCTTGTCGGATGTGAGCAAAGGGCATCAGCCTTTCTTAAAAGATAAGAATGTATAAACTTTGTGCTTTATAAGAATGTGCTAACATTGCTGTCTAGCTCCAGCACCTAGCCACTCGAGGTCATAAGTCACGTAGAACAAAAGATAAAGAACATCTTTCTTTTCTCCGTGCCTTATGCTTGTCGTGGCTGAGCAAGGCGCATGCGCTTTGCTTATTACCACCAGTTAAATCCGTCTTTTTCTAAAAGTTTATCAGCGTCGTCAGGTCCCATGGAACCTGACGTATAGTTTGGAAATTCGGCCTTTTGGCTCTCCCAAGCTTTTGAGATGGTATCAACAAATTGCCAAGAAAGAGCAACTTCATCCCAATGGGTGAAGTTCGTTGCATCTCCGTTCATGCAATCATAAATTAATTTTTCATAAGCTTCCGGTGTATTAATGCCATTGATGCAATTGTTACAGTAATCAAGTTGAATGGGAATAATAGTTCTTGTTCCATCAGATTGTTTGGCATTTAAATGTAAGGTGATCCCCTCATCAGGTTGTATATGTATAACCAGCAAGTTTGTTTGTTTCTTTCCTGAACCATTGTTATATAAATTCATCGGTAAGTCTTTAAACTCGACCACGATCTTTGTTAATTTTTCTTTCATTCTTTTTCCTGTTCGAATATAAAAAGGGACGCCTGCCCAGCGATAGTTATCAATCATGATCTTTCCTGCTACAAACGTTTCCGTATTCGATTCTGAGTCAACATTGGGATCTTCACGATACCCATCTACGTGTTCTTCTTCTATTTCTCCCTTGCCATATTGCCCTCGAACAAAATGGTCAAAAGTAGACTGTTTGGTAAGAGGACGGATAGAACGTAAAGCTTTTACTTTTTCAGAACGAACTTCGTCAGTTGTTAATTTAATAGGAGGCTCCATTGCAAGTAACGCGACCATTTGCAACATATGGTTTTGTACCATATCGCGAAGGGCTCCTGAACTTTCATAGTATTTCCCTCGGTCTTCCACTCCTAATAATTCACTAGATGTGATTTGTATATTGGATATAAAGCGGTTGTTCCAAAGATGTTCAAAAATGGCGTTAGCAAATCGAATAACCTCTATGTTTTGTACCATTTCCTTTCCTAAGTAATGATCAATTCGATATATTTGTTTTTCATCAAATGCTTCTCTTAATTCATCATTTAACTTCTTAGCAGATTCAAAATTATGGCCAAATGGTTTTTCAATGACGAGTCTAGTCCAACCATTTGTCTCTTTCAATCCATATTCTTGAATGTTTTGCGCGATTGTTCCGAAAAATTCAGGCGCCATGGCTAAGTAAAACATCCGATTTCCTTCTGTTCGATACTGTCCATCTAAGTCGTTCATTAAGCTCATTAAATCTTGAAAGGAACTTTTATCTGTCACATCAAAAGGATGATAGTAAAAATGACTTGTAAACGAATCAATTTCTTCATCTGTAGTAATAGGGGTTTGAATAGATTCTTTCACTTTCTCTCGAAAAAGGTCATTTGTCCAAGGCCTTCTAGCGACACCGATAACAGCAAACTCATCACCAATTTGGTTGTTATTGAAAAGCCGATGAATAGATGGATATAACTTTCGTTTCGCTAAGTCACCAGTCGCTCCGAAGATCACAATGACTGCTTTAGGATATGTTGTTGTTTCCACTAGAATACCTCACTTTTTTAATGCGTTATATGTAATAAAGTAGTAGTAAGTTACCTCGTTTTGACCTATTATACTTAAACAATTTTAATGTTTATTACGGGTGAAAGCAAATATTTAAGACGAATGAGTCGTTACAGCTTATGACCATACAAGCTGGAGGAACGATGTTTATTCCTATCATGATCGGTTCGTGATATGCTATGACTAAAACGAACAGTTCTTAGGAGGAAAATTGATTGGAGATTCAGTTTTTAGGTACGGGGGCAGGGATACCTGCGAAAGAACGGAATGTTTCATCTATAGCTCTAATGCTATTAGAAGAAAGAAACCAAATATGGTTGTTTGACTGCGGAGAAGCGACGCAACATCAAATTTTGCATACGAAAATAAAACCGAGAAAAATAGAAAAAATCTTTATTACCCATTTGCATGGTGATCATATATTTGGGTTACCTGGATTATTGGGAAGTCGTTCATTTCAAGGAGGAGAAGAATTACTAACTATATATGGACCAAAGGGAATAAAAGAATTTGTGGAAACAAGTCTTTCTGTAAGTACAACGTATTTAAAATACCCACTACAAATTGTAGAAATTGAGGAGACAGGCATTATTTTTGAAGATGATACGTTTGAAGTTCAAGTAGAGTTGCTTGAGCATGGCATTCCTTCATACGGGTATCGTGTTATTGAGAAGGACTTACCAGGTAAATTGCAAGTAGACAAATTGATTAATGAAGGAATTCAACCAGGCCCCATTTATAGTCAATTGAAAGATGGAGAGAAAGTGGTGTTGGAAGATGGCCGGATTATTAATGGTCAAGATTATATAGGCGAGGCTAAAAAAGGTCGTATTGTTACGGTTTTAGGTGATACGCGTTTTTGTCAAGCCAGTATGGAGTTGGCGAAGGATGCGGATGTTCTTATTCATGAAGCAACTTTTAGTGAAAAAGAAGAAAAACTAGCTTTTAATTACTTTCATTCGACTACCAAGCAAGCTGCTCAAGTTGCCAAGCGAGCAAATGTGGGTTGTCTTTGGCTTACACATATAAGTTCTCGCTACCAGTCGTCTCTACAAATTCAATCGTTGTTGCAGGAAGCGAAAAAAACTTTCTCGAATACATATATAGCCAACGACTTGGTTGAAATTGATGTTCTAAGAGAACAAATTGAACTTTAAAGGGTTGATGATATTGGAAATTAAAATAGATGATTTAAGTGGAAATGCCGTGGCGATATTATTAGAGGAACATATGGATGGAATGAAACAACATTCTCCGCTGGAAAGTATTCATGCACTGGATCTTGATGAATTGAAAAAACAGGAAATAACGTTTTGGAGTGTGTGGGAGCATGATGAATTGTTAGGATGCGGAGCACTTAAAGAACTTGATAAGGAGCATGGAGAGGTAAAGTCTATGCGAACTTCATCACAACATTTAAGAAAAGGTGTTGCAAAATTAGTTCTTCAACACATTATGGATGAAGCTAGACGGCGTGGCTATAAAAGATTAAGTTTGGAGACAGGATCCATGGAAGCTTTTGAACCAGCTAGAACTCTCTATATAAGTTTTGGGTTTCACTATTGCAAGCCTTTTGATG